>CAZIPN010000001.1:0-130199 GCA_964541225.1 uncultured Eubacteriales bacterium
CCGTCAACGGAACACACGCTACCGGGTGTGTCCCCAGCCCCCTGCCGAGAAACCCACGGCGCGCCCGTCGCGGCGCGCCCGTCGCGGCGGGGCCGCCGCAGTGCGGCCGTCGGAGTGCGGCGCGTGCACCAACGCGCGGATCGCGGCCACTCGCGGACACGGCTTCGGCGGTTCTCGGCGGCGGCCTAGCGCGCGATCCACACGTCATCCGGGTACGTGACCGACCACAGCGTGAGCCCGTGCGGCGGCGCGGTCGGCCCGGCCGCATCGCGACTCTCGGCGGCCAGCGCCTCGGCGACCCACGCTGGCTCGCGACGCCCGGCCCCCACCTCGGCAAGCGTCCCGACGATCACGCGCACCATGGAGTGCAGAAACGCATTGCCCTCAACCCGCACCACCAGGCACTTCTCGCCGAGATGCTCCTCGGCGGCAAGCTCGATCGTGTCCACGCGTCGCACGGTCGGCTTGCCGCGGGCCGACTCGGCGACGCAAAACGACGTGAAGTCGTGCTCGCCGAGGAGATGCTCGGCCGCCGCACGCATCGCGCCGACGTCAAGCGCGCTCTTCACCCACCACGCAACCGGCTTCAGAAAGAGCGGCGGCACCGGTCCAGACACGATCCGATAGCGATACTCGCGCGAGATCGCGTCGAACCTCGCCGAGAACCCCTCGCGGGCGCGCCGCACCTCACGGACGACGATGCCATCCGCAACCAGCGCATTCAGCGAGCGCAGCAGGGCGGCCGCCTCAGGCTCGTCTTCCTCGGCCGGAAAGCTCACGACCTGCCCGAGCGCGTGCACGCCCGCGTCCGTACGTCCGGCGCCGACCGTCCGGACCTCGCGGCGAAGAGCGATCGACAGGGCGTCTTCGAGGCTGCCTTGCACGGTGAGCAGCCCCGGCTGTCGAGCAAACCCGGCGAACGGCGCGCCGTCGTAGCTCACCGTGAGCGCAAGCGTGCCCGCGCCCTGGCTCCGCGAGCCGCCCGCCTCGGCGTGGGCGCCAGCGGCAGGGCGGCCGTCGACGGCGCTGTCAACCGCGTCGTCAGCGCCTGCGGCCCCTGCGACCTCGGCGTCGAGGTGATGTTTGCCGGAATCACTCACGACAGCAGTATCGCCGCCACGGCGATCACCGTCACGCCGCCCACCAGCGCGATCCAGTCCCCAGCGCCCATCGTGCGCTCGTGCAGCCGAGTCCGCGCGACCCCCGTGTAGCAGCGCGATTCCATCGCCACCGCGAGATTGTCGGCGCGCCTGAACAGGTTCACGAACAGCGGCACGAGTACCGGTATCCACGCCCGGGCACGCCGAATGGGTCCGCCCTCATCGAAGCGCGCGCCGCGTGCGGTCTGCGCGATGACGATCTTGTCGGCCTCCTCGGCGGTCGTCGGGATGAAGCGCAGGGCGATCGAGAACATCGTGGCGATATCGTCGACGGGAACTCGCAGGACTCGCAACGGTCGCATGAGCTGCGACAACGCATCGGTGAGCGCGACTGGAGATGTCGTGATGGTGACCAGCGACGTGCCGAGGATGAGCAGCGTGATCCGCGCGACGAAGAACACTCCTCGAACCAGCCCTGGGCCCGACACACCCAGCACGCCGAGCCGAACGATCGCCGGTCCGCTTCCCCACACGAGCGAGTTCACCACGAGCGTGAACGCGAGCAACCATAAGATCGGCACCAACCCTCGAGCCGCCAGGCGCCATGGCACCGACGACACCGCCATCAGAACGACCACGAGGACTGCAGCCGCGAGCAAGCCCTGCCAGCCACGGGCCGTGAACAACAGAATCGTGTAGGCGAACGCCAAGGCGAGCTTCACGCGTGGATCCGCGCGATGTACCGCCGAGTCGCCCGGTACGAATTGGCCCATGGGAACCGGAATCGCCATCAGTCTCGCTCCCGACTGCGCTCGCCTGGCCGCGCGCCCAGAAGCAGGCGCGCCGCCTGCTCAGGATCGAGGCTGAAATCCGACGAACCAGCGCCTCGCATGACAGCTAGCTGCTGTGCGCGCAACACCTCAGGAGCCGCAAGCCCCGCGTCGTCGAACGCATCGGGTCGGGCAACGAGCGCAGAGGCGTCGCCCTCAAATGCGGCTCGGCCGCCATGCAGCACAAGCACGCGATCCGCCTCGCCGAGAAACTCATCCGCCGAGTGACTCACCACCACCACGCCGCATCGCGCGCGCTCGGCTCTCACTATGTCGGCCACTGCGGCACGTCCCCGTGCATCGAGGCCTGCCGTCGGCTCGTCGAGCAGCAGGTAGCGCGGCGACATCGCAAGCACGCCCGCGATCGCCGCCCGCCGAGCCTCCCCGCCGGAGAGTGCGAACGGCGAACGTGACGCGAACTCGGCGGCGGGAAGCCCCACGCGCTCGAGAGTCGCCCGCGCGCGTCGAAGCGCGTCCTCTCGCGCGATGCCGAGGTTAACCGGCCCGAACGCAACGTCGTCGAGGACGTTGTCGGCGAACAGCTGCGACTCCGGATCCTGGAATACCATGCCGACAACGCCCCTCGCCGAAGCGCGAGAAAGCGGCTCGCCGTCCAGACCCGCTGCGCCCGATGACGCGCCGAGCAACCCGGCCGCGATTTGGAGCAGCGTCGACTTGCCCGAGCCTGTCGCGCCGAGCACGAGCACCAGCTCGCCCGGCTCCACACATAGCGAGACGTCTCGCAGGGCCTCGATCGGTTCTCCTGCAGGCACGGCGTAGGCGAATCCCACTCCATCCAGCGTCAGCGCCACAGCGCCTCCACGAGTTCCTCGGCATCGGCAGGTTCGCCTTGAAACCGCACGCCGTGCGCTTGAAGCGCCGTCACAAGCCTCGAGAGCGCAGGCAACTCCAATCCGCACTCCTCGAGCAGCTCTGGCTCACGCACGAGGCGGTTGACCGTTCCCTCGAATACGAGTTCCCCGTGGTTCAAGACCGCTGCTCGGTCCGCTCGCAGAACATCGGCGAGATCGTGGGTCACGTGGAGGACTCCGGTGCCGCTCGCTCGCAGCTGCTCGATGATAGCGAGCACCTCGGCCCTTCCGGTTGGATCGAGCATCGATGCTGGTTCGTCGAGCACGAGGTACGCGGGGCGCATCGCAAGTGCTCCGGCTATGGCAAGACGCTGCTTCTGCCCGCCAGAGAGCCGATGCGGTTCTCGGCGCTCAAGACCGGACAACCCAACTGCCGAGATGGCCTCGTCGACTCGCGCGCGCACCTCTTCCCTCGGCAAGCCCAGGTTCTCGGGGCCGAATGCCACATCATCTTCGACAGAAGTTGCAACGATCTGGTCGTCGGGATGCTGGAAGACCACACCGACGCGTTGCCTGAGTTCAAGCGATCGCGCCTCATCGAGCGAGTCGATCCCGTCGACGTCCACGCTGCCCGACTCAGGGAGGAGCAGCCCGTTCACCAGTCTCACCAGGGTGGACTTGCCCGACCCGTTCGCGCCGAGGACCGCCACATGCTCACCCTCGCGCACAGCCAACGACACGCCAGCAAGCGCGCGAGTCGTCATGTCACCGGCGCGATACGTGTAGCAGATGTCGCTGAAGCGGATCACGCTGTAGCCAGGTCTCTTCCTCGGCAGATGTGCCTCCGGCACACGAAGACATGAAGAGGGCCCCCTCGGAGGCCCTCACATGGTACCGCTGGTAGCCGTGCGCGCGTTCGGACGCTAGTCGACGAGCTCCATGATGACCATCGGAGCAGCGTCCCCTTTGCGCGGACCCAACTTCAAGATACGGGTGTATCCGCCGGGACGGTCCTCATACCGGTCGTACTCGTCGAAGACCCTGGCAACAAGTTCTTTGTCGCCGAGGGCGGCTATGGCGAGGCGACGAGAATGCACGTCACCGCGCTTCGCCCACGTGATTACCTTGTCAACGAGCGGGCGCACTTCTTTCGCGCGTGTCTCGGTCGTCTTGATGCGCTCGCTGGTGAACAGCGCCACCGCCAGGCTCTTGAGCATGGCCTTCGTGTGGCTCGCATCGCTGCCGAGCTTGCGGCCCTTAAGCTTGTGTCTCATCTGCGCTCTCCTACTGCTTCAGGCCCAAGCCCATTTGCTGGAGCTTGTCCTTGACTTCTTCAATCGACTTGGCGCCGAAGTTCCTTATGTTGAGCAAGTCGTTTTCGGAGCACTCGTTGAGCTGGCCAATCGTGTTGACCCCTTGGCGCTTCAGGCAGTTGTACGAGCGGACCGACAGATCGAGCTCCTCGATCGGCGTATCCAAGACGCTCTCGCCCTCATCCACGGCCGCGGCAAAAATACCGTCGCCTTCGATAGGCGTGCTCGCCTGCTCCACGAAGAGCATCATGTGCTCGTCGATAATCCTGCCGGCCCGAGCAACCGCATCGCTCGGATCGAGGGAACCGTTCGTCTCGATCTCAAGCGTCAGCTTGTCATAGTCCGTGCGCTGACCAACACGAGTGTTCTCGACCACATACGTGCAGCGCGACACCGGGCTGAACAGCGAGTCCACGGTGATGACGCCGATTGGGTCTTCCGGTCGCTTGTTGCGATCCGCCGAGACGTACCCGCGGCCAACGCCGACGCGAACGCCCATCTCGATCTTGGCCCCCTTGTTCAGGGTGGCAACAACGTGCTCCGGGTTGACCAGCTCAAACTCCGACGGGACTTTGAGGTCGGCACCCGTCACAATCGCCGGTCCGGAAACAGACAGCGTTGCGACAGCGTCCCCAGCACCGATGCCAGTCTCACGGAACACAAGCCCTTTCACGTTGAGCACGATATCGGTGACATCCTCGCGAACGCCATCGATAGATGCGAACTCGTGCTGCTGACCCTCAATCCGTATCGAAGTCGCAGCAGCGCCTTCGAGGGAAGAGAGCAGCACGCGTCGCATGCAGTTGCCGAGCGTGTATCCGAAGCCACGCTCGAGCGGCTCGACGACGTACCGAGCTACCCGATCGTCGACGCGATCGACGGTAACCTGGGGCCTCATGAACTCAGTCATCAAATAGCCTCCTTGGCTTCCCGCACTACTTCGAGTACAGCTCGACGATCAGCTGCTCGCGAACCGGCGCGTCGATCTGATCGCGCGATGGCAGCGACAGAACTTTGCCCTGCAGTTTCTCGATATCGACCTCGAGCCATCCTGGAACCTCGATCTTCTCGGACGCTATGAGCGCCGTCTTGATCACCAGCAAGTCCTTGGACTTGTCGGCGACTGCGACCACTTCAGTCGGACGAACCCTAAACGACGGAATGTCCACGCGACGGCCGTTCACCGTGATGTGCCCATGACGGACCACCTGGCGCGCCTCGTCGCGCGATTTTGCAAAGCCCAGACGGTAGACCACGTTGTCCAGGCGACTCTCCAAGAGCCGAAGCAAGTTCTCGCCAGTGATTCCTTTTTGCGCGGACGCGACCGTGTAGTAGCCGCGGAATTGCTTCTCAAGCAGACCGTACATGCGCTTCGTGCGCTGCTTCTCACGAAGCTGCAGTCGGTACTCAGAGTCCCGAGGACGCTTCTTCCCCGCCTGACCCGGCGGGTAGGGACGCTTCTCAACCGCGCACTTGTCTGAGTAGCAGCGGTCGCCTTTCAAGAACAGTTTGATGCCTTCACGGCGGCACAGACGACAGTCCGCCCCGGTGTATCGAGCCATAAGTTGCGATCCTCCCGAGTTACACGCGACGACGCTTGCGCGGACGACAGCCGTTGTGCGGGACCGGTGTGCAATCCTGAATGCTCGATATCTCCAGGCCAGCAGCCTGGAGGGAGCGGATTGCGGTCTCGCGGCCCGATCCCGGACCTTTGACGAACACTGTCACCTTGCGAAGCCCGTGCTCTTGCGCCATCTTCGCAGCCGCCTCCGCCGCCATCTGCGCAGCGAACGGTGTCGACTTGCGTGAGCCCTTGAAGCCCACGGTGCCGGCGGACTGCCAAGAAATCACGTTGCCCGAGGGGTCCGTGATCGTGACGATGGTGTTGTTGAATGTACTCTTTATGTGCGCCTGACCGACTGCGATGTTCTTGCGCTCCGAACGCTTCAGCCGGGTGCGAACAGCTTTTTTCTTGGCTGCCATTGACTACTTGCCCTTCTTCTTCGCGCCGATCTGGCGTCGCGGACCCTTGCGGGTGCGCGCGTTCGTATGCGTGCGCTGACCGCGGACCGGAAGGCCTCTGCGGTGACGAAGGCCTCGATAGCAGCCGATCTCCATGAGGCGCTTGATGTTCTGCGACACCTCGCGGCGAAGGTCACCCTCCACCTTGAGATTGCGGTCTATGTACTCCCGAAGACGCACGACCTCTTCTTCGGTGAGATCCCTGACGCGCGTCTCCGTGTTGATGCCAGTCTCGCGAACGATAGCCTGGCTAGTCGTGAGACCAATTCCGTATATGTAAGTCAAACCAATCTCAACGCGCTTCTCGCGCGGAAGATCCACACCTGCGATGCGGGCCAACGGTTGCTCCCTCCTGCTAGCCCTGGCGCTGCTTGTGGCGCGGGTTCTCGCAGATCACGAGTACTCGGCCATGGCGCCGGACGATCTTGCATTTGTCACACATTCTCTTGACTGAAGGACGTACCTTCATCGTTCTTCCTTTCAGTGCATGTTCGAATCTATCTCTACGCCCAGCCGCAGGCGCCATTTGTCGTTGCCATCCGGAGGCACACGCCACCGGGAGTATCCACTGCTCAAGAAGCAGATGACCCGCCTATTTGTACCGATATGTGATCCGGCCGCGAGTCAGGTCGTAGGGCGAGAGCTCAACGACCACTTTGTCTCCAGGAAGGATACGGATGTAGTGCATACGCATCTTTCCCGAGATGTGCGCAAGCACCTTGTGCCCGTTTTCGAGCTCCACGCGAAACATCGCATTGGGGAGCGGCTCAACCACCGTTCCTTCAAGCTCAATGGCGTCTTCGCGCTTTGTCACGAAATACTGCTCCTCACAAGGGCTGAACCCGCAAGCGAGTATCTTATCCTAGTTGTCCGGTTGACGTCCACAGCAGATCTGGAAGTTCTTGCTCACTCTTCGACGGTCAGGACAACCGGGCCGTCTGCGGTGATTGCCACCGTATGTTCGAAATGGGCTGACAGCTTCCCGTCATGAGTGACGACGGTCCAGCCATCCGGTAGCGCCTCGACGGTCGCAGCGCCCGCGTTCACCATCGGCTCAATCGCGAGCACCATGCCCACGTCCAGACGCGGACCCTTGCCGGGCGTGCCGTAGTTGGGCACGTTTGGATCCTCATGCATCTGTCGGCCAATGCCGTGGCCGACGTACTCCCGTACCACGGAGAAACCCGCGCCCTCCGCAACACCCTGAACCGCAGCTCCGATATCGGACAAGTGGTGCCCCGAGCGCGCCTGTGCGATGCCGGCTTCCAGTGACTGCCTCGTCACCGACAACAGCCGCGCAGCTTGCTCGCTCACCGTTCCCACAGGAAACGTCCGCGCGTTGTCGCCGAAGTAGCCATCGACGACGGCTCCGACGTCCACCGATATGATGTCTCCCTCCCGCAGTCTTACTAGCTCGGAGGGAATGCCGTGCACAACCTGCTCGTTGATAGACGTACACAGCGTCTTGGGAAAGCCGCGATAGCCCTTGAACGCCGGAACGCCATCGTTCTCACGGATGGCTGTCTCAGCGATCTCATCGAGTTCGGCCGTCGTCACCCCAGGCGCAACCGCTTCCCCAACGAGTCGCAGCGCCAGGGCGCTCACGCGCCCGGCTTCACGCATGATCTCGATTTCAGCTGCTGACTTGCGAACAATCACGAAGAGCTAGCTCCCTAGCACGCCTTGAACCTCGGCGAAGACGGTTTCAACAGGTCTATCGCCGTCAACCTCGTGGAGCAGCCCCCTGTTGCGGTAGTAGTCGATCAGCGGCGCCGTCGAGCGCTCATAGACGTCGAGACGATTGCGAACGGTGCTCTCGTTGTCGTCGTCACGCTGGTACAGCTCCCCGCCGCACTTCGCGCACGACTCAGCGGACGCATTCGTGATCGCCCCGCAACTGCGACAAACGCGACGGGACGTCAGTCGCTTGACGATGACTTCGGGATCGATCGAGATCGCAATTGCCGAGTCGATCGCTTTGCCCATCGTCACAAGCTCACTGTCGAGCGCCTCTGCCTGGGCGGTGGTGCGAGGGAAGCCATCCAGAATGAAGCCGTTGGCTGTGTCCGGCTCGGCAAGTCGGGACTTCACCAGGCCGATGACGACCTCATCGGGAACGAGTTCCCCAGCGTCCATGTATCGCTTGGCCTCCAAGCCGAGCGGGGTCCCAGCGGCCACCGCGGCTCGAAGGATGTCGCCGGTCGAGATCTGGGGGATTTCGTAGGCATCGATCAACTTCTGTGCCTGCGTTCCCTTGCCCGCGCCGGGGGCTCCAAGCAAGACGATGTTCATGCGATGTCCTCCCTCTTGTGCCCTCGCGGCCTACTTGAAGAAGCCCTCGTAGTGACGCATCTTCAACTGGCTTTCCAGCTGCGTCATCGTTTCGAGAGCGACGCCGACCATGATCAAGATCGACGTACCGCCGAAACTCTGCACGAGCGGGTTGCTGGTGGTGTAGAACAACATCGCCGGGACAATGGCGATGACACCGAGGAACACCGCACCCGGAAGAGTGATTCGATTGAGCACATTCTCGATGTAGCGAGTTGTGGCAGTCCCTGGACGAACGCCCGGGATGAACCCGCCGTTCTTGCGCAGGTTGTCCGAGAGGTCAATTGGGTTGAAGATCAGGGCTGTGTAGAAGTACGTGAAGAACACGATCAGCGCGAACTCGGCTGCCCAGCTGACCGGCCCTCTTTGCAGAAATGCGGTGATCTGAATCAGCTGCGTGTTGCCGCTGACAGACGCCAGCTGCTCTGGGAAGAACAGCAATGCTGACGCGAAGATGATCGGCACGACGTTGGCGCCGTTGATCTTGAGCGGGATATACGTTCCGGACCCGCCATACACTCGGCGACCCACTACGCGCTTGGCGTACTGAACGGGGATACGCCGCTGCGCGCGCTCCATCGTGACGATCGCGGCCACGACAACGAGCACAATCACCATCATGGCGGCCGTGAAGATGCCATTGCCGAATGTGAACGACTGGACGAGCGTTTGTGGGAATCGAGCGATGATGCTCACGAAGATCAGCAGCGACATGCCGTTGCCAATCCCGTGCTGAGTGATGAGCTCGGCCATCCACATGATGAATGCAGTTCCCGCAACGAGGGTCACCACGATGATCAGCTCGGTCACAAGCGGGGGAATCACCGAGGTCGTCGACATCGCGGTGCGGAACATCGCGAGGTAGCCAATGGATTGCAGAAGACCAATGCCGAGAGTCATGTAGCGCGTGATCTGCGTGATCTTGCGCTGGCCGCTCTCCCCCTCCTTGGCCCACTGGTCCACCTTCGGAATCACACCCTGCAACAGCTGCATGACGATGGATGCCGTGATGTAGGGCAGAATGCCCAGCGAAAACACGGCAAGCTTCTCGAGCGCCCCGCCCGAGAACAAACCCAGCAGACCAAGCGCTGAGTTCGAGTTGATCATGTTGAGGACCTTGGCGGGGTCGATGCCCGGAACAGTGACGAACGCGCCAAAACGATACAGCGCGATCATCGCAAGCATGAAGAGGACCCTGCGCCTTAGTTCCGGTACTCGGAAGGCGTTGGCAATCGCGGTCAGCACGACGTCTCGACCGTCCCTCCCGCAGCCTCGATCTTCTGCTTCGCAGGGCCGGAGACCTTGTCAACCCGCACGGTCAGCTTCTTGCCTAGCTCGCCGTCGCCGAGAACCTTCACGGGTTCCGTCGCCGCCTTGATGATGCCTTTCGCGACAAGTGCCTCCGAGTCAACCACGTCTCCATCCGCAAACACCATGTCCAAGCGCGAGACATTCACAACGGCAAAGTCCACGCGGTTGCGGTTCTTGAATCCAGGGAGCTTGGGGAGACGCATCGCCAGCGGCGTCTGACCACCCTCAAACCCGGCGCCCTTGGTGCCGCCAGCACGAGAGCCTTGGCCTTTGTCGCCGCGCCCGGACGTGGATCCGTGCCCACTTCCGTTGCCACGACCAACACGCTTGCGCTTCTTGCGCGATCCCGGTGCCGGGACCAAGTCGTTGATGTGCATGTTCGCAGTGCTCCCTCTCACATCGCTTCGCGGCGCCGCTCTGGCACCGCGCGCCGGCCGCTCGCCGCCGGCTGACTGTCACAGACTGGCATCGTAGCAGACGCCCGAGCCCAGCAGCATCGGACTCGCGACAGCATGCTCGTCGCCTACAGCTCCTCAACCTTCACGAGGTGCTTCACCTTGAACACCATCCCGCGCATGACGGGAGAATCGACCTGCTCGACGGAGTCGCCGATGCGCTTGAGCCCAAGCGCGCGCACGGTACGCTTCTGGACCTGAGGTGTTCCAATCACGCTCTTGATCTGAGTGATCTTGACCTTCTTGTCGGCCGCTTTCCTGGCCATGGACTACTCCTCCCAGCCGTAGATAGCACCGACTGACAGACCGCGGCGCCGAGACACGTCCTGCGGGCTCGATAGGGACTGCAGCCCTTGAGCGGCCGCCTTCACCATGTTCAGCGCGTTGTCACTGCCGAGCGACTTGCTCAGCACATCACGTACGCCTGCGAGATCGAGCAGCGCGCGAACAGGGCCGCCGGCGATGATCCCCGTACCAGGTGCCGCCGGCTTGATCAAGACCCGGCCGGCCCCGAACACACCGATCGCTTCATGTGGAACCGTGCCGTCTTTGGTCAGCGGGACCTTGAACATGTTCTTCTTCGCGTCCTCGATGCCTTTCTTGATGGCAATCGGGACTTCTTGGGACTTGCCCATCCCTACCCCGACGTTGCCAGCGCCGTCGCCGACAACCACAAGGGCAGTGAGCGCGAACCTACGGCCGCCCTTGACGACCTTCGACACGCGATTGATGTATACGACTTTCTCCTGAAGTTCGGAGACAGGTGCTTCCCTGCGCGCCATGCGTGATCCTCCCTAGAACTCAAGTCCGGCGCTGCGCGCACCGTCCGCCAGTGCCTTGACCCGACCGTGATAGATCCGGCCGCCTCGATCGAAAACGACTTCTTTGATGCCAATATCAGTCGCGCGCTTGCCGATGGCCTCACCGACGGCCTTGGCGGCTTCGGTGTTGGCGCCGTTCTTGAGCGTGCCGCGGACATCGGCGTCAACGGTCGACGCAGCCGCAAGAGTCGCACCGGCGACGTCATCGATTACCTGCGCGTAGATGTGAGTATTCGTCCGCGTCACCCGAAGTCGCGGACGTGTAGCCGTGCCGCTCACCTTCGCGCGCACCCTGCGCTGTCGGCGTTCGAGTTTCGCCTGCTTGGCCTTCAGCTTATCCATTCCTCACTGCTCTCCTCGATCTGACCGGCCTTGCCGACCGGACATCATGTCCCTACTTCGCGGCCTTGCCGAGCTTGCGGCGAACCCGCTCGCCCTCGTAGCGCACGCCCTTGCCCTTGTACGGTTCCGGCTTGCGCCACTTGCGAATATCCGCGGCGACCTGACCCACGCGCTGCTTGTCGATACCACGCACAGTGATCCTGGTCGGTTGCGGAACCTCAAACGCAATCCCTGGCTCAGCCGTCACCACAACGGGATGACTGAATCCCAGTTGCAGTTCGAGATCAGACCCCTTCATGGCGGCGCGATATCCAACGCCGACAATCTCAAGATTCTTTGAGAAGCCCTCGGACACACCCGTGACCATGTTGGCCAGCAGGGTCCGCGTCAGGCCATGCAGTGAACGCGCCGTCCGACTCTCGTCGGGACGAGTCACCACGACCGAACCTTCCTCATTCGTGATCGTGAGGATGTCGGTGAAAGTCTGTGACAGCTCACCCTTCGGCCCTTTGACCGTGACGGTGGAGCCGTCGATCTTGACGTCAACCCCGGACGGAACCGGGATGGGTTGTTTGCCGATACGAGACACGACGCAACGCTCCTTTCTCAGTCCGGTCGGCTACCAGATGTAGGCGATGACTTCGCCGCCGACGCCCTCTTTGCGAGCGGCGCGGTCGGTCATCACTCCGTGGGATGTGGAAATGACTGCGATACCCAAACCGCCAAGAACGCGCGGCAGTTCGTCCTTCTTCGCATACACGCGCAAGCCGGGCTTGCTGATCCTGCGAATGCCCGAAATGGTGCGCTCCTTCTTCGGGCCGTACTTCAGCGTAACCTCGAGATTCGCCTGCGGTTCGCCGGGCACCACGCCATAGTCGGCGATATAGCCTTCTTGCTTCATGATGCGTGCGATCTCGACGAGCTTCTTCGACGACGGAATTGTGGCCGTAGCCTTGTACGCCGAGTTCGCATTGCGAATACGGGTCAACATGTCGGCGATTGGGTCGGTCATGCTCATTTGAATCCTCCTATGGTCCTTCAGATGATCCGATCCGCGGTTCGCGTCGGCCCATGGCCGCCGCGCCTCTCGGGTCGGGTCTCCCCTAGACGCTCGGCCTACCAGCTGGCCTTGTGAACGCCCGGGAGCTCGCCTCGGCTTGCAAGCTCGCGCAGACAGATGCGGCACAAGCCGAACTGCCGATAGAACGCGCGGGGCCGACCACAGCGATTGCAGCGGTTGTGCTGCCTCACTGAGAATTTCGGCTGGCGCTTCGCCTTGGCGATCATCGATTTCTTAGCCACGTTCTTCCTCCTTGTCACGACGGCACGAAGCCGCCGATAGACAGCGCTATCTGCTAAACGGAAACCCGAAAGCGTCAAGCAATGCTTTCGCGGCCTCGTTGGTCTTTCCAGTTGTGACAAACGTGATGTCCATGCCGCGTACTCGGTCAACCTTGTCGTAGTCGATCTCTGCGAAGATCAGCTGTTCGGTCACGCCCATCGAGTAGTTGCCGCGGCCATCAAACGAGTTGGGGTTCAGTCCCCGGAAGTCGCGAACTCGTGGAATCGCGGTGGCGAGCAGACGGTCCATGAACTCCCACATACGATCGCCGCGCAGCGTTACCTTCGCGCCGATCGGCATACCCTCGCGAATCTTAAAGCCGGCGATCGACTTCTTGGCACGCGTGATCGACGGCTGCTGCCCGGTGATGATCCGGAGATCTTCAACGGCCGCATCGAGCTGCTTACTGTCTTGAACCGCAGCTCCAACGCCCATGTTCACGACGATCTTGTCCAGGCGCGGAACCTCATTCACGTTCGCAAGACCGAGCTGCTCCTGAAGAGCGGCCACGACCTCACTTCTGTACTTTTCTTTGAGCCTTGGTGCCATCTCTGTCTTCCTCCAGCTGGGGGTTCAAGCGCAGGATTTCCGACCCTGCGCCTCCTCATCAGACGTCAGCGAGGAGCCATTCTCTAGTCAATATCGTTGCCACACTTCTTGCACTCTCGGATCCGAGTGCCGTCTTCGCGCCTGCGTCCAACACGGGTCGGCTGTGAGCACTTTGGACACACAAGCGCCACGTTCGAAATGTGAATCGAGCCCTCGATCTCGAGAAGCCCACCATTTGGGTTCTTCTGGGTCGCCCGTGTGGCTCGCTTCACGAGGTTGACGCGCTCAACAACCACGCGCTGCCTCTCCGGGTCGACCGCGAGGACCTTGGCTTCTTTGCCCTTGTCTTTGCCGGCCAGAACGCGTACGCGATCGCCGGTGCGAATACCTAGTTTCGCCATCTTCCCATCCTCCCTAGAGCACCTCAGGCGCAAGCGACACGATCTTCATGTACTTGCGGTCGCGGAGTTCGCGGGCGACCGGCCCGAAGATGCGAGTGCCGCGTGGGTTGCCCTGCGCATCGATGATGACGGCAGCGTTGTCATCGAACTTGATGTAGCTGCCGTCAGGACGACGGACTTCTTTCGTGCAGCGCACAACGACCGCCCTGACAACGTCACCCTTCTTGACCGCTCCGTTCGGGATGGCCTCCTTCACGGTGCAGACGATGACGTCGCCAACGAATGCGTAGCGCCGCTTCGAGCCGCCGAGCACCTTGATGCACAGAACCCTGCGCGCACCCGAGTTGTCAGCAACCTTCAAGCGGGACTCTGCTTGGATCATCTCTTCCTCCGAATACCGATCGGAACTCCAGCGGTGCGCTTCGGTTCGCAGCGCACATGCCCGGCGCACAAGCGGCGGCACAGCCGTCCGCTTGACGCGTCGTTACTTGGCCTTCTCGATGATGTCGACTAGACGCCAGCGCTTCAGCTTCGACAGCGGGCGCGTCTCCATGATCGTGACTGTGTCACCAACACCGGCGGTGTTGTTCTCGTCGTGCGCGTGGAACTTGGTCGACTGCGTGATCATCTTGCGATAGAGCGGGTGCTTCTTGCGCTCCTCTACCTTGACCACGGCGGTCTTGTTGCTTCCAGTCGACACGACCACGCCTTGGCGGATCTTGCGGCTGTTGCGCTCACTACTCATGCCTGCTCCTCACCTGTCCTCATGACGCAGCCGCGTCGCGCTGGGCGGCGAGCTCTCGGGCGCGCAGCTCAGTGTGCAGGCGCGCGATGTCCTTCTTCACAATTGCGATCCGGCCGGTGTTGTCCAGCTGGCCAGTTGCAAGTTGAAACCTGAGATTGAACAGCTCGGCACGCGTGTCCTTGAGCTTCTGCAGCAGGTCCGAATCTTCGTACTCTTTGATCTCTGAAGCCTTCATCTACGCCTCCCCGCCAGATTCGGCACGGGTCACGAACTTGGTTCTGATCGGCAGCTTGTGTGCAGCGAGCCGCATTGCTTCCTTCGCAACTTCTTCGGACACGCCAGCCACTTCGAACATAACGCGGCCGGGCTTGACCACGGCGACCCACTTCTCAGGGTTGCCCTTGCCCGAGCCCATGCGTGTCTCGGCTGGCTTCTGCGTCACGGGCTTGTCCGGGAAGATGTTGATCCAGACCTTGCCGCCACGCTTCATGTAGCGGGTCATCGCAATACGAGCGGCTTCGATCTGGCGATTGGTAATCCAGGCCGGCTCAAGCGCCTTGAGCCCGAACTCACCAAACGCGACCTTGCTGCCGCCCTTCGCGGCGCCCTTGCGGGAGCCGCGCTGCACCTTGCGGTGCTTGACGCGCTTCGGCAAAAGCATCGTTGCTATCTCCCTTCACCGCGACGCGGGCGACCGGAGCGTGCACCCTCGAGCGCCGGATTCGGAGCCACCTGACCCGGCAGCACCTCACCGTGGTACACCCAAACCTTCACTCCAATAGCGCCCATGGTGGTGCGAGCGGTGGCCATGCCGTAGTCGATCTTCGCGCGCAGGGTGTGCAGAGGCACACGGCCCTCGCGATACCACTCGCGCCGACCCATTTCCGCGCCGCCCAGGCGACCGGAACACTGGATCCGGATGCCAAGCGCGCCGCTCTTGGTCGCCGAGGCAACCGCCTTGCGCATTGCTCGGCGGAACGCGACGCGTCCCTCGAGTTGATCCGCCACGCTCTGAGAGATCAGGGCGGCGTCGAGCTCGGGGCGCTTGACCTCGACGATGTTCACGGCCACAGATCCGCCTGTGATCTTCTCGAGCTCCTTGCGCAACACATCGACCTCAGCGCCCTTCTTGCCGATGACGATGCCCGGACGAGCGGTCCACAACTCCACCACCGTCTTGTCGCCCTTGCGCTCAATATCGATCTTGCTGAGCGCGGCGCGACGGAGACGCTTGGTCAGGAACCCGCGGACTTTCAGATCACTTTCCAGGACCTGCGGATAGTCCTTGCCGGCATACCACCGGGATCGCCAATTCTCGGTGATGCCGAGACGCAGACCGATCGGATAGACTTTCTGTCCCATATGGCTCCTACGCCTCCTCTCGCTGCTTGACGACCACGGTGATGTGGCTCGTACGCTTGTTGATACGAGATGCGCGACCCATCGCGCGAGGTCGAATACGCTTCAAGGTTGGTCCTTCGTCTACGAAGGTGGTGCCGACAAAGAGGTCTTCCGGCTTGGTATGAAGAGTACGCTCCGCGTTGGCAACCGCGCTGTTGAGCACTTTCTCAACCACCTCGGCTGCGGCTCTCGGCGTGAACCTGAGAATCGCGCGAGCATCCTCGATGGACTTGCCACGAATGAGGTCGATCACCAGTCGGGCTTTGCGCGGGCTTACCCGCACGTAGCGTGCAACTGCTCTGGCTTCCATACGTTCTACCTCTTGCCCTTCTTGTCGGAGGCCTTGTGGCCACGGAAGGTCCGCGTCGGCGAGAACTCACCGAGCTTGTGACCGACCATCGACTCGGTGATGTACACCGGAACGTGCTTGCGGCCATCGTGAACGCCGACCGT
Source organism: uncultured Eubacteriales bacterium (assembly GCA_964541225.1). GTDB lineage: Bacteria > Actinomycetota > Coriobacteriia > Anaerosomatales > JAAXUF01 > CAZIPN01. Next base: position 16,229 of record CAZIPN010000001.1, read on the forward strand.
GTGGCCAACCATCTCCGGGAAGATGGTCGAGCTGCGCGACCACGTCTTGACGACCTTCTTCTCGCCGGCCTCGTTCATCGATTGAATACGCTCGAGAAGGCGGGGCTCCACGAACGGGCCTTTCTTCAGACTTCTGCTCACTGTCGAATCAGCTCCCTCTTACCTTCCGTGAGCACTACTTCTTGCGGCGTCGAATGATCAGACGACTCGACGCCTTCTTCTTGCTGCGAGTGCGGTGTCCCTTGGTCGGAACACCCCATGGCGTGACCGGATGCCGACCAGCGGACTTGTTCTTGCCTTCGCCTCCGCCGTGCGGATGGTCAACCGGGTTCATGGCCGTGCCTCGAACGGTTGGGCGCTTGCCCTTCCACCGCGCACGCCCTGCCTTGCCGATCTTGATGTTGCCGTGCTCGGCATTGCCCACTTCGCCGACGGTCGCTCGGCAGGTCACCAGCACGCGACGCATCTCCGAGGACGGCATGCGCAGAATCGCGTAGTCGCCCTCCTTACCCATGAGCTGGATCGAAGTGCCCGCCGATCGAGCCATCGCCGCGCCCTTGCCAGGTTGCAGCTCAACGGCGTGGACGACCGTGCCCACCGGAATGTCGGCGAGCGTGAGTGTGTTGCCGGCGCGAATATCCGAACCCGCGCCAGACGTCACCGTGTCACCAACATTGAGTCCGCGCGGGGCGAGAATGTAGCGCTTGTCGCCATCCGCGTAGTGAAGCAGGGCGATTCTCGCCGAGCGGTTGGGGTCGTACTCGATAGTGGCGACCTTGGCTGGGACGCCATCCTTGGTGCGCTTGAAATCGATCACGCGGTAGCGACGCTTGTGCCCGCCGCCCTGATGCCGCGTGGTGATACGCCCGTTGTTGTTGCGCCCACCCTTCTGAGGTAGCGGCTCCAGAAGCGACTTCTCGGGAGTCGTGCTCGTAATCTCCGAGAAGTCCGAGACCGTCTGGAAACGGCGACCCGGTGAAGTCGGCTTGTATTGCTTGAGTCCCATCTCATCTCCTTCCGTCCGATTGCCGCTTGTCGCCTGGGACTGGCGGAGGTTCCCGCCGACGACTACGACTCCGGACTACCACGGTGCCGGGCGGCTCCATATCGAGCCGCTTCCCGCCACCCCAAAGCCTCGTTTGCAGAGGCCCTTCCTACCTAGTGGGCCTGGAAGAACTCAATCGAATCGCCCTCTCTGAGGGTGACGATGGCCTTCTTCCAGTCTCGCGTCTTTCCTTTGGCGACGCGTACGCGCCTCGGCTTGCCGGTCACGTTCATCGTATTGACGCTAGTGACCGTCACGCCAAAGATCTCCGAGACCGCATCGGCGATCTGCGGCTTCGAGGCGGTCTTAGCAACCTCGAAGGTGTAGCGATTGTGCTCGATCAAGTCGTAGGACTTCTCCGAGATGACCGGACGGATGACGATGTCGCGAGGTTCGTACATCAGGACAGCACTCCCTCAAGCCAGCTCAGAGCAGGTTTGCTGAACAAAATCGCCGCATTGTTGACTAGGTCGTAGGTGTTGGCCTCCGACGCCGCGATCACGCGGGTCTTGGCCAAGTTGCGGAAGGACAGGATCGTGTTGACGTCGTCATCAGGCACAACCACGGTGACACGACCCGCGATGCCGAGAGACCGCAGAAGCTCAGCAGCTTGCTTGGTTGACGGCTGATCGAACGAGAACCCATCAATCACCTGTAGCTCCCCGTCGGCAAGCTTCGCCGAGAGTGCCGAGCGCATGGCAAGCTTCACAACCTTGTTGGGCACCTTGAATCCGTAGGCGCGGGGATGCGGACCGAAGACAACACCACCGCCTGCCCACTGCGGAGCACGAGTCGTGCCCTGACGCGCCCGACCGGTGCCCTTCTGGCGCCATGGCTTCTTGCCACCGCCACGCACGTTGCCGCGAGTGAGCGTGGAATGCGTCCCCGCGCGACGCGCCGCCTGCTGGCTGCGCACCACCTGGTGAACCGCAAACGGGTTCGGCTCTATGCCGAAGACACCGTCAGCAAGATCGGCAGTGCCGACCTTCTTCCCCGTCTTGTCCTTTACATCGATCTTGGCCATCTTCAGCAATCTCCTTGGATGTGTTCGCGCCTAGGCCACGCGGATGGTCAGAAGGGCATTCTTACCACCTGGAACAGCGCCCTTGACGAGTAGCAGGTTCTGCTCGGAGTCGATCTTGACGACCTCAAGATTGCGAACCGTGACCGTCTCTGCACCCATGTGACCAGGGAGTCTCAGTCCCTTGAAAACGCGGGACGGCGTTGCACACTGACCGACCGAACCTGGGGCTCGGTGGAAGTGCGAACCGTGACCGCCCGGACCGCCTTTGAAGTTGTGTCGCTTCATGACGCCGGCGAAACCCTTGCCCTTGCTCGTGCCAGTCACATGCACGGTCTTGGCATCGCTCAAGGCGTCCACGGTGATTGTCTGGCCGACTTTGTACTCGTCGCCGTCTCCGAGTCGCACTTCCGCAAGATGCCTCTTGGCTTCAACCTTGGCCTTGTCAAAGTGCCCCTTCATCGGCTTATTGACCCTCGCGGTGTCACCAAAGCCGATCTGCACGGCGCGGTATCCGTCGCGCTTGTCTGTCTTGACTTGCGTGATCACGCAAGGGCCAGCCTCGATGACAGTGACTGGAAGCAGCTTGTCATCGTCGCTCCAGACCTGCGTCATGCCGAGTTTGCGGCCGAGTATCGTCGTGGTCATGTCCTCTTCCTAACCTCCGGCGGTCATGGAACCTGTTGCGACGCCCTCGCGACGCACCTCCAGCGGACCGCACTTCCCAACACCGGCAGCCCCTGCGGGCAGCGGCCGATGATTCTACCAGAACCTAGAGCTTGATCTCGATGTCTACGCCAGCGGGCAGATCGAGACGCATGAGCGAGTCAACCGTCTTGGGCGTGGGCTCAAGAATGTCGATCAGACGCTTGTGCGTCTTCATCTCGAACTGCTCGCGACTGTCCTTGTTCACGTGCGGCGAGCGGATTACGCAGTACAGACTGCGCTCCGTCGGCAACGGAATCGGGCCTGAAACCTTGGCGCCAGTCTTTTGCGCGGTATCCACGATCAGCTTGGTGGACTGGTCCACAATCTCATGATCGTAGCCCTTCAGTCGGATCCTGATCTTCTGGTTCGCCAACTCTCTACCCTCCGTCAGATGCGGTACCCAGCGCACGTCACTGGGCCTGCTCAAGTTCTCTTCTACGCGTTGCCGCCGGACTTGCTCACGATCTCCTCGGCCACGGACTTCGGTACTTGCTCGTAGGCCTTGAACTGCATGGTGTACGCTGCGCGACCCTGCGTCTTTGAGCGCAGATCAGTCGCGTAGCCGAACATCTCAGAAAGCGGCACCTTGGCGCTCACAACCTGAGCATTGCCGCGGGGTTCCATGCTGTCGATATGGCCCCGGCGACGATTGAGATCGCCGATGACGTCGCCCATGAACTCCTCGGGAGTATTGACTTCGACCGCCATCATCGGCTCGAGAAGCACCGCCGAACTCTTGCGCAGGCCCTCCTTGATCGCCATAGACCCGGCTATCTTGAAGGCCATCTCCGAGGAGTCGACCTCGTGATAGCTGCCGTCGATCAGTTCGACCTTGATGTCCACCACGGGAAAACCCGCGAGCACGCCTGAGTTCAGCGACTCCTGAATCCCCTTGTCGACCGACGGGATGTACTCTTTGGGAATCGAACCGCCGACGATCTTGTTGGCGAACTCATAGCCAGCGCCCGGCTCCTGAGGCAAGACATTGATGACGACGTGGCCGTACTGGCCGCGGCCACCAGACTGTCGGGCGAACTTGAGATCGATGTTGTCGGCCCGCTTGCCTGCGGTCTCACGGTAGGCGACCTGCGGCTTGCCGACGTTGGCTTCGACCTTGAACTCGCGCAGCAGACGATCGACGATGACCTCGAGGTGCAGCTCGCCCATCCCCGCGATAATGGTCTGGCCCGTCTCTTGATCGGTGCGAACGCGGAAGGTCGGATCTTCCTCGGCGAGCTTGGCAAGCGCAACGCCGAGCTTGTCCTGCTCGGCCTTGGTCTTGGGCTCGATAGCGATATCGATGACCGGATCCGGGAAGACCATGGATTCAAGCATCACCGGCGCGTTTTCCGCACACAGCGTGTCACCGGTGGTCGTGTTCTTGAGCCCAACAGCGGCGACGATGTCTCCCGCCGAGACCCTGTCGACATCCTCGCGGTGATTGGCGTGCATCTGCAGCAGACGCCCGATGCGCTCTTTGTGGCCCTTGGTCGAGTTCAGCAGATAGCTGCCTGAGCTCTGTGAGCCGGAGTAGACCCGGAAATACGTCAGCTTGCCGACAAAGGGGTCCGTCATGACTTTGAAGGCCAGCGCGGCGAACGGCGCATTGGGGTCTGCCGGGCGCTCGACTTCCTCGCCCGTCTTGAGGTCCTCCCCCTTGATGGCCGGAATGTCGAGGGGAGACGGCAAGTAGTCGACCACTGCGTCAAGCAGCGGTTGAACGCCCTTGTTCTTGAAAGACGCGCCGCAGACGACCGGGGTGAGCGCGTTCGCGATGCACGCAGTCCTCAGCGCCTTCTTGATCTCCCCCGTGGTGATCTCCTCTTCCTCGAGGAACTTCATCATGAGGTCGTCGTCGTTCTCGGCAGCTGCTTCGATCATGTCATGCCGATATATCTCGGCGTCATCGGCAAGTTCGGCGGGAATCTCGCCCACGGTGGGGTTGATGCCCTTGTCGTCCTCGTTGAAGAAGATAGCGTTCATCTCAATGAGGTCAACGATGCCCGTGAACGAGTCTTCTGCGCCTATCGGCAGTTGAATTGGCACCGGTCGCGCGCCGAGACGCGTCTTCATCATGCCGACGACGTTGTAGAAGTCGGCGCCGGAGCGGTCCATCTTGTTGATGTAGGCCACGCGCGGGACGCCATACGTGTCTGCTTGACGCCACACCGTCTCGGATTGCGGCTCCACGCCGCCAACAGCACAGAAGACCGCCACGGCACCGTCAAGCACTCTCAGCGAGCGCTCGACCTCGACCGTGAAGTCGACGTGACCAGGCGTGTCGATGATCTGGATCCGGTGGTCCTTCCAAAAAGCGGTGGTCGCGGCGGACGTAATCGTAATGCCGCGCTCCTGCTCCTGAACCATCCAGTCCATCGTTGCCGCACCGTCGTGAACCTCACCGATCTTGTGCGTCTTGCCGGTGTAGTAGAGAACACGCTCGGTCGTGGTCGTCTTACCGGCGTCAATATGAGCCATGATCCCGATATTGCGGGTGTTGGCGAGCGGATATTGCGAAGTAGCCATGAAGCTGAGGACCTCTATCTCGTCAGTGTCTCGATTGGTTACCAGCGATAGTGCGAGAAGGCGCGGTTGGACTCGGCCATCTTGAACAGATCCTCACGGCGCTTGACCGAAGACCCCGTCCCGTTGGCGGCATCCATGATCTCCGCCGCAAGCCGCTCCGGCATTGTCTTCTCGCGACGAGCGCGAGAAAACGTGACGATCCAGCGGATGGCGAGCGTGGTCGAACGCCTGGAGTTGACTTCCACCGGAACCTGGTACGTCGCGCCACCAACACGCTTCGGACGCACCTCAAGGGTCGGACGGACGTTGTCCATGGCCTTCTTGAACGTCGCAAGCGGATCTGATCCCGTGCGCTGCTCGACGACGTTGAACGCGCCGTAGACGATGTTCTCGGCAGTCGACTTCTTGCCGTGCAGAAGGATCTTGTTCACCAGCTGCGTGACGAGCCGGTTGTTGTAGACGCTGTCAGGAGCGATCTCTCGCCGGACAGCAGCTGCGCGCCTTGGCATGTACCTTTTCTCCTCTACCGTTCGAAACTGTCGCCGGGACTCTCCCTAGCGGGTCGCCCTCAAGCTGGAGTTCTTGGTGGGCTACGGCGCCTATCGCCGTCAGCTCGATCCGTGTGCTAGCTGGGCTTCTTTGCGCCGTAGCGAGACCGCGCTTGAGCGCGATTGGTCACCGCAGCGCAGTCCAGGGCGGCACGAACGATCTTGTAGCGAACGCCAGGCAGATCCTTCACACGACCACCACGCACCAGCACGATGCTGTGCTCCTGCAAGTTGTGCCCGATACCCGGGATGTAGGCGGTCACTTCCATCCCATTGGTCAAACGCACACGAGCAACCTTGCGAAGCGCCGAGTTCGGCTTCTTGGGCGTCGTCGTGTACACGCGAGTGCACACGCCGCGCTTCTGCGGATTGCCCTTGAGGGCCGGCGTCTTGCTCTTCTCGACTGCCTGCTTGCGGCCCTTGCGGACCAGCTGATTGATTGTGGGCAAGCTACACTCCTTCGTCGAACGTGTCGTGCTCGTCATCTCGAAGGTCGCGCAGTTCGCCCAGACCGCCGAGCATGAAGTCACAAGGTGGCACTCTAGCAATCACGCCGAGGCATGTCAAACACAACGCGCCCGGGCGTATCTATGCTTCGGCTTCATTCCTGTGGGCGCACAAACGCCCCGGCCAAAGTTCAGCCGGGGCGCCCTAGAATTCGGGAGTTCTACACCAAGATCGTCAGGCCGTTGGCCTCAAGTCCCTCTTTGACTTCTTCAACCGCCTTCTGGCCGACACCAGGCAAGCCCAGCAGGTCGTCTTCGCTCTTCCCGCGCAGGTCCGCCACGGTCTCAATGCCTGCCTCGGCAAACTTGTTGACCCACCGAGTTGAGACGCCGATGTCTGTCAGGGTAAGCGCCGAGAGTTCCTCGGCAGGTGACATCTCGATCTCTTCGATCTCAAAGGTCTCGGTCGGACCTGGAAGCTCCGCGTTCGGATCGAACGTCATGCCGGTGAACGCCGAGACGTCGATGTCGCGCTCTTCAAGCTCGAGATCTGCGAACGCGCTCTCGAAGTCTGCCTCTGAGAGCACTGTGGGCTCGGGAGTGACCGGCAGCAAGGCCTCGATCTCCTTGAGCTCCTCGGGTGCCCACTCAGGTAGCGGACCTTCTGCCGCACCCTCGGCCTCGATGTGCTGACCCTTGTACGTCAGTTTGACACCGCGATAGCGCTTCATGCCAGTGGCCGCAGGAATCAGCTTGCCGATGATCACGTTCTCCTTCAGACCAAGCAGGTTGTCCTCTTTGCCGGCGATCGCCGCATCAGTGAGCACGCGAGTGGTCTCCTGGAATGAAGCTGCCGAGAGATAACTGTCAGTGGCAAGCGAAGCCTTGGTGATGCCGAGCAGTGTCGGGTGACCCTTAGCGGGTTCGCCTCCCGCCGCAAGCGCATCGCCGTTCGCGGCAGCGAACTCAAGACGATCGACCAGCTGGCCCGGCAGGAAGCCCGCGTCGCCCGGCTCCGTCACGGAAACCTTGCGCAGCATCTGGCGGCTTATGACCTCGATATGCTTGTCATTGATGTCGACGCCTTGGGAGCGATAGACGTCCTGCACCTGCTCAACAATGTAGCGCAGCGTCTCGTTCGGACCCTTGAGATGAAGCAGGTCGTGCGGGTTGACCGACCCCTTGGTCAGCTGCTGACCAAGTCCGATGGTCGATCCGTCCACGACCCCCGGAAGCAGGGTAGCTCGGCGAGACACGGTATAGCTCTTCTCGTGACCCTCTTCATCGGTGACCGTGAGTTTGCGGGTCTTGTCTTCGTTCTCGAGCTTGAGGACTCCCGCGACCTCGGCCAGGATCGCCTGGCCTTTGGGCTTGCGAGCCTCAAAGAGCTCCGTGACGCGGGGAAGACCGTGCGTGATGTCCTCACCCGCGACGCCACCGGTGTGGAACGTGCGCATGGTGAGCTGCGTGCCCGGCTCGCCGATTGATTGCGCGGCAATGATCCCGACCGCTGTGCCGATATCGACGGGACGGCTGCTCGCCAAGTCCCAGCCATAGCAGGCCTGACAGATGCCGTGCTTCGCATGGCAGGTCATCACCGTGCGACCAACCACCGTGGTCACGCCCTTCTCGCGCAACTCCTCGAGCTGAGCATCCGAGGAGACGTACTCGCCGGCCTCAAGCACGATCTCGCCAGTCTCCGCGTTGACGGCTGGCTCAAGCAGGCACCGGCCCACAAGGTTGTGATCGACGCTGCCGTCGCTCTTGAGCAGGCTGAAGGCTACACCCTCGTCCGTGCCGCAGTCCGACTCGCGTACGATGACGTCTTGTGCCACGTCGACCAGGCGACGTGTCAGATATCCGGAGTCGGCGGTTCGAAGGGCCGTGTCGGCAAGACCTTTGCGAGCACCGTGCGTGGAGATGAAGTACTCGAGAACCGTGAGGCCCTCTCGGAAGTTCGCCTTGATCGGGCGATCGATGATGTCGCCCTTCGGGTTCGCCATCAGACCACGCATACCAGCCAGCTGACGGATTTGCTTGATGTTTCCTCGCGCTCCGGAGTACGCCATCATGTAGATGGGGTTGAACTTGTCGAACGCCTCGCCCATCGCATCGCCCACGTCTTCGTTGGCACGCGTCCAGATTTCGACAATCTGACGGTGGCGCTCGTCATGGGTAATAAGGCCATCCTCGTACTGGCCCTCAATCTTGGTGACAGCATCGTCGGCGGCGGCTAGGATCTCCGGCTTCTTCTCCGGAATCATCGCGTCGTAGACCGAGACGGTCACGCCCGCGCGAGTCGCGTAGTGGAAGCCAAGGCGCTTGAGCTCGTCAAGAATGGCGGCCATCTGCGTGGTGGAGTAGCGAACCGAGCAGTCCTCGACAATCCGGCCGATGCCCTTCTTGTCGATCTCGTGGTTGATGTAGGGATGATCGTCGGGCAGGCCGCGGTTAAACGTGATGCGTCCCACCGTCGTGCGGATGCGTCGACCAGCCTCGACCTGCTCGAACGTGCCCGGTGCCGTCTCGACCGTCAGATCCTCCGTGAGCCGCACCTCAATTGCCGCCTGAAGGTCCAGATCGCTTCTCGCATCGTAGGCCAGCAATGCATCGTCCATCGATGCGAACGCACGCCCTTCGCCCTCGATGGTCTTCTCGGGCGTACTCGTGCGATCGGCCGTCAGATAGTACAGACCGATGACCATGTCCTGCGTCGGCGTGGTAAGCGGACGCCCATGTGCCGGCGACTTGACGTTGTTGGTAGACAGCATCAGGATGCGTGCCTCTGACTGCGCCTCGGTTGAGAGCGGCAGGTGAACCGCCATCTGGTCGCCGTCGAAGTCAGCGTTAAACGCCGTGCACACAAGCGGGTGAATCCGAATGGCTTTGCCTTCGACCAGGATTGGCTCGAAGGCCTGAATGCCGAGCCTGTGCAGCGTAGGCGCGCGGTTGAGCATGACAGGGTGCTCGCGGATGACTTCCTCGAGCACGTCCCAGACCACGCCCTTCTGGCGATCAACCATTCGCTTGGCGCTCTTGATGTTCTGCGCATGGTCGAGGTCGACAAGTCGTTTCATCACAAACGGCTTGAAGAGCTCGAGTGCCATCGTCTTGGGCAGACCGCACTGGTGAAGCCTCAGTTCCGGTCCGACCACGATGACCGAGCGGCCCGAGTAGTCAACACGCTTGCCGAGAAGGTTCTGGCGGAAGCGCCCCTGCTTGCCCTTGAGCATGTCCGAGATGGACTTCAGCGGGCGATTCCCAGGACCTGTGACCGGACGGCCGCGGCGTCCGTTGTCGAAGAGCGCGTCAACGGCCTCCTGCAGCATCCGCTTCTCGTTGTTGACGATGATCTCGGGAGCGCCGAGATCCAGCAGCCTCTTGAGGCGATTGTTCCTGTTGATCACTCGGCGGTACAGATCGTTGAGGTCTGATGTCGCGAAACGGCCGCCATCGAGCTGCACCATCGGGCGCAGATCCGGCGGGATCACGGGAACGGCGTCTAGGATCATCCACTCCGGACGGTTGTTGCTGCGAAGCAACGCGTCCACAACCTTCAGACGCTTGATCGCCTTCTGACGCTTCTGGCCCTTGCCGTCACGGATCATCACGCGAAGCTCTGTCGCAAGCTCATCGAGATCGAGCTGTGAGAGAAGGTCCTTGACCGCCTCGGCGCCCATGCCACCGCGGAAGTAGTCGCCAAAGCGAAGCTTCATCTCACGATAGAGCGTCTCGTCGTTAATGAGAGTCTTCACGGAGAGCTTCACGAACGTGTCGAAGGCCTCCTGGAAGAGCGCCTTGCGATCCGCATATTCCTCTTCGATGTCCTTGAGGTCGCGGTCCGCCTCCTTGTTGAGCTTCTTGACGCGATCCTCTACCGCCGTCTCATCATCAACGTCGTCGCCCTCTTCGGGCTCTGCCTCACCGCGGGCGACCGCGATCAGACGATCTCGCTCGACCGTGACCTCTTCGAGTTCCTCACGCATCTCGGCGTCGAGCTGCTCGAGGTCGGCAGTGAGTTCATCTTTGAGCATCGCAAGATCGGCTTCGCGATCTTCCTCGTTGACCGAAGTGATGATCGAAGAAGCGAAGTACAGCACCTTCTCCAGGTCCTTCGGAGCGATGTCGAGCAAGTAGCCCATGCGCGACGGAACGCCCTTGAAGTACCAGATATGGCTTACTGGTGCGGCAAGCTCGATGTGGCCCATACGATCGCGACGCACCTTGGCGCGAGTAACCTCGACGCCGCACCGCTCGCACACAATACCTTTGAAGCGAACGCGCTTGTACTTGCCGCAGTAGCACTCCCAGTCCTTGGTTGGACCGAAGATCTTCTCGCAGAAGAGTCCGTCCTTCTCAGGCTTGAGCGTGCGATAGTTGATTGTTTCGGGCTTCTTGACCTCGCCTCGTGACCACTGGCGAATCTGCTCCGAACTCGCAAGCCCAATGCGAAGCCGGTCGAAGTTGTTTACGTCGACGTCGAGCACTCGTTACTCCTCCTCGTCCGTCGCGACCTTGTTGGCGGTCTCACCGACACCGCCGAGGTCCAATGCGGAGATGTCGCTCTCAAGCAGCTCTTCGAGAGCGTCGACCGTGTTCATGTCGCTGACCGCTTCGTCCTCTACCCCAAGGTTCAGGCCGAGTTCCTCGGCGGTCTTGAAGATGTCCTCGTCCTCTTCCTTGAGCTCAATCTCGTCGCCAGACTCCGAGATGATCTCGACGTCGAGGCACAGGCTCTGCATCTCCTTGACAAGCACCTTGAAGGACTCAGGGATGCCCGGCTCGGGGATGTTCTCGCCCTTGACGATCGCCTCGTACGCTTTGACGCGGCCGAGGATGTCGTCGGACTTGATCGTGAGGATCTCTTGTAGAACGTAGGCAGCGCCGTATGCGTAGAGCGCCCACACTTCCATCTCGCCGAAGCGCTGGCCGCCGAATTGCGCCTTGCCGCCAAGAGGCTGCTGCGTAATAAGCGAGTACGGACCAGTCGAACGGGCGTGAATCTTGTCGTCGACCAGGTGCAGAAGCTTCAAGATATAGATCTGCCCCACGGTGATCGGCTCGCGGAAAGGCTCGCCGGTGCGACCGTCGATCAGTATGGTCTTGCCGGAGCGCGAGAGTTGCGGCACGAGCTCATCCAGCGCTTTCTTGCCGTAGCGCTCATCATGCATGATCGCGAGATTCTTGTTCGCGGCATCGATGACGTCGGATATCTCCGACTCTCGCGCACCATCAAACACCGGTGTGGCCACCGGCATCGGCCCAGTGACGGAACTCTTCGCCTTGGCGTCATCACTCCAGCCAACGCTTGCCGCCCAGCCAAGGTGCGTCTCGAGCAACTGGCCGATGTTCATTCGGCTCGGAACGCCAAGAGGATTCAAGATGATGTCCACCGGCGTACCGTCCGCAAGGAAAGGCATGTCCTCAACCGGCAGGATCTTGGAGATGACACCCTTGTTGCCGTGGCGGCCAGCAAGCTTGTCGCCCTCTTGGATCTTGCGCTTCTGCGCGACGTAGACACGCACAAGTTCGTTGACGCCCGGCGACAGATCATCTCCCGCATCACGCGAGAACTTGCGAACCGCAATAACGCGTCCGGTTTCTCCGTGCGGCACCTTCAGCGACGTATCACGCACCTCGCGCGCCTTCTCGCCGAAGATGGCGCGCAGGAGGCGCTCCTCGGCGGTGAGCTCAGTCTCGCCTTTCGGCGTGACCTTGCCGACAAGAACGTCGCCCGGGAACACCTCGGCGCCGATGCGGATGATGCCATCGTCGTCGAGGTTCGCAAGCACGTCCTCGCCAACGTTCGGGATTTCGCGGGTGATTTCCTCCGGGCCGAGCTTGGTGTCGCGGGCCTCGACCTCGTACTCCTCGATGTGGACCGAGGTCAGCAGATCTTCTTTGACGATCCGCTCGGAAAGGATGATCGCGTCCTCGTAGTTGTAGCCCTCCCACGGCATGAACGCGACAAGGAGGTTCTGGCCGAGAGCCAGCTCGCCGAGGTCGGTCGAGGGGCCGTCGGCGAGGACCTGACCGGCCTTGACGACGCTTCCCTCGTGCACGATGGGCTTGTGATTGATGCACGTGCCCTGGTTGGAGCGCATGAACTTGGGCAGGTGGTACTCGTCCAGCGAGCCGTCCTTCGCGCGCACCGCGATGGCGGTGGCATCCACAGACTCGACCGTCCCCGCTCTGCGAGCGGTGATGATCTCGCCGGTATCGACCGCGGCACGAAACTCCATGCCTGTTCCGACCAACGGCGCCGATGGGCGCAGGAGCGGAACCGCCTGGCGCTGCATGTTCGAACCCATGAGAGCGCGGTTCGCATCGTCATGCTCGAGGAACGGGATGAGCGCGGTCGCCACCGACACCATCTGGCGCGGCGAAACGTCCATATAGCCGACCTCGGCCGGCAGCTTCTCTTCCGGCTCACCGAAGTCACCGCTTGAGCTCATCACTCGGCACAGAACCTTCGGGTTGCCGAACTTGCCGGTCTTCGGATCGAACGGCTCGTTTGCCTGCGCGATGACGTGACGCTCTTCCTCATCGGCAGTCAGATACTCGATTTCGTCGGTGACCTTGCCTTTCGTGACCTTGCGGTAGGGCGTCTCAATGAAGCCGTACGGGTTGATCCTCGCGAACGTCGCGAGCGATCCGATCAGCCCGATGTTGGGACCTTCAGGTGTCTCGATTGGGCACATGCGGCCGTAGTGGCTCGGGTGCACGTCGCGAACCTCAAAACCAGCGCGCTCACGCGACAGACCGCCGGGGCCGAGCGCCGAGAGACGCCTCTTATGCGTCAGACCGGCAACCGGGTTGGTCTGATCCATGAACTGCGAGAGCTGACTTGAGCCGAAGAACTCCTTGATGGAAGCCACAATCGGCCGGATGTTGATGAGCGACTGAGGCGTGATTTCGTCCACGTCCTGCGTCGTCATGCGCTCACGCACAACGCGTTCCATGCGCGCGAGACCTATCCGGAACTGGTTCTGGATCAGCTCGCCGACACTGCGAATCCGACGATTGCCGAAGTGGTCAATGTCGTCGATGTGCGCCTCGCCCGTGCCCTCCCACAGCTCAACCAGGTAGGCGATGGCGGCCTTGATGTCTTCAGGAGTCAACGTGGACTGCTCATCGGGCAGGCTCAGTCCAAGCTTCTTGTTCACCTTGTAGCGGCCGACCTTGGCCAGATCGTATCGCTGGGGATTGAAGAACAGCCCATCGAGAAGCGCGCGGGCGGACTCAACAGTCGGCGGCTCACCGGGACGCAAGCGCTTGTAGATCTCGATCAGCGCCTCTTCACGAGTCTCAGTGAAGTCCCGCTCGAGCGTACGCTCGATAGCTTCGGAGTTGCCGAACATCTCGAGAATCTCTTCGCGCGTCTCGGCAAGGCCGAGCGCCTTGAGGAGCACCGTTGCCGGCTGCTTGCGCTTGCGGTCAACGCGCACCGAAACGACATCGCGGCGGTCGGTCTCAAGCTCAAGCCATGCTCCCCGAGCCGGGATGACCTTTGCCGTGTAGATGATCTTGTCGCTTGTCTTGTCGAGGTCCTCCGCGTAGTAGACGCCGGGAGAACGCACAAGCTGCGACACAACCACCCGCTCGGTGCCGTTGATCACGAACGTGCCACGATCCGTCATGAGCGGGAAGTCGCCCATGAAGACCTGCTGCTCTTTGATTTCGCCGGTCTCTTTGTTGATGAAGCGCACCTCTACGAAGAGGGGCGCCTGATAGGACATGTCCTTCTCTTTGCACTCCTCGACGGAGTACTTTGGATCGCCAAACTCGTGGGCGCCAAACTCGACGGCAAGCGTTCCAGTGAAATCCTCGATAGGTGAGATGTCTTGGAATGTCTCGTGGAGTCCGTCCTGTAGGAACCATTTGAAGCTATCGCGCTGAAGAGCAATTAGATTTGGTACATCGAGAACCTCAGGGATCTTGGCAAAACTACGACGCTCGCGCCGCTCGGCGCTGACGACGGGGGAACCTTCTCCGCGGGGCACCAGGCGATTCCTCCTTCTGAAGGTGGGAAGCTATCGACATTAGTCGCAAAGAGGTAGCATAGTCAACCCCCTTGAGGGCGTCAATGACTACGTCGCGGCCTCTTTGATGGAACGAAAGACCGGGACCGATCTGGTCCCGGTCTTCATACCCTTCGGCCACTTTTCCGGCGCATGCGCCGAGGCAGCCGAGAGACGAATCGAGAGAGCCTTACTTGAGGGTGACAGTCGCTCCTGCATCCTCGAGTTTGCCCTTAGCCTCGTCGGCCTTGTCCTTGGCAGCGCCTTCGAGAACGGCCTTGGGTGCGCCCTCGACAACGTCCTTGGCCTCTTTCAGACCCAGACCGGTCAGCTCGCGCACGACCTTGATGACGGCGATCTTGTTGTCGCCGAAGCCCTCAAGGACGACATCGAACGCGGTCTTCTCCTCGGCAGCCACGGCCTCGCCGGCGCCACCACCGACGGCAGCAACAGCTACGGGAGCGGCTGCGGACACGCCGAAAGTCTCTTCCATCATTGTGACAAGCTCGGAGAGTTCGAGCGCCGGCTTGACCTTGATAGCCTCAAGGATTTCTTCGTTGGTAAGAGCAGACATTCCAATACTCCTTCTGTTCTTCGTGCGCCATGTTTCATCTAGGCGCAAACGCTTCCGACTTCGACGAACCTAGGCGGCGGCCTTCTGGTCCGCGACAGCTTGCACTGTTCGCGCGAACGCTTCGACCGGCCCGTTGAGAACGCGAGCAAATCCGACAAGCGGGTTGATCATGGTGCCGAGCAGCTTGGCGAGCATCTCCTCGCGAGACGGCAGACTCGCGATAGCCTTGACACTCGCAGCGTCGACAACCTGGCTCTCGACGAGCCCGCCCTTCAGCTCGAGGGCTTCGTGCTCCTTGGCAAATGCCGTCAGAGCCTTGGCCGGGGCAACTGGATCGTCACCCACAAACACGAATGCCGTTGGACCGGCAAGGAAGCTTGCTACGCTCGGCAGAGCGAGTTCGCGCATCGCGATCTCGCTGAGCGAGTTCTTGTAGATCGTCAGCTCGGCGCCGGCTTCGCGCAGATTCCTTCGAAGCTCCTGCATCTCTTTGACGCTCAGGCCGCGATAGTCCGCGAGCAAAATCGCCTGCGCAGCAGCGAACTTGTCCTTGATCTCTTCGACAAGCTGTTCTTTTTGAGCAGTGGGCATGGACTTCCCTCCTCTCCGTTCAGCACGCGACGGTCTGTGAGACTCACTGTGAGCCTCGCTGCGTGAGTCGCGTGGTTACGGATGTCCGAAACGAAAACACGACCCCCGCCGAGAAGCAGCGGAGGTCGCGAGTGTCTGCGTGCTTTGCGCCGTATGATCTGGCGCACTGCGACCACCTCGGCAGGCGAAACGCCATCGCGTTCCATTACGCCCGGACTCCGGGCACCGGCTGTCTTCGGCAGTTTGATCAGCGTGCTGTGCTGTTTTCAACGCGTCGCGCAGTATGCGCAACCGCATGCCGCTACGTCAAGAGCTGGAGCCGCACGCTCCTACTCCGAGACCTCAGCAAGCAGATCGCGAGTCTTGGTCGGGTCGAGCTTCACGCCCGGGCCCATGGTTGAAGCGACCGTGATCGACTTGATGTACTTGCCTTTGGCCGAGGCCGGCTTGACGCGCAGAATCTCGTCAAGCACCACCGAGTAGTTTTCGATCAGCGCGTTCGCCTCAAAGGACGCCTTGCCAATTCCGACGTGCACGATACCGAACTTGTCGGCGCGGTACTCGACCTTGCCGGCCTTCAACTCGCTCACCACACGCGCGACATCCTGAGTGACAGTCCCGAGTTTGGGGTTTGGCATCAAACCCCGCGTGCCGAGAATGCGGCCGAGCTTGCCTACCTTGCTCATCTGATCCGGCGTCGCCACAGTGGCGTCGAAATCAAGGAAGCCGCCTTGTATCTTCTCGACCAGATCGTCACTGCCGACAACATCGGCGCCAGCAGCTTCGGCTTCGCGGGCCTTGTCGCCTTCGGCGAACACGGCCACACGCACCGTCTTGCCAGTGCCGTGCGGAAGGGAAACTGAGCCGCGAAGTTGCTGATCGGCCTGACGCGTGTCGATGCCGAGACGAAAATGCACTTCCATCGTCTCGTCGAACTTCGCGCTTGCGGCGTCCTTGGCCAGGCGCACGCCGGCCGCCGGTGCATACAGGGCCCCTTGATCGATGCGCTCGAATGCCGCGCGATGGTGCTTTCCGTGCCTAGGCATGGTGTCGTTCCTTCCGTGGTCAACGGGCCAGCCCAGCCCTCCCACATCGCGTGGCGCTCACGCGCCACGGCCTGTCCTGATGCAACTAGTCTGCGATCTCGAAACCCATGGAGCGAGCCGTACCAGCGATGATCTTCATCGCAGCCTCGACATCGTTGGCGTTGAGATCAGGCATCTTCGTCTCGGCAATCTGCTGGAGCTGCGCCCGGGTGACCTTCGCGACCTTCTCGCGATTCGGAGTACCGGAGCCGCTCTCAACGCCGGCCGCCTGCTTGAGAAGAACGGCCGCAGGCGGGGTCTTGAGAATGAAGTCGAACGAACGGTCCTCGTAGACGCTGATTTCGACCGGAATGATCGTGCCCATCTTGTCCTGCGTTGCGGCGTTGAACGCCTGGCAGAACTGCATGATGTTGACCTGATGCTGGCCGAGCGCAGGACCCACCGGTGGTGCTGGGTTGGCCTGGCCACCAGGAATCTGCAACTTGATGAATCCAACAACGTTCTTAGCCATGAGACTCGCTACCGTCCTTGTGTCATTCGGCCCGCGCTCACACGCCGACCGACCTGCTCCTTGTCACGTACGACGCTTCGCGAGAAGCCCCACACCGGCTCCACAACCGGGCGGCACGAACGGCGCCGAGAAGATTCAGTTCGCTAGAGCTTCGCTACCTGGTCGAATCCGAGTTCGACGGGGGTCTCTCGGCCGAAAATCGAGACCATGACTCGCACCTTGCCCGCATCGGGATTGACCTCTGAGATCGTTCCGTCGAAATCGACAAATGGGCCAGACGTGACTTTGACGCTCATTCCTTCAATCAGATCGGTCGACGTTCTCTGTTTCACGCCAGATTCCGTGCGCTTCATGATGCGCTGGAATTCGTCACGCGACAGGGGCACCGGTTTGCCCTGAGAGCCGACGAACCCGGTCACGCCGGGAGTGTTGCGCACAACGTACCAGGACTCGTCATCCAACTCCATCTGAACAAGGATGTAGCCCGGAAAGACCTTCTTCTCAGAGGTGACCCTGCGGCCGCCTTCTTTCAAGTCGGTCACCGTCTCAGTGGGAATCTCGACCTTGAAGATCTTCTCGTCCATGCCCATCGATTGAATACGGTGAAGCAAGTTCGCTTTCACCTTGTTTTCGTATCCCGAGTAGGTATGGATCACGTACCACTTCTTCGCCATCGAACGCTACCCGCCGATCTTGAGATGCGAAATGAAGGTGATCAAGGGAAGCACCACCACGTAGTCGACCAGCAAGATGAAGACTATGAAGAACACGAGTGTGACCACTACGACGACGCTTGAATTAAGTATCTCCGGTCGGGTCGGCCAAACCACGCGCGTCATTTCAGCGCGTACGTCGCGAAAATACTGGGCGATCCGTCCGAAGAAGCCCGCGGGGCCACTTGGCGTGGCCTTGCCTGGCTTGCTGGCTTTGGCACGCTTGTCTATCGCCGAACCATCACCCGCTACTGACTTGGCCATCCTCATCCGTCCGTTCCGGCGATTCTAAGATCGCCTCGAGCAATGTCACCGTGGCCTACACCACGACTATCAAGTTGCTGGCAGGCCAGGAGGGACTCGAACCCCCAACATCCGGTTTTGGAGACCGGCGCTCTACCATTGGAGCTACTGGCCTACTCCCCGCCAGTCGCTTGACCCCTACCGAGTCTCGCGATGAACGGTGTGGGTCTTGCACCACTTACAGTACTTCTTGTACTCGATGCGTTCGGGGTTATTTTGCTTGTTCTTGTTGGTGGTGTAGTTCCGGCGCTTGCACTCGGTGCAGGCCAGCGTGACCAGCGTTCGCATGGGTCCTCCTGGTTGCCGCCCCGTTCCATGAGCGGTGCGGGCACGGAAGGGTACTCTAGCACCCTGTTTTCGGCACTGTCAAACTCGTTCGACCTGCTTGCGAGCGTTGAAACGGGGTCCGGCAGAAAGCCGGACCCCGCGTGTTTCGAAAGCGCACGAGAGGGTCCTACTTGATGATCTTGACAACTCGTCCCGAACCGACCGTGCGGCCGCCCTCACGAATAGCGAGGCGCAGACCCTCCTCCATCGCAATCGGGTTGATCAGCTCGCCGCGGATTTCCACGTTGTCGCCCGGCATGACCATCTCCGTGCCCTCCGGAAGATGGGCAACTCCGGTCACGTCCGTCGTCCGGAAGTAGAACTGCGGGCGATAGCCATCGAAGAACGGCGTGTGACGGCCGCCTTCCTCCTTCGTCAGGATGTAGACCTGGCCCATGAACTCGGTATGCGGAGTGACTGAGCCCGGCTTGCACAGAACCTGACCACGCTCGATGTCGGTACGCGCGATGCCGCGAAGCAGAACGCCGATATTGTCGCCGGCCTGTGCCTCGTCGAGCAGCTTGCGGAACATCTCGACTCCGGTGACGACGGTCTTGCGAGTCTCGGTGATACCGACGATCTCAACCTCGTCGCCGACGTGCACAACCCCACGCTCCACACGTCCGGTAGCGACGGTACCACGACCGGTGATGGTGAAGACATCCTCGACTGCCATCAGGAACGGCTTGTCGATGTCGCGCTTGGGCTCCGGAATGAATGTGTCAACGGCCTCCAGGAGCTCATCGATGGCGCCAGTCCATGCCGCGTCGCCCTCGAGCGCTTTGAGCGCCGAGCCCTTGATGATCGGGGTGTCATCGCCCGGGAACTCGTACTCGCTGAGCAGCTCGCGGACCTCCATCTCGACGAGTTCGATGAGTTCCTCGTCGTCAACCATGTCGCACTTGTTCAAGAAGACGACGATGTAGGGGACACCGACCTGTCGTGCGAGCAGAATGTGCTCGCGGGTCTGCGCCATAGGACCGTCCGTCGCGGCGATGACGAGAATCGCTCCGTCCATCTGAGCCGCACCCGTAATCATGTTCTTGACGTAGTCGGCGTGGCCCGGGCAGTCAACGTGGGCGTAGTGCCGCGTGTCTGTCTCGTACTCCACGTGAGCGATGGCGATGGTGATGCCGCGCTCGCGCTCCTCCGGAGCCTTGTCGATCTGATCGAACGGCGTGAAGTCAGCGAAACCCTTTTCGGCCTGGTGTTTCGTGATTGCCGCCGTCAGCGTGGTCTTGCCGTGGTCCACGTGGCCGATAGTGCCGACGTTGACGTGGGGCTTAGTACGCTCGAACTTCTGCTTCGCCATGAGTCTCCTCCTTCGGGGACTTCTGTGACGGCGTCGGCCTCGCCTGTGCTGACCGCAATCCGTCTCAAGAAAGCCTGCATGTGTGCATGGTGGCTGAACGCTATGTGTTGCTC
The DNA here is from genome assembly GCA_964541225.1 of uncultured Eubacteriales bacterium. Lineage (GTDB taxonomy): Bacteria > Actinomycetota > Coriobacteriia > Anaerosomatales > JAAXUF01 > CAZIPN01. The sequence continues at coordinate 36,034 of CAZIPN010000001.1, forward strand.
AAGCGCTGCCGTTCGGGCAGCGCGTGGTGCCTGGTAGCGGTGGCTGGACTCGAACCAGCGACGCCGCGGGTATGAACCGCGTGCTCTAACCAACTGAGCTACACCGCCGAATGCCATCGCTCGCACCGACTCGGGGAGCTGACTAGTGTCCGTGGAGCCCACAACCGGACTTGAACCGGTGACCTCTTCCTTACCAAGGAAGTGCTCTGCCGACTGAGCTATGTGGGCACGTTTCAGTACCTTGATGAGCTCCGACAACGGGCTCGTGGTGGGGGCGCATGGATTCGAACCATGGTAGGCATAGCCAACGGGTTTACAGCCCGTCCCCTTTAGCCACTCGGGCACACCCCCGCGAGACAAAAAAATAGACCCTCTGTACGCTTTTCAAGTTGCGGCGCCCCTGGAAAGGCAGACGGGATAGTAAGCTATCGTCATGGTCAGTGTCAACGACTCACACGGTGCCGGGCGTATCCGCATCCCCTCGACCTTGAGCCTTGCAGCGACCACGCCGTCGCACTCAAGCAACGATCAGAGCGCGCCCCTCCCCTCTCTTGCGCGAGCGCGACATACTAGTAAGAGAGGTCACCCGCATCCGACTTGACCGTACATTCAGGCGTTCCGCTACTCTCGTAGTCGGACTAGCTCCTTCACTGGCAGCCATCAACCCCCGTACCTGCCAAGCCGCTCATCTGCCACCCTCAGACGTCGGCTCAGCACTTCAAGAAGCTTGATCGCAATCGAGGGGTGACGCTCGAGAAAGGCCCGGAAATCCCAGCTCGAAAGCATCAGACACGATACCGGCTCGGGCTCCAGGACGCGAATCGTCGCCGATCTGGGCGCGGCATCAAGCAGCGACATGTCGCCAAAGAAGTCGCCGCGGCCAAACGCGCCCAGCGACACGCCGTCTCGAAGGATCTCCACGCGCCCATCGGTGATCACGTAGAAGGCCTGTCCCGGAGTGCCTTGCGTGACGATAATCTGACCAGGCTGAAAGAAGCCCTCCTGCGCGACGGCCGCGATTGCCGATATTTCATCGGTAGAGCAGTTGGCGAAAATGGGCACACGGCCGAGAAACTCTTCGCGAGACATGTCTCTTCTCCCTGTCATGGGAATGCGGATGTGCGGTCGAGCGTGCCGACGACGAGCGTCCCTGACTGGACAGTACCAGACGCTGCCGAAAGCGCGAAATGCACCATGAGAGTGAGGAGAAGCGGTGCCCAATCCGACACAACAACGGAACACCCAGCTACTCAAGTGGTTTGGGGCCGCGGCCATCGCCGCACTAGCGTGGGCCGGGATGGCCGGGATGCACGTCCGGCCGGTTTGGCTCCCAATTGTCATCGCCCTGGGCGTAGGAGTCCTGGCCGCCATCAACACAGAACTCGGCGTCCTGCTGGCACTCGCCGGACTCTGCCTGCCGATCCTGGCCGTTAGCCCGATCGCCGGAATCGTCATCACCCTGGCCCTGTTCTTCGCCGAGCGATACCTGGGCGGGCGCGGCGCGACTGTGTTCATCCTCATAGGCGTAGCACTCATCGGCGCGTATTTCGGGCCGCTCTGGGCGGCTGCGGCACTTGCTGGCTACCTGCTCGGCCCAGTCGAAGGTGCCGTCGCCGCTGGGGTGGCTTGCCTCGCCACAGAACTCCTCGGCATGTTGACGGCGCATCCTTCGATCGGAGCGCTCATCACCGGTGGGCAACAACCTGCGGCAGTCTCCTTCGCAAAGATGCCGCAGACCTTCCTGTCGGGCGCCTGGGTCATGAAGAGCCTCCAGTCGATCTCGCCAGCAGCTGTCGAAGACTTTGCGTCGACGTTTGCCCACATCGGGAATCCAGCGATTCTCCTGTTGCAGGTCGCGGTGTGGGTGGCTGCAGCTGCGGCATCTGGGCTGATCGCCCGTCGCATCAAAGGACAGCCGCGCTTCCTGATGTCACTCGCGGGCACTGCCGCCGGAGTGGCGGTCCTGTGGATTGGAAGCTCACTGGCTCACCTCGCGCTCAAGGCCCCGGCAACCGGAGCCAACACGACAATCGTGCTGGGCTCCTCGGCAGTTGCCGCTCTGGCCTTCGTGGCAATCCGCGAGACGCTCTTCCCGCCGGGCTCTTTCATCGACGCGCGCTCGACCGCCTACCCGACCTCCATGGCCGCCGAGGATGCCGACGTCGACGAGTTACTGCGCCTCATCTCAACTGCCGAGGACAAGCTCGCGTCCAAGCACACGTCAGTTCGCACCGTACTCATCACGGACATGAAGTCGTTCTCTCGAATCACCGAGGAGGACGGCAGTGTGGCCACCGCGAAGACGATCCAACGTCACCGGGACCTTCTCGTCCCCGTGATCTCGGCAAATCATGGAAGCGGCAAGTCGACCGGAGGCGACGGAGTTGTGGCCGCTTTCGAATCCGCTGCTGACGCTCTCAAGGCGGCAATCCGGGGACAAGACGCGCTCGCAACCTACAATGCCTCGCACCCCAACGAGCGCGAAATCTGGGTGCGAATGGGGCTCGCCTCTGGTGAGGTGGTCCTGGACAAAGGCGGGCGCCCGTTCATCGGCGCCGGGCTCAATCTAGCCGCGCGTGTCATGAACCTTGCCGACGGGGGGCAGGTCTTCGCAACTGCCGACGTTGGCTCAGCCGCACCTGCCGCCAAAGCGCGGACTGCGAGCTTCGGCCAGTTCGAACTCAAGAACATCGCCGAGCCCGTGGAAATCACCGAGATCCTGTGGAAGGACGATCAGGTGCCGAGAGACCCGCGCGCAGAACCTTCGCCACAACAGCCGTGACCGAGAAGTCGGCGACCTGGAGGTGATCGTCATCCAAGCCGTCGCGAGATTGCATGGAGCTGGCGACAGGAGTTGAACCCGCAACCTACTGATTACAAATCAGTTGCTCTGCCATTGAGCTACGCCAGCATTCCTTGGGATTCTACCTGCTGTGATGTGCTTCCACCACCCGCGCAGTTCGTCAACGTCCGGAAGTCGTTTGCTATTCTGAGTCCACTTGAATCCGGCGTGAAGCGCCGCCTTGCGAATGGAGTGGCAGGTGGGAACAAGGGACTCCGATAGCATCGAGCCCGCCGACCACACCCTCCAAGCGCGACGGACCACGACGTGGCTGTTCGTTGGCGGGATCGTCGTGCTCGCCACAATCCTCCGGGCAGCATACCTGCGCGAAGGACCCGGAGGGTTTCAGGTCTACAACGAGATCTTCTACCTAGAGCATGCACAGCGCGAGGCATCCCGTGCACTGCTGTCGATCTTCTACAACCCCGTGGACCTGAACAACCCTCCGTTGTTCACGGCCCTAGCCGCAATGGTCGTCCGACTTCACGGACCGATTGTGGCGGGCACGAGAATGATCTCGGTGCTGTCAGGAATCGCTTCAGTCGTCATCACGTTCCTGCTCGGCAGAATGCTGTTTGACGAGCGCACCGGTCTAATCTCGGCGGCTGTGCTCGCCGTGATGCCTGGCATGGTGCTGGTGAATCACAACATCCAAGTCGACTCCCTCTTTGTGGCTTTGCTGATGGGGGGAGTCTTCTTCTACGTTCGTTCGTCGCGCTCTGGCGCGATGTCCGACGCGGCGGTCGGTGGCGTGCTCCTTGGGTTGGCGACTCTGACGAAACAGCCTGCCATCCTCGCGCTCTTCGGCCTAGCAGCGTGGAGGTCGTGGGCACAATTGGGATTCTCCTGGCTGCGTGAGAAGCGGACGTGGGTGTTTGTCGCAACATCGATTGTCGTCGGGGGATCCTGGTACGCAGTTCAACTTGTGATGAGACCTCGGCTGCTCATCAGTTCGATGATAAGCGTCTCACAAGGCCCGGGGATGCTGTCACACGACATGTATTTCTGGGGCTACACCCTGGGAAGCGAACTCATGTGGGCTCTGTTTCCTTTGGCCGCTGCGGTTGCCGCTGCGGGCGTATGGGTGATGGCCGCCAAGCGAGAGCCCGGAGACCGCTTCGTACTCACATTCGTCGTGCTCTACCTCGGCTACTACATTGGCTTCCACAAGCACTCCTACTATCTGCTCCCCCTCCTGCCATTCTTGGCGCTGACTATCGCCAGAGCATGCACGGGCGCGTTCTCCGAGAAGGACGCCGCCCCGGCAGTCCGAGTAGCACGCATCGCAGTCGTGTCGGTCCTACTTGCGGCGATGACACTCGGCAGCGTCGTGACGATGACGGGCCAGAAGTGGGGACGCTGGTCGCCAATGGAGCTCCAGATACGGCCTGATCCCGGCTACCAGAGCGTGCATCTCTACTACAATTCATGGCTCGACGGCATGTACTCGTCGCTGAAATGGGCGGTGAACCCTCAGTATTCGCCGACGCTCGCGACCGCAGAGCAGTTCAATGCAGCTCCAGCGGAACCTGGGGTTGAGAAGCTCTATCTTGTGCCTCGCCTGTTCGGACCGAATGGACAACGACTGCCGGCGCGCGAAGACCTCACCGAATCCCGAGTGAGAATCGTCTTGTTCGGCTTCGCTATCGGGCAGAGGTGGGACTTCTCGACCCGGACTCAGGTCTTCACCAACGAACCATGGACTGCCGAGAAGGTCGGAGCTCCGTGGCAATTCGGCATGCAATCCATGCGGGTGGTCAAGGACTACTCCCTGTATTGACGAGCGCTCGAAGAGACCGTCTGCTGCGGAAGCAGACCTCGCCACCTGGCCAGCGCTCAGGAGGCCCGGCAGAGCAGAACTTGCGACTCGGCCTTGCGTTTGGCGCGTTGCAAGGCGTTGTCCACCGTCTTCGTGTGGCAGCCGAGACGCTCGGCGATTTCCCGGTACGAGCGGCCATCGCAATGAAGCGCGAGCACTTTGGACTCGAGGCTCGACATTGACTCGGCCATCCCAGAGCGAATGAAGTCACTCTCCCACGCGGCCACGACCATCTCAGCGGGATCGACAATGCCTCGCTCGGCCAGGACGTCGGCCATCGACTGATGACTCGCCTCGTCATCGGGCGCTGGGGAGAGCGAGACATATCCGTTGAGCGGCGCGTGCTTGCGGCGTGTGGCCGCCTTGACCGCGGTGATCATCTGCCGAGTCACGCACATGTCGGCGAACGACCGGAAGCTGGCTTGCCGAGAGAAATCGTAGTCTCGAATCGCCTTGAACAAGCCAATAAGACCCTCTTGGACGATGTCCTCCCGATCGGCACCGGCCAGATAGTACGAGCGGGCCTTCCAGCTGATCATCCCGCGGTACCTGCGGCAGATTTCCGCAGACGCGGCCTCATCCCCGCCCTTGGCGGCCGCCACGAGCACACGCTCCCCATCCCCCAGACCTGCCGGACGCATGCGCCGTGCTGCTGTCCCGCGTTGTTGTGACATCGGTGAGACTTTCGGTATCAGGTGCCCATGATCCGCTCGAGGCAGAATCGCACGCCGCGAAAGGACTGCAGGGCTACAACATCGTCATGTCCTGACGATAGGTCCGCCCTTGTCGCGTGTCAACGAAAACATCACTATGTTTCCGTGGTTTCTTCCAAACGGCGGTTTGCGCGAGGCCCTCGAATGACGTTGCGCTACTCGAGTCCTCGAGCCCAGCGCCACAAACGCTCCTTCGTCTCGGTCGCGATGCGATCCTCGAGACGTCCTTTGGTCTCCCCCACGGGTGCATGCTCTTCCCACTCGCGACTACCCGCCTCAAGCTCACCGTGAAACTCCGCGGATGACATCCGCGAGACCGTGCCGCCGAGCACCGTCCACTGAGTCTGTGCATCGGAGGTCACCACCGTGACCTGCTCACCACGCTCTCGCGCGCCATGCGCGAGCTTCTCGATGACCGTGTCGGCGTCTACTCCAAACCGGGAGAAGACCACCGTCACGCCGTCGACGTCATGCGGTGACCCCGTCGACAGCACGTTGTTGTGCCCATCAAAGACGATCGTGGCGGCCCACTCGCCGTGAGCAAACGCCGACACGTCGGAAACGAGGGCTGCGCGCGCAGCGTCGAGGTCCTCCTCGGCCAGCACGCTGTAGGACGCTGTCTGCTTGATCACGTTGTAGCCGTCAACGACAAGCGCGCGCACGACTATTCGCCGCCCGATCCGCGACGAAGCCACTCGTAAGCGATCGCCGTTGTCGCTTGAGCGACGTTCAGCGAGCCGATCTTGCCGACCTGCGGAAGCCTCGCGAGGAAGTCGCACGTCTCGCGCGTGAGCCGCGCCAGCCCTTCGCCTTCCGAGCCAACCACGAGCACAATCCGCCCGTCGAGCGGTGCATCCCACACCGACTGGTTCGCGTGCTCTGAGGCACCTGCGATCCAGAAGCCGGCTTTCTTGCAGCGCTCGAGCGCGCGAACCACATTGGGTTCTTGGGCGAGCGCCACATGGGCGAGCGCGCCGGCTGACGCCTTGTAGGCAGCGGGAGTCACAGCTGCCGCGCGGCGTTTGGCGACGATCACTCCGTCGGCACCAACGACCTCGGCAGTTCTCACGATCGCGCCGAGATTTCCGGGGTCGGTAACGTGGTCAAGCGCGATGATGAGCGAGCGTTCTTTCGCCGCTGCGCGGGCCAACACATCATCTAGGGATGCGTATGCGTACGGCGCGGCCTCAGCAAGCACGCCCTGGTGCGAGCCGCGCTCACTCTTGGCGTCGAGCTCACGCCTGCCAACGCGCTCCACCGCGACTCCAGCATCGGCCGCGCGGCGCTCGATTTCGTCGAGAGCGCGGTCGGGCTTGGTCCCGTGGGCCACGAGCACCCGCCGCACGGGGACTCCCGCCCGAAGCGCTTCGATCACTGCGTTGCGGCCCTCGACAATCTGCACGTCTCGACCCGCCGCTACCGGTTGTAGACGACGCGCGCACCTTGCGGCGTGTCTTCAATCTGAAAGCCGAGTCGGGTCAGTCCGTCGCGCACGACATCGGCGAGCTCCCAGTTCTTCTCAGCACGCGCAACTGAACGCGTCTTGAGGAGCGCATCGACTGCGGCCTGCGCGTCGGCACCGTTATAGCCCGCAACGCTCTTCGCCAGCTCGAAGACGGCCGGCGGGTACGTCGCCTTCTCGTTCTCGCCAATCTGGACGCCGAGCACCCCCAGGAGGTCAATCACGACATCTTCGGCATGACACAACACCTGGCGATCCTCCTCGCATAGATCCATCTGGTGCTCGGCAAGGAAGGTGTTGGCCGCACGCGCGAGTTCGAAGACGGAAGCAAGCGCTCCCGCTGTGTTGAAGTCATCGTCCATGTCGGCGTCGAACTTCTTCTGCGTCGCCGAGATGGACGACCGCAATCCGTCCAGTGCGTCCGCAGAAACCCCAAGCCCGCATACGGCCAGGTCGCGGGCCCACCGCAGATTGCGGACGAGGTTCGCCAGACGCGCGAAGGCGTGCGTGGTCTCTTCAAGTCGCGAATCTGAGAAGTCGAGAGAGCTGCGGTAGTGAGTCTGCAGCATCAGCAGCCGGACGACGTTCTTGTCGTAGGACGCGAGCACATCTTTGAGGAGCAAGAAATTGCCGAGCGACTTGCTCATCTTCTCCTGGTTGATCTGCAGCATGCCGCCGTGCAGCCAATAGCGCGCGAACTGCTTGCCGGTCGCGGCCTCGGACTGGGCGATCTCGTTCTCGTGGTGCGGAAAGATCAGGTCGCTTCCACCGCCGTGGATGTCGAACGGCAGCCCCAGTTCCATCTCCGACATCGCCGAGCACTCGATATGCCACCCAGGCCGTCCTTCACCCCACGGACTGGGCCAGTGCGGCTCCCCCGGTTTCGCCGCCTTCCAGAGCGCGAAGTCCAGTGGATCGCGCTTGCGGTCGTCGGCTTCCACGCGTGCTTGCGTGTGCATCTCGTCGATATCTCGGCCGGAGAGCTTGCCGTACTCGGGAAAGCTGCGTACCGAGAAGTACACGTCGCCGTCGACCACGTACGCGTGATTGGTGGAGACGAGACGCTCGATCAGGTCGATCATCTCCGGGATCGTCTCCGTGGCCTTCGGACGAACCGTCGGATCCTCAACACCCAGTTCGTGCATCTGAGCGATGAACGCTGTCGTGTACTCCTTCGCAACCTCGGAGGCGGAGCGCCCCTCTTCGTTTGCGCGATTGATGATCTTGTCGTCCACGTCGGTCACGTTCTGGACGAACGTGACCTCATAGCCCCGGTGCACAAGGTAGCGCCGTATGACATCAAAAGAGAGGAACGTCCGTGCGTTGCCAATGTGGATGAAGTTGTAGACTGTTGGCCCGCACACGTACATCGCCACTTTGCCCGGTTCGCGTGGTGCGAACTCCTCTTTCGACCGGCTCAACGTGTTGTAGACGCGCATGCGTATCCTCCGATGCAGCGCGCGGGCGCTACACAATGGTCGATGGAGCGCCCTCAAGCGCCGCCGAGTCTATACCTGCCAGCGCCCGTCTTCAAAGTCCAGCGACAACGAGCCATCCTCGGCCTCAGTGATCGACTCTGGTGCCTCTTCTTCGGGCGGGAGCGCGCCGCCCGGACAACACTCTTCGATGCGGTCTATCCGACGCTGCAAGGCCCGGAACATCTGCACGACCGGATCAGGCAGGTCCTCATGGTGCAGATCGATCACATCAACGCGACTTCCCTCTTGTCGTACCACGCGCCCAGGCACGCCCACAACCGTGCAATGCGGCGGGACATCATTGATGACCACTGCGCCGCCACCAACCCTGCTGCCATGGCCGATCGTGATGTTGCCGAGAACCGTCGCACCCACGCCGACGACCACACAATCTTGAAGCGTGGGGTGGCGCTTGCCGTGCTCCTTGCCAGTGCCCCCCAATGTGACCCCCTGATAGAGAGTGACATCGTCACCGATCACCGTGGTCTCGCCAACAACGACTCCCATGCCGTGGTCGATGAAGAAACGGCGGCCAATGGTCGCCCCGGGGTGGATCTCAATGCCCGTGAAGAAGCGAGCGTTCTGAGAACCCCATCGCGCAAGTCCGTGGCGGCCGTGCGACCACAGCCAATGGTTGATTCGATGAGCCCACAACGCGTGGATTCCCGGGTAGTTGAACAGAACGCTGACCGCGGACGTGGCTGCAGGGTCACGATCCTTCACGCTCCTGATATCTTCGCGCAGTCGGTCGAACATCGCACCGCCCGGTGTAGATCCGGTCATCCGTGCTGGTCCCTCGGCAGATCGTGCTGAACCAGTCTAGCAGTGCACTCACGCGTCGTGGGTCGGCCACATCCGTTCCATGAGCACCACTGCCTGCGCCCCGACGCCCTCTCGGCGACCTTCAAAACCCAGGCCTTCGGTAGTGGTGGCCTTGAGCCCGACGCACTCAACGTCGACATCGAGTGCCCGCGCCATGTTCTCGCGCATGCGATCGCGATAGGGCGAGATCGTGGGCTGCTCGAGAACGAGCACGCAGTCCGCGTCAACAACGCGCCATCCCTGATCTGTGGCAAGCCTCCCGACCCGAGCAAGCAGATCCATCGAATTCGCGCCGAGGAACTGCGGATCCGTGTCGGGAAACAGCTTGCCGATGTCACCAGCTCTCAGTGCGCCGAGTACCGCGTCGGCCAGAGCATGCGCCAACACGTCGGCGTCCGAATGGCCGAGCAACCCTCGGTCGTGATCGACCTCGACACCCCCGAGGATCAACCTGCGGCCCTCGGCGAATGCGTGCACGTCGTACCCGAGCCCGATCCGCATGGCTACGGCTCCCTACTCTCCCGATACCTTAGCGCCGCCTCCACGAAGAGCAGGTCTTCGGCGACGGTCACCTTGATGTTATCCCGCGGACCCAGAAAGGCGGCGACTACGCCGCCATTGCGCTCCACAAGTGACGCGTCATCAGTCCCCGCCCACCCGCTCGCCGCTGCCGCAGAATATGCCGCGCGCAACACATCTGGCGCAAAGACTTGGGGGGTCTGTACGGTCCAGAATCGCGAACGGTCTGGCGTTTCGACAACTACGCCGCCATCGACGATCTTGAGCGTGTCAATTGCGGGATGGCCAACGAACAAGCCGTCGGCGCGACTAGCTCGAAAGGCCGCCAGCGCCTCGCTGACGAGTTCCGGGGTCACGAGCGGACGCGCGCCATCGTGCACGAGCACGACGTCGATGTCATCAGGCAGGGTCTCCAGCCCGCTTGCCACCGATTCCTGCCGAGTGTTGCCACTTGCCGCGAAGCGCACAGCCGTGACTGGATCGATGGGCTTCACCGCCTGCTCGGCAAACTCATCTGCCCGATTCGGATCGCAAACGATCACGACGAGGTCGATGGCAGGCACCCTATCGAAAGCAGCAAGCGCCCAGGACAGCACCGGCTTGCCATGCACCGGTGCAAGCTGTTTTCCGCCCGGTCGCCCAAGACGCTCGCCAGTTCCGCCGGCGACGATGATGACAGCAGCGCGCGTCGGACTCACGCCGTCGCACTCGCAGCTATGCTCTCGGTTGCAACGCGAGCGAACACCATGCGGCCAGCGGACGTCTGTAGCACGCTCGTGACCTCCACCTCAGTCTCAGAACCGACGTTTCTACGGCCGCCCTGAACGACGACCATCGTTCCGTCGTCTAGGTAGCCAACGCCTTGTTCGGCTTCCTTGCCGGGCTTGACGATCTTGAGATGAATCGATTCGCCTGGCAAGAAGTTCGGCCTGAGTGCCCCTGCCGCATCGTTGAGATTGAGCACGTCGATGCCACGCACACGAGCCACCTTGGCTAGATTGTAGTCGACGGTCACCATCATGCTCTTCGAGTCTGCCGAGAGGCGTAGGAGCTTGTCGTCAACTGCGGCAGTGTCGTCGTAGTCAGCTTCAAAGACCGTGACCCGCTCGTCGTCGGGAAGCGACGCCAGCAAGTCGAGCCCTCGGCGTCCCCGAGCTCGACGGGTGTCGTCGCCAGAGTCGGCCAGTGTCTGCAGTTCGGCAAGGACGAAGCGCGGCACCCGCAGCTCACCCGGCATGAAGCCGAGCTTGTGCAGGTCCACGAAACGTCCGTCGATTACCGCGCTCGTGTCAAGCAGCAGCGAGCGCTCCTCGGCAGCTGCGAGTTCTGTCGGAGCCAGCCGAGGAAACGCAGCAGCGAAATCTCGGCGTTTGAGCAGGGCGATATTCACGCACACGTAGACGCTCACGACCATAAGAAGAGCGGTCGTTGCCAGCGACAACCACTGTGGAGTGATGAGCCTCAAAGGCTGGGACGCGAGGAGTGCGACAAGCAATCCAACAACGAGTCCGCTTGTTCCCAGAATGAGATCGGCGGGTGCAGTTGCGTGAATCGATTGCTCGGCGCGCTGCCACTGAATAGTCAACTCTCGGCCGATGATTCCGCCGAACACGTACCCTATGGAGCCCCCGAGAATGATTAGAAGGAAGATGACGTAGTACTGGGGAACACCAAGGTCGCTTTCCCAGTCGACCAGTCGCGTGACCGCGTACCCTCCCAGGAGACCGCCCGTTACAAACGAAAACCGGGTGATGGCCTGGATCATGATGACCGGCAGTGCGGCTGCGCAAAGCCGCGCGCCCTCACCTCCCACCTACTGTTCTGGGCTCTCGCCAAGCTCGCGAACCGCCCGATGCCAACACAGGGTTTATCGGCAGGAACCAGGGCTTTCTTCAGCTCAACAGATTGCGGCGCGCCCCAGCCCTACAGCGACGCGTGAGATCGAATCCGCGAGAGCCCGTTCACGATCGCTCGGGCGCGCCGAGTTCCCACCCCGTCAACCTCATCGAGATCGCCGACGGACGCGGCAACAAGGTTGGGAAGCGAGCCGAAACGCTCAACGATCCGGCCAACCACGGTCGAGGGAAGCGCCGGTATTTGCGCCAAGATCCTATAGCCGCGGGTGCGCACATGATGCTCGGCGCGATCGGAAGCGGCGAGTCCGAGCTCGTGCGCAACGGCATCTGCCTCGAGGAGCCGCTCGAGGGGCAGATCCCGCAGACGCGACATTACCGTCAGGCAGAAGCGAGGTGAGGGATCGGCAGCATAGTCTCGAATCAGCAACTGATACTGATCGTTGACGTTGGCCGACAGCTCATCGGCCTGCATCTGCACGAGGCGCCCCTCCGTACCCAGTTGAACGATGTAGCGGTCAACTTCCGCCGCAACCCGCCGAACCATTTCGAAGCGGCCTATGGCTGCAGCGATGTCGCCGAGCGTGACAATGTCGTCGAACTCGAGATGCGTCAGGTGATCGAGTACCTCGTCGAGACGAACCCGGTAGTTCTGCAACGTTGAGAGCGCTTGATTCGCCTTGGTGAGCACGACCTCCGTGTTCTCAAGCGTCAGACGGCGACCGCGAAGATACAGGCTCACGACTTCTCTTCGCTGAGAGACCGAAATGACCAGGGCCTTAGTCTGCCGACTCACGCGCTCGGCCGTACGATGCCGCATCCCCGTCTCGGACGTGGGCAATGAGGCATCAGGAACGAGGTGCACGTTCGCACGCAGTATGCGCTCAACATCCTGGTCAAGGATGATGGCGCCGTCCATCTTCGCGAGTTCGAAGAGCCGCTGCGGGGTGAACGGCGTATCGATGTGGAAGCCGCCATTGCACAGATCGTTCATGGCCGCCTCATCACCGATAACGACAAGTGCTCCGGTGCCCGCCGCAAGGATCATGTCAAGACCTTCGCGCAGGCGCATGCCGGGCGCGACCTTCCTCAGTTCTTCTCGAAGCAGTTCCCTCGTCCGTTGGTCCACCAAGGGGACTCCTGTCTGATCGGCGGGGGCGTCAGGTTGATTTTGCCACGACCTGGCGTCAACGATAAGCCGGTTCTCGGTCTTGAGCGGCACGAGAGGAGCCGCAGGCGTGTTCATTGCAGAGTCTCCAAAGCGTCGGCCACGGTCGCAACGGACGTAAGTGCGTGAGCCTCTGAGGGATCCAGCGAGGCTGGCGCTCGGCCCACCACCCTCTTCATTCCCAGCCGAGCCGCTTCACGCAACCGAGCAGTCGCCTGTGCAACCGGACGAACCTGGCCCGTCAGTCCGAGCTCGCCAAAGACCGCAACATCGGGGGCCAGCGGCCGATCCGACAGCGCAGACGCCAGAGCCGCCGCCAGCGGAAGATCGACGGCTGGCTCGGCCACGCGCAGTCCTCCAGCGACTGACACGTACACGTCATGTGTGGCGAATGACAGCCTCGCGCGTCGCTCGAGCACGGCGAGCACCTGAAGCAGCCGCGACGTCTCGATCCCGTTCGCAAGCCGACGCGGTGCAGGCAGATTGCTGGGCGCGACGAGCGCTTGGATTTCGACCAGGAGCGGACGTGTTCCTTCCATCGCGGCCATCACGGCAGAGCCAGTCACGCCATCCGCGCGCTCCGCGAGAAGCATCGCACTCGGGGACCCGACCCCCACAAGCCCACGCTCTCCCATCTCGAATATCCCGATCTCGCTGGCCGAACCGAAGCGGTTCTTCACGGCTCGGACGATCCGAAATGCATGGTCCCGGTCGCCTTCGAAGTACAGCACCGCATCCACCATGTGCTCGAGGACACGCGGACCCGCGATGGCGCCATCCTTGGTCACGTGGCCAACGAGCAGTGTCGTGACACCAAGATCCTTAGCAAGTCGCATCAGCCGTGCAGTGCACGCGCGTACCTGCCCGACGCTTCCGGGCGCACCCGTGAGTTCGGCGTCGAATGCGGTCTGAATCGAGTCGACGACAAGCACATGTGGCGTGTGTTCGCGAACGGCCGCCTCGACGGCTCCAATCTCGAGTTCCGGCAGGAGGGCGACCCTGCCGGATGCTGTCCCGAGCCGCTTCGCGCGCAACCCAACCTGTTGTGGCGACTCCTCGCCACACACGTACAGCACGTCCGCGCCCGAAGCTCCGAGTGCGTCGGCCGCCTGCAGAAGCAGTGTTGACTTCCCGATACCGGGCTCACCACCAAGCAGCACGAGGGAGCCGCCGACAAGCCCACCGCCGAGAACCCGGTCCAGCTCATCGATCCCAACGGGTGTGCGCTGAGCTGCCGCATCGCCTACAGCGTCTAGCCTGATCATCTCGGCAGGCAAGAAAGGAGCCTGCCGACGTGCGCCGACAGGCTGCTCGATCTCTTCAACGAGGCTTCCGAATTCGCCACACTCGCTACATCGGCCCATCCAGCGCGGAGCCGCCGCGCCGCATGTTTGACATCGCCAGACGCTGTGCGCCTTCGCCATCCTCGACTACTGGCTTGCCGCGCCGCCGGAAACGGCGTCGCCGCGCGACGAGCCGCCTTCGACGATGCTCGTGACCGATGTGTCAAGAACGCTCTCGGGCGCTCGCCGAGTCGGCACGGGGACCGAACCCTCGCCTTTGCGGAAGGCAAGATGATCATCTTCGCCAAAGACCTCGATGATGTCGCCGGCCTGCCAGTTGCCCGCGAGGATCTGCTCCGACAGCGGATCCTCCAGACTGCGCTGGATTGCCCTGCGCAGCGGCCGAGCGCCGAGGGTCGAGTCGAAGCCCTCACTGGCAAGAAGTGTGCGCGCCTCTTCCGTAAGCGCGATGCCGAAGCCCTGCAGGAGCAGCTGATCGCGCAGGCGGTCGACCATGAGGTCCACGATCTGCTCGATTTCCTCATTGCTCAGATCGTGGAAGACAATGACTTCATCCACACGGTTGAGGAACTCCGGACGAAACGCCTTCTTCAGCTCGCCCGTGACGCGCTCTTTGACCATCTCATAGCCGATGCCACCCTCAGCACCCTGAGGAGCGAAACCGAGCGTTGTCGTCTTGACGATGTCACGAGCCCCGATGTTGCTCGTCATGATCACGATCGCGCTTTTGAAATCGACTCGGCGACCCTGGGCATCCGTCAACCGGCCCTCTTCGAGAATCTGCAGAAGGATGTTGAAGACGTCCGGATGTGCTTTCTCGATCTCGTCGAACAAGATCACCGAATATGGGCGGCGGCGGACCTGTTCGGTCAGTTGACCGCCCTCGTCAAATCCAACGTAGCCTGGAGGCGAGCCTATCAGCCGCGACACGGTGTGCTTCTCCATGTACTCCGACATGTCGAGACTGATGAGCGCATCTTCGCTGCCAAACAGAAACGCGGCCAGCGCCTTGGACAGCTCGGTCTTGCCGACACCTGACGGGCCCAGGAAGATGAACGAACCACTTGGGCGCCGCGGGTCCTTGAGCCCAGCGCGAGCACGGCGAATGGCCTTGCTCACGGCCACGACAGCTTCGTCCTGGCCGACAATCCGCTCGTGCAGCACGGTCTCCATACGCAGCAGCTTGGCTGTCTCCTCCTCGGTCAGTGCCGTGACAGGAACACCCGTCCACATCGACACGACCTCGGCAATTTCGTGCTCGGTGACTTCCACGACGCGCCGCGCGTCCGGCTTGAGCCACTCTTCTTCCATCTGACGCTTCTCGCCGAGAATCTGCTTCTCACGATCACGCAGCGAAGCCGCCTTCTCGAACTCCTGAGCCTCAATGGCCGCTTCCTTCTCCGTGCGCACCTGACGCAGACGATCGTCGACCTCTTTGACGCCCGGAGGGGCGGTCATCATCTTGATCCGCATCTTGGCGCCCGCCTCGTCCATCAGGTCGATGGCCTTGTCCGGCAAGAAGCGGTCTGAGATGTAGCGGTCCGCCAACGTGGCAGCCGCCTCTATGGCGTCGTCGGTGATGGTCACTCGGTGGTGTGCCTCGTAGCGATCCCGAAGACCCTTGAGTATCTGAATCGTCTCCTCGACGCTGGGCTCGCCAACCGTAATAGGCTGGAACCGGCGCTCGAGCGCAGGATCCTTCTCCACGTACTTGCGGTATTCATCCAACGTCGTTGCGCCGATCGTCTGCAGTTCACCGCGCGCCAACGCGGGCTTGATGATGCTGGCCGCGTCAATGGCACCCTCCGCAGCCCCCGCACCGACAAGCGTATGCATCTCATCGACGAACAGAATGATGTCGCCACGCTCGCGAATCTCCTTCATGACCTTCTTCAAGCGATCCTCAAACTCGCCGCGATACTTGCTGCCGGCCACCAACGCTGCCAAGTCCAGCGTGTAGAGCTGCTTGTCCTTGATGGTTTCGGGCACCTCGTCGGCAGCGATGCGCTGTGCGAGGCCCTCGGCAACCGCCGTCTTGCCAACACCCGGCTCACCAATGAGCACAGGGTTGTTCTTGGTGCGGCGCGACAGGATCTGCATGACGCGCTCGATCTCACCGGCACGACCAATGACCGGATCGAGCTTGCCATCGCGCGCCTGCTTCGTGAGGTTGCGACCAAACTCATCGAGTAGCTGATTGCTGCTGCTGCCACCGCCCCTACGCTCCTCGCCGGCCTCCGCCGGCTTCCCGTAGTGGCCTGAGAGCAGCTGGATGACCGCCGAGCGAACCTTCTCCAGGTCCGCCCCCAAGTTGAGGAGCACCTGCGCAGCCACGCCTTCGCCCTCGCGGATCAGACCGAGCAGAATGTGCTCGGTGCCAATGTAGTTGTGGCCAAGCTGCAGCGCTTCGCGCAACGAAAGCTCAAGCACCTTCTTCGCGCGCGGGGTGAACGGGATGTGGCCGGTCGGCACGAACGTGCCTCGGCCGATAAGGTCCTCCACCTGCGCATGCACGTCCTCAAGCGAGATGCTGAGAGATTCCAGCGCCTTGGCGGCAATGCCGTCCTGCTCGCGGATGAGGCCGAGAAGCAGGTGCTCGGTGCCGATGTAGTTCTGGTTGAGCATGCGCGCTTCCTCCTGCGCGTACACAACCACTCGGCGCGCCTTCTCCGTGAATCGCTCGAACATGAGCGGCCTCCCTATCTTCTCGGCGAGACTGTGTCGCCGCCAGATGCTTCTGAATGCATGTATCGGAAGTATACCCGCCGCGCCTGACATGAAAGGTGCGACACGCGTGGAAAAGCAATTCGGATGCCAGCGACTTGAGCGCTCGACACTTAGATTTGCGCGCGACAGTCTTTGAGTATCAGATTCTGCCACCCTCGCACAAACCCGCTGGTTACAGGCTCGGGGAGCGGCGGGGAACCCGTGCGTCCGCTCCCAAGGATCCGCCTAGGTCTCCCGATCCGCTCGCAGCCCTAGCCTTCGGTGCGCAGCTGCGGGAACAGCAAGACGTCACGAATGGACGGCGAATCCGTCAGAAGCATGACAAGCCGATCCACGCCCAGCCCCATCCCACCAGCAGGCGGCATTCCGTATTCCTGGGCTCGGAGGTAGTCTTCATCGACCCACATGGCTTCATCATCCCCGGCCTCTTTCGCGGCCGCCTGAGCTTCGAACCTGGCCCGCTGATCGACCGGGTCGATGAGCTCGGAGAATGCGTTCGCGAATTCCCGCCCGGTGATGATGAGCTCGAATCGGTCGACGAGGTTGGGGTCCTCGTCGTTTCGCCGAGCAAGCGGAGATGTCTCGGCGGGATACATCGTGACGAACGTCGGCTCGACGAGCGTGTGCTCGACCAGCTTCTCGAACAGCTCAGTGATGAGCTTGCCTTTGCCGTGATCTTCCTCGTATTCGACGTCATGCTTGTCACACGTCGTTCGAAGTTCCTCGAGCGTGCGCTCGAAACTCACGTCCTCGCCAGCAGCAGCACTCGTCAGGTCGATCATCGTCGCCCGGCGCCAGGGAGGCGCGAGCGACACCCGAACACCTTGGTACTCAATGTCGAGCGTGCCGAGCACTTCAAGAGCCACGCTCGTGACGATCCCCTCGGTCAGGTCCATCATCGATTCCATGTTGCCAAACGCCTCATACGCCTCAAGCATCGTGAACTCGGGGTTGTGGCGAACGCTGATGCCTTCGTTGCGAAACGACCGATTGATCTCGAAGACGCGCTCGAACCCTCCGACAAGCAGTCGCTTCAAGTACAGCTCGGGGGCGATTCGCAAGTACAGCGACATGTCGAGTGCATTGTGATGGGTCACGAACGGCCGAGCGGTCGCCCCACCGGGGATCGGGTGAAGCATCGGCGTTTCGACTTCGATGTAGCCCTGCGAGTTCATGTAGTGCCGAATTGCGGCCACTATTTTGAAGCGTGACGCGAAGACCTCGCGAACATCTGGATTCACGATGAGATCCACGTATCGTTGGCGGTAGCGAGTCTCGGTGTCAGAGAGTCCGTGATACTTCTCTGGCAGTGGGCGCAGCGATTTCGAGAGCAACACGACCTCGCTCGGCGCAACCGATAGCTCGCCCCGCCGAGTGCGCATCACTGTTCCGACGGCGCCAATCCAGTCACCGACATCGAATTCTCTCGCGCTCTCGAACATCTGCTCACCCAGCGCGTTCACACGCGTGAACAGCTGCAAATCCCCGGTGGCATCGCGAATGACGAGGAAGATGACTTTGCCCTGGTCGCGCTTGGCTACAAGCCGCCCAGCAACGCTGACGACGTCTTGCGTCTCAGAGCCCGCCTCGAGTTGCGCGTAGTCTTCGTCCAGCTGCGCAGCGTGCGCGGTCACGTCCCAGCGATCGCGATAGGGCTGCACCCCTCGCCCGCGCAGCGCCTCGAGTCTGGCTCGGCGCGTCGCGAATGGATCGTCGGGCGAAGCGACGGAGGGGTTCTCGGCAAGGCTGCGTTCCTCGTCGGCCATCGCGCTAGCGAGTGATCGAGCGAATGGTGTACTCGATGACCTTGCCGGATGGGGTCGTCACCGAAACGGTGTCACCCTTCTTGTGGCCGAGGATCGCCGAGCCAACCGGCGACTCGTTCGAGATCTTGTCGGCGGCGGGATCTGCCTCAGCCGAGCCAACAACCTGGTAGACCCGCTTGCTGCCGGCGTTGGATTCGAGCTGCACCTTGCTCCCCAGAGTGACCTTGTCGCTCTTCCTAGGCACGTCGATGATCGTTGCGTGCGCGAGGATCTGTGTGATCTCGATGATGCGACTCTCCACCCACGCCTGCTCGTTCTTGGCGTCGTCATACTCGGAGTTCTCAGAGATGTCGCCGAATTCCTTGGCTTCCTTGATGCGCTCGCCGACCTCTCGGCGGCGGACTGTCTCCAGATGCTTGAGTTCATCCTCGAGCTTCGACTGGCCTTCAGGCGTCAGAGCAGTCTCTTTGTTCATGCGAGGCTCCGTATCTGTCACGCTCGCACTCCCGGCGCGCGCATAGCGGGTAACGTGAGGGCTGCCCGATCCTTCAAGGCAGCCCAGCAGAATGTCCACGCGAGTATATACGAACGTCAGCCGCTTTCAAGGCTCATCTCGGCGAGGATCACCTCTGTGCTCGCGAGCGGTCCTCTTTGGCCTCATCGATCGGTGCCCCGCTTGTCCCCGTCGCAGCCGCGGAGGATTGCGGCTCCTCTTCGTCGAAAGCGCGCATCGGCTTGCCGAGACGTCGCACAGAATCGGGCATTCGCCTCGGAAGAAAGACAACCGCCGCGAGCAGCGCCACGACGGCCAGGCCGACCGGTGAGAAGACGAGCTTCACGACACTCCTCCGGAATCGACATCTACCCAGAGAGCGCAACGCGCGCCCACCAAGGACGCGCGCTTGATCGCTGACCAACCGGCGGCTACGACTTGGCGGCCGGCTCCTTCTCCTCGGGCTTGTCTGCCTCGGCCTTCGCGGCCTCGGCGTTCGTGGCCTCAGGGAGTTCCTCGTCCTTGCCCTCCGCGCCTTCGCGGATCGACTTCATCGTCTTTCCGAGCGACTTGCCTAGTTGCGGCAGCTGCTTCGGACCGAAAATGATCAGAACGATGATCAAGATGATGATCAAGACCTGTGGCTCGAAAAGCTTCATCAGTGCCTCCGCACATGTTTGGTATCGATCGATGCCGGTCGACCGTTTGTACGCCGCAAGTAGCGTACCACCTGACTCATACCCCTGCCATGCTTTCGGTGCGCGACAAGTAGTACAGCGTATGCAGCAATTCCCGCACCGGATCCGTGTTGTGCAGCGCAACGCCCTCAGGCACGCGGACGAACGCCGTGGAATAGTTCACGATCACTCGCACACCCGCTCGGCACAGCCGATCGACAACACGCTGCGCCTCCGACGCTGGCACCGTGATGACGCCGAATTGAACGCCCTGCTCGGCCACCACGGACTCAATCTCGTCAACGTCGCGCACAACAAGATCAGCGACTGGCAGGCCGACCTTGCCCGGATCGCTGTCAAAGAGCCCGGACACCACAAAACCTCGCGTACGCAGACCGTCATAACGTGCAAGCGCCAACCCAAGATTCCCCGCGCCCACAATCGCAATGCATTGCGCACGATCTGAACCAAGAATGTGCTGGAGATGGTCGGCGAGCGAGACGATTCCGTAGCCGACGCCACGCGTCCCAAAGTGCCCGAAATACGCAAGGTCACGCCGGATCTGAGCCGCATTGACTTCGGTCAGCTCGGACAAGCGCGCGGACGAAACCGTCTGACGTCCCTCAGCCTGCAAATGGAGCAATGCATTCAGGTAGGATGGCAGCCGTTCGATCACGCCTGAGGGAACGCTGTGCGTCGCTCGAACAGTTGGCATGAATCTCCTCAGGTCAGCCAGGAACCGATCGACACCCGTATCGTAACAACTGTTACAAACCCAAACAAGCTGCGCCGTTGTTGGATTCGAACGCCCCATCTCGGACTCCACAAGGCCAACATCGGGCTTTCACGTCAGCGGCTGCTCGTTCAGTACGTTGATGATGTCGGACCGCGTCACAATGCCTGCAAGATGACCATCTCGAACGACAAGAAGCGCGCCGGGCCGATCTGCGGCGAGACGTGGAAGAAGAAGCGTGACCTGCGCTGATGCATCCACACTGATCTTGTCGAGGCCTCGATCCGTGATGTCTGCTACCCGCACCTTCGGCCACTCATCGCGTGGCAACGCCTTCACGTCGGCAAAGGACACCATGCCGACAATGGCTCCGTTCTCCATCACGGGATAGCGACTGTGCTGACGGCCGAGAAGGTGCTCGTGCACCAGAGTATCGACTGACATCTCACCGTCCAGATACTCAGGGTGGAGCGTCATGATGCGCTCCACAGTCAGCCCCGCCAAACGCGATTGGACCTGCTGCTGCCGATAGGACGTTCCCGCAAGCCACGCTATGAACCAGCCGACAAGCCCAACCCAGATCCACGACGTGTCACCCGTCGACACGCCGACAAACAACGCGATGGCGACTATTCCCCAGCCAATAACCTGTCCCGATCGCGCCGCCCAGCGAGTCGATCGCGAGTTGTCGCCAGAAATCGCCCAGAGAATCGAATGCAGAACGCGACCACCATCGAGAGGAAACCCGGGGAGCAGATTGAAGAGGCCGACGAACAAGTTGATTTGCGCGAGGTAGTCAAGCGGAGAAGAGAACCACCAGGGCGCCGAGGCAACTGTTCGCGCCCACACGAGGAAGGCAGCGCCAGCAATCAGAATGCTCATCCCGGGACCCGCAGACGCCATCAGTAACTCGCGTCCCGGGGTAGTCGGCTCCTCGGCGATCTGCGCGATGCCTCCGAAGATGAAGAGCGTGATCTTCTCGACATTGCCGCCTTCGAGTTTGGTTACCACAGCGTGCGAGACCTCGTGCGCAAGAATCGAGGCGAAGAACAGAAGTGCGGTGACAACCCCGAGAACGCCCAGCAGCCAGTAGGGAGCACCTTGCGCACCGTCAATCGCGGGGTAGTAGGAAGTCGCTAGAGTCAGTGCGACGAGAACGAAGATAACAACCCAGCTCAGGTTGACCTCGAATGGAATGCCAAGAATCTTGCCTATGCGAAACGAAGGTATGTCGAACACGTTCGCCTCCGACCCGTGCTGACGACGATGAGCGGCCGAGAATCCAACGGACTCAGCGATCCCGAAGAACCCTACAAGACCGCGCCCTGCAGGGCTTGTGCACACACACACTCCCGCTTTGCTGGAAGAGCCGGAATCATCGCGTTGATCAAATCCTTGACCCGACTGTTGTTCTCGTTGAACACACGAACGACTTCTTCGTTCGACACCGGCGTTGCGCCTTCCGCCCCGACGTCATGGTCGGTAATGAGCGCAATGTTGACGTAGCAGATCTCCAGTTCGCGTGCTAGGTACGCTTCAGGGTATTGGGTCATGTTGATGACTTCCCATCCCTGCGACGCGAACCACTTTGACTCGGACCGAGTGGAAAACCGCGGGCCCTGAACCACAACTACCGTCCCTTTCGGATGAGCCACGATACCCAGCTCGGCGGCCTTGTCGATCGCGATCTGCCGCATGACCGGACAGTACGGATCCGCCGACGACACGTGCGTTGTGATCGGCCCATCGTAGAACGTATCTGGACGACCCGATGTCCGGTCGACGAACTGATCGCAGATTACAAAATGCCCGGGCTCGATTTCTGGCTGCAGCGATCCGCATGCGTTTGGTCCGATGATCTGCTGCACCCCGAATTCCTTCATGGCCCACAGGTTCGCGCGATAGTTGATCTTGTGCGGCGGATACGAGTGGTCTTTCCCGTGCCGAGGCAAGAATGCAACCGCCCGGCCGCCAATCTCCCCGACCATCACAGGCGATGACGGGGCACCATAAGGCGTGTTGACCTTGAACTCATGGGGGCTGCTGAGCAGCTCGTAGAAGCCGCTCCCACCGAAGACGCCTATCTCTGCCTTCGGATACTCAGACATGGCACCACTCCTTGATTGAGAGACACGGGCTGGCAGATGCGCTGCTGCGATTCTAGTGGATACCCCGATCCAGGCGTACACCGGCACCGGCGGCGTCACGCCGATCGGTCGACAAACGCAAGATCTTCGATGGTTGTAGATGGCCGGTCGTCTTCGGCCGCTCGCGGTGCCCACAATGGTCTACGAAACAGATTGCCCGCATCCGTCCACCGTTCGTCGACTCGCGTCGCTCCACCAAGCAGCGTCGCGAATCCCGACGCCTTGGCATCGAGGTTGTCGGCATGGTGAAGCATCAATGCCTCGAGAGTGGATGGCCGCTTGGGCGAGCCCCATTCCAGTTCACCGTGATGCGAGAGAATCGCGTGCTCCAGAAGCATCAGGCGTTCGCGGGATACGTGTGTTCTCGCCGAAGCCAGTGCCGCGTGCAGACGACGCACCCCCAACACCACGTGCCCCGCCAATCGCCCCTCGTCGGTGTACTCAATGGCCGTCGCGTAGGAGAGCTCCTCGCACTTGCCAACGTCATGCAGGAGCGCCGCAGCCGTCAGCATGTCGCCGTCGACGTGTGGATACACTTCCGCGAGCCTACGACACAGCCCCGCCACGGCCACCGTGTGCTCCAGAAGCCCACCTAGATAGGCGTGATGGTAGGACTGCGATCCCGGACAGGAGTTGAACCGCTCGGCGAACGCACGATCCGAGAAGACAGCGTGAAGGACTCGCCTGAGGTCTGGATCATTGACGCTGGCCACGAGGTCAGAGAACTCAACCCGCATCTCCTCTCTGGACCTCGGGCTCGACGCGAGCATGTCCTCGGCGTCCCACTGGCCAGCAGGCCGCAGCGCCTCGACGGACACGCGTTTCGCTCCGCGATATGTCGTTGCTGTTCCGCGCACCTGCACAACGCAACCGACCGGCACGGCAAGCGCGCCCTCAGTTGGGCGAAAACACACCCCGGGAATCGTCCCTGTTCTGTCAGCAAGCTCTAGCGATAGGTACGCATTGCCGCTACGGGCAACTCGCAGTTCTTTTGACCTCAATGCAAAAGGCGCGTTGACGACAGTACCTTCGGCCAGTTCGTTGACGTAGTTGCGCTTCACAGCTCGCCGCCTTCCAGCGTTGCTCTTCACTGGAAGTCACCGTAGCGAACTGGTCTGACACTCAGCCGGCCGGGCGAACCCTGACGTGCACTCCCGGACCAACGCCGTAGCGGTCCATAGCGTTGCCCATGTTCACAGCAAGCGTCAGCCAACCCGATGAGTCCACCAGCGCCACGGGTTCCCCTTCGGGCACATCTGAGAAGGTCGTGCCGAACGGGACAACTAGATTGTTGTGACCGATCCCCAGCCCCAGGGAGGGAACCCGCAACCCTAGCTCTTCGAGATCCTCGGCAGGAATGTTGAAGCGCAGCGACCCGAACCGATCGGCCTCAAGCACCTCTCCCAAGACGTAGCCACCCTCTGAAACCCAGCGCTGAAACGGAGCGGGGACGAGACTGTCCGGTTCGACCAAGTCGCCGAGAGCTGACGCGTCAACACCGCACGCCAAGGCCGCCGCTGCAGGAGCGAGCACGTCACGCGCGTGAAACGTCGGCAACGGGTCCACGTGCTCGGTCTTGATCGGATTGAGTGCGTAGGCGGCAGCTATTCCGCCCAATCGCCAGACGGCCGGAAGCAGCACTCCGTTGTCCGGACCCACGAGCCGCGTTCCCCGGTCGGTCACAATGCACAGATCGCGACGAGGGCCTCCGACCCCGGGGTCCACAACAACCAGGTGGATCGCGTCTGGAAGCTGATAGGCGCCCGCCGCAGCCAGGGCCGCCGCCTTGCGAACGTCATACGGAGGTATCTGGTGACCGAGGTCGACAACGTGGGCCATGGGACACGCACGAAGTATGATGGCGTGGCAGACACCGACCCACGTGTCTTCAAGTCCGAAGTCGGAAGCGAACGCGATGAGTGATTGCAAGGGACCTCCCCGTTGACGCGGCACGCGAATCGGCTTCCAGCATGCACTACTATGGTGATACCCGACGATGGAGGTCCATGTTGCGTCGCAACCGAGCACTCATCGGCGTGGCGTTCAGTATCGCGATTCTCGCGCTCCTGATCACGACTGGCTGCACACCGTCCGGCCCCACTTGGGTTGACTCTGGTGCATCGTACACAACGAAGAACGTCTCCGGTGTCTTGGACAAGGTCGACATTTCCTCGTTGAAGGACACCTCCGCGGGCGACACGACCCAACTCCGGCACAAGGCTCTCACCGATCTGCGTCGACGCGGCGGCAACGCCTCACTCGCGGCTGACCTCATTACCAAGACACTCCCGGCCAACACGCGAGGCGTCCCCGTGTACGTTGAGCGAGCAACCATGAACGGGCAATCCGCCTACCTCCTCGTTGAAGCCATAGGCCCAGCCAACGGAAACTTGACGACGAAACGTCTGTGGGTGTTGTCCAGTGCGGGTGCGGTCCTGTTCGTCGGCACGCGCTGAAGATCACCGACGCCACATCCACGACGCGCGCTGACACCTCCCCGCGCAGTGCGCTACCGCGAAACCCCTCTCAGTTTCATCGGCACAGCTGTGCGCGGTACTCGTCAAGCACGTCGCTTGGAACTCGTTGCGTCCAACCTCGCTGTAGCTCATCCCAGATGTCTGCCCCGCATCGCCCGGCCGCGCGAAGATCGGCCACCACACTCTCAATGACCAGACGTGCGGTCGCTCTAGGTGGACTGCTGCGCCGCCAGAGTCGGCGTCGCACCACTGCTGAGAAATACGCAGTCGCTCGACGTCGCTCCTGCGCCGTGACCGGACCACCGCTCCCGCCCACGGCTCGCCTGGTTGCTGTTCGTGCCTCCTCAGCAACGCTGCCCGGTACGTCGCGCGACAGTGCATCGGATACGAGCGTGGCCAGGACGTCTTCGAGTGCGTCAGTGGTCGTACTGTCGAACATGGCTGCCTCCTACGAACGTTTGTTCGCAGAAGATAGCAAGGGGGTCTGACATCATCTCGACAGCGCAACCTCTGCACGTGCTAGCCGCCGAGACGCTCGACGAGCACCACCAACGCGGAACGAAGCAGCCCTGACACCCATATCTCGAAGAACGCGACCGCCATTGCGGCAAGAATGGGTGCCCACGCCTGCGTGAGCCGCTCGGCTCGACGCTCGAAGGGTGGCAGCGTGCACACCATTACCAGGTTGACCGCCGTAAGCGTGCCGACAATCGCCAGCGCAACAAGGATCGGGTAGAGCACACCGAGCAGCGGCAAACCCCAGTACACGACGGCGTACGCAATAGGAACTGCGGCGAGCCACAGCGCGAGCTTCCACGGAGTGTTCAGGACCCGCTCACGTGAGCTTGTTCGCCACAGTTCATCGTTGATCATCGGCGTAACAAGTGCCCCGATCGCGAAGCCCGTTAGCAGCCCGGTGATCAACCGCAGCTCGTTTGTGGTGGCCCGTATTCCAACGTATTCGGTCACACCGTCGAGTGCCATGCTCCCCACCATGAGCGCCATTGCGATCCACGCCGCCGGTGAGGGCATACCCCGAGGGCGAGAGCCCCGATGCAGGACGGAAATCAGCAGCATCGAAAGCACCACGCCAACGTAGATGCCTGTGTCGCGCGCGCACACGGGCACTTGAATGCCACCACCGAAGAACGAACGCTGTGGCATCTGGTGACAGAGGCCGTATCCCGTCCAATGCAAGAACCCCTGGAGAACTTGCATGCACACCGCCCTGGATAGTCAAACGACAGGCCACATGTCGGCGGCCTGTCGTTACGTCCGGATGGTCGGGATGGCGGGATTCGAACCCACGACCTCTCGGTCCCGAACCGAGCGCTCTACCAAGCTGAGCCACATCCCGGCGAGGCGCTATGCTAGCACGCCGACGACAACCAGCGCAAAGAATCGGAGTTGACCGGCTGCGGTCCTGACCTGCTGCCTTGAGCGCGAAACGACTCGGAGTCACGAGGCACACGGAGGTCTGTGATCCGCAACCGCAGGGGCCAACAGCAGCGCGCTAGCGGATGGAGATGGAGTCGGCGAGGCGATTGAGTTCGGTGATCGCCGCTTGAATCTGCCGAGACGCCTGCGCCGCCTGAGTCGCAACGTCGGCCATCTCACGCATCGAGATGACGACCTGCTCCGAAGCAGAGCGCTGCTGCTGGGTCGCAATCGATATCTGCTTCGCGGAGTCTGTTGTCTCCTCGACTTGGCTGACAATGGTGTCGAGCGAGTCGGCCGTGCGCTGGGCCAGATCCTTGCCTTCCTGCACCTTCTTGGAGGCTTTCTCTGTCGACATGACGAGCGCACTCGAAGAAGTCTGTATCTCTCGCACGACTCGTCCGATCTCGCTCGTGGACTCCGTGACGGAATCTGCGAGCTTGCGGATCTCTTCGGCGACTACGGCGAACCCTTTGCCAGCCTCGCCCGCACGTGCCGCCTCGATCGCCGCATTGAGCGCGAGTATCTTCGTCTGCTCCGCGATATCGTCGATGATCACGAGGACGCGGCCGATCTCCTGGCTCCGCTCACCAAGCGCCAGAATACGATCGGAGGCGACCTGTGTGGTCTCGCGAATCTCCTCAATCCCAACAGACGTGTCGGAGACGCTTTGCATTCCCTCCTCGGCACTTGCCAGCGTGCGCTCAGCGACGCCCGCAACAGCTTGGGAGTTGTCAGCAATCTGCTTGGACGTCTGGGCAAGCTCCTCCACCGTAGCAGAGGTCTGCGTCACGGCAGCAGCTTGCTCCGCAGCACCTGACGCTTGCTGTTCGGTCGCAACCAGCGCCTCTGCTGTGAGCTTGCGAATCTCGTCGACGATCGATCGAACCTGCTGGATCGTGCCGCCTGCCTCTGAGAACAGCCTCTGAAGCTCGTCTTGAACTGCTCCAGTGTCGTTGGCCTGATTCACCCGCATGCCGAGACCCTCGCCAGCGCTAGCGAGGATCGCGCTAAGTCCCCGAGTGCTCGAACGATTGGCGATGAAGTAGCTGCCGAGACCAATGCCGCCGCCTGCGAGCGCGGAAAGCGCCTCAAAGAGGATGAAAGACGGGATGCTCTTGCTCACGACCAGAGGAGAGGCGACTGCGGGGAGCAATGCGCCTACAATGAGACCGAGCACGAGCAGTGTCCAGCGTAGCCGTTTGCTGGTAGCGTCGGGGCGTCGATTCAAGTGGGCACCTCGCTGCGTGTCTCTCGGATTCTGGGCAATCGTATCAGTGGGTGTCTCGGCATGCATCCTTGTCACGGATATACCCCTTAGGGTATCATCCGTCGAGTCTTGCACACTGCCATGGGCGCATCGGCTGCCCAGGTGCTTCGAGAGATCGGAACTAAGTAATGAGCAGTATGGTCATCAATCTGAGCCGTTGCGACTCTAGCCCAGTGTGTCCTGTGCGGCGAGTCTGCCCCTCAGATGCGGTATATCCTGTCCCTGGCGGCTTTGCGATCGATCCCGAGAAGTGCGACATGTGCGGCAGCTGTCTCAGGGTGTGTCCCATGGGTGCTGTCGGCCTGGCCAAAGAAGGATAGTCATGTCAGAACAGGTCCGAGTAGACGTCTTCGACATCCCCGCTCCCAGCCTGTGTTTCTCGGGCGGTTGAGGTCCATCATGGTCTCCGGAGGAGATCACAGCGATCGTGCGTGACGAAATCCAGCGGAGGTTCGCCGATCAGGTGACCGTTGATTATCACAACGTCGACGAAGAAGCGGTGCGCACCGAGTACGCAACTCTCATCGGCGAGATTGAGACGCGTGGGTTGCTCTACCCCGTGACGGTCGTCGATTCCGTCCCCGTATACGACGGAGCCGTTAGCTACCCCGCAATCATGCGCGTCGTGACCAACAAGATCGCCGAACTTCAGGCTGCGGAAGGCTGATCTCCCCATAGGCGACGGTGCGCTAAACTGCCGCGTATGGACACGGTCAGCGTCGCGCGTTGCAGTACGTACGAACCTGCCGAGATTTCGGCAGCGCTTGCGCATGCACTTGCCCCAATCGGAGGCATGAAGGCGTTCGTCTCTCCCGGGCAGCGCGTGCTTCTCAAGATCAACCTCCTCTCGCGAGCAATCCCCGAGCGCGCGGTAACCACGCATCCCGAATTCGTTCGCGGCGTCATTCGAGAAGTGAAGGCTGTCGGCGGAATCGTCACCGTGGGAGACAGCCCTGGCGGCCCGAACAGCGCTGGCGCCGTCAGGAGGCTGTGGACTGAGACCGGCATAGGCGAAGTCTGCGAACAGGAAGACGTGCCCCTCGTGCTCTTCGACGATGACTGTGTTCGCGTCGCGGTCGACGAAAGCAGGCTGTACGGAGCCTTCACCCTGGGAAGAGCGGTCACAGAAACCGACGTCTTGATCACGCTGCCCAAGCTCAAGACGCATGGCTTCATGATGTTCACCGGCGCCGTCAAGAATCTGTTTGGCTGCATTCCAGGACTCCAGAAAGCGCAGTACCACCTCAAGGTTCCTGACCGAGACGACTTCGCCAACATGCTCATCGACCTGCTCCTCGCCTGCCAGCCGAAACTCGCGCTCATGGACGCCATTGTCGGCATGGAAGGTAAGGGGCCTGCAGGTGGCACACCCCGACATGTGGGCGCTATCCTTGCGTCCGCCGACAGCGTCGCACTTGACGTCATTGCCGCGTCGATGGCGGGGCTGGACCTCGCCGAGGTCTACACGAACCGCGCCGCCGCCCGCCGAGGACTGGGACCCAAAGAGATCTCTGAGGTCCCGACAGCCGGAGTCGACTGGCGCGCGCTTGCGCCTGACCACTTCGCGCTTCCGGCCCGAGATGTCACAGCGGGAATGCCGCCGTGGCTCGGCAAACGGCTTCGAGGCTGGACGACTGCTCGGCCGGTCCTGGAGCGTCCAAGCGATTGCACGCGATGCCGGAAGTGTGAGGAGAGCTGCCCCGTCGGGGCCGTTCACGTCGGCGAGTCTGGGCCCGTCTTCGACTCGTCGTCGTGCATTCGCTGCTACTGCTGTCAGGAACTCTGTCCTACGCAAGCGATCGGTCTCACGGTCCCAGCACTGGCCCGTCTGGCAATGCGGAGCCGTCCTTCTTAAGAAGAACCGGCCCGCGGAGCGAAGCGGTCCAAGAACAGGCCGAGCAAACCGTGCTCCCAGAAGCGATCCCAGCCGTCCGCACCCTCAGGAGGAAGCGAGGCGTCGTACGCGCGTCGTTTCGCGGGGTCGCCGAGCACCGCGTACGCTTCGTTGAGGCGCTGCATCAGGCGCGTCGCCTCAGACCGCCGATCAGAGTGCGCCCGATCCGGATGGTACTTGAGCGACAGCGCGCGGTACGCACGCTCGATGACCTCCGGCTCGGCGTTTCTCGCGACCTGTAGGGTTCGGTAGTGGTCCACCACGTCTCACGTCTCACTTGGCTACCGATCAAGTGTAGCCTTGTTTTGGCCCCTGGGGCTTGGGTTTCTCGGCCGAGGGCCTATGCGCTCCCGGGTGGAAGTGCCGTGCGCGCCGCGATCTCCGATGCCACAACTCCTCCCAAGACAAGCGTCGCCCCTATTGCTTGCACCCACGACAATCGCTGACCCAGAATCATCCACGCGAGAATGATTGTGAACAGGGGCTCGAGCGTGCTGACAACTGCAGCCTGCGAAGGCCCGAGCCCGCGAATCCCCTCCAGGTACAAGATGATCGCCGCGAACGTCGGAACTAGCACAATCGCGCCGAGCAACCACCACGCCCTGAAGTCCCAGCGGACGGGGAACAGGGTCAGTCCACCGGCGAGGCTCAGGACAGCGGCGCCCACAGCTGCAATCCCGAAGGTATACGTCATCATGACGAACTGCGAACGTCCCGGAAGCCACCTATGGGACAGGAGATTGAACAGCGTGTACCCGACAGCTGCGCCGATTCCCAAGACAATGCCAGGCCAGGATACCCTTTCCACTCCACCGAACAAGCCCACGACAGTCGCACATCCCGCGAACGTCACAAGCACCGCGACGCCCCGCGACCAGGTCGCCTTCTCGCCGAGGACCACCCATGACGCCACGGTCACCAGAGCGGGATACGCGTAGAGCAGAACCGCCACCACTGCGGCGTCAGCGAACTTCAGGGCGAAGAAGAAGCATACGCTTGCCGCGCCATAGCCGGTCAGAGCGAGAACGCTGAATCGCAGCAGGTCACGTCCGCCAACAGCAAGCGCCCGAGCATCCCTCACGGCGACAACACACGCGAACAGCAGTGCAGCAGAAGCGAATCTCCAGGCAAGAAGCTGAAGCGGATCCGCGCCGGCTTGATAGGCGAGCGGGGTAAGGACGGCGAGCGTGCCGAAGCAAGCTGCCGAGACCACGACCATTACAAGCGCAGCGCTGCGACTCAACCGACGGCTCCTTGCCCGCTGTGCGACCGTCACCGTCGCAGAGACCGGATTGGTCACGAGCACATGGTAGACTCTCTCGGATCGTGCTGCCCCATGATGTCATCATCGCAGGAGACCCGCATGAATCTCGCCACTCCCCTCGGCAAGAAGGTCAGCGCAATGGTATCTCGCGTTGTGCTGTGGATGTGCGTCGCGGCGTGGGCCGGAGTGATCTTCTGGTTCTCATCCAAACCTGGGTCGCAAATTCCAGGACAGTTCTCGGAGGTTGGACATCTCGGCGAGTACTTCATCTTCGGCACGTTGCTCTACTGGGCGCTCCGATCAAGCGGGCTCCGAGAGTACGCCGTCATTGCGGTCGTCGTCACCGCGTCGTTGTACGGCGTAACCGACGAGTTCCACCAGCGCTTCGTCCCCATGCGAACACCGGACGTGGCCGATTGGGGCTTGGACACCATCGGAGCGACCGTTGCCGCAGCTATCTCACTCGCGATAGCAGTGGTGCGGCAGCGCGTGAGAGAGAACCTGACGACCCAAGAGCGTCAGTAGATTCCGGTTTGTGCCGCTGCGGTCGGAGTTACGCCGAGCTGCCGCACCTTGATCTTGAAGTCGTGCGCGTTGTGCGCCATCGAGATGGCGTCGTCCAACGTGATCTTGCTGTCCTGATAGAGCCGCAGCAGTGACTGGTCGAAGGTCATCATCCCGTCGTAGTCGCCTGCTTCAATCGCGTCGCGAATCAGATACGTCTTGTCTGGATCCGTGATGTACTCGCGGATCGAGCCAGTCATGACCAGAACTTCGACAGCAGGCACCAGCCCACCCTGTATCGACGGTATCAGGCGCATCGAGATGATGCCCCTGAGCGTCGCCGCCAGCATGAGGCGTACCTGTTTCTGCTGATAGGGCGGGAAGAAATCGATAATGCGATTGATCGTCTCGGTGGAGTCAATGGTGTGCAAGGTGGAGAGCACCAGGTTGCCGATCTCAGCTGCCGTCAGAGCCGCCGAGACCGTCTCGTGATCGCGCATCTCGCCGATGAGAATGACGTCGGGATCCTGACGCACAACATGGCGCAGGGCGTCCTCATAGCTGTCGGTGTCGATGCCGATCTCGCGCTGGTTGACGATGCATTTCTTGTCCTGATGCAAGACCTCAATCGGGTCCTCAATCGTGACTATATGTCCCTCGCGAGTGGAGTTGATGTGATCGATCATCGCGGCAAGCGTCGTCGTCTTGCCCGAACCTGCGGTTCCGGTTACGAGGATCAGTCCTCGTGGCTCATCGGCAAGCTGCCGTATGACCGACGGCAGTCCCAACTCCTCAACGCTCGACCGGTCCGTGGCGACACGTCTCAGGGTCATCCCAACGCTTCCGCGCTGGTGAAAGACGTTGACGCGAAATCGGCCAACCCCAGACAGGGAATAGGCGAAGTCGGCTTCACAGGCCTTCTCGAACGCAGCGCGCTGAGTGTCGTTCATCATCCCCACCGCAAGCGCGTGAGTCTGTTCAGGAGTTAGCTTCGGCAGCTCGTGCAGAACTACAAGCTTGCCACCAAGCCGAATTGCGGGTGGACTGCCAACCTTGACGTGGAGGTCTGAACTGCCTCGCTCCGACATGATCTGCAGAAGCCCGTCGATCTCCGCCATGCTCCTATGTCATCTCCCTGAGATTGCGGTCAGCACGCCGGGGTCCGATACACGCCACCAGGAGCGGCACAAGCAAAGCACCCCAATCGTGTATCGTCCGACCGGGGCGCCAACTTGAAGTCTATGACGATGCGTCTACCGTGGACGACACGCTCCAGCGTAGTCTCTGCGGAAGGCCGAGGCCCGACGCACCCGTGCGCCGGTGTAGGGCGCCTCGATCATCTCGCCGCCCCCAACGTAGATGCCTACGTGGTGAATCGGAGAGCCGAAGAACACAAGATCACCAGGCTCAAGGTCCTTGCGTGAGACATGCTGGCCGCATCCATACTGAGCGCTTGAGGAGTGCGGCAGCGAAATCCCCACCTTGCCGTAGCACCACATGGCGAGGCCAGAACAGTCAAACGTCCTCGGCCCTGAGCCACCCCACACGTACGGGCACCCGATCCGCGATTCAGCGTAGGCGACGACATCGCCGTGCGCTGGAATCGACGGCGTCGGATAGTTGTCACTCGCCGGAGTGCCGTAGTGCCCCTGGCTGCGGGCGGCAGCAGCCGCACGCGAGAGTTCGGCGGCGGCTTCCTGGGCCTGCAGCTGCGCCACTTCAGCCTCGACACCAACGAGCTTGCGCTTGCGCTCGGCTAGTTGAGACTCGATGTACTTCTTGTTGCTCGTCATCACCGCAAGCTGCTGAGCTGCTGCTTTCTCCTTCGAGACGAGCGCGGTGTGAGCTGCTGTTGCCTCCGCACGCGCGTCCTTCGTCTGCGCGATATAGTTGGCGTCATCGACATTGAGTTGCTTCAGGACATCCCATGTTCGCGCGAATTGATCGAATGTCTTCGAGCCCATGAGGACATCGAGGAACCCGAACGGCCCATTGCGATACATGTCGTTGGCACGCGTATCCAGGTGACGTTCCAGCTTGGCCAGGCGCTTCAAGGCCTTGTTCAGGCGCGCGGCCGCGGCTCGCCGTTGCACGACGAGCTTGCTGTGCTTGTCCCTGGCGGCCACGTATTTCTCATCGGCGATATCGACTCGAGTGTCGAGCGCAGAAATCTGGCTCTTGACAGCCCGAGCCTGCGCCATCTTCTGAGCCGCAGTAACGGCGTGGGCCGGAGTCGCAGGAACGAGAAACGCCGCTACCGCAAGTAGCAACGCAAGGTATGTCCTAAGGCGGTTGTTCAGTTCTTTCCTCCCCAAACCGTCAGGGGACGAGCCTCTGGGATGGTATCACGAGCATGTCGGTCAGTCGAACGCCGAGCATATGGCATCGAGCACAAGAACTGCCGTCCGTTGCTCCATCAGCTCGTCACCCTGAATCGTCCCCCCGAGTTCGAGGACAACCTCGCGGCGCTCCCCTCCCACGATTGCCAGGGCCGTGGTCAGTCGAGCGAGCAACACGTCCGGTTCGTCCAAGCGGACGTGAGGTCGGCCCGGGATGGCGGACTGGCACTCGGCGCCACAGAAACGGAAGAGTACCGAGCCGCCTACCAGCGCCTCATCGTCGCTCAGTACGTGAAACCGGGCGTCCTGAGTTGTCGCCAGAGCAAGATTCGCAACACGGCTTGCGATCCTGCGGCCGGACTGATCATCGCCGACCGCCACAAGCGGCACGCGCGCGAGCACCTCCGCGGCGCGAGCCGGGGCTACCTGCGCGGCAGAATGCGACCGCGAGTCCTTGCCCTCCCAAACGTGACGAAGGTTCGAAATCGTCCGCGCAGTGTCGGGCCCCACGATGCCATCGTTGGGAAGCCCGGCATTGCGTTGGAACTCGCGAACTGCACGCTCCGTGAACGCACCGAAAATGCCGTCGGCCTCCCCGCACGCGAACCCAAGCACATTGAGGGCCTGCTGGAGCACGCGCACGTCGTTGCCGTGGAAATGCGGTAGACGCAGGTACAGCGTACGATCCCCGAAAGTGAAACTCGCATCGACAAGGGCCGACCAGGTCGTCCTGCCGACAATCCCATCTTCAGCAAGCCGGTGTTCCCGCTGAAAGGCGCGAACCGCCTCTGTGGTCAATCCAAGAAACACGCCATCGACTCCCGTCGGCCCGAGGTCATAGCCAAGGGAGAGAAGGCGTCGCTGTATGTCTTCGACGGCGGGCCCCCTAGTACCGGGGCGCACGGGTCTCATTCTCGGCGCTTTCCTCTGAGAATCGCTTCGCGTCATTGGTCGAGCCGAAGCGCTACCGATGCCGGCCGATGCCGACACGAGCACACACGCAAAACGCTCCGGGTAGTCGCCAAACCGCTTCACTTCAGGCACAAGCAGGTCCTCCGGCTCCAGACCGGGCCGACGGAGTGTGAGTCGCCGTCGAAGTGTAGCACGCCGGAGCACGAAAACTGGACGGCAGCACATCGCAGGCCAACGTCATCGCGACTCCCAACAGGCTTCACCGGCTCGGCATGCACCGCGGTCGCGCACCCAGTCACCCCTCGAAGATCCTGACCTGATTCTTCCCCGCCTGCTTCGCATCGGCAAGTGCCTCGAACGCAGCTTCGACGAGTCGAGGTGCGGTTGCTGCTTGCTCAGGATACGTCGCAATCCCCGCGGACACTGTGAGGCTGAGAGCGCTCGCTCCATCGACGAGAACCGCGTACGACTCAACGCCGGCTCGTATTCTCTCGGCAACCTTCAGCGCCCCCTGCGCGTTGGTCTCAGGGAGCAGCACCGCGAACTCCTCTCCTCCATATCGCGCCGCGACATCCATCTCGCGCAAGCTGGAACGTATCACCGAAGACACTGTGCGCAGAAACTCATCGCCACTCGACTGACCGTGTCCCTCATTGAGCGACCCAAGGTCATCGACATCCAACATGACCAGCGAAAGGTGGTGACCGAAACGGCTCGACCGGTTGAACTCCTCGTCCAGACGCTCGTAGAAATGCTCACTACTGTAGAGCTGGGTAAGTCGATCGGTTACGGAGAGTCGCTCCAGCTCGCCGAGGAGGAGAGCATTCTGGAGGGACAGGGAGGCCTGATTTCCCAAAGCGATGAACCGGTCCATCTCGACATCGGACAGCTGGCGATCGGTTGTGGACGCCATCACGAGTATGCCGACGACGTCTTCCCCAGCCCGCAAGGGAATTGCTGCCTGACTTCGCACCTTCAACGCGGGATCGATCCACGCAGTTGAGGCCGACCCATCCCCGAGTTCACTCTCCTGAACAGGTCCTTCGACGAAGGCCGATCCCAGAATCGTCTCACTTGCCGAGACTACCTCGACGAAGGCCTCGTGGCTGCGCCCTTGACTTGCTCGGAGGCGCAAGGTCCTGTCTTCGTTGTTCGCCAGGTACACACAACTGATCTCCGAGCCCAACAGCCCATTGAGTCCGTCTACTACCAGTGAGCAGACATCATCAACCGCCGTGCAGCGAGTCAAGACCTTAAAGAACTCGTGCGCGAAGAAGATCTCTGAGAGCTGCGCCTGCAGTTCCTTGTTGGCCGACTCAAGCACGACCTTCGACTCGGCTAGCTGGCGTTCCTGCGAGCGGCTCAGGTCAAGAGCCTGTTTCAGTTCTCCTGAAAGCCGCTGCTGCTCCTCGCTCAGACGCCGAGTTGCAAACAAGTCGAGCAGCAGCTGAGACGCGGCACTTCCAAGAATCTCCGCGTCCGAATCGAGAGCACTGACGGCGTCTTGTAGCTGCGAATCCCCGCCGGAGGCGTCAATGACCAGATCCATGCCCGATTCCGACGCGAAAACTGACCTGTCCCGGGTCACGGGTATTCCCAGCTCATCCGCTGTTCTTGCGGCTGGATCTGAAGCGTCACCGGTGAGCAGGCTGACAACCGTTACCCCATCAATCCCGTGGAGCATTCCCAGTAGCAGCGCCGCGCGTGTGTCTCCGCCGACAACCCCAATCCGCGTCGGCCGCGCGAACGGCATGGACTTCTCGGACACCGGAGCGTGCAACGGATCCATCAACACCACCCGTCATCTGTGAATGTGGACGCCTTGGCGGCCGTCGATCAATCAACCGCGAGCGAAAGCCCTGGTACTTCCCGGTTTGCACGATGCCCCAAGCACATTCCGGGCGAGACAACTGAACGCGCTGTTTCAGGCGGACATTGCCCCGGCCGTGCACGAACGCACGGAGTTCAGCAGCCGCTGAGGCACGAAAGGCTTCGCGATGAAGTCCGCGGCGCCCGCGGCCAATGCTTGCTCCCGAACATCCGAGTGCAGCTGCGCCGATACGATGATGACTCGAGCCGCCGGATCTCGCTTCAGGATCTCACGCATAGCATCGAGCCCGTCCAGCTCGGGCATAGTGATGTCAAGAATCGCAACGTCTGGGCGGATCTCGGCGTATCGCTCGACCGCATCTCGGCCGTTGACCGCCTCCGAAACCGCATAGCCCTCGCTGCCAAGTATGTCCCTCAGGATCATCCTCATAAGCGCTGCGTCGTCGGCCACCAGAACAGTCCTCGACATATAATCCCTCACTCTCCAGCCCACGGACTTTGCAGCCGCAAGCTCCCTCGTGGCGGCCCCCACCGCCGTTCTTGTTATGTTACCACTGCCGTCAGTCGCCGCATAATCTGTACGGTATAGTGTTGAAGCATCGAAAACGTGCGTTCTTGGCATCAGCGAAAGGTTGCGAGTGAAAGCCCCGAGCACCTCAATCCGCGTTCTGTTTGTTGTTGCTGCAACGCTCATGTTGGTCCTGTCTGGGACACTCGCCTGGGCGGCAGTAAGCGACTACCAAGTACGAGGCCTCGTGCCCAAGGGCGTGACGGTCGTGGGGCAGAACCTGAGCGGCATGACTGAAGGTCAGGCCCGTTCCGCGATACTGCACGCCGTTTCGGCCCCCATGCTGAGGCCGGTGACGGTCACCGGGGACAAGAGAAGCTGGATCCTCAATCCTGCGATCATGGTCCACGTCAACGTGGACGAGATGCTCAACGAGGCCTACATGCCGCGTCGTACGGCGACGTTCGTCACGCGCTTGTCGCATCAGATCCAGGACGAACCTCTGCCCGCGGACATCAAGCCCTCGTATTCAGTAGACGCCTCCGCAGTCGCCGCATGGGTCGCTCAAGTCTCGGACGAGATTGACCACAAGCCCAAAGACGCCGAGCGCAAGATCGTGAAGTACACGTTCAAGATCACTCCTTCGGTGTGGGGTGCTACAGTCGATCAGCAGGCCTCCACGCAGCAAATCATTGCGGCGCTCAGTGCCGACAACGCGCTAGCGAACCCGAGCCGTGTTGTTACCCTGCCAATCGCCGTGGCGAAGCCCCACGTGGTCGAATCGAGCTTCAAGACCGCGATCATCGTGTCGCTCGATCGCTGCAAGATATACCTCTTCAATGGGGCCAAGCTCATCAAGAAATACAGTTGCGCCCCGGGTCGAGCGGCCTACCCGACCCCAACTGGCGACTTCAAGATCGACACCAAGCTCGCGAACTCATCATGGTATAACCCGCACGCGGGCTGGTCGGCGGGCATGCCCGACGTAATCGGCCCCGGTCCCAGCAATCCGATGGGCGTGCGGAAGATTGGAATCAACTACCCCGGCGTGTTCATGCACGGCGTGCCACCTGGGGAGTACGGCACCATCGGCACTCACGCAAGCCACGGCT
Source organism: uncultured Eubacteriales bacterium (assembly GCA_964541225.1). Lineage (GTDB taxonomy): Bacteria > Actinomycetota > Coriobacteriia > Anaerosomatales > JAAXUF01 > CAZIPN01. Next base: position 74,104 of record CAZIPN010000001.1, read on the forward strand.
GCATGCGGATGTTGCCGAGCCAGGTGCTCGACCTCTATGGCCGAGTGAAGGTCGGCGACCCCGTCTTCATTCGCGACTAGTTGCGCAACTGGGCGCCCCACCTGTATTGTCTGCCCGTTCATTCGATGTGGCGTTGAAGTTTCGTGGTACGTACAGTGCGAACGTGTTTGCTGCATTCAAGGCGGGTGGAGGGTCCCAATGAGAACAAGACGATTGAGCGGTCGTGCGCTCCTCGTGGCCGCAGCCACCATGGTTTTCGCGGCAATGGCGTCCACCGCAGTGGCAGCGCCATCCCCAATTCTGAGGGTCACCGCAGGCGGAAAGACACTCACTCTGACCACCGCCGTCCCCGCGCTCATCACAACAGCATCTGTCGTGCAGACTGCTACCGTGCAGTCCTGGGTGAACCAAGTGGGCGCCTGCGTGGACGGCGGACCCGCCAATGCGACGAGCAAGCTCGACAAGAAGCACAAGAAGATCAAGTTCACAGCCGCCAAGATCGGCTACAGATTGCAGCGCCCAGAGTCGGTCACGGCAATCATCAACGAGCTAAGGGCCGAGGCAGCCGGCGCCGCGCCGAGAACGGTTGCGCTGCCCACCGCAGCCACGAATCCTAGAGTCACAGGGTTTGGCAAGCAGATTCTCGTCGTCTTGAGCAAACACCGAATCTACCTCTACAACAACAACAAGATCGAGAAGACGTACCGATGCGCCACCGGCCAGCGCAGATACCCGACTCCCAAGGGGACATTCCACATCGGCAAGAAGGTCAAGAATCCCTCGTGGCACAACGGGTATTCGTCCTGGTCGCGCCACATGCCATCCTACATTCGCCCGGGACCGAACAACCCGCTCGGCACCCGCGCGATGTACGTCTACAAAGGCACTAGGGGAAAGCGAGACACGGGTGTGCGAATTCACGGCGTGCCGCGAAGTGAGAACAGCTCGATAGGGCACTCCGCCAGTCATGGTTGCTTGCGAATGAAGCGCAAGGACGTCGAGAACCTGTACCCTCGGGTTCCGGTCGGCACGATAGTCTATATCATCAAGTAGCGGCCCACTTGACGTTCTGAGTCGAGTGCCTGCACATCAGCGATGGTAGGACTTGTTGGCCCCGCCGTGGCAGCCGTTAGTGCACGACCCGCCGCCCTTGCCACTTGAGTCCGCCGCCCATCCGACATCGCTGCGAAGACCAAATGGCTCGCTAGCCGACCCGTGACTCACGTGACATGACAGGCACGAGAAGCCACGCGCGACATGCGACGAATGGAGCTTCGCGTCTGACCCGGCGTCAACGAAGCCACTGGATCGGGCCGCTTGACCGTCCGCGCTGCCATCTCCATAGATCTCGTACGAATGGCACTTGTAGCACAGAGTCCCCGCGTCGCCTGCCGACGCCCCCAACAGAGGCCTGACCAGAAGGGGCGCTGACGGAGAGGAGTGCGGCCCGTTTGGTTGGCCGACTGCCGATGTGCCCCGACCGTCTGAGTTCCCGTGGCAGTCCGTGCAGTTCACGCGCGACGACGGGCTGAGCCCACTGACGAGCGTCTGCCCAGTCGCATTGGTTGAGGGAGAGACCCCTTCGACCGGGTGAAACGACGCGTTGGTTGTGCGTAGCTCGGCATCAACGGGTCGCACTCCTGACAGCGCGGTCCATCCGTCATAGCTGGCGTGGCATTTCAGGCACACTTGATACTCGGCCGTCACACTCGTGTTCAGCGTGGGCGAAGAACCCGTCAACGACACGCCCCACGCACCGACCAGTGCGCCAGGAAGGGCAGGAGCGGCAGCCACCGCCGACGTCGCTGCATGAACGTTATGGCAGTCCACGCAGGCGACGTGTTCGGCGAAGGGGGCGGTCTCGGTCGACACGTGCGCCTCTTGCGCAGCTTCTACAGGGTGCCGAGAAGGACCGATCGCGCCGAGATTGGCGGCGAGCACGTGTGTCGTCCCAGCAAGCTCGACGCCTCCGCCCGAGCGCTCGTCAACCACTCCGAGCCCAGTGCCGTCGACAGACGCGTGGACAATCGCCAGGCGCGGCGCCTGAGCGTCCGAGGCCAGATTCGCGCGCTGACCACCCATTCCTACAAGCAACTCAGCACGCCCATCGCCATCGACGTCTCCAACGGCAAGAGAGTCCGGATCGCTGTGCGCCGCGAAGGTGTGTGTGACCGGCGCGCCAAGTCCTGACCCGCCGAGAGGAAATACCTCGACCTTCTCTGAGCCTGAGGCCGAACCCAGCGCGACAGCGACTTCGTCGCCTAAGGTGCCTGACTCAGTTACCCCAGGCAGCACGTTGCCGACGGCCGTGGCCGTCGGGGAGGCGTCCGTGGTTGAGCCGCCGCTCGCAGTCTCGGTCCCATCGCGTGAGAAGACCGAGAGAATCGGGCTGAGTTCTCCCGCATTGGCCACCGCAACGTAGCCGTGGCCATCGCTGTCCGCTCGTCCAATCGAAGGCGAGCGTGGAAGCGCGCGCGTCGGATAAGTCCCCGCCACCGACAGTGTTGTTGGCGTTCCTTGCGTGAGTACGATCAATCGATCGGGGCCATTCGTGGTTACGGCAATGTCAGCGTGGGAGTTGCCCAGGATGTGCCCCGCTGCCAAGCCGGTGATACTCCCAGGCAGCGCAACTGCTGTGATCGCATCGAAAGTCGCATCACCGACATTCCACCGGTACACTCGCACGGTGCTCCCCGAGGCGGTCACAAGTTCGTCGCACCCGTAGGCGTCATCAAGCACATCAGCCACCGCTAGGTACTTCGCCGGAGCGAGCAGAGTTCGGTCACCTGGCTGCGGGGATAGACCGGCGAATTGGGACTCCGAAAACACCGTCACACGCGAAGTCCCCGCCCTCGCGACGACGAGTTCGGTGGAGCCTGTTCCCTCGATGTCCCCTGCCGCGATCGCTCCGACGCGTCCGCTCGCGAAGCTTCGTGGCCCGGTGATCGTCGGAGATGATGAACTGTCCCGAGTGAGTGTTTCGAGTTCGCCAAACTCATCCGTGTCAGGACCGGACCCGTACCCGACCACGGCGGACACAACCGGTGCGGGAGTGTAGCCGAGAGACTCCAGGTTCGCCGAAGCAGCCCCACCTGATCGGTGACAGTCGTAGCACAGCGCGCCCCCGACCTTCTTAGCGAGTCGAGGAATGGCTCCTCCTTTGCCATCGGAAGCGCCCATGGGTGCATGGCATGACTGGCATTCCCCCGCCGATCGCGACGTCTCCTCGCTGGCCCACTCTCCGCTGACAGAGACCGTCACCGCCGTTGAGCCGTGAGCCGAGAGGGAATAGGTGGCGGTCCCTTCCCACGTGCGTTCAGGAGCTGCATGACAGACGACACATAGACTGCGGTCGTTGCCCGAAACCACATGGGTCGCACTCACCGATGGCGGGGCGATGGAGTGCACGATGTTGGGAGCAATCGATGATCCGTGTGGAGTGTGGCACACGGAGCACACAACCCCCGTCCCCGACGCCGGAGGCGCGATGCTTGCGTGCGCTGTCTTGTTCCACACCGCAAGGCCCGGGAACTCATTGCCCGTCCGCGCCACGTGACATGTTGCACAATACGCGTTGCCGCTGTAGACGAATCCGCCAGTCGCGACACGTGAGCGCAACAGCGCAGGGTAGGGTGAGTCATCGCTGCGCTTGGCACTGCCGTGCGAATCGTGGCAGTCACTGCACTCCTTGTAGTGCGGTCCGTAGGACGAGGAGTCGGGAGCGAGATGATGGCTCGACCCGGACTCAAACTGACTTTGGACGTCGTCGGTTGAGCCGAGCGAATCGACCCCATGGCATGCGTAGCAGAGCTGCACATCGCCACCGTCGGCCCCGGCCTTCCCCACAATCAACGCATTCGCACGATTCCCGCCAAAGTCCAGACCCGTCGGGATCTCAGACGCCGATGTGTGCACCCTGTGGCACATGGCGCACACATCGGTGTCCGTCCCGGTTGCAACGTGGGGCGCGGGGACGTCGGCAAGTGCCACAGAAGGGGCCGCCAGGCTGCAGAGCACCAGCGCAACCGCTAGGAGAGCGTCGCGCAATGAAGCGACGGCCTCGTGCCTGTGCAGCCAAGTTGTGAGCAATTGCAGTCGCCGTTCTGCTCGGATAGTGGCAGCCCCGGTTCGACCAGTCGAACCCGGATGGCCAAGATCACTCCATTATAGTGACCGCAGACTCCAGCCATGTGCCCAACCGCAGGCCACGACCCTCACTGGTTTCCGGACTTCATACGAAGCAAGTAGTGAACCAGCGCTTGCGGGGAAGGTCGCCCGCAAGGCTACGCCAGGCGCGATCCACCCGCGATCCCGCTCTCCCCTTCTGAATCGCCGCAGAATCGCCTCCCCCGGCTCTCACGGCGCTATCAAGTACGCGACTCCTTCGAGGGTCCATGTCTTGTAGAGCTTGGCGACGATGTTGTCCTTCTCGGCAGGGTCGGCCGAGTACAGATAGGTGCCATCCTTCAGGTTGCGGAAGCGCCACACTGGAGAACCGCTGGTTCTCGAGACGTTGTAGGCCGCTCCCTCAAGCTTGTAGGACTTGGAGAGGTTGGCAACGATCGAGTCCTTCTCATTCGCGTCCGAGGTGTAGAGGTAGAAGCCGCTCTTGAGATTGCGGAAACGCCATAGTGGCGAGACATTGGCAAGCGTGTTGATCCGGTAGGCCACGCCCTCGAGCTTCCACGTCTTGGACATGGTGGCCACGATGTTGTTCTTCTCGGCCTCGCTTGCCGTCCACAGGTAGTAGCCGTTCTTCAGGTTGCGGAAGCGGTAGACATTCCAGTACACGGCAGGAATACCACTCGACTCAACTGCTGGTCCCCAGTCGTCGGTGGAGACGTCCCACGGCTGCACGGCATACGTGTACGCCCTCGTAACGTCGGCCCCGGTATCCGTCATCGAGGTCGAAGTCGTGCTGGAGAGTTCCGTCCACGCATCAGCCATAGCGTCGTGGCGCCAGATGCGATAGCGGGGTGTGTCGCCGCTCGGCGAAGTGGCAGCAGTCCATGACAGCTGCACCGAGGAGAGCGAACTCGGATCACGCCCCACCACCAAGTCGCTCACTGCGGTGTACTTGTAGCCGGTGACCTTGATGTCATCGATCGTGGTCCCTTGTCCTGTGGGGCCCGTGGGATGGGACTCGAACTGGAAGCGGAAATACCCCGCAGCGGTGGGCGGGTTGCCGTAGACTCCCCGCTCGAGCTTCTGGCTGATCCAGCTCGTCGTCGGCAACAGGTCGGTGTTGGTGTAGTCATCACCTGCCGAGGAACCCGTCGGTGTGTCACTCCAGTTCACGACGAATGGGTTGATCCCGCCCGCGTACGACTCGACGCTCGGCTCGATGTAGGAATACTGTATCCACGACTGGGCGTATCCCGACGTGTCATCCACGTCCAACACGGCGAGTCCCCGTGTCCCTGCCGGGTAGGTCGCCCACGTTCCGTGGTATCCCGCGCACCACAACCCCTTGGTGCCTCCTTGATGGCTCTGGCTGATGATGCCCCATGCCGCCGGCCCGGGCTCGGACCCTCCGAAGTCGTTGTATATGTCCAGCGTGTCTGAGGCACTCTCGAACCCAACGGACTGCAAGACCTTGGGATCGGTCTGCCACGGACACGCACTCGCATGCGCCACGCCCACGCCCGCGAACACCAGGAACGCCACCGCCAGGAGAATCGGGATCGCACGTGATCTCGCGCTCATTGCTAGCACCTCGCAATTACGGTTTCGTCGGGAAGACTGCAGCAGCTTGCTCGGCGAGACCCTTCGCCGAGGAGGGAGCATCGGTCGAAGTCAGCACGACTTCGAAGACGTAGCGGTTCCGGCTGAACGCAACACTCGCAAACCGGGTGCCGTCCGTGCCGAAATACGCACTGACACCGTTCACGGGCACAGCGGCGGCGTCCTTCGGGTAGAGCGACTTGGTGACCGACTGAAGAAAGGACGCGGACTTCGCAGGTGTCGCGCAGTCGTGCACCGACCACACCACGCTGGTCACTTTCGCTGCGGCCTTCGTGGGACTCCCGCCCACCGTCGCGTCGGGCCCATCGGCTTGTGCGCTGCCAAGCGCGTAGTCCGTGAACGCCTTTGGCAGCAGACTCCTCGGGCTCAGTGCCGTGGCCCACGGGTCCGGTCCTTGTGGGGCACCCGAGTTCGTGCTGGAGTTCTTGACGCTCTGCGTTGACGACGCCGACCCCGTCTGTTGCGACGCTTGCTGGGTCTTGGCGTCCTTCATGGCCTTCTTGGCCGAACTGTTGTGTGGATCGTACGTGACAGCCCGCTCGAAGAGCGCGATGGCCCCCGTGGTGTCCTTGGACGACAGTGCCTTCAGACCCTGCTGATACGCCTTCTTGCTTAGCTGCGATGGGGTGAGTTGTGTCGAGCTGGACGGTGCAGGATGCCGAGGCGCCGAGAACGCGTAGATGCCGCCGATCACGGCCGCGAGTATCAGGACCGTGGCAGCCCCGCTGAGCAGCGTTTTTGCACGAGGGCTCACGACATGTTCGCCTCGGCAGGTTGGGCAACCCTCGCCGCATTCAGCGCTTCCTCGTCGAGGGAGATCACTGCGCGATCGGCGGCATCTTCGACCGCCGTTGCCGCGCGGAATGCGAACTCACTGAAGCCTTCGGAATCTGACATGAGCGCCGAGAGCACGGGATCGTCCATGGTCAGGGGTTCGGTGCCGGGCAGGTTGGCCCTCGCCAGCCAGCTGTTGATTGCTGTGGCATCCAGAACCTGAGGGTCCTTCTCGAACGCGGCCAGGCCGCTGAAACCCCATTCGAGCCTCGTGCCCCCGCCGAATTGCTCTTCGAGTTCAGGAACCTCCCCCGACTCGAGCATGAACACCATCACTGCGTCCGACTCAAGCATCCAACGGATCTCGGAGAGAGTGCCCGCGATCAGAGAGCGTGTCTCCGCGGGCACCTGATACCACAACTCGAAGCCATCGAAGATGAGAGCCACCTTCGCGAAACGCGATCGCGCGAGCCGCACGATGGCTGCGAGGGTCTTCTTCGGGGCCTTCGTGATCTTGAGCTCCTCCGCCATCGCGGCCAGACCGCGCTCCCGGTAGACCCTGAGCGCTCGCGCGACAACCGGGGACAGATGGGCCTTCGTGTGTTCGACTATGTAATCGACCATAGCCTGGTCGTTGCTTTCGTCTTCAGCGCGTTCTGACTCAGCCAGCAGAATCGCATTGGCTGGCGAGTCGGTGATACTCGAGTCGATCTCTGGAAGTGCCTCGTCTTCGTCGACGTCAGACTGCAGATCCGCGAAGCGTGTGTCGACGACGCGTTGGAGTTCCGGCCGGCGCTCGACGCGCGCCGAACCGAAAAGCTGGCGAACCGTCCCGGACGGCTCGGCAGCGAAACGCTCTTCGAAACGACGGTACTGCTCTTCGCCGAGTACCTGGTAGGACACCAGCCCGGTGTCCGGCTCCTGGAGCACGTCGGCGACGTAGCATTCCAGCGTCTTGTCAAAGTCACGAAACGCCAAACGCTCCGCGAGTATGGAGATGATCGACCGCACACGACCAAGTCGCATCATGAAGAGCTGCACGTAGGCGTGCAGCACGCCTACGCCGTCGTCGCTTGCCAGCGACTGCTCGGTCTCACCGACCGCGCGAAGTGCATAGAATTGCGGGACGTCGTCAGATTTCATGACCGCGATCGGTTTTGCCTTCTCCTGCCGAGCGGCCTCAAGAATCCGCCCCAGCAGTTCGTTGGCGGCCGCCACCGTCTCCAGCTCAACCCCATCGAAATCCGTTGCATTCACGGGCGTAGCGAAAGGGTTGGCCAGCAGGCCAAGAGGCCGATAGCGCTCGACGTCGTGAACGATGCTCAGATCACGTGTCACTCACTGGCTCCTTTGTGTGGGCGCTCGCTGAGCCTCGGCATCAAGACGACTTAGCTCCTCGAGCACCGCCAAGTCTCAACGGTGCGGGGTCTCGGACCATACGGTCCGAGACCCCCCGTTGACCCCCGAAGCCACGGCAGATGCGGCTCCGATGGGCTCACATGGTCTTACTTGTTGTGGCAACGCTCGCACACGCCGCGATTGTCGGCACGCAAGAGAGCGCTTGAACCTTGAAGGTTCGCGCCGTTGTAGACGCCCTTGTCGGGATCGACACCGGCGATACCATCCCTAACGGGGTGATACACCGTATCGGATCCGAGAGGAGTCGTGACGGTCGCGGTCTCAAGATGCGAAGCAGCGTAGCCAGTCATGTCGCTTGAGCTACCGTGAGCACGGTGGCAGGTCAGACAACCGATGTAGTTGTCAGTCCACGTGCTGTTGGTCGCACCGTTCTGCTCCAGGGGCACCCATGCGTCGTCCTCGCGAACCTGCTCAGTGAGCGAGCGGTTGTTCGGGTTCGGATCGGCACCAGCCGCAAGGGTCTGGTCGATCGGGTGACGATGGAAGTTCTGAGTCCCCACCTTCGGCGCAGGACCCGTGGCGGGCAGATACGGATCGTAGTTGTAGGACACCGCTGCGCCAGCCGAGGCCTGGTTGTAGTCCACGTGGCACGCCGAACACCACACTGACATCGACTTGCTGGCGGGGGTGCCAGCTGCAGCCGTGTCGGTATGCAGGATGACAGTGCCAGTCGTGTCGGTGTAGTTCGGACGGTAGTCGGCCATCTGCGCCGCTCCGTCAGCGTGCTTCAGCCAACCGCCCGTTGGGTTGCTGCCGTCCTTCACGCCGCCGCCACCGTTGGTGACGCTCGACGGGATCGGATAGCCCTGCTCATCCGAGAAGACGAACGGGTTTGGCGTCAGACCATCCACGCCTGTGTAGCCACCGACCACGGGACCGGCCGGGTTCGGCTGCGCCTTCAGAAGGCGGTAGTTCGACGAACCATGCGGATCGTGGCAATCGGTGCACGTCAGGTTGGACTGAGTCGCAACCGCGTTGCCTGAACCCCACAGCGGACCGGAAACATCCATGCGGTGCGCGGATGTGGTGCCCACGTAGGCAACTGTAGCGTTGGTCTGCCACTCGTAGGGATCGGGCATGCGATTGAAGCCACCGCCGTTGAGCGGTGCTCCGAACGTCGAGTCCGTCTGGTACGCGGTAGCCACATCGACTCCGCCGTCGACGGTGCCAAAGGCACCAGCCGAGACGGTGGTCACGCCACTGTTGGTCGGCGGAGTGATGCCACTTGCCGCCGAAGGACCGCTGTCAAAAACACCGCTCGCAACGTTCGTCGAAGCGCCAGGAGCGAGGTCGCCGTGGCACGCGTCACAGAAGTCCGTCATCGTCGTGGCATTGCCGACGAGCAAGGCGCTCGCATGATCGTTGCCGTTGGAGTCTGTCCAACCGACGGTCGAGAACGACGTATGCGCGCGGTGACAGCCGGCGCACGAATCCGTGTCGTTCACGTAGCCGCCGTGCGGGCCGAAGTTCGCGTAAGCACCGCTGGCAAAGGCCAGGACGAAGCCCACACACAAGACAAGCGCGAGAGAGAATCGTTTCAACATCTTCACCTCCTAATGGTTAGTGGATCGCACAAGCGAGACACGGGTCAAACGACTGGGCAACACGCAGAACCTCAACGCCAGCCTTCGTGGTGACATTGCCACTCTGGCCTTCGAAGGTCGTGGTGATGTCCGCAAGTGGCGTACCGATAACGGCCGCCTCGATGGCGCCTTTCTGCAGAGTCGCGCCAGAGCCAGTGGTCGGCGAGCCGTTCCACGTGGTCGGGACGATGCACTGGTACTTCGTGATCTTGCCAGCCTTGATGGTCACCTGGTGCATGAGGGCACCCCGTGGAGCCTCGGTGCCACCCCAGCCCTGAACAGTACCGGCTGGGATGCTCTTCGTCCGCCACGTCGAGCCATCGGTGTCGTTCGCACCACCGGTCTGGTGCTTGAGCTTACCAGTCCAGCTCGTGGTATCGCCGGGATTTTCGCACGCAAACATACCGGTGGCCTTGTCGTACGCACCAATCATCTGCTGCACAAGAACAAGCGACTCGATGCCGCGGCCACGCAAACGGTCCATGGTGGACAGACCAGCGGTCAGACCGATCACCCAGGCAGCAATGTCACCTGTGATGACGGCGTTCGCATCGGTGTACGCAGCAACGATCGCAGCGTGCGACAAACCCGAAACCGTCGTGATCTCAGTTGGCGTGCCACCGTCATCGATGGTGAGGGTCGCGAGACCCGCATTCAGCAAGGCAACCGCGATGTCGGCCTCGATCATCGCCGGGTCAAGACCCATCGTGCTGTTGGCCGTCTTCACATACGCCGTATAGGCGCCGCCCAAAGAAGTCGCAAGGGCCGTACCGTTGACGAACCACTCGTTAACATAGCAGCGCGCCATCGGACCGACTTCACAAGCCTTGCCGTTCCAGCGCGGGGCCTTCATGTACGAATAGCCGTTAGAGCGCTTCGGCTGCGTACGAGAGACATCGCCGGGATAGGCCGCAGTGGCGGGGTTGCTACCCGTGCCGTACACAGCGCTATCGCCCGCGTAGACCTGGTAGCGCGAGTTCTCGATGTCCTCCACAAGGTTGCTCGGGACCGAGTTGGTGCCTCCAGCCAGAAGCTTCGACGCGACATCACCTTTGGTCTTCGCCTGGAAGTTGTCCGTTCCATCGTTGACATCGAGGAGTCCGCCCCACACGCCGAGCGGTGCAGTGCTGTCGGTCACGTCCGAAGCCGGGAACGCACCCCAAGCCAGGAAGCGGCCGAGACCGGCGCCATAAGCGGGGCTGTCAGTGACGTTGCTCGCGTTGTCGTAGTTCGGATACAGAACACCAAGGGCGAGGACAATCGGCACGTACTCCTTGATGATGAAGAGGCCGACCTCCTTCATGATGTCCTCGAACATCGTGACTCGGCTGGTCAGGTCCTCGGTGCCGTCGAACGTCACGCCGCCCGCACAATAGGTGGACGTCATGGGCATGCGGCCCGCGAACAGGGCGCCCGCCTCAAACGTGAGACGGCGGATACGCAAAGCCACGACGTAGCTGCGGATAACCGTCGACCAGACGTCAGCTGAGAAGCCCATAGTGCCGTCAATCAACGGAGCCACTCCGCGTCCGCCCACTTGCACGCCGTGCCCGGTGGACACGAGAGCGGGGCTGTAGTGCGCGTCATCGAAATACGGTGTCCAAGGCGGCATGTTCGGACCTTGAACGTAGCTCGGCGCAGCGAGGTGGTAGAAGTGGGTGATGTTCGACATCAGGAACTCTGAGCCGAGCACCAAGTTGCGAATACTGACGGCTTTGGCGGGAACGCCGTTGGTGCCGTCGTAGGCGAACGTGATGTGCCCAGCGCTATAGCCGAGCACAGTGTCGATCGCATACGTAGAGGTCATGCCGTGCGGCACTGGGCAGACCCCGCAGATACGCTGCGTGAACGTGATGGCATCGTTAGCTTCCCGACCCAGCAAGAAGTTCTCGAAGCCGCGCCACATGTTGCCATGTGCGCTTGCGTCGGAAACGATGCCCGAGCCATCTGTGGTGACTTTGACGCCAAGGTGACCTTCAATACGTGAAATCGGGTCGACTTCGACAGTCACTCCGGTGCGATTACTCATCTACTTGTCCCTCCTTCCACTACTAGGAACGCACCACGAAGGGCACGTAGCTGTCCGGGTAGCCTTTCTCGGTGCAAGCCATGCATGGGTGACCGGCGCGAGTGCAGTTGCCGCCCTGATACGGAGCGCCGCCGCTCTCGGCAGTATTGGCCGTGGCGATTGCCTGCTGAGCTGTCGTGCCAACACCGACGTTCTGCGGCTGCTGCTGATTCCAGCCGTGGACTGTACACAGGGAGTGCGCGGCAGGACCCTTGCAGCCAATCTTCTGCAGACATCCATGACCACCTGGGTGGGTGGCAAAGATACCCTTGACGTAGTAGCGATACTTCGAGCACTTCGGTCCATGCACCGTGCTCGTGTACACGGCCTTGAGACGACGCGTACCGTCAACGGCGGCACCATGGATCCCGATGCCAGTGCCGTTGGTCGAGCTCGTAGCAACACTCTCAAGGACGCCGAGCGTACCGACAGTACCGATGCTCTGGCCGTAGACACTCGGAACATCAACCATGACCGCGACAACCGAGAGCACGAACCACCATGGGTTCGTCGGACAGCCGGGAACGTTGACTACCTTGGCAGCCGCAGCACTCGTGTGAGCGGTGAGGTAGTCGAAGGTCCCGAGAGCACCAGTTTGCGACTTGGTAGCATCGAAGCCTGCATCCGTTGACTTGATCGGAGGCTTGCAGGCCGGATAGCCGCCGAAGGTCGCACACTGGCCGATCGCAATGATTGCGACGCACTCAGGCTTCTCGCCGAGAGCCAGGACCATCTCGCCCGTGACGATATCGGCGGTGCCAGGTTCGTTCTTGGCGATCGAGCACCACGGTACGGTTGAGGAGTCGCCCCACGCGCCACCGTTGCTGGTCGCCTGAAGCGCGCCCTCTACGACGAGCACGAACGGCTTGGTGTTGTTGCTCGCAAAGTCGTCGAGCCAGCTGTACGCGAGCTCACCGCCCATACCCATGACCGTCTCGTGATAGAGCAAGTCGATCACATCGATGACGATGTCGGCGATGTCAACCGCACCGGGATCGGGGCTCAGGTTGTTATGAGCAAGGGTGAAATCGTCTCCCGAGGTCAGACCATTCGTGATCGGCAGAGTGCCTGCGATCCCGAGCGCGTCTGCCGTGGAGATGTCTGTCCCGGTTGGATTGATGTACATGTCGAGCGCGACGCCGCTTGGGTTCTCGTAGATGCCGAGAACTGACGTCGAGCACCCGGTGCATTCCGCGCCGTGAAGCCATACAACGCGAGGCTTGCCGAACGTGCCCTGGTAGACACTGCCCACGCCCGAGTTCGGGTCGTAGGCAACTGCCTCCATGATCTTGGAGGCTTCCACTTGGCTGAAGCCTGCGGCGGCGGCGAGTGCACCCAAACGAGTGACGAACTGTCGCCTGGTGATTGCCATACTCTTTCCTCCTTCACCAGATTAGACGTTGACGGAACTGGCAGATAAAGGGTTTCGGCCCCTGACGAAGATTCGGCGAATGAAAAACCACCTCCCTTCAGTCCGCTCGTCAGAGGAACCGGAGGAGGTGGCTCGCAAACGCGCCCCGCAAGAGTGATCAAAATCCCGCACGCCCCAGAGGCAGAACAACCAGCAGCGGCGATGGGATGTCGACCAAGCGGGCCTTCGTGCCGGCTCCAACCCGGTGGTCAAGACTGCTGTCTTGTACCTCTTCCTAGTAGATGCGTGCGACGCTCACAGGCACGTATGTAACAGATGTTACAACGTGTACCTTAGTACCCCCACAACGCGTCGTCAAGCCTCTACTTGAGCTACGTCAAGTCGACGATTTGGCGCGGACTTCTCGCACGCCAATCTGTCTTCACAAACGCCGAATGACCACCCACCGCAGCCGGACCATATCGCCTGCCGAGGACAACCCTTCCCCTCGGCAGAAGACGCTCGCGCGCACTCGCGCACACCGTCCGTATGTCACCGACCGGTCTAGCCATCGGAGTCGTCTCCGACCCGATCGGTTCAGCTGTCGGCGTCGGGCTCCGACCCTTCGGCAGATGCTCGCTTCTCAAACCTGTTCAAGAACTCAACCCTGTTGACGACGTCAACCTGAAGCACTTTGGCCAGACGGCGATACTCGGCGTCTTCGGTGCACAGGACGGGCAGTCGCTTCGCGATCGACAAGATGATGGCAGTCGGCAGGTCGATCTCCATCTTCTCCATCAGGTCCCTGACGTCGGACTCCGAGTACGGTGTCGCCTCAAGTACCCTCGCGAGATCGACCTCTCCCTGCGTGATCTCCTTGAGGCGCTCATAGTCTTCCTCGGTCACGAACCACTTGCGGCGGTCGTGCACGAGGAGATCGAGTTCCTCGGCAGTCTCAAGCGCATGAATGAAGTCCGCTGTCGCGAAGAACTTCTTGCGCCGCAGGAACAGAAGGAGCGGAAGCAGGAGCAGTGGCAGGATGCACAGCCACCAGTTGCCACCCAGATGCGGCAGTGGAACCGGCGAGAGCTGCTCGGGCCACCCCCACACTTGGATTCGGCCGTTTGAAGTGTCGGCTATGAAGATCTTATTGTTCGAGGCGACGGAGCACCCGTTCGGATAGCTGAACTGGCCGTCAAGAATGCCCTCTTCGCCGAAGCTGACGATCTTGTCCCCCTTGGCAGACCAGATTGTTGCATCGTGAGAAAGCGTGTCGATGATCACGAAACGCTCCGGGCTGGTGGCCTTGTCTCCCGGGAAGGGATTCAGGAAGTCAATGCCGCGAGGAAGACCCTGTGTCACGATGATCTTCTTGAAGTTGCCATCCTTGTCAAAGACCTGCACACGACGGTTATTGCTGTCGGCGATGTAGACGAGCCCCTTGTGGTAGACGATGCCGTTGGGAAATTGGAACAGCCCCGGCATCTTGCCCGCATCGTTGACGATTCCCACGTTGCCCACGGACTTCTTGAACGTGCCATCCGGCCCAAAGATCAGCAGTCTGTGCCCATTCAGTATCTCCGTGACATAGAGCGTCCCGTCCGGGGCAAACGCTAGAGCGACAGGAGCCCACTGGACGCCGTTTGTCTTGAACTTCGGCAGCTGGTTCTTGGGCAGATTCGGATTGAAGTCGCCGAGATACTTGCCGTTGAGATTGAACCGCATGATCTTGCGCAGTCGGCGGTCTGTGACATAGAGCTCGTTGTTCACAGGATCGCGCGCGATGTTGAGCGGGATCACGGTCTGAGAGGCGCCGAAGCTCTTCTGGAAATTGCCCGCCTGGTCAAAGACGAGAATTCGGCGCCCTGCGGAGTCGCATGTGTACACCGTGTTGCCATCGACGTAGACGCCGATGGGCCGTTGGAGTTTGACCGTGCTGCCCGCAAACGAGTACAGAAACTGCGGCGGCTGAATGACGTCCGGAGAGTTCGACGCAAGCAGATTGAACTTGAGCTGGTGTGTTGCCTTGTAATAGGTGAAGTACGTGCCTATCAAGGCAAGCAGAACGACCAGGACCGCGATGACCGCGACCTTTCGTTTCTGTGAAGTGGTCAACGTTGCCTCCGGAGGTGGCCGAACAAGTCGTCGCTCGGTGATGCAATCATGGTTGAACCGTCATCTTCCTTGGATCATCTCAGCCAGCTGCTACTTCGCCTTGGCTTTCTTCGCGGCACGACGCGCGGCGTCGTTCTTCGCTTTGGTCAGAACCGCAACCTGTTTCGTCAGTGCCGAGATCTGGGCCTGGACCTCGGCATCTTTGGGGTTGAGCTTGGCCGCCTGCTGGAACACGTCGAGCGCGTCTTTGGGATTGCCGCGCTTCACAAGGATTTGACCGTGCAGCTTCGCGGCCTCGAAGCTCTTGTCGTCCAGGTTGCGAGCAACCAAGACGTCAGTGAGTGCTCCTTCGATTTCACCGGAAGCAAGGGCCTTCTTCGCCTTGTCGATCCACTCAGAAGCCGACCCGTAGGCGTCAAGCGCTTGCCTGGGCGGATCCGAGCCGGGTGCGAGCTTCACGGCCTGCGCAAACTGGTACGACGCGTTGACGTCGTCCTTCTTCTGTTGGTACAGCTGCCCCAGGAAATAGCGAGCCTCCGCGAAGCCAGGATCAAACTGCAACCCTATCTCCAACTGATGGATCGCATCGTCGGTGGCGCCAAGCCCTTGCAGTGCCTTGGCAAGTTGGTAGTACGAGTCTGATGAATCGCGACGCAGCTGCAAGGCCGCTTTGAAGTTGGCCGCCGCTTCGGAGTAGTTCTTGTCCCCCAAGGCCAGAACCCCGAGATTGTAGAAAGCCTGCTCGCGCACGGAGCTCAGGCCGGCATACTCCGAACCATCGGTCACGGAAATGACCTTCTGAAAGTACGTCTTGGCCGACGAGTTGTTCTTGGTCAGCATCGCGACCATTCCGAGATCGAGGTACGCACCCGAGTGATTCGGGTTGATCTTCAGAGCCGCATTGAACTGCTCGATCGCCTGCTGGTACTTGCCGAGCGCCCCGTAGGCTTCTCCCAGGCGCACCCGCAGCACGACGTCATTTGGGGACTTGCGCACCTGGCTTTCCAGCGCGGCAGCGATTCTGCCCGAAGCACTGCTGGCCTCTTGCGCCTGGCGATCGCGGTAGACGCTGTACGCGAAGACCATAGCCACGCCCAAGACGAGAACCACGAGTACTGCGACGGCGATGTTCAGCCATCGGTCCACTCGAGCTGGTTGTGGGACGTCAAGAGAGGCGGTCTCAGAGCCGGAATGAGTCATTCGATGCCTTACCTCTACGTATTCCTTGAGGCGCCGAGACCCGCTCGAGACCTCAACGGGGGCGGCCAAACCAGATGCACGCTATCCATGCGCTCGGTCCGTGTCAACGGGACACCCTGGGGCGAATCACTGCCGCTGCACCTGAACGCACGAGCGAATGCCGTGCCTCCGGTTCTCACATGGCGGTCGTCAATGAGCCGTCGCATCAGATTCCTAGGTTCTTGTGACATCGGAGGCACAGCTCCGCACCACGATAGGGGGCAATGGTGTTGTTCAGGGGGTCAACCGCCCCGTGACACTGGTAGCACAATCGCAGGTCATGCCCTTGCTGAAGCTCGAGTTTGCGCGCCGCTGCGCTCGTACCGAAAGACACATGGCAGTCAAAACAGTGATAGGGCCGCCCCTTCTTCTTCGCCACATTGAAGTGGACGGCATGTTCGGCGATCCCCTTGTCCTGAATGGATGTTGGTGGCTGCTGTGCCGCCTCGGGGTGGCAACCCACGCAACTCGAAGCCACGAGCTCTGCATTGGCCACCTTCTGGTGGTGGCAGTTCTGGCACGTCTGCCGGTCCGTATGACAGATGTTGCAGTCGGCGCTGCTAACACCCGGCTCGGGCTTGTGGTTCTCGATCCAGTTGGCCGGATGCGGCATGGTCGTCTTGTGACACCGCCGACAGGAAGCGTCGTCGTGGCACGCGCCGCAATCCCCTTTCTTGGCGATGAAGAGCTTGCCATGCTGAGCCTGCCAATCTCCCTTCTGATGTGACTTCGGGACCACCGGCTGCTTGGGCGCGCCCGGACTCTTGCTCTTGCCTTGGTGACATTGCACGCAGAACTGAGTCTTGTGGCACATCGAGCAGTACGATGGGTCGCTGCCAGCCCTGTCCTTGTGACCGCTCGCAATGAATCGCGCTGTGTGGTTGTTCGGTGTCAGCTTGAACCCGGGCGGATGGCACTTGTTGCACTCAGCCGTGGCGACTAGTCCCTGACTCTGGTGCTGCAGCCCATGGCAGCGATAGCACGACTGCATGTCTGGCTTGACGGGCCCGCTCGCGGTGTGACCGAACGTGGGATGGCACGTCTCGCAGGCGTAGTCGCGCTGCAGGTGCACTGCGTGTGCGAAGATCAGCCGCCCAGGCACGATGTTGTCGAGATCCGGATGACAGTACTGACATTGCGCCATGTTGGTCGGTCCACTTGGATAGATCTTGACCGACGCGGGCTGCGGACGCTGGGCAACAACCGAGACGTACGCGTCAGCCAAAGCGGCGATCTTGACGCCCTTCTTCGCGTGACAGTCGTTGCAATCCTTGCTTGCCGTGTGGCACATCATGCATTGGTTCACGCCGCCACGACGCGCCAGCTCCGCGTGCGCTTTCCCGCTGAAAGACTTCGCAGGTTGATGGTCGGCTGGCACGAGATCGAACGACGGCGTATGACACTTGTCGCACTCGGCAGTCGCGAGCGGACCTTGGGGTCCGTGACTCACCCCGTGGCACGCGAAGCACACTTCCATCGGCACCGAGTCCGTCGCTCCGTTCTGGTGGGGTATCCGCGAGTGGCACCCATCGCACGAAATCAGAAGGTGATTGCCGTGGTTGAACATCAACCCCGGCTTCTTCACCGTTCCTAGGTCAAGATGGCACGGTGTGCACTGTGACGAGTCGGTGACTGGCGCCCCAGTGTCGATGACGGGGCCCGCCGACGTTGCCGAGCCGCTGTCTGCGGCCAGAGTCCCCGTGGCCGAAACAAGCACGAAGGTCACCGCCGCAAGCGCCACGGCGACTGCAATCACCCTCCTGCTCAGTTGTCCACTTCCACGACTCACGCCAGCAGAACTCCTGTTCCTAAAGCCCGAGGGCTCCCTTGATCGTGGCGATCTGCCGGATCGCCCAGTTCTCCTCCTGGGCCTCCGGCTTGCGATGAATGAGTTGCTTGGCTTGGCTGGCGAATTCCTCACTCGAGCCCTTGTGACAGCCAGGCTGACCGCACGTGTTGCCCAAGTTGGCTGGATTCACCGTCGATTTGGGATCCTGGTGCGCCAAGGACAGGTGCGAGCCGTGGCACTGCCAGCACGCTGGGGCGTCCGGCGCACCATCCTTGTAGGGCTGCCCATGGTAGTAGTCGTCGAAGGAGTTGTATTTGTCGAGGTGGCAGCGAGCGCACACCCGATAGGCATCGGCGTGCATTCTCGCCTTGCCGTCAGCGGTGTCGAGCGAGTAAATGAAATGCCCCCCGTGGCACGAACCACACGTGGCCGCGTTGTAGTCACCGCTTCGTATCTTCTGCGCGTGAGTCGATCCCTCGTAGTCGGCAACCGGCTGCGACAGCTTCCTGTCCTTGAGACTCTGGTGGCACGTGGCGCACTGAAGCCCGGCGTTCACGTTCCAGAGCTTGGTCGCTGCAGGAATCGAGTCGTATCGAAAGTCCGGGTGACACTGCTGGCACGTGATCTGGTAGTGAACCGACTCGTCAACCCCGGTGACCTGAAACGACTGGTCCGTGCCTCCCACGGGGGCGATCAGAGTCGAGTCCCCATGGCACGCATAGCAACCCGATCTCGCGTCCGGCTCGCCTGGATCGTAGGACCACCCGGACGCAGGCGTCCACGAGACCTTCGCACGCTCATGACACGTGGTGCAATCGGACTGCTGATGGCACATCATGCAGTCCTTGGTGACGTCGCTTCTCGCCTGTCCGGCGTGGCCGCGCCCTGCCCAGTCGGCAGTCCCCCCGTAGGGACACGATAGTTGCGCCTTGGGGGTGTTGTGGCATGCGCCACAGTCCGACTTCGCGATCACTCCCTGGGGTCCGTGATGCAGCCCATGGCAGTTCATGCACACCTTCATGGTGGGGCGCTGCGTTCCGCTCTTCTGATGCGGAAACTTCGTGTGGCAGTCGCTGCACTGCATCTTCACGTGGTAGCCGTGGGAGAACTTGATGTCGATCGCGAAGCTTGGGGCGGGATCGTAGTTCGCGTGGCACTTCGCGCACACGTCCTCTTCCACCTGCATGTTCTGGAGCTGGTCAAGCTGATTGAGAATGTCGGCCACCGGAATTCGGGGGCCGCTCGACTCCTCTGCCAGCGCGGGTGTTGCACTGAACACGATCCCCGCCAGCATTGCGGCAACTACTGCCACCGCAAGAAGCCATGGAAACCTCAATCGAGCGTACATCGTGCGCTTGCCCTTCCTTCCGCCAGCATCACAGACGAAGTCGGCCCTACGATCCGCCTATGCGGAATGCCGACAAGACACCACGAAACGCTCCCTGGATGGCGGCCGTGGCCGTGTCGACTGCCGAGACAATCGGATTCTGCTGATAGAGAGCCTTCTGTGAGTGGATCAGCTGAGCGTATTGCACGAATCCCTGCCCCGCGTCCTTGTGGCACTGCGAACACGTTGCGACGAGATTCTCGGAGCTGGTCATTGAGTCGCGGTTGCTCGAGGGCAAGACGAGATGCGCGTTGTGACACTGCCAACAGGCGGGCGCGTCCGGCGCCCCGCGCTGGTAGGCTGCCCCGTGGTAGTAGTCGCTGTAATCCGCAGACGCCCGAGCGTGGCACTTTCCGCACATCGTCATCGCCGAGGCGCGCAGAGCCTCGCGGCCCGCTGCATCATTCTTCGCAGGAATGGAATGTCCCTGGTGGCAGTCCCCGCACACAGGCTTCGGCTTGCCGGGCGCAGACGAGTTCGCCGAACCAGCAGTTGCAGAAGCGCTTGTACTTCCAACGGTGGAATGGACGCTCCGTGCCCACTCCTGGAACTCGGCCGTGTGACAGCTCTTACACGAGCTCTTCGCGATGGCCCGCCAATTCTGACCATCCGTCGCGTTGGCATGGGGGGTCTTGTACGTGAAGTCAACATGACAGTCCGTGCACAGCAGCTTCGCGTGCGCCGACCCCTGAAGAGCAAGCGTGTTGACGTACATGCTCACGACTTTCCCGCCGATGACCCTCACAAGGTTCCTGTTGCCGTGGCACACAAGACATCCGGACTTGCCGGCGCTTCCGATGCTCCAGTCCAGGCTGTATGCGGCGCGTGCGCTCTTCGATCCGGGAGTGACGGGTGTGGTGTACACCCCGCTCTCGTTCACGCCGGGGGGAACGTAGGTCGGGGCAACTAGGCCAAACGTGTTGTGTTTGGGAACCGTCGGCGTCTGTGACGCACTCTGAGCGAGCGCGGGATTCGGCGTGTAGACGGGTGCTTCCGGATATTGGAACGCCGCGAACGCAGGACTCGGCAACAGAAGAACCACCAAGAGCGAGAGCGTTGCGAGTATGTCGCGGACGAACATGCGGAGTTCTCTCTCGTATCGTGCGCTGCTAGACGTGTTCCGGCTCATCGAAGATTGGCGTGTCCTCGTGGCCATGCTCAAGATCGTGTGGGGTGCCCGAGTGGTGCTCGGCACCAGTGAGACCAAAGAAGTCCTGGAAGGCTGGGAAGTCCTCGCTCAGCGCAAGATAGACGTGCACGGTCGTCAAGATGATGAACAGCCAGCAGATCACGTAGTGCGCGGTACGTGCGTACCAGCCGGCAAGATCGGTTGATCCGACTATCCCGCCAAGCCACCAGCCGAGAAGGAGATCTCGAGGCGTCACCCCGGAATGCCCAAAGGTCGTGATGGCGCCGGTAAACGGGATCGTGTACGTCAGCAGTGCCAGTCCGGTGAACGCCTGTAGCACAAGCAGTGGAACGAACGTCGTGTACGTCATCTTCTGCATGACGTTGTACTTGCCGAAATGTGGCTTCTTCTCAGGGGGGATCAGGAAGAGGTAGTAGGCAATGACCTTAGGGGCGGTGGTGATGTCGCGACGCGTGATCGCGAACTCCTTGTAGTCACGCCGCTTGGACCCAAAGGCGTACCACAGCCGAACGATCAGGTTGATGATGACAATGACCATCGCGACGTAGTGGACCCAGCGCATACCCCAACGCGCGTACGGACCCTTCACAAACGGAAGCAGCCCAGGAAACCTGATGTACATGCCCGAAACCACCAGTGCGATCATGGCTGCAACATGCTGAAAGTGAAGGAGCTTGGGGGTTGCCGGGATCGGACCGCCCTCGTGATGCGGCCATTCCTTCTTGATGAAGCGGCGTTTCGCTCGGCCGCTTATGACGTTGCCGATGAGATGCAGCAGCAGACCGACAACCAAACAGGCGTACAACGCCGTGAATATGACGTCGAACCACACATTCAGTTGGGTCATCAGCACGGCCGCCGGCACCCCCTTACTCCTGGGTTGCTAGACCAATTCGAGGAAAGGCTGGTCTCGCGGGACGGCAAGCCTGACCTGGAAGCCCGCATCCATGCCGGTGGCGTGCGGCACCGTCCGCGCGTTTGTAACAGTAGTTACAGACACCAGTCTACGGAGCGCCAGGGCGCAGTGTCAACGAGGCACGATCGCTCACCGCGCCGAGTTCCGGCTACCGTACTCGGACACATGCTCGACGAACGCGGTTGCGGCACTCGTCGGCGTGCCCTTCGGGAGAACGGCAAAGAGCGGCCGCTGGACAGGCATCCCTTCCACGCGCATCTCGGCAACCGTTCCCAGCGCCAGTGCTTTCTCGGCGACGAAGCGCGACACCATCGCGACGCCGAGCCCACCCTCAACCGCGCACACCACGGCCTCGCCGGTGCCGAGCCGAGCGAGCATCCGCAGCTCCTGCGGATCGACGCCGTGGGCAAGCAGCGTATGCTCGGCAACGCGACCGGTTCCCGACCCAAGTTCCCTTGCGACCCAATCGACGTCGGCCAGCTCGGCAAAGGTGACGTGCTTGGCCGAGGCAAGCGGCCCGTCCGGAGGACAGATCGCAACGATCTCATCGCGCGCAACTTCCTCAAACAACGCCTTCGCGCTGTTGTCGGCGATTCCGGACAGCCCCACGTCGGCCGTTCCCTCTTCCACACACCTGATGACTTGCTCGCTGTCGTTGACAGCGAGGGCCACCCGCACCTCAGGATACTTCGTGAGAAAGCCGCCGAGCACCCGGGGCACGATGTAGTCCCCGGGAGTCGTGCTGGCGGAAATGGCTAGACGCCCAGTCACCTTGCCTGAGAGCGAGGCGATCTCATGCCGAGCTTCCTCAACGCCGTCGAGCAGGCTTCTGGCATGTAGAACCAGCGCTGAGCCCGCTTCGGTCAAGTCCACGCCTCGGTATCGACGGTCCAGAAGTGTCACTCCGATGTCGGCTTCAAGGGCTTGCATCTGCATCGTCACAGCCGGTTGAGAGATGCCAAGCGTGCGCGCTGCCTCGGAGAAGGAGCCCTTGTCGACCACGGTCACAAACGTACGCAGTTGCGAGAAATTCATCTTGATCGCGTCCCTTCTTGAGAGCGGCCTCCGGTGTCCATCAATCCGCAAGGCTTCTCTCGCATGACCCTGTCTCCCCAATCACTGCCCACACGTAGGGCCATGATCGGTCCAATGATAGAGCACCGGGCCACGCCCAGAGCATGGTGTGCCCGTCGCACCGGCGCTCGCTCTCTTGCGACGCAACAGCCTAGCGATTCGGCGGCGCCTTCTCTTTCACGCGCTCGCCGAACCGTGTGCCCCACTCTCTGGCGGCCTGAAGATCCGCCGGCAGCGGGCGATACTTGCACGTTAGTTCGTTCTCCGGTAGTTCCATGCCGATCTCCCCGAGCCGAGTTGCCATCTCCTTGGTAGCACCACTCGACCAGCCGTAGCTGCCAAAGACCCCGGCGATCTTGTCTTTGGGCTTCAATCCATTGATGTACTGCAGGAATCCGGCTACCCGATAGAGCATGCCGCGGTGCAACGCCGGACTGCCGAGAAGTAGCGCGCGCGAGTCCATGATGTGGCGAGTAACGAGCGCGTAGGACGCTTCGGCAAGATCGAATGTCTTGACATCAACGCCGGTGCTCGAGGCGCCATCGGCAATCTCGCGCGCGAGAACATCCGTAGATCCCCACATCGTCGAGTACGCAACGACCAACTTCTCTTCGGTCTCTCCCGCGGTAAGTCGATCGTAGATGTCGAACGCAGCCGGAACCGTGTCTCTTCGCCAGATCACTCCGTGGGACGGAGCTATCGTGTCGCACGCCCAACCGAGTTCGACAACCTTCGATGCCGCTTTGGCGACTTGCGCAGAGACCGGCATCAGGATGTTGGCGTAGTACGTGACGAGCTCCTCGATGGCGAGGTCAAGCCCAACTTCGTCGGCGAACCGCTCGGAACTCGCGAGATGCTGCCCCCACGCGTCGTTGGGCATCAGCGTCTGGGACTCGGGGCAGTACGTGAACATCGAGTCCGGCCAGTGAACCATCGGCATGGGCAGGAAGTGGAGCGTCTTGCCGCCAAGATCGATCACATCGTCGGCGCCGACGGCAGTGACTTCGAGATCGGGACCGTGGTATTCGGCGATTCCGCGAACACCAGCCGTGGTAGCGACCACTTTCGCCTGCGGGATAGCCTCCATCACGAGGCGTAGCCCACTGTTGTGATCGGGCTCAATGTGGTTCACGACGATGTAGTCGATCGTATCCAGCGCGGTGACCTGAGCTACGTGTTCGAGCAGTTCAGGAACGAACGGCGTCTTGACGGTGTCGATGAGCGCTGTCTTGTCGGCGCCTTGCACAAGATAGGCGTTGTACGTCGTGCCATTCGGAGTCTCGAAGCCGTGGAAGTCGCGCAAGTTCCAGTCGACAGCTCCAACCCAGTTGATGCCGTCGGAAACGGGGGTAGCAGGCATGCGCCCTCCTCGGAAGCGTCCCGGTGGTCACAGCATACCCAATTGGTGGCCGAGGAGACCGGCCGGCAAGACGGCTCCGGAAGCGTCGATTTGTGGCTAGGAATTCCTCTTCACGAAGAAGTCCGCCATGGAGGCAAGAAGATCTCGCGCTTTCGTGGGTGGAAGCTCCAATTCCAGCGCCTCTTTCGCGTCCATGACGAGCCTCTCCGCGAAGCTGCTGGCAAACTCCAGCGAACCGGCCTCGCGCATGATCTCGACGGCTTCATCAAGCACGGCTCGATCGCGCTCCGTCGCCGAGAGGATCGCAAGCAACCGCTCGCGTCTCGGCGAATGCGCCAAGGCGTGCACTGCCACCAGCGTCCGCTTGCCTTCCGTGATGTCGCTTCGGAAGTCCTTCTTCGTTGCCTCGCGAGTGCCGACCAGGTTGAGGACGTCATCTTGTATTTGAAACGCCAACCCACTTGCGAGCCCAAATGCCCGCAACGTCGCCGTCTGCGTCTCCGATCCATTGCCGATAATGGATCCGATCGCGAGCGGCACAGCGCCCGAGTAGTAGGCAGTCTTGTGGTTGGCCATGGCCAGGTAGTCCTCGACCGTGAGATCAAAACGATCGTCACGCGCCCATCCAATGTCGAGCGCCTGCCCTTCGATCGTGCGCGTCGTCATGTCCACCAGCTCCTTGAGGACACGCAACTTCATCGCATCTTCGAGACCTGGGTCCTCAACCACCGTGCCGGTGACGAGCGACAATGCCAGGTCACCGGCGTTGATCGCCAATCCCAGGCCCTCGCGCACATGGAGGCAGGCCTTTCCTCGGCGAGTCTGCGACGCATCTTCGATGTCGTCATGGATGAGGGCCGCCGTATGGAAGTGCTCGATGGCGGCGGCCGCAGCGCGTGCCTTCTCCGGCGAACCGCCCACGGCCTCGCACGCGAGCATACATATGAGGGGGCGATGGCGCTTGCCAGCGTTGGACGTGTATTCCGAGAGAGGCCCGTACAAGTACCGGTTCATGTCACTGTGAGTTCCATCAGTGAAGAACGTTGCAAGGTAGTCGTCGAACTTCTTGGAGTTGCGCTTGAGATAGAGCTCGAAGCCGATCATGACCCTCCAGACAGGCGCGTATGAACGCTTCCCTGAGCGGTGCGACGAACGCATCCCGCTGAAAGCCGAGCATTCGCACGTAATCGTAACAAAGGGGTGTCCAAAGGGAACCAATAAAGCGGTACACTTTGCAACTGGAAAGGCGTACCAACAAGGGAAGTGTGTGCCGCTGAGCGCGGCCGTTACGAAGGGGTGGGTCAGATGTATTCCTATGGCAACGTGCCAAGCGATGCAGCGAGTGGAGGTGCGATGGCCGCCCTCTTTGCGTTTATGGGGGTTGTCTGGCTGGTCGCTCTCGTGCTCGCGGTTCTGGCAATCGCCGGAATGTGGAAGGTCTTCGTCAAGGCTGGTCAACCCGGCTGGGCCGCGATCATCCCGATCTACAACCTGTACGTGCTGCTGCAGGTCGTCGGTAGGCCGACCTGGTGGCTCGCGTTCCTCTTGCTCCCGATCATCCCGTTCGTCGGCGGACTCGCGGCGCTGGTGGTCGAGATTATCATCTTGAACGACCTGTCCAAGTCCTTCGGGCAGTCAACTGGATTCACCGTGGGGCTCGTCTTGCTCGGCTTCATCTTCCTGCCGATTCTCGGATTCGGCCAAGCAAGGTACCTCGGCCCGATGGCGACTGGGTTTGGCAACCCAGCCACTCCCGGTGCGGGTGCCGCCGGCGGCTATGGCGGCGGCTACCAGCCACCTGCTCAGCCGTACGCACCTCCAACATCGCCCACGCCTCCTCCCACGTACGCGCCACCCGCGCCGCCCGCACCTCCGGCACCGCCAGCGCCACCAGCACCGTCGGGTCAGCCTCCAGCGAGCCCGCCAGCGCCACCCGCGCCACCCGCACCTCCGGCACCGCCTGCGCCACCCGCGTAGTAGCTCAACCTATCGGCCTCCGAGAAATGCCGTCGCGCACGTGCGACGGCATTTCTTCGTCCGATGTGTCACCCAAGCATCAGTGAGCCTGCCGACGAAACCCCTTCTCGAGAAAGACTCCGTCGGCGGTGAAACGTCGGCGATAGGTGAGCAGCAGCGCGACGAGACTGCCCAGCGCCGTGGCGGCAGCCACCATCAGCATGACCACGATCTGATAGCCAGTGGCAGTCACGGGGTCAGCTCCCGCGAGGATCTGCCCCGACATCATGCCAGGGATGAACACGATCCCGGCTGCAGCCATCGAATTGATTGTTGGAATCAGGCCGGCTCGCAGTGCATCCCGCATACTGCCGTGCGCGGCCTCTGGCGGTGTTGCGCCAAGAGCAGTCAGCGCCAGCAACTCATCGGCCCGGGCATCGAAGTCCGAGTACACGCGCTCGATTGCCAGCGCGATGCCCGTCATGGAGTTCCCGATCACCATTCCCGCAAGCGGAATCACGTACTGCGGGAGGTACCACGGCTTGACTTGAACGATCACACCAGTCACTGCAAACGTGACGATGAAGCCTGTCAGCGCCATTGCCACAAATGCACCGCCGAAGATGCCTCGCGGCGCGTCGGGACTTCGTTTCACGATGATCTGTGCCGCGAAGAGCACCATCAGGACGATGATCGCCACGACGAGCCACGCCTGATTGATGCCGAACACCCAGCGCAGCACGAACCCCAATGCGATGAGCTGCGCGTAGGTTCGGACAGTCGCGATCGCCAGGTCCTTCGTGATCCCGAGCGCCATGCGAATCGACACCACTCCGACGAACACTACGAACATCGTCGCAAGCGCGAGGCCCTGCCAACCAATCTGGACCACACCGCCCGCGCTCTGAGGAACCATCACGCCACCTCCTCGGCGACAAGCGAACCGTTCGCAAGACGCAGACGTCGACTCGCGATCCCGTCCGGGCGGTGGTGCCGAACGCGCACAACGGCGCCTGCTGCGTTCGCGAACTGTGCGGTCATGGCCGCCACGGCATCAGCCGACGCATCATCGAGCGCGGCATCGGGCTCGTCGAGCAACAGCACTCGAGGCTTGCCGAGAAGCGTGCGCAGGAACGCGATCCTCGCAACTTGCCCGACCGACAGGCGCGAGCCATCTCGATCGAGCGCCGCGTCGACGCCGAGCCGCGCAAGTCCCTCGGCAAGCGACGCGTCATCTGGCATCGGTTGCTGTCGCCGCACGCCGAAGCGCCACGACAGCACGAGATTGTCGCGCACGGTTCCATCGACGACCACCGGTTTCTGCGGGAGTAGTGCGACGGCACGACGCCACGCGGGCGGCGTGAAGTGCTCGGCGGGTGAGCCATCGAGCAGGAGCGTCCCAGTGGCGCCGGGGAGGAGCCGCGCGATGGCACGCAGAAGCGTCGACTTCCCCGACCCAGAAGGGCCGACTACGTCAACGATCTCCCCTGCGAAGACACCCAACTCAATCCCGTCAAGCACACGAACATCGCCAGCGTCGCCGGGGAGTATGGCCGTCAGATCGCGCGCCTCAAGAAGAGCCGTCACGTCCCCCATCAGTCATCACGACGGGCTGATCACGTAGCTGATCTGCGTCGTCTTGTCCTTCTCGGCGGCAATCGTGACCATTCCGGCGGCAGATGGCCCGGTCACTGCAAGGACGGTGGTCGAACCCTCTGTCGACGAGACATCCTGAGACTGAACTTGCCATCCCGTTCGCTGGAAGCCAACGGCCATGCCCTTCACGACATCGTCGTAGGCATCAGGCGTGGCCAGGATCGCCGACCACGACTTTCCGAGTTTCGACTTCACGACGCTGCTCTTGAGCACGCTGGCCCCCTCCCAAAGCGGCAAGTCGGAGGGCGCTCCCGACTTCAGCGTACCTTCAACCTTCGCTCCGGGTTGACCGACTTTGGCCTGCACCGTCACGTGTTTGATGATCGCCGGGGGCGTGATCGCTTTGGTGATCGCCTCGCAGCCGCTCAATGGCACAGCGGCCACTGTCACGAGAACGCACCACAGTATCCATCGAGAACGCATGACGGGCCTTTCCTCCTTGCGCAGTCTATCTGACTCGCGGCAGTGCCACGCAACACATGATCTCACCTGCCGAGAAACCTGGACAGTGCTGGCGGAGGCGTGTGCGAATCGAACACACCCGGGACGCTCTTCACGCCCCACGCTGGTTTTGAAGACCAGGGGCACCACCAGGAACCGTCCGCCTCCATCGGCGAATTGTGGCCACCGAGAAGCGGGGTGTCAAACTCCGTCACGTAGAAGGAGCCGACACGACGCCAGCACCCGGACTGGAGCGGTCTTCCAGTATGCCGCAACTGTCGAGCCAACTCATCGCACACCACATGCGACACGTGAGAACCACACGCCAGCGCGCGGACCGCGCGTCTGACCTTGGGAATTGGCCGTCGGCCACCATGGCACAGCCGCTCGTCAGCGAAATACGACCAAGCTCTCACCGTTTATTGCGGGTTTGGGGAGTACACTCACTGTGAGGCGGCAATTCGGCCGTTCAAAGAAGTTCTTGCGGTGGGGGCTCACAACGCGGTTCTCCGCGGTTGTGGGGGGACTATCGGAGTTCTCATCCGTGCCTCGTATCATGCGGCGGCGACTTCCCAAGGAGCGCGCATGAGCAGGAAGCGGATCGCGACAAGCACGCTGCTCATTGTCCTGATCGGTTGGGTAACGATCGTGGTCATCGCCTACGGCGGCATGGTGGCGGTAACCGACCGACCACAGTTCTGCCTCTCCTGCCACGAAATGCACCCGTTCTACCAGGCGTGGGAACACGGTCCGCACAAGGACATCTGGTGTATCGACTGCCACACCGACACCGACGTCGCCAGCCGGGTCTTTCACAAAGTGCCCGTCATGAAGCAGGTTCTCTACCACGTCCTCAACAAGGGGCAGTACCCGCTGGCAGAAGAACCGGACCTGCCCAACGAGCGCTGCCTGCGATGCCACACCAACCTGGCGAAGCCCACTGCCAACGGATTTCAGCACGCTCTACACTCTGGACATCGGTGCATGGAGTGTCATGCATTCGCGGGCCACGAGATCACCGTGGCTGCTCTAGAACAGGCCGGGGTGTATTCCGGGAACCCACTGCCAGCCAAACCCGCGGCGCACGTCGGCAACGGCGCGGCGAACGTCGTCAATCACAAACAGGTTGTCTGCAGCACCTGCCACGACATGGGATCGATGGGTTGCTCGGCGTGCCACACTCCGCGCCACAAGGTCGACGCACACTATGGCACCGATTGCACTCGATGCCATCAAGCTGGAGCGCACTTCGTGTTTGACCACCCAAAGGCAGTGCCGTGCGGCGAGTGCCACAACCCTCCGAAAGACCATGGGGCTGGCCGCGACTGTACGTCGTGCCACTATCGGCCTGGAGTCACATGGGCAGCATCCCACCCAGGAACACCCATCAAGTCCTGCGACGCGTGCCACGTTATCCCTCCCGATCATGATGAGGCGACGATGCAAGTCTGCGCCTCCTGCCACAAGCGGCCGGGAATAACCTGGGCTGTCGCGAACTGAGAACCGCCGAACGGCCGTCAGTTAAGGGGCTTCTCCGAGACTGGATAAGGACTTTCTCAGCTGGTACTCATCCTGGCTTGATGTGCCGAGCTCACAATCACGGCATGAGCACTCAGGCAGATCTCCCCGTCATTCCGCCCAGACGCATGCCCCGCACGACCTCCCGACGCGCCTCGGCAACACGTCGAACTCGGATGAGGGCGCTCATCGTTGCCCTTGCAATCGTTGTCGGGACTGTGGCCGGGGGGACGGGCCTCGTCGCGTTGGCACATGCGACGGACTCGTCTTCCTTCTGCGGATCCGCGTGTCACGAGATGGCCCCGTATCACCAGGCGTGGTCCGGTGGTGCGCACAAAGGCATCAAGTGCATCGATTGTCATCTTGATCCCAGCCCCACGGCCCGTGCCGAACACAAATTCCTTGCCCTGCAGGAAGTGGTCGATCACGTGCGAGGCGCCTACCGCTTCCCACTTCTGACGCCTCCGGATGTTCCCGATTCGCGATGCACGCAATGCCACAGGGTGGTCGACGTTGCGACTCCTGGCTTCTCCCACGCCAAACACGCAGCGAGCGGCCCCTGCGTGAAATGTCATGCAGACACCGGTCACAACGTCACCGCCACGAAGTTGAAGCAAGCTGGACTGCTGAACACGGCGTATCGGCCTTCCGCACCGCCCACTTCAACACAAGCACCCGGCAGCGGGCGGGCCGATCTTGCCGGACACATCAGGGTCGACTGCTCAAGATGCCACGACATGGCGGCCACCAAGTGCGTTTCCTGCCACGCCCCAAACGCGAAACATCAAGGACGCCCAACCGACTGCACAATCTGTCACAGGACCGGTGCGAAGTTCGTGTTCACCCACCCAGCTAGCAAAGAGTGCTCGAGCTGCCACACGCCGAAGAGCACTCACACATGGTCCGGCGCCTGCTCGTCATGCCACCACAATCCTGGGGTGAACTGGGCTTTTGCCCATCCGAGCAGTAGCGCCGAGTGCACGAGCTGCCACGCCCGTCCATCTGGCCACAGCGCCGGCGCGTGCCAGACGTGCCACAAGAAGACCGGCAAGAGCTGGGCATTTGCACACCCAGGATCCAGCTCCGACTGCGCCAGTTGTCACACGGCCCCAGCAGGCCACTCAAGCGGTCAGTGTTCGACCTGCCACCACAAGACGGGCGTGTCGTTTTCCTTCCAGCACCCGTCGACGCATGCACCACACGGCATTGGTGGTCGCGCGTGCAACGCCTGTCACCCGAACGGCTACACAACCTACTACTGCACGTGTCACAACAGCGCCAGCGGGCCAAGGGGCGACTAGCACTCTCCGACGTGCGACGCGCGCCGACGAACATGAGACGATGGATGTTGCACAATAGATGAAGTCACCGATTCGACTCGACTCGTTTGGGGTCTCAGGTGAGCGTGTGAAGAACTCGACGTTGCGCATACTCGGCGTCATAGCTGCGATCGTGCTTGTCGCCACGGTGGGGTTCATCGCTGCCCAGGTGGTCCAATCGCCAACACGATCGCAGATTCCCACCATTGTCACCGGCCGTCCCCTCGGTTCAGCAGTCGCCACCCCCACAGGGGTCGCGCCCGCAAACCCCACTACGCCTGCCTCGTCGACAACGAGTGCGCACGCTCTGGACCGGCACGAGGAATCGCACGACGGGCTCAATCCCGAAATAGTCACGCCCTCGGTGCGAGACAACGACAAACACCACCACGACGAGGACTGATCCGATGTTGACTCGAGAGTGTCTGCCGTCCGACGTCGGGGATGAACTCACGGAGAACGTCCGCTCGTCCAGGGA
This sequence comes from uncultured Eubacteriales bacterium, assembly GCA_964541225.1. GTDB lineage: Bacteria > Actinomycetota > Coriobacteriia > Anaerosomatales > JAAXUF01 > CAZIPN01. The sequence continues at coordinate 105,442 of CAZIPN010000001.1, forward strand.
GAGCTAATGCGCATTCTGGTAGTCGAAGACGAGGACAGTATCGCGTCGTTCGTCGTCAAGGGACTGACCGCGGAAGGGCACTCAGTTGAGCGCGCGGCCACCGCGGCGGACGGCATTGCCCTCGGCCTGGCCTACGAGTTCGATCTGATTCTCCTCGACCTGTTGCTGCCCGATGGCAACGGACTCGACGTCCTCAAACGCATCCGTGCTGAGCGACCCGAGGTCCCGGTGATAGTGGTGAGCGCCTTGGGTGAGGTCGACAACAAGGTCGACCTCCTCGACGCCGGTGCCGACGACTACTTGGTCAAGCCCTTCGCTTTCGCCGAGCTTGCAGCGCGCGTGCGCGCCGCGGCCAGGCAAGGGACGGCATCTGGACGCGTCATCACTGTCGGGAATCTGACGCTGGACACCAAGACACGCGTCGCTCGGCGCGGAGAAGATATCGAAGCCGATCTGCCGAGCAGAGAGTTCGCGCTGCTCGAATATCTGATGCGACACCCCGGTCAGGTGCTCACCCGACAGCAACTGCTCGATTCGGTATGGGGAATCGACTTCGACGCCGGAAGCAATGTGGTCGATGTCTACGTCAGCTACCTGCGACGCAAGCTAGACACGCCAGGTGCACCGTCGGCGATAGAGACCGTCCGCGGCGCGGGGTACCGTGTCCGGGCGTAGACGACTGTCAGCAAGCGGCCGTGTTGCCGTGGCCATGACGCTGACGTTGGCGGTGACGATAGCGGCCCTGTGCTTCCTCGCATACGTCATCACGCTGCGCAGTCTGATCGCTGAGACAGATCGATCCCTACTTCACGAGGCGCAGTCCTACGCGGCCGCAATGGAAGGCTCGGCCGACTCGACATCGCTCGTGTCAGCATCCTACTCATACCTCCAGGCGCGAACGGGTCCCGCAGCAGGTCCGGACCCCATACTACTTGTCGTGACGGCGAACCACCGCTCGCTCGTGAACTCGACAGTGCGACTCGAGACCGCGGCGGGCAACACGGCCGCCACCGAGCCAACGACGACGCCCGCTGGGTTTGGGAACGTCCGACTCGACAATGTCGGCTATCGCGTCATCTCGGCGCCCATCACCGATACCAACGGAGACCGCGTCGGCCTCTTCCAAGCCGCGCTGTCTACGCGGAGTTCGCAGTACATCGCCGCGAGTGTTGCGGCCGCGCTTGGCGGAGCAGGCCTGATGGCAATGCTGCTAGGACTCGCGCTGTCACTGCTTGCGGCACGTGCAAGCCTGCGTCCGCTGCAACGCATGGCCAGCGATGCGGCAGTGATCTCGCACGCCGCGCTGGGCCATCGCGTCGCCTACGATGGCCCCCCCGACGAGCTCGGATCACTCGCCGACTCGCTCAACGGCATGCTCGACCGCCTTGAGCACTCCTACGATGACCAGCGCCGTTTCGTCGCCGACGCCAGCCACGAGCTTCGCACTCCGGTGGCGGTCATCATGGGCAATATCGAGATTCTGCGGGGTGGCAAGCTTGCCGAGGAAGACGCTGACGAATCACTCGCAATGATCGAAGCGGAGTCAACGCGAATGACCCGACTGCTCGACGAACTTCTCTCACTTGCCCGACTCGAGCGCACCGCCCACAACTTCCAGCCACTCGATGCGGCCACCATACTCCAAGAAGGCGCTGCCCGCGCACGCAAACTCGGCGAACGCACGATCACGGTGAAGTGCGCGCCAGGCCTGTGGGTGAGTGGCGACCCCGACCTGCTGGACCAGGCGGTCGTCAATGTTGCACGCAACGCGGTAGCTCACACCAAGGAGGGAGGGCACATCGAGCTGGCGTGCTCAGCGACGGACACGCACCTCGCGCTCTCTGTGACCGACGACGGACCTGGCATCCCTCAGGCCGACCTTGACCGCATCTTCGACCGCTTCTTCCGAGCACGAGGTCCGCGGCAGGCCGACGGCGGGGGCGCCGGTTTGGGCCTCGCTATCGCGAAACGCCTGATCGATCTGCACTCGGGCACCATCTCAGTCGTCAACGTCCCCGGTGGCGGCGCGCGCTTCACGATCACCCTGCCGAGAATCCCGGCTCCCGCAGATCCCGCAGACGCGCAGTCCCTGGAGTCCGAGTCGTAGCGTCGACGCGTGGCGCTCGCCTCGCGGCGTACGCGCGTTACCGAGACGCGCATGTGGTGCGTCCGTTGCCGACGACTCAGCCCCGCAGCACGCGCACGTCGCCGAGGCGCTTGGTGAGGCCGTGGCTGTCGAGGTATTCCAGCAGCGGGATCGCGAATTTGCGGCTAACGCCCAGCGCGTCACGCAGCTGGGCGGCGGTTGCGCCTTCGGGTTTGTCGGCAAGGAACGCGGAGAGGCGCGAGCGGGCGTCGTCGATCGCCGTCGCCGAGAAATGCAGCTCACTCGTGACGCGCACCACCGTGCCTTCGCCGACAAGCACACCGAGCGCTTTGCGCACGACGTCGGCCCCAGCCCCCGTCGCCGAGACGAGCTCGGCAACCGACGGCGGCTCGAGGCCTGCCGAGGCAAGCGCGCGCGCGACAGCCTGAGCAGCGTCCTGCTCGGCAGAGTGTGCGCCAGCAGCGGCTTCGGGGTGGTGCACGCGTCCGCCCTCGATCGCAGCGGCGCCTCGTGAGGCCGCGACCTCAAGCACGGCGTCGAACACGCGGGCGTCGCAACGACAGCTCACGAGGTCGCGCAGAGCAGCGGTTGCGATCGAGGACTGCGAGGGGTTCTCGGCATGAAACGAGCGCAGGCGCGCCTCGATTGTCGAGACGAGCGCATCGAGCGCGTCGGCGGGGATGAAGTGCGGCTCGCCTGCAACCGCGAGCTGCTCCAGTTGCGTTGCCGAGAGTACCGGGGCGACCTCGCTTTGGGCCACGCCCAGCGCGGACGCGATCTCGCGCGCGCTCATCGGCACCCGACGCGACTGAAGCAGGCCGAGAACCGCACCACCCACGTCGTGCGCCGCGAGCGCCTCAAGCGACGCGCGCTCGTGATCGCCGAGCTGCGTGCGGCGCGGCGGAAAGACGTCGAGCACCATCCCACCGCCGATCGTATAGACCGGCGAGTAGCTGCGCACAATGAAGCGGTCGTCGTAGCGCGGCACCAGCGGCTCCTCGAGCCGCACCTGCGCAAGAGCAGACTGGCCGGGGGCCAGCGCGCCGCCATCCATCAACAGCACCCTGCCGAGAACCTCACGCGTACCGTGGTCTACGTGCACGCGCGTTCCGCTCGGGAACGGCTTCTCGCTCCCGGGCGCACCAAGGTAGGTGAAGCGCGCATCGAAGCGATCCGTGACCGTGAGACTCCCCGGCTCGGCAAGCACATCCCCGCGTGCGATCTCGTTGCGCTCGACGCCGGAGATGTTGACCGCCACACGCTGTCCCGCCCGTGCTCGCGACACGCTCTCGCCGTGGACCTGCACGCCACGAACCCGACCACGCACGCCACTCGGGTACGCTTCCACCGCGTCGTCCCCGGCCACCGAGCCCGACCACATCGTGCCTGTGACAACCGTCCCGGCACCGGCAATCGTGAAGACGCGATCGACGGGCAGTCGCATCGGCACGTCGCTGTGGCGGCTCGCGGTCTGATCGGCGACGCGATCGATCTCGGCGACCAGCTCCGAGAGGCCGGCGCCCGTCTTCGCACTCACGGACACGATAGGCGCCCCCTCGATCGACGTGCCGACGAGCAGCTGCTCCACGTCGGAACGCACCAAGGCGAGCCACTCATCATCAACCAGATCGCTCTTGGTGATCGCTACGATGCCTCGCGAGATGCCGAGCAGGTCGATGATCGCCAGATGTTCGCGCGTCTGCGGCATCACCCCGTCGTCGGCAGCGACAACGAACAGCACAACGTCGATACCGGTTGCGCCAGCCACCATCTGCCGCACGAACTTCTCGTGACCAGGAACGTCGACCACGCCCATTGTGCGTCCGCTGGGCAAGTCGAGGCGCGCGAAGCCGAGCTCGATGGTGACGCCGCGCTCCTTCTCCTCGGGCAGACGGTCGGGATCGGTTCCCGTCAGCGCCTTGATCAGCGCTGACTTGCCATGATCGATGTGTCCGGCTGTGCCGAGAACCAGCAGCGGCTTAGTCACGCGCAGACTCCTCGCAAGACTCGGCGCACGTCAGCGTCCGAGGATCTCGCCGAGACGCGTGACGATCGCGTCGTGCTCGGCCGGTGAGAGTAGTGTGCGCGGATCGATCAGCAGGCGATCTTCCTTGACGCGTGCGATGATCGCCGGCTCGCCGCATCGCAACGCGGCCTCCAGCTCACCCACGGGCATCGCGCGCGCAGCGATCGCGACAGCAACGCTCGGGATATCGGCGAGCGGTAGCGCGCCGCCGCCAGCACGCGCTGTCTCCTCGGCGGTCGTGACCTCGGCGGCTTCGCCGACAGCAGACTGAATGCGCGATGCGAGTTGAGTAGCCCGCACGCCAACGTCGCTCGCGGGCTCCGTGAGCATGCGCAGCGTGGGGATCTCGGCGAGTGCACGCTGCTCATCCAGTGAGAGACGCAGCGTCGCTTCAAGCGCGGCAAGCGTCATCTTGTCGAGCCTGAGCGCCCGTGCCATCGGATGCTTCTTGAGCTTGGAGATGACGTCCCACCGGCCGACAAGGATGCCGGCCTGCGGTCCCCCCAGCAGCTTGTCGCCCGAAGCCGTCACGACCGCCGCTCCTGCCGAGATACTCTCGGCAACCGTCGGTTCGTAGGGGATGCCGTAGGGCCGCAAGTCGAACAAGACGCCTGAGCCCTGATCCTCCATCACGGGCACGCCTTGTCGCGCGCCGAGGTGCACGAGCTCGGACAGCGAGACCTCTTCGGCGAAACCGACAACGCGGAAGTTGCTCGCGTGAACCTTGAGAAGCAGCCCGGTGTTGGGAGTCAGCGCAGCCTCGTAGTCGTCGAGATGCGTCTTGTTGGTGGTCCCAACTTCGACCATCGTCGCTCCTGATTCGGCCATGATGTCCGGAATCCTGAACGACCCGCCAATCTCGACCAGCTGCCCGCGACTGACGATCGCCTCGCGACCGCGCGCCAGGGCGGCAATCGCGAGCATGACGGCACCGGCGTTGTTGTTCACCGCCATCGCGGACTCCGCACCGGTGAGGCGACACAGCAACTTCTCGACATGGACGTGCCGACTACCCCGCTCGCCGCTGTCGATGTCGTATTCCAAGGTCGAGTAGCCGGTCGCCACGTCCGCGACCGCTGCTGCCGCGCTCACGGAGAGCACGCTGCGTCCCAGGTTCGTGTGAACGATGATGCCGGTCGCGTTGATGACGCGCCTGAGCGAGGGTTGCATGGCCAGAAGCGCTCGCCCTGCCGCCTCGGTGGCAATCGCCGCGACGTCGATTTCGACGGCCTTTCCCGCAAGCAGAGTGTCGCGCAGGCCATCGATAGTCTCGCGCACCGCGTCGACCACCAGCGGCCGCGGTACAGAAGAAAGTGTCTCGGCAAGTTCGGGCGCGGAGAGGATCGCGTCGACCTGCGGCACGTTGCGAAGCTGTGCGTTGGTATCCATGCGCTCGATGATACCCGAGGCGCGATCTTGCGTACGGACGTATTCGCGGGACAGCAAGTATCGGCACGATACAGCGAGCTCTTGCTCCCCGTTCCACTACCTTTCCACAGGCGCCTGTGAGCGCGGTCACACAGCGGAAACACCGAAGTCCCGAAACAATTGCTACCGGGGCACTCTCACAACCAGCGAGAGCGCGTCGGAACCCGCTAGTGCACACCACCCCGAGGACACCAGGGGAGCGACGTGCGATACATCCGGTGGAGCAGTGAACTGGAGACAGGCGATCACGAGGTGGATGAACAGCACCGTGTGCTCCACTCGATGGTCAACGACCTGAATGCCTCCGTGCTTGTTGGCGCAGACTCGCGACACGCCGTCGCGGCTCTTCAGCGCATCTTGCGCCACACCGTGACACACTTCGAGTCGGAAGAGGCACTCATGGCGCGGTGCGAGTACCCGCGCATCCAAGAGCACGTCGCCACACACCGGGAGTTCTCGGAAGGCGTCGCAAGCCTGCTCAGGGCTCAGCGTGCTGGCGAAGGGCCCACGGTCGAGGAACTCGCGTACCACATGGAGACGTGGCTCGAGACTCACATCCGCGGGGAAGATCGGCTCCTGGTCGATCACATCCGCGCACGGAAGATCGGGGACTCCTAAGCCAAACCCGCCGCGTCAGGCGATGGTTAGCACCTCGCCGCCGAGAAGTGCCTCGACGGACTGCGGCATCGTTCCGACTTCGCCGACCGCCAGTGCATCTGCCAGGCCGAGGAAGTCCAGGCACGTTCCGCACACCCTGACCGGCACGCCACTCTCGGCAAGCATCTTCAGAGAGTCCAGCGAGTCGGAGCCCTCACACGCCAGCCGCACCCCTTCGTTCATGAGCATGACGGCTGCGGGTTTCTCGGCAGCTCGCGCGAGCGAATAGGTGAAGTTCTTCATGAGCAGGCCGCCCAACTCCTCGTTGTCGCGACCGATGCGATCCGTGACGATGAACACCCGCTTGGCCATGGTACATCTCCTATATAACCCACATATATGATCGAATGTGGTGGAGATTATACCGCGCTCGCGGCTGAACGCGCTACAGAATGGTGATCTCGCCTGCCGTGCCTGCCGAGAACCCCCCGACTCTCGCCGCCAGCACCCCACGTGACTCGAGCGCTGCGGCCAAGTCATCGGCCGACTCCGGCGACACAGCCATGAGCAGGCCACCGCTCGTCTGCGGGTCCAGCAGCACACGCAACCACGTCTCGGCGTCCTCGGCGGCTTGCCACTTCACGAAGTCAGTAGCCCACTCGAGGAGATCGTTCGTCCGTCCGGGGATCACGCGATCGGCGGCGAGACTGAGGGCTCGGTCGAAGAGCGGAATGTCGGCGGCACGAGTCCACGCCGCAAGCCCGCTGCCCTCGGCCATCTCATGCAGATGGCCGATGAGCCCGAAGCCGGTGACATCGGTAGCAGCGCTCACGCCAACCTCGACCATCGCTTCGCTCGCCAGCTTGTTGAGCATCGCCATCGACTCTACAACCTCGCGCGCTGTCTCCTCGGTCTCTAGTCCTCGCTTGATGGCCGTAGCGATCACGCCGGTGCCGATCGGCTTGGTGAGGAAGGCGACATCACCCGGACGCGCGGTGTTGTTGCGTACCACCCGATCGGGGTGAACGACGCCCATGACCGAGAGCCCGAACTTCGGCTCCTTGTCGTCGACGGTGTGCCCGCCGACAGTGACGGCTCCAGCTTCCGTGACCTTCTCGGCGCCTCCTCGCACGACCTCACCGACGATGTCGGCGCTCAGCGAACACGGAAACGCCAGCAGATTCATGGCCGTGAGCGGTCGGCCGCCCATCGCGTACACGTCGGAGAGGGAGTTCGCGGCGGCAATGCGCCCGAAGTCATAGGGGTCGTCGACGATGGGCGTGAAGAAGTCGACCGTGAGCACGGCCGCAACCCCAGGCGCCATCCGGTAGACGGCCGCATCGTCGCTGGTCTCGAAACCGAGCATGAGCTCGTCCGCCTGACCGGGCGCGATATTGGTGAGCACTGCTTTGAGGTCACCCGGACCCCATTTCGCTGCTCAACCCGATTTGCTTGAGAGCTGTGTCAGCCGAATCTTCTCGCCATCACTCATCGTGACTGCCCTCCCCTCGTTGATCCGAGTGCCAACATATCGACGGCGGGCGTGTGCCTGCCACACCCGGTGTCCAACCTGTTCCGCATCGCTCTACGCATACGTGATACGCAGCGCAAGCGCGCTGCTCGCTCCGAGCTGCACGGCAAACGCCGTCTCGGCAATTGGGACGTGAGCCCCACCGCGCACATCGACAATCGACGCCACACGCCGGTCACTCGTCAGCCCCACCGAGCACTTGACAGGTTCGTGGTTGACGAGCACGAGCACGTCGTCAGCCTCGCCCTGGAACAGCGCAAGCTCCACGCCGGGAGAATCGCAGTCCAGCGGCGACCCGCACCCGGCGCCGCGTGCCACCGCCCCGTACACTTCGCGCACGAGGGTGCGTATGGCTGGAGGCATCGCCCACGGATCGTCCTGCGCGATCGCGCGCTCGATTGGCGCGGCCACATAGATCGCGCGTCCCTGGCCCACCTGATTGACCGTGAGGAATGGACTGCCTTTGTCGTCGGTGGCCACCACGGTCGCAGTGCCAGTCGAGAGCAGCGCGTAGTTCGCGATCGGAAGGTTGACGTCGAAGCTCGCCAACTCACCCAGCACCTCGTCCTGTGCGACTCGGCAGGACAGCCGCTCACGCGGACCTCCGTCGCCGAGAAACTCGACGCCGAACAGGTCGCCCAGAGCCGGAATGGCATCACCACCGCCGTAGGAGAGTACGAGCGCACCGCCGACCTGCACGAACTCGGCGAGCCGCTCCCACGTCTCGGGCAGAAGCGCAAACGCGCTCGGCACGATCAACACCGAGTACGCCGAGAAGTCGTCAGCCTCATCGGCGACGGTCACCGGAATGTGTGCTTCCTTCGCGCCGATGAACGCAGCCAGGCATGCCCGGGGATCGTAGAGCCCCGCCAGATTGGGCAGCGGCTCGTAGCGCTCAGCGGGCATGACGATGGCCGTTCGTTCGGGACTCGGCTCGTAGCGCTTCAGATCGATGCGCGCGGCCGCGCGGATGAACGTGCGCGTCTCGGCGAAGGAGGGTTTGAGTTCGCCCTCCGTATCGGCGACGCCCACAAGCGTCTCGAACGGGTCGATGAAGTACGGCTGACGGCGTTCGGTCTGCAGGTCCCGGAAGCGCCGCATCATCGCGCCGGATGCGCCGTTGATGAGTCCCGACCACAGGGCCGTGCGAACAGCAACGGCCTCCTCGGCAGCGGAGTTCTCGAGCGCGAGCGCGCCGACCGCGTCCATGAGCACGGGCTTGCCTCGATCTGCCGCGCGCAGCAGAAACGCATCGAGGTACGTCGACGGGCCGAGCGTGATCGGGCCTTCGGCCGCATACGCCCGATAGGCCGCAGTCACATGCGTGACGGCGAACTCGCAGCTCGCCACGGCAGCACGGGCATCGACGCCCGTGGCCCGAAACAGCGTCTCGGGGTCGACCCCCAGCGTGATGGGCCGTGCGGGGTCGATCTCGTGGATCGCGTCACGCATCTGCTTGGTCCACGACTCCAGTGCCTCGGAGGACTCGAATGCGTTTGCGAACGCCTCGTCGACAAGCTGCCATGCGAAAACGGCCTCGTGCCCGCCGATCTTGGACACGACCTTTTGCACAAGCGAAACCTCGCGCTGAATCAGGTAGGAGTCTGTCACCGCATTGCGCCGCTTGCCCCACGGCACGTCGGTGAGTTCTGCGAGGCGGTCGTCGGCAAAGAAGCACACGATCACTTGCTGCCGATGCGACTTGCACTCCTCGACCAGCTCGACGAGACGTTCCAGCGCGGCCTCGTCGTACTGCCCAACCTGCGGCTCGATCATCTTCCACGACACCAGCAGCCGCACAAGCGCGAAGCGCGCTTCTTCAAGCACCCCGAGGTCGGCGTCGAGATCCAGGGCGTACCAATCCGACCAGCTCGACACTTCATTGTCGAGCGGATACAGCGTCACGCCGACCGGATAGAGCGGATTTCGCTTGGGTGTGGGTGGAGCGACGGGCTCTTCGGGCGCAGTCTCCTCGACCGCCTCGGGCGGCGTTGCGGGAGGCGCTGGCTCTGGTGGAGCGATCCGCGCGTGGCGCGGGCGAGCTGTGCTTCTGCGAGTCGGCACGGCGCTACTCCCTCCCCTCGGCATAGGTGTCGTAGAGCCGCCAGAAGAGGCCCTGCCGACGAGTGTCGTGGTAGGCGGCACGCCGAATCTCCCAGTGTGCGCGAGCGTACTCGCCCTCGGTCAGGAGCACGGCCGCAAGTCCGAAGCGCGCGCGGACACACGTGGGGTCGAGCTCGACCGCACGCAGGTAGCTGGTCTTGGCCTGACCGAAACGCTGAAGCGACAGCAGTGACTCGGCTAGCAACACATGCGGCATGGGATGATCAGCCACGGCTCGCGCCAGCGCACCGAACACCCGCGACGAGTTGCGATTGAGGCCGGGCCGCTTGGCGAACGCCGCGCCGAGCACGTAGACCGCAGTCGGTGTGTGAGTCGACACCGCAAGGGATCGCAGCGCGACCGCCATCGCCTCGTTGGCGGCCTCCTGCTTGAGGTAGAGATAGCCGGCGAGTGCGAGCGTCTCGGCATCCTCGGCATCCTCATCGAGAATGAGCCTGATCAGGTCCGCCGCCGAGAAGAACTCCTCCTCAAACGCAAGCGCGAACGCAGCAGCCAGGCGCGAGTCGCGGTCTGGGGCCACATCGGCTGGATCCGGAGCCGGGGTTCCATCGTCGTAGACTCCCGCGAGCGAGAAGAAGAAGTCATCTTGGCTCGGATCGAGTTCCCCGGCCTTGCGAAATCCCGGGAGCGCCGTTGCCATCCCTTCGCGTTTGAGAGCGACGACCGCGAGATTGTACATCGCACGCGCCTCGGTTGGATCGAGCTCAAGCGCCTGACGCCACGCCTCGATCGCCTCGCTGTCGAAGGCCGCCGCCGAAAACGCTTCGCCGAGCTGCACGTGCGCGGTCACGAGGTCGGGAACCACCTCGGCAAGCTCGTGCCAGACCAAGATCGACTGATCCCACATTCCGCCTCGGCGATCGTAGGCGAGTCCGAGCGCGAGAAACGCGGGAGCGCACTCGGGGTCCAGTTCGATCGCACGCGTCGCACTTGCAATTGCCTCGTCGTAGAAGTCGCCGGACAGGAACAGGTCGGCCAGGAGCGCGTGAATGAGCGGGTCGGCGTCGTCGTTGCGAAGCGCCTGATAGCACGCGTCAACCGCCGGGGCAACGTGCCCCTGCCGAGCCAGCCCCTCGGCAAGCAGCGCCTGTTGGCTGCGGCCGCTCGTCACGAGTCCACCCCCGTGCGCTCGGCGGCCTTGGCCACCAGCTTGAGCGCGCTCTCGGCACCGCGCACAATCCCGTTCGCGCCGACCGAGCGTGCGAGCGTTGTGTCGGCGGCAAACGGACCGCCCGCCACCAGCATGACGACGTCGTCCCGACCGCCGGCCGCGAACATCTCTCGAACGCGCGAAACCGAGCGCGCCGTGCCGATGAGCTGCGCGTAGACGATGAGAATGCGGGCACCGGTTTCCTCGGCACGCTCGAGAAACTCCGCCGGCCGCACGTCGGCGCCAAGATCGATCACCCGATGGCCGGCCTCTTTGAGGGCTGCCGCGGTGATGTCCTTCTCGATGGTGTGCATGTCGTGATGCATCGTGCCGAGCAATACGGTGATGCCCGTGTCTCCTGATGTTGCGGGCGGAATCACGAAGCTTGTGATTTGCTCGGCGATCACGGCTGCCTGCGTGAATGTGTACTCGTCGATCGCTCCAGACGCCCACGCACCGCCGAGAAGTGACATCGCGGGCGCGAAGAGCTGGTCGAAGAGCTGGACCTGGGCGACGCCAGCACGCTTGGAGCGTTCAACCACACTGATGGCGCCAGCGGGATCCTGGCTGACGAAGGCCTGATACAAACGTGCCGCAGCATCGTCAGACACCGTGACAGGCCTCCTCTCCACCACAAGTTGGGCATCTGTGTGGCATTGCGCCGCGCACGCAGGACGCCGCGCAACCACTCCGCCCAGTATCGCATTGTGCAGCCCGAAAACGACAACTTCGCCTGATGTCTTGTCGTGCCGTTTGTCTGAACGACTCGCGACCCAGCAAGCGAGCCATCCGGTACTCACAAGTTCTCCACGTTCGATGCATGATCGCTTCACGGTGAGGCGGGAAGATGTGATCACCGGCTTGGCAGAGCCGGGAAGAACTGAACATCACACCCCTCCTTCCCTCCCGTGTGACCGGGAAGCCCGCCAGGCAGAGGCGGGCTTCTTGGTTTCTGGGGAAAGAGCTGACGTTGCGTGCCCGGCCTAGCCGTCCAGGTTGCCTACCCGAACCACCTGCCACCCACGCGGCGTGAGTTCAACATCGACGGCAAGATCGATCGAACGCTGAGTCGAGCTGTCGAAGACCCTGAAAGGGAACGCAAGGCGATTCGACGGCTGGAACCACCCCGAGCCGGTCTGCACGCGCAACTCACTTGCAGGCACCCCGCCAGCAAATGGGCGTGCGGGATCGGTGACGAACACGCGGCTATCGCTGGCCGCGTCCGCGAGGGCCGCAGCTCGTGCCGCAGACCACGCAGAGTAGTAGTAGACGGTGACGAGAGCCACCACGACGAACACAGATCCAGCAATAATGGCGAGCTTCTTCATCGTTTGGTCGTTCCTTGTGGGGATCAGAACTCGGCGGGCAAAGCCTTCATCGCGGCAGCGGTGAAAACCGGGCCATCCTTGCAAACATAGACGGAACCGACGTTGCAGCGTCCGCACTTGCCAACGCCACACTTCATGCGGTTCTCAAGCGTCGTGTAGATTGCATCGTCAGAAAAGCCCATGTTCGTGAGGGCTGGCAGCGTGAGTTTGATGACGATCGGCGGTCCGCAGATGACGGCCACAGCGTTGTCCGCACTCGGGGCCGCTTCTTCCACCGTCGGCGTCACGAAGCCGACCTTGCCGGTCCACTCGGGGGTCTCTCCGCCCGGGTCCACGGTCGTCACGAGGTTGACGTCGTCACGCGCCGCCCACTCTTCGAGTTCGCGCTTGTAGACCAGATCGCCCACCGAGCGAGCGCCGTAGACGATGGTCACATCGCCGAACTCATCTCGGCGATCGAGCACGTTCCAGATCACGCAGCGCACCGGTGCCAAACCGATGCCACCCGCGACGAACAGGATGTTCTTGCCTTTCCATTCGTCGATCGGGAAGTAGTTGCCATAGGGTCCGCGGAACCCGATCGTATCGCCGACGTTCGCTTCGCGAAGTGCCGAGGTGACCTTGCCGGAAGCCTTGAAGCTGCACTCGATGTAGCCCTTGCGAGTGGGCGGGCTCGCGATGCAGAACGTGCTCTCGCCCCAGCCGAACATCGAGTACTCGCCAAACTGCCCGGCCTTGAAGTCGAACGACTGGGCGACCTCGGGGTCCTGGAACTTGAGTCGCAAGGTGCGCGTGTCTGGCGTCTCGTCGATGATCTCCGAAACCGTGACCAGATACGGCTGGTAGAGGTGGCCCGCCTGAGCGCCGACCGCCTGCGTGGTGGCCTCACTCATGCGACGCCCTCCTGTTCGTTTGCAGCCTTGCCATCGATGGTCTGAAGGATCTCGACGAGGTCCTGTCCGGCGGGACACGCGCGGATGCACCGACCACAGCCGGTACACAGCACATCGCCGAACTTGCTCGGATAGATGTAGAACTTGTGGTTGATGCGCTGCCGATACCGCGCGTTTTGGTCGCCGCGGGGATTGTGGCCGCTCGCGTGCACGGTGAACACGTTGGATTGGCACGTATCCCAGCTCCGCCGACGAACGCCTGTGCCAACGCCGGACTGCTCATCGGCGATGTCGAAGCAGTGACACGTCGGGCAGACGAACGCACACGCACCGCAGCCATTGCAGCGCGGGCCGAGGGTAAGCCAGAACTCGTCATCGAAGTGATCGCCGACCCACTGCTCGATGCGCTTGGTGTCGACGTTCAGATTCGCCTCGACTGCCGAGCGCGCCGCGGCACGGGACTCATCGGCCTGCGCCACCGCCGTGTCGGCAGCTGCCGAGAAGAACTGCGCGTTGTCGGCGAGAAACGCCGCACCGCGCTCGGTCGCGAACTCCGCGAGATAGCCATCGTCGACGGCAACCAGCAAGACATCGGCGCCGCGCGATGAGTCCGGACCCAGGCCGACTGCCGTACAGAAGCAGCTGTCGTCGATGCCGGGACACGCAAGCGAGATGACGGTCGTCGCGTCTCGGCGGGCATTCCACAGCTCATCCTTGTAGTCCCAGTTCATGACCGAGTCCACGATGTCCATCGCCGCCGCATCGCAGGGCCGCGCACCCAGCACGAGCTGCGGCGCGAAACTGTCCGGCGGCGAGCCGATCTCGATGTCGCTGCCGTGCTGACGCCAACTCATGAGCGTTTCGGTTGGCGGCAGGAAGTGAGCCTTGAGCGAGGGATTCGGCAGCGCGCCGTTGAGAGTTGCCTCGGCAAGCGAGTTGATCGGCGAGTACGTGGCGGTGCCGTCGTCGGCGGTGACCGGCGCGATGACGCGCGTTCCAGATGCCACCACAGCTGCCACCAACCCGGCGAGTTGCTCGTTGGAGATGAAGGCATTCGCGCTCATACGATGAAGTCCTCGTGATCGTCGGCGAGGAAGTCGCCGATCGGCTGGACAGCGTCAAGGTCGTCGGTTGCGGTGAAGTCGAAGCTCTCGGCGACAATTTGCTGGACCTTGCGGTTGAGCAGCATGAGCGGGATACCGGCGGGGCATGCGCGCTCGCACTCGCCGCACTCCACGCAGCGCCCCGCGTGATGCAGCGCCCTGATGAGATGCCACGAGAAGTTGCCTCGCGCGTGGGGTGCTCGCTCGATCCACTGCGGGACGGTCTTGTCGACGACGCAGCGATCGCAGGTGCAGATCGCGCACGCCTGCCGACACGCGTAGCAGCGGGTGCACTTCTCCATCTGCGCGGTCCAGAACTCCAGGCGCTCGTCTGGCGTCATCGCGTCGAGCTTGGCGACCATGTCATCAAGCGACGTGTTCTGGGGTGGCTCGGGCTGAGCCTCGCCGACAATGTAGTCGGCCAGACGCGGCTCGCGAACGTCGCACGCGACGCAGCGGGGCGCGGTGGTCTCTTCGGTCAACACGCCATCTGAAGTCGGGTCCTTGACCACACCGCCACAGCGCACGCCGATCAGCACGACCTCGTCGCGCTCGAACTGCGATTCGCGCAGGAGTGCGGCGACTGCCTTGGTGTCGCAACCCTTCACGACCACCGCCGGCTTGCCGAGCGCACGAACCTGAGAGCGGCGCGGGTTGAGATAGGTCGCGAGATTGTGGACGCAGCGCGAATCGAAGATGAGGCGACTGGCGTCCTCGGCATCGGTGATCGTCACCGGCCGAGCACCTCGGCGGGAATCCTCCCAGCCGATCACGACCTGGACGGTTCCTTCGTCGAGCAGCTTGTGCGCGAGATCCTGAAGCTCGGTCACGATTCACCCCCTGCCGAGGTCGGAGCTGGCGATGCGTCTTCGCCCGCGGCTGATGGGGATGACGCATCTTCGCTCGCAGTCGACCGCGACGGCTCCGGCACCTCCGGAATCGGGACGCCGATCTCGACTGCCGAGCCGGGCGACGGCCTCTCGGCAAGCTCGTGGTATGCGTCAAACGGGCCGAGCGCGCGAACGCGCGTGACCGTCTCGTTGACGACATCGCGCCACTTGCCGCCTTCACCTGCCGAGACCCAGCTGAAGGTGATGCGATCAGGGTTGATGCCCATGAAGTTCATCAGTTCGCGAAAGACGATGAAGCGCCTGCGCGCGTGATAGTTGCCGGCCGTGTAGTGGCAGTCGGCAGGATGGCAGCCGCTCACGATGATGCCGTCGGCGCCATGCTCGAGCGCCTTGATGACGAAAAGCGCGTCGATCCGCCCTGTGCATGGGAGGCGGATGATCCGCACGTTGCTCGCCATATGCATGCGGCTCGTCCCGGCCAAGTCCGCGCCGGTGTACGTGCACCAGTTGCAGACGAAAGCCGTGATGCGAGGTTCGAAATCTGTTGTGGGTTCGCTCATCTCTCTCCCCATGTCGGGAGGGCGTTGATCTCGGCAAATATCTGCTCGTCCGTGAAGCCCTGGAGCTCGACGCTCTTGCTCGGGCATGTGGCTACGCAGGTACCGCACCCCTGGCAGACACCAGGCAGCACGCGGGACACGTGCCCAGTCACCTCTCCTGCGCGGTTGCGCACTTCGACGCGCTCGATCGCGCCGTACGGGCAGGCGCGCTCGCACGTGAAACAGCCGATGCAGGTGCGCTCGTTGACGACCGCAACCGTTGGCTCGCGCTCCATATCCTCAGCGCTGAACATGCCGAGGACCTTGGCCGCAGTCGCGCTTGCCTGCGCAACGGTATCGGGAATGTCGACCGGGCTCTGGCACGCGCCCGCCACGAACACGCCAGCCGTGCTCGTCTCGATCGGACGCAGCTTGGGATGCGCCGCGCTGATGAAACCGTACGTGTCGTAGCTGACCTTGAGCTTCCGGCCGAGATCCTTCGTGGTCTCGTGAGGCTGAACCGCGGTGGCCAGCACGACCATGTCGGCATCGATCGTGGTGGGACGACCCTCGAGCGTGTCGAAGCCGACGACCTTGACCACGTCACCGTCGCGGTAGATGCGACTCACTCGACCGCGCACGTACTCGGCGCCGTCCTCTTCAATCGCGCGGCGCACGAACTCTTCGTAGCCCTTGCCGGCCGAGCGCACGTCCATGTAGAAGACCGTGGCGTGCGCGTCGTGCACCTTGTGACGCAGCAGCATCGTGTGCTTCGCCGAGTACATGCAGCAAATCTTGGAGCAGTACGTGATGCCCTTCTCGGGATCCCGGCTGCCGACGCACTGGATGAAGACGACGTTCTTGGGCTGTTTGCCGTCACTCGGACGGAGGATCTCGCCGCCGGTCGGGCCGCTCGCGCTCGCCAGCCGCTCGAACTGCAGGCCGGTGATGACGTCGGGAACCTCGCCGTATCCGAACTCGGCGTAGCCCTTGCGCCCCTCGGGCTGCTCGCGCCCGATGCTGTAGAGCTCGTATCCCGTCGCAACAACGATCGCGCCGACCTCTTCTTCGACGAACGTGTCTTCCTGCTCGTAGTCGATCGCCGAGCGCGTGCACACTTCCTTGCACTTGCCGCACAGGTCCTTCTCGCGACCCTTCGCGCGGCCCTTGAACAGCGTGCAGTTCGCCCGATCGAGCACGGGGATGTTAGGCACTGCCTGCGGGAACGGCACGTAGATCGCGCTGCGCAAACCCATGCCCTCGTCGAACTCGCTGGGGATCTTGCGGCTGGGGCAGACGGTCTGGCAGTCGCCGCACCCCGTACACTGCGACTCATCGACACTGCGCGCCTTCTTGCGCACCTTGACCTTGAAATTGCCGATAAACCCGTCCACCGATTCGACCTCGCTGTACGTATACAGCTTGATGCGAGGGTGCTGGTTCACCTGCACCATTCTCGGCGTCATGATGCACTGCGAGCAGTCCAGCGTCGGGAACGTCTCGGACAGCTGGGCCATGTGCCCGCCGATGGACGGCTCCTTTTCGACGAGCACGACCTCGGCGCCGCCGTCGGCGATGTCGAGCGCGGCCTGAATGCCCGCGATGCCACCGCCGATCACGAGCGCGCGCTTGGTGACCGGGATGCGGATTGGCTGAAGCGCGGTGTTGTTCTTGACCTTCTCGATGATCGTGCGCGCGATGTCGGTGGCCTTCTCGGTCGCCTCTTCGCGATCTTCAGTGATCCACGAGCACTGCTCGCGGATGTTGGCCATCTCGCACAGGAACGGGTTCAGGCCGCCCTTCTCGGCGGCTCGGCGAAACGTGCCCTCGTGCATGTGCGGTGAGCACGCGGCCACGACCACGCCGGTGAGGTTGTGCTCCTCGATCGCCTCGCGCACCAGCTGTTGGCCAGGCTCCGAGCACATGTACTTGTAGTCCTGACTCACGACGACGCCAGGGTGCTCCTTGAGCGCCTCGCTGACTTTGGCGACGTCGACAGCGCGAGCGATGTTCTCACCGCAGTGGCATACGAAGACTCCGATGCGCGCCATCTACGACACCGCCCCTGCGCCGGTTTGCTGCTCGGCAGGGCTTTGCTGCGCTGCCTCTTGTTGCGTTGTCGCTTGCGGCGCCGCCGTTTGCTCGGCCGCTTTCTGCTGTGCCGCCTTCTGCGCCGCAGCGGCTGCTTTGATCGCGGTTTCCTCGGCGGCCTTCTCGGCCGTGTGCTTCGCGCGCTCGGCGAGTGTGGTAAGCAGCGGGCGTGTGTCGACGAAGTGGCGCTCCAGCCCAAGCTTCTCCGGTTCAATGCCGAGAGCCAGCCCGATCAGTTGCGTGATGTAGATGACCGGCATGCCAACGCCGGGGTCTTGAGCAACCTGCCGGAAATCGAGATTTGAGTGGCACATCGGGCACGCCACGATGAGGGCATCCGCTCCGGCCTTGCGTGCGTCGTCGACGATCCTGCGACCGAGTCTGACGACAGACGATGTTCGCGACAGCGACAGGCTCCCGCCGCAACACTCCACGGCCATGTTCCATTTCACTGGCTGCGCGCCACATGCCGAGATGACCTGCTCCATCGTGGTGGGCAGCTCCACGTCATCGGCACCGGCCACTTCTTCCGGACGAACGAGCAGGCAGCCATAGTATGCGGCAACCTTCATCTCGGCCATTGCAGCCGCACCGTCGCTTGCCGAGACCCGCTCGCGAATGGCATCGATGTTGTCGAGCAGCCACTGTACGACGTTGGTGACCTCGACCGAGTTGGTGAACGGACGCTCGAGAATGCCTGGCATCATCTCGGCGAGGCTGGCGTCCTTGGCGATCTCGTGTTGCGCTTCCGCGAGCCGACTGAAGCACTCCGAGCAGGGCGCAAGGACAGCGTCATGGCCTTGCTGCTCGGCAAGCGCGAGGTTTCGCGCAGACAGTGCCACGCCGAGCAGATGGTTGGTGCTGTGCGCCGAACTGGAGCCGCAGCACGACCAGTCGTCGATTTCCTTGAGTTCGATGCCAAGCGCCGGCGCTATCGCGCGCACACTCTCGTCGTATTCGCGAGCGGTGCCGTCCAGCGAGCAGCCGGGATAGTAGCCGATGCTCATGAGCGATCGCCTCGGCTCGCGTTTCGACGCGCGGTGTTCACATTGCGGAAGATGCGGCGAACCTCGTCGGTGTTCTTGATGGACTCCGGCGTGATCTTGAATTTTCCCCTGAGCAGCAGAGCTGGCATCGCTGCGGCATCCTTGAGCAAATGGCCCGTACGAATGTTGTACTGGGCGACAAGACCGACCTCATGCATCCGCCCGCTCGATTCGACCTGGGCGAGGAAGGTCTGGTTGAACACGCCAACCGCGCGAGTTGCGAGACTCGGATCCTCATCCATTGCGATCTCACGCAGCACGTCGATGACGCGCGCCGGATCAGCGTTGTTGGGGCACCGTGTGCTGCAGGTCGTGCACGTCAGGCACAACCAGATGCCATCGCTCGCGAGCAGCTCCTCGCGCCTGTTGCGCATGACGCGAAGCATGATCTCGTGAGGCCGCAGCGACGTCTCGGTCGCCATCGGGCACCCCGCCGAGCACTTCCCACATTGGAGACAGCGCGCGACATCGAGTCCAGAGCGCTTCAGCACCTCTTGGGCGAGGGTGACACTCGTGTGCTTTGCAGCAGCTGAGTGCGTTGTGTCCGCGGTGTGTGAGGCAGCCGCCGAAGCGGTGACCTCGCCTGCGGTTGCGGGCGTTGGTGGCAATGCCATTATGCGTACTCCGTCTGCGGTGCCGGCCGCATCATCGGCGTGTGCGCGTCAAGTAGCTCGTACTTTGACGTTAGTAGTCTAGCAGTCCCCGTGCCGCAGATGGCACGGAGTACCAGCAAAATCTCGCCTGACGGCGGCTATACGTCGGTTACTGGTTGCGCAGAAACGTCCCAATTTCTTGCTTGTTCCGGTCGAGAACCTGCACGCTCTTGACCTCACGAACGTCCGAGAATACCCGACTGACGAGGTCTTTTGCAGCGGCCTTGGCTTTCGCGTCGCTGGAACCCAGCGCGGACTTCGCTACCGACATGGTCACGATGACCTTGCCATCCGACGTCGCATAGACGCCACAGGGGAACTCGGAGTCCAATCGCGCGTTCACGCTGGTCTCAAGCGTGCTGTCCTCGGCGGTGGGAGATCCCGTCGAGGCGGACGAGCAGGACGTGAGGAATCCGATCGCCGCGACCCCGATCGTGAGAACGATGAGGGGATACCGTGCGAGCGGAAACCTCGGGTTTCGTGCCGCTTCCGTATTCATGTTATTCCTCCACCAACTTGCCGGCGCTGGCTCTGGAACTCAATTGTACGTCCATTCCCCCCACTTTGGGCAGCATCATTCGAGCCATCCGCCGCGAAACCCCGCCCGACGGAGTCCCCTCGCGACATGGGGAGAGCGCTTCATTAGGTCCCAGAAGAAGCCGGTCAGGTGATTCTCGATCATCAGCACCAATGGCCCCTGGTCGATTCCGTAGTAGCGATCGGACACCCAGGGGACGCCGCCGGTCGCAGCGCCAAAGGTAGGATTGAAGCTGGCTTTCAATCCGTAGCGCCCCTCGATCTGCGGGTAGCGATCGCGCAGGGAAGCCAATGTCGGCAGAACGATCTCGGGAGCGAATGGTAGCGAGGCAACTACGGCCCATGGTGCGACAGTGCCGTCATCGGCACCCCAGGGAATGCGGCGTCCCCGGTAGCCGTAGAAGCGTCGCTCGCGTCCATCGACGACTCGTCTCGCAGGACCGGGACCGTCGCTCGCAGTCACGCCCCACATGTCGCTGCCCAGGCCCAGGAACCCGCCCGGATTGCGAATCGCGTGAGCTCGCTGCACGTAGGTGGCCCTTCGGCTGTTCTCGAAGTAGTCGATCCCGCGACCGCGCATGTACTCGTCCTGGATGCCTCGGAAATCGATCCAGGCATGCGACAGCTGATGGACGAAGAGCGACCCACCGAAAAGGTGCTCGTAGCCGTAGAGCTCTTTCCAGCGATACGTGCGCGTCCACGCCGAGTAGGACTCAGGCGGCAGCGGGTGGCTCGGCGAGCCGAGGCCGAGGATGAGCAGGAGGAGTGCCTCGTTGTAGCCGGTCCAGCCATATGGGATGAAGCCGCGCTCCGGCCGCCAGCCATGCTTGACGACGATGCCGCCGTCGCACGCCCAGTCCCACTCGGCGCGTGCGTACAGCTCCTCGGCGCGCTCGCGGATTTCACGCTCCTCGTGCGAATGGCGATCGAAGTACACGGCACAGGCGAGCATGCCCGCGATCAGAAACGCCGAGTCGATCGTCGAGAGTTCGCAGCGCCATGCGCGACGGCCGTGCTGCATGTCGAGGAAGTGATAGTAGAAGCCGTGGTGGCCAGTGCCGTCCTTCTCGCCGTTGCGCGGCGCGTCGGCGAAGAACCGCAGCGTCGCGAGCACGCGGTTGCGCGCCTCGGCGCGCTTCATGAGACCGCGCTCGACCGCGACCGGGTAGGTAGCGAGCGCGAAACCGACGGCGGCGATGCTGCAGTGCGACCCGGGACGCGAGTTGTCTGGAACGAGCCCGTTGGAGGGGTTGGTGAGGTCGCGGAAATAGCCGAACGTGTCGCGCTGGAGTCTCGCAAGATCTGTCACGCCGAGAACCTCCACATCTCGTGCGCCTCAGCAGTGCGCGGACTGCTGAACGCCAGCCTGCGCGACCGCGGCCACGCGCCGACGCACTCGCACTCACTGCCGCTCTTGCAGCTTGCGCCAATCCTCCATCTCCAGGAAGCTCCCCGCAACGTTCGCTTCCATCTCGCGAAAGAGCGCCCAGGGCACGGTGAATGACAAGGTGTCCTTGCCAACGTGAGAGCGCTGCGCGATGTCGAAGAAGCCGATAATCCCGCGGGGGTTTTCACGCTGGGCCTCGTCGTAGCCGAAGATGATCGACTGGCAGGCCCCGCCGAATCGCGCGATCACGCTCTCGCCGCTGCCCCGCGGGTAGTCAGTCATGACCGTAAGCGCAGAAAGCTGGTCGGCGTTGACGAAGAAGACGAGAAGGGAGACCTCGTCCTCAGCGGTGAGTTGGTCAAACGGCTTCATCACGACGTACTCGGTGGGCACGTCCGTAATCGGCATCGAAGCAAGCCACGTGCGCACGAGCTCGGGCGTCTTGAAGAAGCGCTCACCCTCCCCCATGCGAGAGCTGCGTCTGGCGTGCTCGGCGGGTGCGGCGTCTCCGGTCGAGAGCAGCGCATCGATCGCGAAGTTGCACTGCTCGTACTGGTTGCCGAAGCCAAGTCCCACTCCACCTCCGGGGCAGCCAAACGACTCGCGATCGAAGACCGCGGTGCGCCCCCGGGACACGGCGAGCATCGTCGAACCGACGCATCCCCAACGGCCTTTCTTGAACTGCAGTGCGCCTTCGGGTTTGGTGTCGGCGAGGATGATCGCGACTGGCGAGGTCGCGAGGCGCAACGCGTCTACGAGCTTGCTGTTCATACGGGCCTCCGAGTCGATGTGTGTACTCAGAGTCTAGCGCGTGGACAATGCGACCACGGAAGCTCTCAGCCGGTACGTCCTACCTGCTAGATGATGGTAGCGGCGGTGGGATTCGAACCCACATCGGACCCGGGGGTCCAGCGGTTTTTAAGACCGCCTCCTGTGCCAATTCGGATACGCCGCCGTGCCCGGACCCTATTCCACCGCGGCCGATTCGGAAGGCGCTATGCCTTCTTCCTGCAGCGTGCGGTAGGCGTCGAGCAGTATCCCATAGAGGATGTCGTGCTCGCTGATCGTCGTCGACTCCAAGCCCGCGAGCGCGACGACCGTCTCCAGGATCAGCGCGCCAGCCACAATCACGGGAGCTCGGCCGGGATCCAGGCCGACGACGTGCTTGCGCCGCTCCAGCGTCATCCCGGCAAGCATCTCGGTCAGATCGGCGAGTTCGGAGCCGCTGAGTTCGGAGCGGTGCACGCGCGCGGGATCGTAGATAGCAAGCTCCTGATGAATCGCCGAGAGACTCGTGGCCGTTCCCGCCACCGCGATCATCCGCTGCGCACGATGGCGCATGCCGTCGAAGTACGGCCGGAGCTGAGCCGTCGCCCACTCCCGAGCCTCAGCGAGTTGTGAGGACGTGGGCGGGTCGGAGAGCAAGAACATCTCGGTCACGCGCTTGCTGCCCACATCCACCGAACGCGCCCGCACGATCTCGGGCACGGGAACACCCTCCCGATCGTGGATATCGCCAAGGATCAGCTCTGTCGAGCCGCCGCCCAGATCCGCGACCAGCAGCCCCTCGGCCTCGTCCTCACCGCTAACCGCACCGGCGAATGAGAGCTGAGCCTCCCGATCGCCTTGGATGATCTCGGGCACGACGGCACGCTCGGCCAGCAACGCGCGGAACTGCGCGCCGTTCTCGGCATCGCGCGCAGCGCTCGTCGCGATCGCACGCACGCGCTCGACTCCAAGGTCGCGGATGCGCAGTGCGTAGCGCGCGACCACGTCGGCGACTCGACGCATCGCGCCTTCAGAAAGGCGTCCGCTCGCGGTGAGCCCCTCGCCCAGGTGCGTGATGTCGGTGCTGCGCTCGACCTCCGCCACACCCGACGCCGAGACATCGGCGATCAAGAGCCGAGTTGTCACCGTTCCGATGTCGATTGCGGCAAGCCGTCTGGAGCCTGGCACGTGAGCCTCCTGAACTTGGCGAACGGCCGCGCTCGCGGACGCTCGCTTCGACTAGCCTTCTAGATCCTTGCAGCGCACGTCAGGGCAGACCAACTCAACCTTGGCGAGTTCGGCTTCTCCGATGGGATCGTCAATACCGGCCAGCATGAGCGCGACATGCGCGTGAAGGCACTTCACGCCGAGCGGCTTGCGCTGTCCGGCCAACCCAACTCCTTGGCAGGGGTCGCTACCGCCCGACTCGCGCGCTCTGGCCTCGCGAACCGCGGCGTCGGTCGCAACAAGACGCTCGGCGAATGCTGGATCGACCTGCGCCCGCGCCGCCCAGCCCGCCGCGACGCCCACAGCCTCCTTGGCAGACAACTGCTCAACGAGATGGGGGCAGGTGAGCCATGCGTACGTTGGGAACGGCGTCCCGTCGGCAAGAACGCCCGGCGACACGATCACGGTTGGAAATCCATGGTCGCACACAGCGGCGACGCGCCACGGCTGGCGCGGCACTCTGCCGAGCTGTGCGGCCACGAGTGCCGCTTCGTCGGCTGGAGAGCTCGATTTGCCTGGGCCATCACTCACTTGACGTTGAACACCGAATCCAGGAAGGCGGTCCAGGGACCGCGTGGGGCAGTTGTCGCTGCATCGCCATTATCGATCTGCGGAGACACTCCGATCGTCATGGTCTTGCTTGCCCTGCTTGAGTCCTCGGTAACCACCACGATGTGCTCGCCTCGCTTGACCATCCCGAGCTGAGAGCGCGCGTAGTCTTCCACGCCCTCCGGTGTCTTGAGTCTGGCAACCTGTGTCGTCAAGCGACGGTTGCGAGCTTGCAGCGAGTTGAGCTGTGCCTGAAGCACCGCTCGCTGGCGTGTCTCGCCATACTGCACGCGGGCGACCGGGTAGTACGTCACCACGAACACCGCGACCGCCGCCACGACTATGGGAGGCAGCAACCACCAGCGAAACCACGACGCATCCCGCTTCGAACGTGCGGGTCGTGCCGGTCGCTTGGGGGACGACGGTTTCTTCGGAGTTCGAGCCGATGTCGTCGCGCGTGTAGAAGCGGAAGCGCGCGACGAGGTAGTGGTACTTCGCGTGGAAGTGGAGGTGCGCGAAGACGACGCACCGCTGGCACGCCGACGTACGGGTGCCTTGCGGGCGCTCGCTGAAGCCCCTTGCTGCGATTTCCTCGGCGACATACCTCAGAGTCCTGTGTGCAGGCCAGCGAATGGAAGCGACATCACGTCTCCTCCGAGGTCCGATGCTAGCACACCGAGACGACCGCTGTCGCTGCCCACGCCAGACAAGATCGCCGACAAGATGGCAGGTCACACTTCCCGCACGAGGATGAAATCGGTGCCCCCCGGTGCGTTGGCTGCTCGGCCGGACGTGAGCGCGATCTTCTGGCCCGCCTCGACGA
>CAZIPN010000001.1:130299-146609 GCA_964541225.1 uncultured Eubacteriales bacterium
GGTGCGTTGGCTGCTCGGCCGGACGTGAGCGCGATCTTCTGGCCCGCCTCGACGATCCCGGAATCCCGCATGATGGTGGCGACTTCTTCGAGCAGGGGCTCCGTGTCTTCGAGGTACGGGACGACCACCGTCTGTACACCCCACACAATCCCAAGCTGCCGAGCGGTCGACAGATGCGTGGTCGCCGCCGCAATCGGCGCGTCGGGCCGATGACGCGCCACCGCGCGGGCCGTCGCACCCGACTCGGTGACCGGCACGATCGCGGCTAGCCGCAGGTCAGCGGCCAGATCGCACACCGCCGCGCTCACGGCTTCTTGCACGCTGTGCGTCTGCCCGTCCTGCCGATCCCACCCCGCGCCCGCGACAACTTCCTCGGCAGCCGCGGCTATGCGCGACATCGTCTGAACGGCTTGCAGCGGATACTCGCCGACAGCGGTCTCACCGGAGAGCATCACCGCATCCGCGCGATCAAAGATGGCGTTCGCAACGTCGCTCGCTTCTGCGCGCGTGGGGCGCGCCTGCGTCGTCATCGAGTCCAGCATCTGCGTGGCCACAACCACCGGCTTGCCCGAGTGCCGCGCCTCGGCGAGTATACGGCGCTGCAGCACTGGCACCGCTTCTGGCGACGTCTCCACGCCGAGATCCCCGCGCGCGACCATGACGGCGTCGGCGGCTGCCACCACGGCGGCAAGATCGGCGACCGCCTCGAACTTCTCGATCTTGGCGATGATAGGAACGTGGCGGTCGGCCATCAGCGATCGCAGCGCATGCACGTCCTCGGCAGTTCGCACGAACGACTGGCCGAGGAAGTCGATGTCGGAGGAGAGCGCCCACTCGACAACCGATCGATCGAAGCTGGTGATCGCGTCGACACCCAGCGTGACGCCGGGTGCGTTGACGCCCTTGTTCGACAGCAGCGGCCCGCCGACTTCGACGCGCGTGTGCACCTCACGCCCGGCCACCTCGGAGACGACCAGTTCGATGCGGCCGTCGTCAAGCAGTAGCCGATCGTTGGCCTTCAGGTCATCCGCGAGGCCGTGGTAGGTAATGCACGCGCGGCGTGCGTCGCCGACACAGTCCTCACCAGCCAGGGTGAACGTCTGACCCGCGGCGAGCACCGTGTCTGGCGCAACGTCACCGACGCGGATTTTCGGACCGGGAAGATCGACAAGCACGCCGACATGTTTGCCGACAGCCTGCTCGGCCGCCCGAACCTGGGCGAGGCGCGACGCAAGTTGCTCGATGCCGGCGTGCGCGGCGTTGAGGCGCACCACATCCACACCGGCGGACAGAATCGACTCAAGCACGCTCGAAGAATCGGTGGCAGGACCAACGGTCGCAATGATCTTGACTCGCCGCATGGCGGAAACCTCAGTCGGTCGCTTTGGGCAGACGTACGATCTGGATTCCCTCTTCTGTGCGGCGGACTGTCACCTCTTCACGGCCAAGACGGTGAACGGCAGTCCGTAGATTCCCGTACAGCCGATCCATCCCACGATCATCGGTGCGAACAACAAGAGCCCTCTCGCCCCCGTTGAGGAAGTAGCGGATCAACCGCGTCGTCGCACCTCTCGGTGCTGGATACGGCAAGTCCAGCGTGCGAGTCTCAAACTCCCAGATCTCATCGGGTTCGAAATCGCGCGACGACTTCTCGACGTCGGCGACAAAGACAGCGGCCCGCCGCGGTGTCACACCCGAGGGTGAGTCTTCCTTCACAAGGTGGACGCGCACGTCGAAGCCTTGCGATGACGCGGCGCGAGCGAGATACGCGCAGTCAAGGGAGCCGTCATCATCGAGCAGCATGACCACGCGATGCCGAACGTGGAGCGCAAGCGCGACGAGCAGGTGCAGCAAGCCGACTCCTCGGCGAGGTGTGAACGCCACGACGCCAACGTCGAACATGACGTTAGGCTTGAGGTCTTCGACCATCCCTCGGATGGTGTGAAACCGCTTGTTGGCCGCGACATCGCGCGGAAGCAGCCGCCTGAGCATCGCCGCCGAGGGCTCCATCGCCGTCAGCTTCTTCGCCTTGGCGAGAAGCGGCGCAGTTGTCTTGCCGGTGGCGGCGCCGACCTCAAGCATCTCCGCCCCGTCTGGAATCTCGGCAAGCAGAGCCGTCATGAGCTCGGGGAAGATGCGATCTTGGGCGAACTCGTAGTCATAGCGATCGGCAAGGCGTTCTCGACGTTCGCGCGCGCTTTCGACAGGTGCCTCGAATTCAGGAGGTACCACGGCTGTCGTGTGTCGGTGATCTATCACTTCTTCGTAGCTCCATGCATCGCGGATGAGCTTGCCGGCATCCCACGACCTTGCGCGAAGCGCGGATTATCGGGTGAACACGCGGTTACAGCCAAGTATGGCTGACATGGAACGCGTGTGCACTCATGCGGCGGTGAGCGGCGCGCGTTTCTCGGCGAGGACCTGGAAACTAGAATGCCTGGTCAGGTATGGCGTGCGATTGCATCGCCGACAAGGCACCACGACCCTGCACGCGCTCTCCTTCTCGCTTCGCGAAACGCCTACCCCCTTACGCTATAGAACGCCTCCTTGCCGAGAAACTCGGATGACTCGGCAAGTTCCTCTTCGATACGCAGCAGCTGGTTGTACTTTGCGACTCGGTCAGAGCGGGCCGGCGCGCCGGTCTTGATCTGGCCGGCGTTGACCGCCACGGCAAGGTCGGCGATCGTCGTGTCCTCGGTCTCACCGGAGCGGTGCGAGATCACGCAGGTATAGCCGGCCTGCTTGGCCATCTCGATAGTATCGAGCGTCTCGGTGAGCGAGCCGATCTGATTGAGCTTGATAAGGATCGAATTCGCCACACCCAGCTCGATCCCTTTCTTCAGGCGCTCAGTGTTGGTAACGAACAGATCGTCGCCGACAATTTGGATGCTCGCGCCAAGGCGATCGGTGAGCAGCTTCCAGCCATCCCAGTCCTCCTCGGCCATTCCGTCCTCGAGGCTGACGATCGGGTAGCGGTCGACGAGGTCTTCGTAGAAGTCGACCATCTGTTCGCTCGTGAGCTCGCGTCCCTCTCCCCCAAGCGCGTAGATGCCGCGTCCTGCGTCGTAGAACTCGGTGGCCGCGGGATCCAGCGCGATGGCGATCTGCTCGCCAGGCGTGTAGCCAGCTTCTTGGATCGCCGCGACGATCACCGTCAGTGCCGCCTCGTTGCTCTCGAGATTGGGCGCGAAGCCACCTTCGTCGCCGACGGACGTGCCGAGATTGCGCGAATGCAGCACCTTCTTGAGCGTGTGATAGACCTCGGCACACCAGCGAAGTCCCTCGGCGAACGTGGACGCGCCGACGGGCATGACCATGAATTCTTGCAGGTCAACATTGTTGTCGGCATGAGCGCCACCGTTGAGGATGTTCATCATCGGCACCGGAAGCACATGCGCATTGACGCCGCCGACGTAGCTGTAGAGCGTGAGTTCGGTCGACTCGGCGGCCGCTCGGGCAGCAGCCAACGACACCCCGAGAACCGCGTTCGCGCCGAGCTTGCTCTTGTTCGGCGTGCCATCGAGTGCCAGCAGAGCCGCATCAAGCGAACGCTGGTCGGTCGCGTCCAGACCGACGACCTCCTCGGCGATGACCTCGTTCACGTTCTCGACCGCCATGCGAACGCCCTTGCCGAGATAGCGTGCCGAATCGGCATCGCGCAGCTCAACAGCCTCGAATGCGCCAGTGGATGCGCCACTCGGCACCGCGGCGCGACCGAAGCTCCCATCGTCGAGCACGACTTCAACCTCGATGGTCGGGTTGCCGCGCGAGTCAAGGATCTCGCGCGCAAACACGTCGGTGATGATGCTCATGAGCCCATACCTCTTTCTATTTGTTTGGCCGCTTGCCACAGCTTCTCTTGTTCTTCAAGCGCAAGTTCCTCAAGCGCGACGCCGCGATCTGCTGCGACTCGCTCCATCGCCGACCACCGGTTGCGGAACTTGTCACATGTCGTGCGTAGTGCCGTCTCGGCGTCGATTCCTTGTTTGCGAGCGAGATTCACGATCGTGAACAGCACGTCCCCGATTTCCTCAGCCGCCTGTGGACTGCCGGGCTCCTCGGCCTTGAGCTCGTCGAGTTCCTCGTGAACCTTCGCCCACACACTCTCAAGGCTATCCCATTCGAAACCTGCCGAGACGGCCTTGCGCGAAATCGCTTGCGCGAGCATGAGCGCCGGCAACGCGTGCGGGACCGTGTCAAGCAACCCCTGGCGCTTCTCGGCGCGCTCGCCCTTCTTGATCTCCTCCCACATGGTTCTGACCGCCGAGGAATCCTCGGCGCTGGCCTCGCCAAACACATGTGGGTGCCGTCGGACGATCTTGGCGTGAATCGCGGCGACAACGTCGTCGATCGTGAATTCGCCGGCATCAGCGGCGATTTGAGCCTGCAGGACCACCTGCAACAAAACATCGCCGAGCTCATCTCTAATCTCGGCGATGTCGTTGCTCTCTATGGCGTGGACAGCCTCGTAGGACTCTTCCACCATGTTCTTCGCGAGCGATTCGTGCGTCTGCTCACGATCCCACGGACAGCCTTCAGGTCCGCGGAGTACCTCGATGAGATCGACGAACTCGTCGAACCCGTGACTCACGCTCCCCCTGCCCAGCCCTACGGGGTCTTCGTCGTCGTCGTACCGGTGGTTGACGAACTCTTCGCGGAAGGCTTGAGATCGGCCTCCACGTACTCGATCTTCGCATCCTTGCGCAGCTTGTTGAGGAACTGCTGGTACGCGTCAGAGCGGCGCTGCTGGATGATGATCTGCTGGATTTGCGATTTCACCTGCGAGAGCGACTGCTGATAGCCGTTGCGCTCATCGGTAACCAGAATGATGTGCCATCCGTACGGCGACTGGACCAGACCCGACATCTCGCCCTTCTTCAGCTTGTCGAGCGCCGCCTGAAACTCGGGCACGTACGCCTGTGTTGGCCAGCCGAGATCCCCGCCTTTGGATGCGGTCGCCGTGTCGATCGAGTACTTCTTGGCGGCAGCGGCGAACTTGATTGAATCTGACTGGAGCTGCTTGAGGACTTTCTCGGCCGTCGCCTTGTCACTCGACTTGAACAGAATGTGGCTCGCCCGCTTGGCGGACTTCTGATAGAACTGCGACTTGTTCTTGTCGTAGTACGCTTGGATTTCCGCGTCGGTGACCTTCTGGTTTGCGGCCAGCGTCTCAACGAGCTTCTGGGTGATCAGCTGGTTCTTGATCTGGGTCTTGAGCTGATCCAGCGTCATTCCCGCGCTCTTGAGCGCCTGGTTGAACGCCGCCTGATCCTTGAAACCGCTCCTGAGCTGGTCGATCTGCTTCTGAATGTCGGCGTCGGTGACATTGACACCCTTCTTGGAAGCAGCCTGCTCGATCAGCGTTTGGTTGATGAGGTTCTCTAGAAGGCGCTGCTTGTAATCGAGCAACCGGCCTTCTGCATCGTTGCCGGTGAACATCTGCGGGTACTGCTTCTTGAGCTGGTCAAGCTGAACGGTCAGGTCGGAGGTCTTGATGACCTGGCCATTGACCCGAGCAGCCACGTCTTTGTTGCTGCAACCGGCGAGCCCGACCACGCCGAGGACAAGCAGCAGCGTGGCAAGCACGAAGCCGAGCGGGCGGCGGATTGCCTTCATCTTACGGATTCCTCCTGGCTGCGAATGGAAACTCACGCGAGTATAGCATCCAGCAGACCAAGCGAAGCCTGCGTCACGGACTCTCCATATGGGAGCGGAATTGCCACTTTCTTCTCCCGCTCGATCCACACCGCGCCCCGAGCGGAGAGTTCGCCTTTTCGCTCGTCAGACACCGAAAGCGGCGCGATCGAGAGTCTCTTGCGAGCCACAGCAACCGCAGTCGCACCAGCCTCGGCAGCCAATGCCCGAATCCGGGCCACATCGACCAGGTTCTTCGCAGGTTCTGGCGCCGCGCCGAAGCGCTCCACCATCTCGCGGTACACGGCGTCGATCGCCTCGATCGAAGGCGACCCGGCCAGCCGCCGATAGATGCGCACTCGCTCATCCACGGCGTCTACGTACTGCTCGGGCAGAAACGCCGAGACCGGCAGATCCACACGCACGTCGGGATGGGCGACCACGGGTTCTCCGCGCGCCTCAGAGACCGCCTCAACCAGCATCTGCGCGAATAGGTCGAAGCCGACGGCCGAGAGCTGTCCGCTTTGCTCGGCGCCGAGAAGCGATCCCGCCCCGCGGATCTCCAGATCGCGCATCGCGACCTTGATGCCACTCCCGAGGTCGGTGTTCTCGCCGATAGCCGTGAGCCGTTCGACCGCCGCTTCAGTAAGCGTCTGATGCCGCGGGAAGAGGAAGTATGCGTACGCCTTGATGTGGCTGCGTCCCACTCGGCCTTTGAGCTGGTAGAGCTGCGCGAGGCCGAGTCGCTGCGAGTCCTCGATCACCAGCGTGTTGGAGTGCGGGTTGTCGATGCCGGACTCGATGATGGTGGTAGCTACAAGCACGTCGTATTCGTTGGCGGCAAACGCTTCCATCACGCTCTCGAGTTCGCGCTCGCTCATCTGGCCGTGCGCCACGCCGATGCGCGCTTCTGGCGCCGCCATCGAGACTCGGCGAACCGCATCGTCGATGGTCTTGACGCGGTTGGACACGTAGTAGACCTGCCCGCCGCGCTCGAGTTCTCGGCGAACCGCCCCGGACACAACGTCCTCGTCCCACTCGCCGACGTGCACCGCCACCGGGAAGCGGTTGGGCGGCGGCGTGTCGATGACGCTCATGTCGCGCACGCCGGAAAGCGACATCTGCAGCGTGCGCGGAATCGGCGTAGCCGAGAGTGCGAGTACGTCGATTTGTTCACGCAGATTCTTGATGTGCTCCTTGTGTTCAACGCCGAAGCGCTGCTCCTCGTCGATGATCACCAGGCCGAGATTCTTGGGCGCGACATCATGCGACAGCAACCTATGCGTGCCGACAAGAACGTCGACCTCCCCGGCCGCGAAGCCAGCAAGCGCGGCTTCCTGCTGCGCGTTGGTGCGAAAGCGCGACAGCACCTCGACGCGCACCGGGAACGCGGCGAAGCGATCGGAAAACGTCGTGAAGTGCTGCTGTGCGAGAATCGTCGTCGGGCACAGCACCATGACTTGCTTGCCATCCTGAGTGGCCTTGAACGCCGCGCGGATCGCGACTTCGGTCTTGCCATAGCCGACATCTCCGCAGATCAGGCGGTCCATCGGCTTGTCCGACTCCATGTCTGCCTTCACGTCGGCGATTGCGGCGAGCTGGTCGGCGGTCTCGACGTAAGGAAACGCCGCTTCCATCTCCATCTGCCACGGGCCGTCGGATCCGTACGCGTAGCCGGTCACGGTCGCTCTGCGCGCGTACAAGTCCACGAGGTCGAACGCGAGCTGGCGCGCTGCCTTGCGGGCCTTGCCAGTCGCGCGCGTCCAGTCGGCAGTGTTGAGCCGAGTCACTCTCGGCGAGGTGCCGTCGCTTCCCACGTACTTGGTGACGCGGTCGATCTGCTCGACGGGCACGTAGAGCTTGTCGCCGCGCGCGTACTCGAGCAGCAGGTAGTCATGCTCTTGGCCGAGCACCTCCTGGCGCACCATCTCGCGGAACAGCCCGATGCCATGCGTCGCGTGAACGACGTAGTCGCCCGGCGCGAACGCGAACGTCACCTTCGTCGGATCGATCTGCCGACGAGCCCGCCGAATCGCCGAGCGCGGGTAGATGTCGTCGACGCTCACCACCGCCACATGGGCCTCGGCGATCACGAAGCCGGCCGGCACGTCGGCGTCGGTCACGTCAACGGCGCCGCGCTCCAGCGGACGCGTGTCGAGCGCGCCTTCCGGGTCAGCTGCCGACGCATGATCGCGCTCGCGCACGGTCGCGATGCCGGCCTGCACGAGCGTGTCGGCGATGCGATTTCGGGCTCGGCGGTCGGGCACCGCAAGTGCCACCGCGTGCCCTGCCGAGAGCAGCGATCGCACCCCGCCGACGAAACGCTCCTCGCCGCCGGTCACTTCGGGTCGGCGTGCCGAGAGCGCGGCGTCGACTCCGCCGCCGGCCCGATGCAGCGACAGCAGCGTGAGGCGCTGCCGAGCTCCAAGATCGAGCTGGCCGGGTGTGAGGTAGAGGCCAGCCAGCGGCGTGTCGCGCAGCAGCTTGGACGCGAGGCCGGACAGCTCGTCGTAGCGGCGCGAGGCGTCGTCGAAGAGCGAGCGTGGCTCGGCAGCCACCACGAGTACCTCGCTTCCGAGATACTCCGTCGCCGCACCGACGCGCTTGTAGAACAGGGGCAGATAGCGCTCGATGCCGTTGAAGTACACGCCCTGCTCGATCATCTCGAGATGGTGCGCGAGCACGCTATCGTTGCGTGCACCCACGCCGAGCACCTTGCGTGCGGCCTCTGCGCCACGGGCTGAAAGTGCGAGTTCTCGGCAGGGGTAGATCTCGACGGGCTCCGAGTCGCCGATCGACTGCCCAGTGGTCGGCACGTAGCGCAGCAGCGACTCGATCTCGTCGCCGAACAGGTCAGCTCGCACCGGCGCAAGCGTGCCTGCGCCGTAGACGTCCAGCGTGCCACCGCGCACCGCAAACTGCCCGGGCATCTCGGCGACGTCGACGCGCTCGTAGCCCATGCGTGCGAGCTGCTCCTGCGCCGCCGACAGATCGAGCGTCGCGCCCGCGGCAAGCAGCAGCGGGTCGAACGCGTGGCTGCCCTGCGGCGGCACCGTGCGAAGCAGTGCGCGCGCCGAGGCCACCACCACGACCGGCCGGTTCTTGTCCAGAGCGAACAGCGCCCGGGCTCGCGAGCCGACCTCCTCGAGATCGGGCGCGGCCTCATCCCACGGCACGTCGCTACGATCGGGAAGCCTGAGCACAACCTCCCTGCCGAGAAACGCGGCCGTCTGCCGCCAGATGCGCTCGGCGGCTTCCTCTCCAGCGACCACCACGAGAGTGGGGCGCGGCGTCTGCACGTGCAGCGACGCGACGAGCGCGGGCCGCACCAGGCCGGGCGCAGCGAGCGTCGCGTCATCACCATGAGCGAGCATCTCGGCGATCGTGCGATATGAGTCGGCACCGGAAAGGGAGGCGGCGAGCCGGTGGATCAGCATTGACGCGGACTCCTGGACGACGAAATGGAACGGCTGCGCTTGCAGATCATTCCGCGGACAGCACGAAAACCCGCATCCGGCACTTCACCGGGCGGGCGGCCAAGCCTAGCGCCGCGCATGACGGCCGGTCAAGCGGTGAAGTCGCCAGACGGGAAAGCTACACTGAGCGAACCTCCGTCGGAAGATCCGGCCCATGCCCCCAGCCCAGGACGAACCGCGCGAGCCCTCGCGTCCGCGCATCGCCGAGAACCCCGAGGACATCGCGGCGCGAGAGCCGTTCACCGTCGAGGCGGACATCGAGATCCCACCGCCAGCCGTCGTGCGGCGCACGTGGCTTGCTCACACGTTCGAGTCCTTCCGCACCCGCGATTTCACGCTGTTTTGGTCCGGCGCGCTGGTGAGCAACACTGGCACGTGGATGCAGAACGCGGCGCTCGTCATCGTCGTCTACGCGCTGTCGCCCAAACAGGCATCGCTGTATGCGGGGATCGTTCAGTTTGCCACGGGCGCGCCGGTCTTCTTCCTCGCGATTCCCGCTGGTGCGATTGCCGACAGGTTCGATCGCCGCAAGCTGCTCATCGGCGTTCAGATCGTGCTGCTTGGCCAAGCGATCGCGCTCGGCGCTCTGTACGCGACCGGCGTGTTCTCGCCAACCCGAGCCGTCACGTCGCTTGCGATCATCTGCGGCCTCACCCTTGTGGCTGGCACGTTCTCGGCGTTCATGATGCCGGCGTTTCAGTCGCTTCTGCCCGACCTCGTCGAGCGCAAGGCGCTCATGAACGCGATCGCGCTGAACTCGGCCCAGTTCCAGTCGTCGCGGATGCTTGGGCCGATGGTGGTCTCGGCGATGATTCTGGCAGGTACGGGGATCGCTCCTGTGTTCTACGTCAACGCCGTGAGCTTCCTTTTCGTGATAGCGGCGCTCGTCGCCGTACGGCCTCAGCAAGCGTTCAACCCCGCGACGATGCATCCTGAGCAGAACGGACCGGGCTCGAGCGAGGGCACGCTCGCACGCCTCGGCGCCGGTATCAGCTACGCGCGCGACAACCGCGCAATTGGCATGCTGATCGTGTCGACCGCCTTGCTCACCATCTTCGGCTTTCCGTACATGACGCTGCTGGCGGCAATCACGGACCTGAACGTGGGTGGGAGCGTGGCGCACGTCAGCCGCACGGTCGCGATCATGCTCGCGCTCAACGGATTCGGCGCGCTTCTCGGCGCGCTCGGCGTAGCGAGCCTTCCGTCTTCAACGCCGAGATATCGCGTCATCCCTTACACACTGCTGATCTTCGCGGCGTTCGTGATCGGCTTCGCTCTCATGCATGCCGAGTGGTCGATGGGCGTGTTCTCGGTGCTCGCTGGTGCGGCACTCATGGCCACGAACTCACTCGTCACCACCTCGATCCAAGCAGCGGCACCCGGGCACTTGCGCGGACGTGTGATGGCGCTGTTCGTGATGTCGTTCGTCGGCATCATGCCGTTCTCGGCGTTGATCTTCGGGCCGCTCGGCCAGGCGATTGGCCCGGCCCGAGCGGTGATCGGAGCCGGAGTCGTGCTGCTAGCGTGGGGATTGCTACTGGCCGCTCGGCCGGGGTGGCTGCGCCCCGCGCAAGAAGTCGCGGCCGAGTAGCGCGCGAGCGCAGTCGTCGAGCCGGCGCGATGCGAAATGACCCCGAGTTGTTGTCAACCGAAGTCGAACTCGCCGAGTGCACCGCTGGCTCCTACGCCCCAGGGCTCTGATCCGACTTCGAGCGGCGCAGCGACCTCCACTCCAAGACGCCGACCACCACCACAACGATCACCGACAGAATCACCACGCCGAGAGGCAGGAGCAGCGACGCCCCGGAGGGTACGCTCGCGAAGGCCGCAGCGGACGGCTCGGTCGAGGCCACCTGTGCCGCCGAGGAAGTCGTCTCGGTTGCCGTGTGCGACGGGGAAGCATTGGCGCCGAGAAGCGTGCCAAACGGCACGAACGTTGGCGCAGCCGCCGTGCCGAACTCAACCTCGGAGATGAAGGTGTCGTCGCCGGAGGTGCCGCGATAGACATCGACGATCGTGATGCGAGCCGACTTCGCATGTGCGTTGGCGGGAAACCGCTGCACCGTCGGGTCATCGGCAAGCTGCACGATCTGAGAAGTCTTGTCGGAATAGTCGACCCGCAAGGTCTTCGGGCGATTGTACTTCGCGAAGAGGTCCGGCTGCAGCGCATAGCCGGGCACAATGCGCAGCTCCCGCACGTTGCGGGTGGACACGAACGTGAAGTCGACGTGCTGGCCAATCCCCGAACCGCTGGCGCCTTCGGCCCACGCAGTTGACGGATTGCCGTCCACGAGAGCGTCTGGCGGGTAATCCTTGCCCCCACGCTCAAGCCAGGATGAGGCCTCCACATCTGGACTTGCGAACTTCGTCAGGTTGTCGTGCGTGTCGTATTCCGCCGGTTCGAAGTAATGAAGCCCGATGTCGTACGCGGACAGACCGCTCGCGGTCGCGGTGGGCTCGAAATCGTGGAAGACGTACTGATACGTGAGCGGATCGGGCTGCGTGAAGCCGCGTTCGATCAGATTTCGCTGGCGAAATACCCCCACTTGGTCAGGCTTGGCGCTGGCCTCGGATATCTTGGTGCTCACGTCGCGGGCTTTCTGGATTCCCCAGCCGATGAAATCCGGAGACACGCTCCAGCGCAACACAGCCGTGCCAATCGTACCCGGCCAGTCGGCACCCGTATGCGCCGTGAAGTTGTACTCGTCGAGCGCCCCACCAAAGGCAGCGTACGGGGTGCCCTTGGCCGCCAGCGCGTATTGCCCGCCGATATCGCTGCTGGTCGTCGAGACCAAATAGTCGACCGTAACGGTCGTGGCACCTGACGGAAAGTCAATCTCGCGCAGGTAGTAGTCGGTGGGTTGGCCGTCGTCGGTACCTCGCTGGATTCGTGCACTCAGCGCCACGCCGTTTCTCCACACATGGAAACCGGCGGCCCGGAAGTAGTCATCCGGCCCCACGGAGAACGGGAACCCGATCGTGACGGTCGTGGCTTCCTCGGAGTTCTCGAAACGGTAGTCGACCCGGTACTCGGCGAATCTGCGGTAGCAGACGCACTGCGCCGTCTCGGCGATCAGCCGCACGCTTGTCGGCTGCATCGGCCGAGCGGTCCCGCCCCAGCTGCCAACCGATGTGTCGATCGCCTGCGCACTCGCTCCTCCGAACAGCAGGGCCGCAGTGAACGCCAGTGTGAACACGTATCGTCGCACGCATGGCCCTTCATCACACGGCTCCCAACACCTTCACCGCGCTCATGGCGATGATGGCGCCGAAGCCTGATCCGTCGTCGCTCCCTGTCCCGGTTCGTGCCCGAGAACCGCGCGAGCCACTCCGCACTCGGCCGGGTACACTGCCCTCACGGACCAACAGTACGCCGAAAGGACCCGCCGATGAGTGCCCGTGCCGCCGAGGAACCCGTCCCGCAGCTCTCGGCGAAAGAGCGCGCCGCGCTCGTGCCCATCTACATGCAGCGCCTCGAGGAGCACTACGGCGACCCCCACGCCGCGCTGCACTTCAAGAACGCCTACCAGCTGCTCATCGCGGTGATCCTGAGCGCGCAGACCACCGACGTCGGCGTCAACAAGGCCACACCGGCGCTGTTCGAGCGCTACCCGACACCGGCCGCACTTGCCGAGGCGGACCAACTCGACGTCGAGGCCATCGTCAAACCGCTCGGCTTCTACCACCAGAAAGCGAAGAACATCATCCGCACGTGCCAGATGATCGTCGCCGAACATGGCGGCAACGTGCCCGACACGATGGAAGAGCTGACATCGCTTCCAGGCGTGGCGCGCAAGACCGCCAACATCGTGCTGGGCGAGGCGTTCGGCACGGTTGAGGGCATCGCGGTGGACACGCACGTCTTTCGGCTGGCGCACCGCCTCGGGCTTACGACCGAGCGCGACCAGGACAAAGTCGAGCGCGATCTCATGGCGGCGTTTCCGCGCGAGCACTGGCATCGCGTCAACTACGACCTCATCAACCACGGCCGAGCGATCTGCACCGCCAAGCGCCCGGCGTGCGGAGCGTGCTTCCTCGCCGACGTTTGCCCAAGCGCGTTCGTGCCCGTGGGTTGGAGGGAGACGCTGTAGCGCGCCAGCTCGGGACGTCAGTACACCCAAGGGATGAGTTTGTGGACGCGCGTCTGATACTCGGCATAGGCCGGGAACTTGGAGCACAGCCAGCGCTCCTCGAGACGCGACTTGGCGTCGACGAAGATGAACACGCCAACCACGTAGACCAGCGTGAGCCAGCCGTGAACCCAGAATGCCCAGCCCAGTGAGCCCATCAGGATCCCGCTGTAGATGGGATGCCGAACGATGCGGTACGGCCCGGACTCAACCAGGTTCGAATCGTCGAGCGGATACGGCAGCACGCTGAGGCTGTCGCCAAGTCGCAAAAGCGCCACCAGCGACAGTATCGCGCCCACAATCAGAAGCGCGACGCCAAGCACTGAGGAGACGCTCGCGACTGCCACCGGCCATGCGGGCAGACCCGGCAGGGTGCGCGGCCCGAGCACGACGAGAGAGAACACGAAGACCTGCGCCACGACATACCACTCGCCGCGCTTGCCCTTCCACCAAGGTGGCTTTGGCTCACCTCGCGTTGCCTTCATGTCCTCGCTCATTCCCAGCCGCATCCTGGCCGCTCGATGCTAGCGCGAACCGCCGACGATTCCGAGCCCCGATCGCAAACGGCCAGCCCACATCTACTGCCAACATCGTGCCTTTCGGGTATGCCAGCAGTGGCGGCTGGCTATCCGCCCGGCGGCACCGAGCTTGTCCACCTGCCGAGCCGCCCGTATAGTCAGCCCCACCCGCGACCGACCCTAGGGGAGCCGTGACCGAAACGCCGCACGAGACGCCCGAGACCGACGCCATGCCTGCAGGTTCCGGCGCGTCCGCGCTGCTCGCCTCGCAGGCCCCCGCGCCGAGTCGAGGCTACGTCGCCGAGTCGTTCGGCGCCTTCTTTGGCGATCGATCGTGGTTCGGGCGCGCGCTTGTCGGCATGGTGGTGTGGAACGTGCCAGTCATTGGTCCGATGGCGATCCTCGGCTATGCGCTTCAGTGGCTGAGCGAGACCGCGTTTGGTCGCGGGAAGACGATGCCGACCAAACCGAAGCCCGGCGAGACCTTGCTGTTAGGACTGCAGGGGCTGGCGGTCCAGATCGTTTGGACCCTGCTCGGCCTCGTCCCGCTGTTTTCAGGCCTGCTCGTCGGCGTGGGACTGTACTTCTCGGTACTCATGCCCGGCTCGGACCGCAAGATCGGTGCGCCGGTGCGCCCGGGCTCGTCGAGCTTGATCGCCGAGGCGTTCGGAGTGGTGGTCGTCTCCTTCGGCGTCCTGGCGTTCCTCGCGTTCGTGCTGCTGGCTCTGGTCGGCATTTCGCGCCTTTCGATCTATCGGCGAGTGTCGGCCGGCATGCCCTTGTCCGGAACGACCGCGTTCGTGGTCGTGCACGGCAGGACCCTCCTGCGGGCATTGGGCGCTAGCGCGTTGGCGAGCATCCCGACGATCGCCCTCGACGTGGCAATCAGCGCCACGCCAGCTCAGGGCCTGGCCCTCACCCCGCTCAACATCACGCACTGGCTGCTCTACCTGCCGTATGGCTTCGCGTCGTTTTGCACGACGATGATCTGGGCGCGCGCATTCGGACGCTGGCTGCGCGACGCCGATCCGAGCACGTTTCCCGAGCCCGGGGCGCGAGTGGACCGCGAAGGACACGCCGAGCCGCGCGAAACCGCAAGTGCCGAGGAGCCTGAGGGCCCGGAGCCACCGATGGCGCGGAGTGACGACGACAGCGAGCCGCCGACAGCTGGCGCGGCGGGCGAGGAGACCGGCGAATCGCCAAGCGCCGAGGAGGCCGAGCGGTAGCCGGCCCTTCGCCTACTCCACCTCGTCCTCGTACAGATACCGCTGGAAGCCGGTGAAGATGTCGCGAATCTCGTCGGCGGTGCCGAGCGTGTCGATCGCATCTCCCAGCGCGCCGTACTGCAGCTTCAGAAGGTCGCCGAGCTTGTCGAGAGCCAACTCGTCCACACCGTCGGCCACGTACTGCGAGAGCACGAAGTCGAGAAACGCCTCCTGCTTCTCGGCAAACGACGTGTGGATCTCCCTCTTCGCGTACGACGCGCGTTCTTCGCGCGCGATGGGCGCGGATGCGAAACGCACGTACGCGAGGACGTCGAACAGGTCGGCGTCGTCGGCCTCGATGAGGTGCTGCATCTCGGCGAGCTGATCGCGGCCGAATCCCTTCTCCGCAAGGCCCACGAGCAGCGCTTGCCGAGTCTGTGGCGCGCTCCAGATCTCGCGTAGTTGATCCTCGTCGGCGAAGAAGTCTGGCAGCGTGCCGAAGAGTCGCTTGAGGAACTCGGCTGCCGAGAGGGGCCGGCCGTCTGGGTCCCAGAAGCTGGTCGAGACCATGCTCTGGATCGCGCGCTCCTTGCCGTCGGCGAGCACGACCTTGGCGCGTCTGCGCGGTTGCGGCGCCTCGCGCTCGCTGGGCACATCGGGTGCTCCGCCGTCGCCAGGCCCCGGCCCGGGCGGGCGCACTACGGGCTCCATCGGCTCGCCGTCCCACTCAGGATCGCTGAAGTGGTGGTAGGCCTTCACGAAGTCGTAGATCGTGAAGTACTCCTTGCCCTCGTAGAGCCGAGTTCCGCGCCCGATGATCTGCTTGAACTCGATCATCGAGTTCACTGGCCGCATCAGTACGATGTTTCGCACGTTGCGCGCATCCACGCCGGTTGAGAGCTTCTGCGATGTGGTGAGGATCGTCGGGATCGTCTTCTCATTGTCCTGAAAGTCGCGCAGGAACTGCTCGCCACGCGCGCCGTCGTCGGCTGTCACGCGTACGCAGTAGTTGGGGTCTCGGCTCGTCTTGACCTGATTGATCAGGTCTCGCACGAGCGCGGCGTGCGCTTGCGTCGCACCGAACACGAGCGTCTTCTGACCCTGGTCGATCATCCGCATGAACTGCCCCACGCGGTACGCCTCGCGCTGCTCGATCTCAATCGTGCGATTGAACTCCGGCTCCGTGTAGATCTTGCCGCTCTCGATCTCGCCCTCGATGACCATGTCGTCGGAGGTGTAGACGTACTCGTCGAGCGTGGTAGCGATTTGCACGACTTTGAACGGCGTGAGGAACCCGTCGTTGATGCCGTCCCTGAGCGAGTACGTGAAGACCGGCTCGCCGAAGTA
>CAZIPN010000001.1:146709-148598 GCA_964541225.1 uncultured Eubacteriales bacterium
GCGAGTCGATGCGGCATGCCACGTCCTCACCGCCGCTTCAGCTGATAGCGCCCAGTCTTCTTGGTCCCGACCTTCTCGACAATACCCGCCGCCATCAGCGGCTTGATCAGGTCCATCGCACCCTGCCGAGACACGCCGAGCGCCTCCCAGATCTCACTCGGCGCCATGCTCCCTGTGTCGCGGAGCAGCTTCAGCAGCCGCTCCTGCCGAGGCCTCAGCGCCAGCGGCTCGCTGTCCTCCGGCCGCACGGCCAGAATCCGATTCCACACGCGCTCCAGCGTCTGCACGAGCCCTGCAGCGCAATACTCGAGCCACTCGGAGACATCTTCGTCTGCCTCCCGCACGTGTGTGAGCGCCGCGTAGTACGCCGGCCGGTCCTCCCAGTAGTACTCATCCACCGCGAAGATGTGGTGCGTGTCGAAGCCTCGGCGGTAGAGCTCCCACAGGGCAAGCGCTCGCCCGGCACGCCCATTGACGTCGCCGAACGGGTGAATCGCCTCGAAGCGATAGTGCAGAATCGCCGACGACAGCACGGGCGAAAGCGCTTCGGAGGGTCCGTTCCACCAACCGATCAGGTCGGCCATCAGATCGGGAACCTCCGTGTGCCGCGGCGGCGAATACGCACCAACGGATACGTCGATGAGGCGGTACTCGCCCTCGGTTCCCTGCTCCATCACGTCCTTGCCGAGGATCCGATGCAGCTTGCAGACGTACGCCTCCAGGATCGGACGCTCTGCCGCGTGCTGCTCGAGGTAGCGAAGGCCGGCGAAGTAGTTGAGCACTTCTCGGCTGGAGCGAGGTGCAGCGCTGGTAGCAGGTGGCCCGTCGGTGAGCGCCCGAACCTCAGCGAGCGTGAGCGGATTGCCTTCGATTGCCGTGGACGCATGTGCCGAGCGGGTCCGCATGTCCTTTTGCAGTCCGGGAATCCAAGCGACGTCGACGGCCGCGCGTTGGATGTGGGAGCGCAGCTCGGCGATCCGCTCGATCATGCCGAGCAGGTTCGGACTGATGCTGAAGTGCGGTTCGTAGGACATACCGTTAGTCAAGCATTAGTCAAGTTATGAGTCAAGCTGGGGCAGGACCCCCGCGACCTCGTCCAAGTACTCCCCGGCATCCATCCCATGCGCCTCAGCCAGCTTGCGCACAGTCGCCACTCGCGGAACACCGCTCCCCGCCTCGATCCGGGACACCTGCTTCGCCGAGAGACCCGCAACGTCGGCCTGCCGCAACCCCGCCTTCAACCGCAGCGCCTTCACCGCCTCGCCAAACCGCTGGTCAGCGGACAGGCGCTGCAAGTCCGCCGCTCGCTTGGCGTCGGGATCCAACGCGTAGCGTAGCGACTCAAGTCCGATGTGCGTGTCGCCCCACTCCCAGTGCAGATAGCTGCCGTCCTCATCGAGCGAGAAGCGGGCGCGCTCGGCGGCCGGGAGCTTCGCGAGTGCGAGTACGTCACCAAACGCCACGTCGAGTCCTTCAAGCGCGCAGCTGCGCACGAAGAGGCGCTCACCGAATACTGTCGCGTCGGCGATCAGCTCGTGCTGCACACCATTGCGCCACGCACGCAGCACCCGCTCGGGCACGCGCGCCGATGTGTGCACCAGCGTGTTGCGCAGCGTGCGCACGTTCGCGCGATCGAGCATGGGCAGGAGCCATGTATAGTCGATATCAGCTCGCACGAAGAGCGCCCGGAGCCGATGCGCCGAGCTTGCCTCGTGAACGATCGCCGAGACAGGCGCGAGCTGTGTCGCCGCCGCGACCACGAAGAACTCCGAGCCGGGCTTCCGGATGTCCGCCGACGTAGCGGTCTTCGGCGAGAGCACAGAGACACCCGCACCCCGAGGGATCGCTCCCTCGAACCCCGAGTCCGCCATCAGCACGGTTATCGCGTG
>CAZIPN010000002.1:0-50988 GCA_964541225.1 uncultured Eubacteriales bacterium
AGGAAGCCCTGTGCCTCGGCGCAATCCTGTTGCGAGAGGAAGGCGAGCTGCTCGTCGGTCTCAACGCCCTCGGCGACGACGTTGAGACCGAGCGCGCGCGCAAGAACGATGATGGCCGAGGCGATCACGCGGCCGTCGTCTTCCTCGTCGCTCACGTGCTTCACGAAGGTTCGGTCGACTTTGAGAGTGCGAATGGGGAAGCGTCTGAGGTGGTCGAGCGAGGAGTAGCCCGTGCCGAAGTCGTCGATCGCGATGCTGATGCCGAGGTCGCGCAGGCTCTGGAGCATCGCCAGTGCTTCGGCTCCGCGCCGCATGGCGAGGCTCTCAGTGATCTCAAGTTCGATGAGGCAGGGGTCCACACCCGTCTCATCAATAATGCCCTTCACGGTGTCTACGAGGTGCGGATCCAGGAACTGCCGCTGAGAGAGGTTGACCGACACGCGGATCCCTTCGAAGCCCGCTTGTGCCCACCGTATGCTCTGCTCGCACGCACACCTCAGGGCCCATTCGCCAAGGGTGGTGATCCAGCCGGTCTCCTCGGCAAGGGGGATGAAGGTCGACGGCGGGATGGCGCCTCGGGTCGGATGACTCCACCGCATCAACGCCTCGGCGCCTACGATCTTGCGGTCGGCGACGCGGAAGATGGGCTGGTAGTGCATGGAAAGCTCACCACGCTCGAGCGCGAATCGCAGTTCGTTGGTGAGTTCGAAACGCTCCACGGCGTGGGAGTGCAGAGCGGGGCTGAAGAACTGGTACGAGTTCTTCCCCAGCTCCTTGGCCCGATACATCGCGGTGTCCGTGTGGCGGAGCAGCTGCTCGGCTCGCTCGTTGCCGGTGAACTGGGTGATGCCGATGCTCGCTGTCGCATATATCTCGTACTCCGCCAGTGCGAATGGCTCTTGGAAAGCGGCGAGGAGTTTCGCGGCGACGGCCTCGGCCTCGATCTTGTCGCGGACGCCGGGGAGTATGAGCGCGAACTCGTCGCCCCCAAGTCTGGCCACCGTGTCGGCGTCGCGGACAAACACTTCCAGACGTCCTGCGATTGCCTGCAGCAGTTCGTCGCCAACCGCTGGGCCGAGCGTGTCGTTCGTGTTCTTGAAGTTGTCGATGTCGACGAGCATGACCGCAAGTCCGCCGCGATCGCGCTTGGCTTGGGCGGATGCGACCGTGAGCCGGTCGAGGAACAGGCTTCTGTTGGGCAGCCCGGTAAGCGAGTCGTGGTAGGCCATGCGTTCGATGGCGTCTTCGGCCTCGCGCTGTTCTTTCAAGAAGCGGACGCGATCCATCGCGACGGCGGCATGGTTCGCCAGAGCATCCAGGTACTCGATCTGCCGCTGCGTCGGCGGACGGACGCCCTCATCGCCGAAGGTCCCCGTGTTGATCAGGCCCAAACGCTCACCGGCAAGCATCAGCGGGACGTTGACGATCGTTCGGTTCTGGGAAACCGCGACGACGTTCTTGTCCGTGCGCGGGTCGGTCCTCGCGTCGTCGACGACGACCATGTGGGTTGCCAGAGCGACCTCTTCGCTGAATGGGTCTCCCTTGATGGGGATGGTGAGGAACTGCTCGTCACCATCGTCGATGTGATAGCGGTCGCCGAGGGTCATTATGTTCTCGGCTGCCTTCACGAGAGGGCCTGAGGACATGATGAGCTTGGCGTACTCCATCTTCTCGTCAGCCAGCATGAGGCCGACGCTGTTGTAGCCGAGCATCCTCGGGATCTCGCTGGCGAGCGCATTCACGATCGCGGAATACGAGTCCGCTTGGCCGAGCAAAGGATAGAGCCGCAACAGCGATTGGTCGTATTCATCGGTTGAACGCGCGGTCTCCAGGGTGTTC
The DNA here is from genome assembly GCA_964541225.1 of uncultured Eubacteriales bacterium. GTDB lineage: Bacteria > Actinomycetota > Coriobacteriia > Anaerosomatales > JAAXUF01 > CAZIPN01. The sequence continues at coordinate 1,840 of CAZIPN010000002.1, forward strand.
TCGAACCCAGTGATGTCGACGAAAGACATGATGACGCCGATGGCTTGTCGGCGGTCATCTCGCAGGAGCGAGGCATTCGCCAGGACCGACGAGATGGAGCCGTCGGGGTGGACTAGGCGGTACTCGACGTCCTGGATAGCGACACACGTCTCCAACACGCGCACCCACGGACACTCACTCCTGCCGAGCGGAACCCCGTCGCTTGAGGTGAGCTGCCATGCGAGTTCATCGACGCGACATCCCGCCATCGCGGCCCCCGCCATGCCGAGGAGCTGTTCGGCCGCCCCGTTGGCGTAGACGAGGCAATACGATGGATCGACGAGGATGGCACTCTGACTGAAACCGTCCAGCACCTGGCCGAGGCGGGCGCTCGGCGCGGAGGGGATTGGAGGGACAGAGGAGGTTGGAGGGGATGCGGGCTTCGCGGCCCGCCTGTTGGAAATCCCTTTGCGACCGACGTCTTTTGCCATCTGCATCAATCTCCGATGCGGTCATGCACGGAGGGGTGCGGGGTTCGCGTGCATGTCTAAGTCTAGTCCCATTATTCTTTGAGCGCAGCTATTGACCTGCGGTAGACCGGGACTCAGATGTCCCAGCCTCAGCTGGCGCAGACAAAATGCCTGCTCAGAGTGGTTAATGTCAGTTCAGGTCGGCGCGGAGATTGTGCCTCGGTCACATCAGTACCAGGTGCGACATCCGCGCCTTGGCGAACAATCGTGCAATCAAGCGCCCTTAGCTCCGCTCGGCATGCATGGCGTGGCCGCGGCCGTCCATACCATCGGCGTGCGGGTCGGGCGGTGCACCGCCCATCATGCGAAGCATGTCGGCACCTCCGGTGCGGAAGAACCGCCATACGAGCACTGCGGCCAGCGTCAGGAACACGATGTTGAGCGCGGTCGTGTAGTTCCACGAGATCGAGGCCGAGTGGACTGTCGCGGATCGTGCTGTCGGCACGAGGCCCAAGGCGCCGAACACGATCTCGACGATGTATCCGGTCAGCACCATCGCTGAGTAGAACGTGGCAACCACGAAGGCAGTCATCTTCATTCCGTAGTACTTCCGGTAGATGTTCAGAATCGGCAGGATCAGCAAGTCCGCATACATGAAGCTGGTCACGCCGCCGAAGCTGATGCCTCCGTTCCACAGCACCGCGGCCAGTGGCACGTTGCCGATCGAGCACACGAAGCTGAGGATTGCGACGATCGGGCCGATAACCGGGCCCCAGATGCCCGACCAGATGCCATGGCCCTGGAAGAAGAAGCTCTCCCAGAAGGTCCTTGGTACCCAAGCGGCGATCCCACCTGCGATGAGCAGCCCGATGACGATGTCGCGCAGCACGGCTGCCCATTCCATCACGAAGCCGCCTGAGATCGCAGTGAACCCGGCGGGGGAGAACAGGCGCTGTGCCAGCGTTCCCTCATCAGCGACGCTCATGTCCATCGCGGCGTGGCCCTCCATCGAACCTGCGAGTCCCTTGTCAGCCTGCGTGAGGGCCTCGGCGACGAGCCGGGGTCGCAGGATGAAGCGGAACAGCGCGGCGATGATAACGATCATCACGATCCCGCCGACGAACTCGGCGAGTGTGAACTGCCAGCCAAGCAGCAGCCAGATGATGATGCCGAGCTCGATCACGAGGTTGGTCGAAGCGATCTCGAACACCATGGCAGCGGTGAAACCCGCGCCTTTGCGGAATAGCGAGCGTGCCAGCGCCACCGCCGCGTACGAGCAGGACGAGGATGCCACTCCGAGCAACGTCGAAGTACCGAGCGCCTTGGGCGAGTCGTTGCCGAGAGCGCGCGCGATGTCTTCGCGCCGTACGACCGCGCGGATCGCTGCCGAGAGAGCGAATCCCAGGATCAGTGCCCATAGGATCTCCCACGTCATTGCCGCGCTCATGGACAGCGCGCGACCTATCTGGCCGAGAAGTCCCATAGGATGGTGTCCCGCCTTCGGTGGCGTCGGATGCGTTGTTGATACCCCCCGCCGCAGAGACGACGATCTGTTGCACGACGTTTACCCCCGTTCTGGGGAGACAATCAGGAGAGGAGTGATGTCGTGGATCGTCCGCGTCGCCCAGTCGCGCTCGGGTTCGGTATGGCAGCGTTGCTTGCGCTGCTGATCGCGCTGTTGCTCGCGGGCTGTGGCCCCAAAGTGCAGGTTGGGACCAAGACGCGCACTGCGGCCCCCACCACGACCCCCACCATGACCCCGAGGCCGGCGGGAGGCAAAGGCATGAAGACCATCTACTTCGCAGGCGGTTGCTTCTGGGGTATCGAGAAGTACCTCGACCAGATTCACGGAGTGAGCGCCACCGAAGTCGGCTACGCGAACGGCGCCTCGAACTCGGCCACGTACGGGGACGGCAGCGGCTACGCGGAGGCGGTGCGCGTTGACTACGACCCGTCGGTCGCACCGCTGCCCTTCCTGCTCAGGGAGTTCTATCTCGCTATCGACCCGACGTCGGTGGATCGGCAGGGCAACGATGTCGGGACAGAGTATCGCAGCGGCATCTACTACGTGGACCCGACGGATCGCCCAATCATCGAGGCATCACTCGCCACGCTGCAGAAGCAGTACAGCGCGCCAATCGCCATCGAGACGGGACCGCTCAAGACCTACACTCGGGCGGAGGACTACCATCAGAAGTATCTGCAGAAGAACCCGGAAGGGTACTGCCACATCCCGCTCGGCGCGTTCAAACAAGCTGCCTCCGCACGGCCCGATCCATCGGACTTTGTCACTGCCAAGTAGCCCAAGGAGTCCATTGACGAATGAGCACAGCCAACAACGACATCACGAGTACAGCTGCTCGCAGGGGGACCGCATCGACGAAGGAGCTCCGCCACACGCTGTGCGGGATCTGCCCGGCCGGATGCTGGGTCACGGCTGAGCTAGAGGACGGCCGGCTTGCCAGCGTTCGCGCCCAGGAGAACAACCCGCTTGGCGTGGTGTGTCGGCTCGGCGAGCACTCTCCCGAGATCGTCTACTCATCACATCGGCTGCAACATCCGTTGCGACGGGTGGGCCCCAAAGGAACGTTCGAGTTCGAGCGGATCTCATGGGACGAGGCAATGAGCACGATCGTCGAGCGACTCAACGACACGAAGGTGACGTTCGGGCCGGAAGCCTGCGGCATATACACCGGGCGCGGCAGCTTCGACCTGGCACTCTGCGACATCTACCAGCCGCAGGACACCGCGGTTTCCTCGGCATCAAGCGTGCTCTTCCCGTTCGGTTCGCCAAACACCTTTGGCGTGGGGGCGCTGTGCTACGTCGCCTACGCCATGATCGCGCCGCACGTGACCATGGGTGGCATGCTCATCGACATGGATTCCGACATCGAGCAGGCCGAGCTCATCGTCGTGTGGGGCGCGAATCCCGCCACCGACTCGCCGCCGATCGCACACCACCAGATCATGGCGGCGCGGGATCGTGGCGCCGAGATCGTCGTTATCGACCCCCGGCGAAACGGGACATGTCGCGAGAGCGGCGCCGAATGGGTGCCTATCCGCCCAGGAACGGACGGGGCTCTGGCGCTGGGCATGATCCAGGTACTCATCGAGGAGGACCTCTACGACGAGGCGTTCGTCGAGCGCTGGACGGTCGGGTTTGAAGATCTCGCGCGCTACGTGCAGCACTTCCGCCCCGAGGCGGTCGAGGAGATCACAGGCGTGCCCGCCGACAAGGTCCGCGACCTGGCTCGCCGAGTAGTGAGAGCGCGTGGCGCAAGCCCCGTCATGTACACCGGTCTCGAGTACTCCGACAGCGGCGTGCAGGCGATTCGCGCGACCATGGTGTTGTGGGCGCTGGCCGGTCAGCTCGACGTGCCCGGCGGTCGCGTCTTCCGCATGCGCGAGAACACCTTCCCGATCAACAAGGACGAGCTCGTCGCCAACCCCGACGTCAAGAAGGCGATCGGGCGCGACCGATTCCCGGTCTACAGCCAGTACCGTGGCGAGTCGCACGCGATCTCGCTGTCGCAGGCAGTGCTGGAGGGACGCCCGTACCCGATCAAGTCACTCATCGTGCTTGGAGGATCGATCGTCACCGCGTGGCCCCAGCCCCATGTGTGGCGGCGCACCCTCGGAGCCCTCGACTTCCTCGTATGCATTGATCGGCAGCTCACGGCCGACTGCGCGTACGCCGACATCGTGTTGCCCGCCACAACCGGATACGAGGACCTCTCCTACATGACGTACGGTCCCATGTTTCGTGTCAGAGAGCGGCTCCTCGAACCCGTCGGCGAAGCTCGAAACGACTTGCTCATCCTCGGCGAACTTGCGAATCGGTTGGGTTACGGCCACCTGTATCCGCAATCCGAGGAGGAGGCGCTCGAGCACGTGCTCAAGGGATCGGGATTCACGTTGGACGACGTGCGCGCCGCCGGCGGCACGGTCAGCATCCCCAGTGTGATGATGCAGTACAAGAAGTGGGAGAAGGGTCTTCTTCGGCCCGACGGACAGCCTGGATTCGACACGCCCTCGGGTAAGTTCGAGATTGCTTCCAGCATTCTCGCCGAGCACGGCTACGACGCGCTGCCCGTCTACACGGAGCCGCGCGAGGGCCCTCTTGCGGCTCCTGATCTGGCTCGCGAGTTTCCGCTGGTGTTCAACTCGGGCGCTCGCGTGAGGACCGACTTCCGCTCCCAGTTCCATGGTGCCGAGGGGCTTGCGCGGGAGGCTCCGTATCCGTTGGTGTCCATCAACCCACGCGACGCCGAGATGCGCGGCATCCGCGACGGCGATGAGGTGGTGCTCGCAACCGCCCGGGGGGAGGTGGGCTTCCGAGCCTACGTCACGGACAACATCGCTCCCGGCGTGGTCGACGCCAACATGGGGGGCGGCGGGCCCGTCGGCCCGGACTCCTGGCGCGATTGCAACGTCAACGATCTCACGGATCTCGGACGCTACGACCCGATATCCGGCTTCCCCGTCTACAAGGCGTTGCTGTGTGAGGTCCGGCTTGCGGCCTCCGCGCAAGGTGTTGGGCACGCCGAGTCTCGCGCTGGCCTGGTCGGCGACGCAGCGGATGCGTGCGGAGTAGCTGCGGCTCCCGGTTCTGGCTCCGAGCACCGAGCACGGGAGACGATATACCTCGACCACAACGCGACAACGCCGCTCGATCCCGACGTTGTCGAGGTGATGCTGCCGTTCCTCGGCGAGATGTACGGGAATCCCTCAAGCATCCACTCGGTGGGCGCGGTCGCCCGAGAGGCGCTTGACGCCGCGCGCCGCAGCATCGCCCAGACGATCAACTGCACCGCACGTCGCATCGTATTCACGGGAAGTGGTTCTGAGGCCGACAACCTGGCACTCAAGGGGGTCGCCTATGCGAGCGGGCGCGGCTTTGATGCCGGCGGAAGCCGGGGCCACATCATCACGTCGGCGATCGAGCACCCGGCCATCCTTGCGTCGTGCCGCTCGCTAGAGGCGGAGGGCTTCGATGTGACCTATCTGCCGGTCGGCCGCGACGGTCGCGTGAGTCCCGATGATCTGGCCGACGCCATTCGTGATGACACGATCCTGGTCTCGGTGATGCTCGCGAACAACGAGACTGGCGTCATCCAGCCAATCCGAGAGATCTCCGCGATATGCCATGAGCGTGGCGTGTTGTTGCACTGCGATGCCGTGCAGGCACTCGGCAAGGTTCCGGTCGATGTCGAGGATCTCGGCGTCGATCTGCTCTCGGTTTCCGGGCACAAGATCCACGCGCCCAAGGGCGTCGGCGCCCTGTTCGTGCGCAAAGGCGTGCAGCTCTCACCGCTCGTCAACGGGGGCAACCAGGAGGGGGGCGCGCGGGCGGGTACCGAGAATGTGGCCTCGATCGTGGGCTTCGCGAAGGCTGCCGAGCTGGCGGCGAAGCGGATTCCTGACATGGCCCGTGTGGCGGCGCTGCGCGACAAGCTGGAAGCGGGATTGCACGAGCTGGTTGACGGCGCGCAAAGCAACGGCCATCGAGTGTCTCGACTGCCCAATACGCTCAACATGACCCTTCCAGGTATTCGGGGGGAGTCACTTGTGTTGCGACTCGATCGCAAAGGGGTCGCGTTGTCGTCGGGCTCGGCGTGCAAGTCGGGCTCTCCGGATCCTTCACACGCACTACTCGCGCTTGGCCTGACGCCGGAGGAGGCGCACTGCTCCATCCGGTTCTCACTGGGGCATGGGAACACTGATGAGGAGATCGACGCGGTACTCGGCATTGTTGCCGAGGAGATCGAGCGATCGGGGAGCGCGATCCGGTTCGTGGCATGCCGATGACTGGCGGAAGAGAGACGATGACTGATCAAACGGTAGTGACGAGCGCTTCGCTTGGTCTATCCGACGATGCGATATCGGCATCGGTTGTTCCAATCGACTCGCTCGTGCATCCGCACGTGGTTCGTCGGCTGGCCGGGCTGTCATCAGGGCGAGCGACATCGGCCGCGAGTTCGCCGGAGGCCGACGCGACCATGGAGTTCGCCGTGTCGGTCGCGCGGGGACTGAGCGATCACCCCCGACGGCTGGAAAGCCGTTTCCTCTACGATGCGCAGGGGAGCGACCTCTTCGAGCGCATCTGCGAGCAGCCGGAGTACTACCTCACGCGCACCGAGGCGTCGATTCTGTCGGCCGCCGCCTCTGACATCGCCGAGAAAACCGGTGACGTGGCGCTCGTCGAGTTGGGTTCGGGAAGCTCGATCAAGACCCGGTTGCTACTCGACGCGTACGTCGAACGATTCGGCTCGGCCCGATACACGCCTGTGGACGTGTCCTCCTCGGCGCTGAGTGTGGCCGAAACTGAGATCGCGGCCCACTGTCCACAGGTTGACTTCGACTCGGTCCATGGAACGTACGACGACGTGTTTCCGCGCCTGGAGGCGTTGTCGCCTTGCATGCTGCTGTTTCTCGGCAGCACTGTGGGTAATCTCGATCACGTCGAGACTGCGGCATTCTGGTCCAGGGTGGCCACGCACCTGAAGCCGGGCGACTTCTGCCTGCTCGGCGTGGACACGGGCGAAGATCCAGACGTACTGCACGCCGCATACAACGATGCTGCCGGCCACAGCGCGGCGTTCACCTGCAACGTCTTCGCGCGGATGAACCGCGAGCTGGGCTCTTCTCTGGACATGGATGCGATCGATCACGTCGCACGATACGTGCCCCATCTGAGGCGCGTCGAGATATTCGGGCGCTTTCTCAAGGACCAGGAGATAGAGATTCAGCCTCTGGGACACACCCTGCGAGTCTCGCGCGGCGAGATGATTCTGACGGAAGTGAGCCGGAAGTTCCGGCTTCGGCAACTGGTGCCCTACCTGTGCACCTTCGGACTTGTAGCTCGGCACGTGTATGCGGATCGAGATCGTCGAGTTGCGGTCCTCTTGCTCGAGAGGACCTGACGTGCGCTAGGACAGCTTCTCGGACAGCGCCAACCACTCGTCCTCAAGCTCGGAGACCACGTGCTCGGCAGCGTGAAGCCGCGCCTGGACCTCTCCCAGGGCGAGGTAGTCCGAGGGATTCACCGCCTGCATCTCGTCGCGAACCGCGTTGAGCCTCTTGGTGGCCGTGCTCAGCTTGCGTTCCGCAGACGCGAGCTTCTTCTTCAGACGGTACTCGTCAGTCGCCGTTGTGCGTGCTCTTGCTTTCGGCGTCTCGGCTCTGGGCTTCGCGGCCTCGCTCGAGCGCGCGGCAGAGCGCGCATCCAGAAGTCGCACGTACTCGTCGACGCCGCCCGGGACATGGCGGAGTTTCCCCTCGATCAGGGCGAATTGGTCGTCGGTCACGCGCTCCATCAGGTGCCGATCGTGGGTGATGAGAAGTAGCGTGCCGGGCCACGAGTCCAGGAGGCTCTCCATGACGGCAAGCATGTCGATGTCCAGGTCGTTGTCCGGCTCATCTAAAATGAGCACGTTTGGCTTGTCCAGAAGGATGAGCATCAGCTGCAGCCGACGTTTCTCTCCGCCAGACAGATCAGACACTGCCGAGGACAACTGGGCCGCTGCGAATCCGAGACGCTCCAGCATCTGGGCCGGAGTGATCTCCCTGCCATCGATTTCGTAGCGTGTCTTGTATCGCGAGAGGACTTCACGGACTCGGGAGTGTCCCAGCTGGTTCAACTCATTGAGGTGCTGCGAGAGCACGGCGAACTTCACGGTCTTGCCGATCTTGACGTAACCCGAGGTCGGCTCGAGCGAGCCAGAGATGAGATTGAGGAGCGTCGTCTTGCCCGATCCGTTCTCGCCGAGGATCCCGAGCCTGTCACCTGGGCCGATGAGCCATGTGACGTCGTCGATGACGGTCTTGTCACCGAATCTCACAGTGGCGCCGACAAGATCGACGACCTGCTTGCCCAGACGCGAGATCGCAGACCTCCTCAGCTCGAGGGAATCGCGTACCGGCGGCTCGTCGGCGATGAGTTCTTGCGCCGCCTTGATGCGGAACTTCGGCTTGGTCGATCGGGCTTGAGGGCCCCGCGAGAGCCACGCGAGTTCCTTGCGCAGGATGTTGCGGCGCTTCTCCTGGGCCTTCTGCGCGGCCTCTGCGCGTTCGACGCGCTGGAGCACGTACGCCGAGTACCCGCCGTCGAACCGCTCGACCTGCCCGTCGTGCACCTCCCACATGCCGAGGCAGACCTCATCGAGGAACCAGCGGTCATGGGTGACGACGAGCAGCGCGCCGGACTTCCTCGGCCAGCGGCTCTTGAGGTGCTCGGCAAGCCACGCGATGGCGTGAACGTCGAGGTGATTGGTGGGCTCGTCGAGCATGAGCACATCGAAGTCGCCGACAAGCACCCGTGCGAGGTCCACTCGACGGCGCTGTCCGCCGGACAGGTCGCCGATTCGGGAGTCCCAACCGGTGTCGGCGATCAGACCGCGCAGGATGTTTCGGATTCGCGCGTCGGAAGCCCACGTGTGCTCGGGCACGTCGCCTACGACCGCGTGCGCGACGGTCACGTCCGGATCGAGGGCGTCTGACTGCGCGAGCATGCCGATGGTGGTCCCGCCGCGCACGATGACCCGGCCGTCGTCGGGCACAAGCGACCCGGCGAGCAGCGACAGCAGCGATGACTTGCCGTCCCCATTGCCGCCGACGATCCCGATGCGCTCACCGTCGTCGATCCCGAGGGAGACTGAGTCAAAGATCTTCTTCGTCGGGTATTCCAGACGGACGCTCTCGCATCCCAGCAGATAGGCCACTGCGCGAACCTCAATCCTTGCGGAGCCGGTGATCACCAGTGACGGCGCCCGCTGACACACAAGCGATCGGGCCCCGAGTGAGCCTCGGAGCCCGATCGTCTACAGCTGTTCTCGCGATCCTACTTCGTGACACTGTTCACGACTGTGATGACGGTCATGTCGCTTGAGCTGTCCCTGCCGATGGTGACGGCGAGCTTGTTCTTGTCACCCTTCTCGGCGCCGATCATTGCGCTGTCGCCGCTTGCGACGGTACTGGAGATCGTCCAACCTTTCGCGGCGAGCTTGTCCTTGTACCAACTGACGACGGTGGTGGGATCGTCCTTCGTCTCGACGGAGAAGGTGTAGTTGGTGCCATCGGGGGTTTGCATCGTCGCCGAACCCTTGATCGTCCCGCTGTAGGCGGGAACGTCGTCGGGCAAGCCATCGGGCAGCTTGCCCTCCTTGCTTGACATTGATGCGGTTGCGCCGTTCTTGTCGGTAACGGTGACCTCGCTGTTGTTGTCGTTGACCTTGACGCCTGTGGATTTCTCGACGGCTTTCTTCGCAATCGTGTCGCAGCCCGCAAGGGCGAAGAGCGCCACGGTGACCAGCGCAACGACTGCGATTCTTCTGAGCTGTCTCATGTGACCCCTTTCTGAGGGCGCCCCGGTGGCGCTAACTGTGCACGATAGCACGTCGTCGCACCCAGGCCACCGCAACGGCATTGCGTGCGGACGGCACGTGGCACAGCCGCAATCGTGGCCTTGCCGTCATACCCCTAAGGGTATTACTCTGATCGATGTGTCATGCCCGTTTCGGCGATTGGGTGATTTGCGTGGAGGAACAGGACTACTCTCAAATGTCGCGAGATGAGCTTCTGGCGACCCGCAAGCGTCTTGAGGACGAACTCGAGGACTTCGAAGAGATAACGATGTTTCACTCGATCAACTCCCCGACGCACGCGACGATGACGGAGCGCAAGGGCACCAGCGACAAGTTGCAGCGGATGAAGGACGAAATCGCAGACATCGACAAGCTCCTGGGCGACGCGCCTTCCTAGTGCCGTCGCAGGCCACTTCTTCGCAGGAGCCGTCGCGATGCCAGGCTCCGCTCTCCTGTCTTGCGTGAGATTAGCCGGGGTGGACCACACACCCCGGTTTTGTTCATGCGAGTTCGCGGTACAAGAAACAACACGCCAGCGTAGGTCCGGTCCTACGCGCTTGCGAAACATTGCCGCACGAGGAGGAAGCATGTCGGTAGAGTGTGCGTCCGTCGAAAGTGATCGTGTGCTCATCGAAGTGACACCGCCCACCGAACCACCGTTGGTACCATCTCCATCGTCACCCGCCCCGTCACCCGCCCCGTCGCGCGAGCAGCGAGCGCCCAGGGGGCGCACCACTTCTCGCAGGCTTCAATGGGACAAGAAGCGCACGGCCGAACTCTTCGAGCGCTTTCGGGCCGTCGATGACAGGCAAGCTCGCGACGAACTCATCACCATGTACTTGAACCTCGTGCGATATCTCGCCAGCAAGTATCGCAATCGCGGCGAACAGATCGACGATCTCGTGCAGGTTGGCACCATCGGCCTGATCAAGGCCGTCGACCGCTTCGACATCGAGCGCGGACTCGAGTTCACCACCTACGCCACGCCGACGATCATCGGCGAGATCAAGCGGCACTTCCGTGACAAGTGCTGGGCGGTCAAGGTTCCTCGGCGGCTTCAGGAACTGTCGACGAAAGTGAACGGCGCGATCGACGCGATGACGCGTGAATACCAGCGGTCGCCAACCATCGAAGAGATCGCCGAGCATCTCGGCGTCAGCTCTGATGACGTGCTGGAAGCTATCGACGCCTCGTCGGCGCACAACTCATCTCCCTTGGATGTCACGCAGAGCGGCGGCAATGGTGAGACGTTCAGCCTGCTCGATGTCATCGGGGAGCACGATCCGTTGATCGCTGCTGTCGACGACCGCGAGACGCTGGCCGTAGCGCTGCGGGAAGTGCCGCCGCTCGCGCAGAAGGCGCTGTACCTGCGTTTCTTCGAGGGCGCGACGCAGACCGACATCGCTCGGCAGCTGGATATCTCGCAGATGCAGGTGTCGCGGCTGTTGCGCAAGACGCTCTCGGCGCTGCGTGGCAACGTGGGAGCGCGGGCCGTATAGGCGAAGCGGCAGGCTCGCACCTCGCCGCGCACACTCGTCGAGTGTGCGCTCGTCGGGTGGCTCCGGGTGAGTCGCGAGCGTTCTCGTCGGCGTGCGGGGCTGACACCGCGAGATGGCCGTCTACATCGCCATCTCGCGCAGGCGCTTGATTCGTACGGCCGGATCAGGGTGCGTGTCGAAGAGACCCGAGAACCAGCTGCGCTTCTTGCCGCGGGTGTCGTGAAGCGGACTGGCGATCCACAGGTGTGCCGTCGCCTTGTTGACGTGTCGCATTGATCCGGGGTCGGCGGTGATCTTCTCCAAAGCGCTGGCGAGTTCGTTCGGGTTGCGCGTGAGCAGAGCCCCGCTGGCGTCGGCGAGCAGTTCTCGGCGGCGAGAGATCGCGAGCTGAATCAGCATTGCGAAGAGCGGCGAGAGAATGGCCAGCACGATTCCGATCAGCAGCAGGATCGCACCGGTCTGGCCACCGCCACTGTCGGAATTCCTCCGGCGTCCGCCTCCAAACCAGAACGTGTAGCGCAAGAAGAAGTCGGAGAGCAGCACGACGAAGCCCACCAGCACCACCACGACGCTGGACAACAATATGTCGTAGTTGCCGATGTGCGACAGCTCGTGCGAGAGCACACCCTCGAGCTCGGGCTTCGTCAGTTTGCCGAGCAACCCCGTCGTCACGGCGATCGCGGCATGCTGCGGGTTTCGGCCGGTTGCGAAGGCGTTGGGCGAGGGGTCGTCGACGATGTAGACGCGCGGCATCGGGAGGCCACTCGCGATCGAGAGGTTCTCGACGAGCCGGTAGAGTTCAGGTGCCTGAGCTTTGTCGATCTGATGTGCGCCTGAGATCGCGAGCGCGACCTTGTCGCTCCACCAGTAGGACGAGAACGATTGCACAATCGCGATCACAATGGCGAGCGGAAGCAGCCACGGGAGCCGGAGGGCGATTCCGAACACGTAGCCGAGACCGATGATCGCCGCGACAAAGAGCGTCATCACGACGACCGTGCGCCACTTGTTGGAGGAGATTTCGCTGTAGGTGGTTGCCATCGGCTGCCTGAGCTAGAACTGCACGTTGACGTTTTGTGTCTCGGTTGGCGTGGCCTCAATGAACTCGAACGCCGAGAAACCCATCATGCTCGCGATGAGGTTGGTGGGGAAGACCTGGATGGCGGTGTTGAAGTCACGCACGTTGGCGTTGTAGAAACGCTGCGCGGCCATGATCTTGTCTTGCGTGTCGGTGAGATCGGCCTGCAACGCGAGGAAGTTCTGGTTCGCCTTGAGCTCTGGGTAGTTCTCGGCGACGGCAAACAGCGACTTCAGCGTCTCCGTGAGCTGATTGCTGGTGTTGATCTTCTCGGCGGTTGTGCCGGTGAGCAGACCTGCGCGCAACTCGGTCACCTTCTCGAACACCTCGCGCTCGTGGGTCGCGTAGCCTTTCACCGTGTTCACGAGGTTGGGGATGAGTTCGTATCGGCGCTTAAGCTGGACGTCAATATCGCTTGACGCCTCCTGGACGCGATTCCTTCGTCGCACTAGTCCGTTGTACAGCCCAACAAACGCGAGTACGAGCACCACCACGATCACGAGCACAGTCCAGAATGCAACCATCGCGAATCCTCCTTGGTGTCACGTATAGACCGCAGCCGACGCGTCGTGCAACTACGCTGTCACTAGGCTGTTTTCCCCTATTGGTGCCACAGCCATTGTGCGGGACGCGCCCGCCATCTTGCGGTACGCTACGGAAGAGTCTGGAAGATGGGACGGGGATGGAATCAGGGACTGGGTCTCCGAGCGCTCGCCCACTTGACGACATCGGGAGAGTGAACCGCCTCTACGCCGTGCTCAGCAAGGTCAACGAGGCGATCGTTCGCATCCATGAGACGCAGGAACTCTTCGAAGCTGCGTGCCAAATCGCTGTCGAAGATGGACGCTTCATTCTGGCGTGGATCGGTTTCGTCGAGCCCGACACGCAAGACATTCGGTGCGTGGCGAAATTCGGTCGCGATGATGGCTATCTCGACACCGTGCACATCTCGCTCGACGAGAACGTCCCGGAGGGTCGCGGTCCAACAGGCGTTGCGCTCCGAGAAGGCCAGCCCTTCATCAACAACGACACAGAGACCAACCCGGTCATGCAGCCCTGGCGCGACGAACAGCTCCGTCGCGGATACAAGTCATCAGCGTCGTTCCCCATGAGGTCAGAGGGAAGGACCATCGGTGTCATCACGCTGTACGCGCCGGAACCTGACTACTTCGACGACGAGGAAATCCGCCTGCTTCAAAGGCTGGCCGATGATTTCTCCTTCGCGCTGGAATCTGCCGAGGTCGCTCGGCAACGCATGGTGGCCGAGCTAGAGCTGCGCAAGTCTCGCGACGAACTCGAGACGCGCGTCAAGGAGCGGACCGCGCTCTTGGAGCGCATGTTTGATGAGCGCACGCAGCAGGTCGAGTTCGCCGAGGCCCTCAACCGCATCAACGCCAGCATTCATTCAACCTTGGACTTCGACGAGATCATGAACCGGGTCGTCGTCGAGATCGCGGCTGTGCTCGGTGTGGATGCCGCTGCCGTGGAGGTGCGCCGCGGCGAGCGCTGGGAGTTCGCCTACGAGCACGGACTGCCTTCTGGGCTTGGGCAGCTGAGTCTCAGCGACGAAGATGCAACGCTGCTGATGCAGGTGCACCAGACTCGGCGTCCGGTCGTGGTCAACGATGCCCTGCACAGCGGGCTGGTGAATCCCTCGATCGTGGACGAGTTCGGCATCACCTCGTTGGCGGGCGTTCCGCTTGTGATGCGCGGTCAAGTCTTTGGGGTCTTGTTGGCGTATCAATTCGGGCCACCGGTTGCTTTCACGGAGCAGCAACTCGATTTCTTTGAAAGCGCGGCGGCGACGCTGGCGCTGGCACTTGAGAACGCACGCCTTTTTGAGACGGAACGCTACATCGCCGACCGCCTTCAGGAGGCGCTGCTTTCAGTACCCGACAGAGTCGCGGGGATCGATTTCGCACACGCATACCGCTCGGCCACCGAAGCAACGCGAGTGGGCGGCGACTTCTACGATCTGTTCGAGCTGAGCCAGGACCACATCGGCATCATCATCGGAGATGTGGCGGGCAAGGGTCTTGACGCAGCCGTGCTCACGTCGTTGGTCAAGAACTCCGTGCGCGCCCACGCCTACGAGCGTGGCAAGACGCCGGCGCAGATCCTTGCCCTCACCAACGATATTGTCTTCAGGGCGACCGAACCCGAGTCCTTTGTCACGGTGTTCTTCTGCATCCTCGACTGCCGAGATGGACGGTTCGTGTTCTGCAATGCAGGTCACACGGCCGCAGCCCTTGTTCGAGGGGATGGCGCGGTTGCCACCCTGCGCAGCACCGGACCGCTGCTCGGAGCATTCGGCGATATTGAGTTCGAGCAATCGGAAGGTAGCTTGGACTTCGGCGATCTGCTGGTCCTGTACACGGACGGCGTGACGGAGGCACGGCGCGGCGTCGAATTCTACGGCGAGAAGCGGCTACTGGCATTTCTCGCGACACAAGCGAACGAGTCGCCGCTGGATGCGGTGACGGCAGTCGTTGGCGATGTGCTCGCGTTCAGTGGGACGCACCTGCGTGACGACCTCGCCATCCTGGCGTTTAAGCGTACGGACGAGGTGGCGGGTTTGCCGCATCAGAAGAAGCTGGTGTAGGGCGCCGCTCTGAGTGCAGTTCCCCGAGGACGATGCGGGGTACGAACAGCCGTGGGCCACTGACGGCCCCGGAGGTCGTGATGGTCGAACTGCATGATGTCTATTCGTTCCTGTATGCGGCCGCCGCCGCGTTGTCGTTGATGGTCTCCGTAGCGGCATGGCAGCGTCGAAGGGCTCGCGGCGCGATCTGGCTTGGCGTGCTGATGCTTGGCGTCGCGGTGTGGGCGGGGACTTCCGCGGCCATGTGGCAAGCGACGTCTGAGACGTCGCAGGTAATCTGGTTCAGAGCGAACGCCCTGGGAGTCTGGGTAGTCCCGGTGGCGGTTCTCATGATTGCGTTCGATGTTGCTGGTATGCAGCGGTGGCTGACTCCCGCACGCATTCTGCCGATTGCTGCGATCTCGTTCGTTCTCGACAACGTGGAATGGCTCAATCCGGCACGACTATACGATGCTGACTTCGTGCCTGAGACCATAGGCGGGTTCACGTACTACACAGAGGTTCCTGGTCCCCTCTACTGGACGTTCAGCGTGTTTGCGTTCGGCGCAATGGGCGTGGGGCTGGTGATTCTCTTCCGCCACTACCTTAGGAGTTCTGGCATCGAGCGGACGCAGTCGGCGTTGCTCGTCTCCGGGGGACTGCTGCCTTTCGTGTCGGGCCTCGTATCAGAAGCCGATGTTGTTCCGTACCCGTTCCACGGCCTCGAGTTGGCACCTCTTGCGTTCCTGGTGACTGGTTCTGTCTGGCTCAGCGCAATCGCACGCGGTGTTCTTCTGGACATGCTTCCGGTTGCACGAGAGACAGTCATAAAGCTCATGCCGGACGGCGTCATCGTGCTTGATGCTGAACAGCGCGTTGTCGAGGCAAACCCGGCCGCATCGAGGATTCTGCTCGCTCATGATCTCGTAGGTAGGCCGGTTGGCGATGCGCTCACACGCATCGACGGCGCGGCCGAGGTCCTAGATGATGCGACTGAGCCCCAACGCACGGTCCTGCAGATCAATCGCGACGGCGAGGGCGGCTACGTGGAAGTCAGCGTCACACCTTTGGCCGACGGCTCGGATCAACCGCCGGCGCGCCTGATCACCTTGCACGACGTGACCGAAGAGCGTCGCACGCTTGAGCGTCTCGGCCTTGCGCAGACGGTGTTTGATGCTGCCGACGAGGGCATCGTCGTGCTCGAGCACGACTTTGGCACAAAGATCGTGGAAATCAACGATGCCTGTTGCCGAATGCTTCGGCGTTCACGGGAGCAAATGCTTGGTAGCGACTGCAGGGAGTTTGCGTCGAATCGATATCCGGCCGAATTCTGCGAAGACATGAGGCGCACTATCCTTGCCGAGGGAGCCTGGGAAGGCGAAGTGTGGCAGACGCGGGGCGACGGGACTGAATTCCCCTCGCGGATGACATTCTCGGTTGCGAATGACGAGGCAGGGCGGCGGAGCCGCATCGTCGGCTTCCTCGCCGACGTCAGCGAGGCCAAGGAGGCCGAACGCCTGCGTCATGATGCAACGCACGATCCCCTTACGGGACTCGCCAACCGAGCGGTACTCGACGACCGGCTCTCCCATGCCATCGCTCACGCGAAGCGCGTCGGCCGAGGGCTGGCTGTACTCTTCGCCGATCTGGACAACTTCAAGCGAGTGAACGACACGCTGGGTCACTCGCGAGGCGATGCGCTCTTGGCGGAGGCAGGACGGCGCATCGTGGCGGTCTTGCGTGGTGGAGACACGGCGGCTCGTCCCGGTGGAGATGAGTTCGTGATCATCGCCGATGCGAAGAACCCGGCCGAGATTGAAGCGGAGGCGAGACGTCTGCGCGAGGCTCTCGCCGAGCCGTATCGGTTGGAGTCTGAGAGTCTGTATGTAACCGCCAGTGTTGGAATCGCTTTGTACCCGGCAGATGGGACCGACGTCGCAGCGCTCGTTCGCCACGCGGACCTGGCTATGTACGGGGCCAAGAGACTCGGCCGGAATCGGATACAGTTCTTCTCCCCGGAGCTACAGAAGGGTCTTGATCGGCGTGTGGCTGTCGAGAAGGAGCTCGTCGGCGGCTTGGAAGATGGGCGGTGCTTCCTTGCGTACCAGCCTCAGGTGGATCTTCATACTGGCAAGATCGTCGGCGCTGAGGCGCTCGTGAACCTGCGCTCACGCGACGGAACGGTGCTGTCGCCCGCCGAGTTCATGCCTGCGGCCGAGTACTCGGAGATCATCATTGCGCTGGGCGAATGGACACTCCGTGAGACGTGTACGCAGCTCGCACGGTTTCGCGAGGTGGCGCCCGACCTGATCGTGTCGCTCTGCCTTTCTGCTCGGCAGCTTCGTGAGCTTGATGCCGCGCAACTCCACGTTCTGATGAACGAATGCGGTGCCCAGCCGAGGCGTCTGGCCCTCGGGGTAACGCAGACTGCGTTCCTGGGCGATCCGAACGAGGTCGCGGCCAAACTCGAGAAGCTTCGAGATGAGGTTGGCACGAGACTGCTCTTTGATGACTTCGGAAGCGGGCATTGCTCTCCGGCGTTCACCGCACTGCTTCCTGCGGGCGTGGTCAAGATCGATCGAAGCGTAGTTCAGCGTCTTCCTGAAGACGCTGAGGCTCGTGCGATGGTGCTGTCCACGATCGCGCTGGCCAAGAGTCTCGGGGCGACGATCGTGGCCGACGGTCCAGAAACCGAGGGACAGATCAACCTGTTGAGGGCCAACGAGTGCGACGCGGCACAGGGCTACTACTTCGGCTATCCGATGTCGCTCGATGAACTTCTGCTACAACTGGGAAGCGAGACGGTCCATGCGCCCAGAGCCTAGGGCATCGCGCCGCGAGTCTGATCGCTCACGTGTTGGTGGGGTAGGATATCGGCGATCTGATCGCGGACGTGTGCAGAACCCGGCGACCTGCCGATAACACCACACAAGATCG
Organism: uncultured Eubacteriales bacterium; assembly: GCA_964541225.1. Taxonomy (GTDB): domain Bacteria; phylum Actinomycetota; class Coriobacteriia; order Anaerosomatales; family JAAXUF01; genus CAZIPN01. The sequence continues at coordinate 19,746 of CAZIPN010000002.1, forward strand.
TGTACGCGGAACGGGCCGACAAAGACGTGGGGCGACAGCCAGGAAGCGAGGTCTGTGGTGGCGGACGACGAGTTGGGACGCCTGGTGGACCCAGGCTCCATCGAGGCACGAGAGCCCGCGGCGGAAGCGGAGGCGGGGAGTGCGGCCTCTCCCGCCACCCGCAGTGAGCGCGCCGCTGCGTACCTGCGGACGTCATGGCCGTGGATCGTGGCCGTAGCAATCATCATCGCGGTCTCAGCGATTCTGCGCTTCTGGGAACTCGGCAAGCAGAGTATGTGGTTCGATGAGTTGTTCTCGGCGAACGCCACGGCGTACGGACCGCAGATCGCGATCAAGATCACAGCGTCGGATACGAATCCGCCGCTCTACTACATCGTTCAGTCCTTCTTCTCGATGGCGTTCGGCCGCGAGGAGTGGGCGATGCGGCTTCTCCCGGCGCTGGTGGGCGTGCTTGCGACTGGAGTGATGTATCTAGCGGGTCGCCGACTCTTTGACCGGCCGACGGGTGCTGTGGCGGCCGGGCTTTTCGCCGTGTCGACGATCGCGATTCAGTACGCACAAGAGGCGCGGATGTACTCGATGCTCATGCTGTTCGCGGCGCTGGTGCTCTGGCTGTTCGCGCTCCTTGTCGAGAAGCCGACGATCACGCGGGCTGTCTTGCTCGGCATCGTGCTCGCGGCGATGGCGTACACGCACGTGTACGGCTACATGGCAGCGCCAATGCTGCTTATTCCGGTTCTGCTTCTGCCGCGCTTGCGCAAACGCATTGGTCCGCACATCGCGGTGACGTATGTGGTCACAGGGCTGCTGTTCTTGCCATGGCTGTTCGTGATTCCCAGTCAGATCGGGCTCGTACAGACGCAGGTGGCCGGCGGTCAGTGGTGGATGAAAGCGCCGGTTGATATCGGCGGCAAGATCGTCGCGAGTTTCTCGGCATTCTCGCCGGGGCAAGACGCTCTGTCGGCGGCCATCTTCATGGCGCTGCTGCTCGTGGGCTTCGCGGTGCGCACGTCGACGTCAAATGGACTCGCCGACACGTCTTGGCAGGGCAGCTCGGCCGAAATGCCCTGGCAGGATAGTTTCCGGGCGATGTTCCGCAGTTTCTCCAGACGGGGAGAGGTCGGTCGGCCTGCGGAGATTGGCTCCGGTACGTCGCTCGCGGACAGTGGCGTTGTCAGCGAAAGCGACATCCTGTGGGTGTTGCTAACCTTGAGTCTGCTGCCGATATTCGTCGGATTGCTTCTTTCGAAGTACGTCACACCGATCGCCACGACTCGCAATGCCCTCGTGAGCTTGCCTGCCGCCTATATTCTTGCGGTGCGCGGCGGATTCAAGCTGTGGAAACCGGTCGGCATCCTGGCATTTGCGGGACTGTTGGTCCTGGGCGTTTCTCAGCTTCCCTCCTTCTACGCTCAGACCGACAAGGGCGCGTGGCGCCAAGCTGCCGAGATGGTCACAGACCAACCCCAGACGGGCGTTCTGACCGAAGACTGGGAGAGCGCATTCAACATGGCGGCGTACTCGAGCGTGTTGGGCGTGAATGGCTCGCTTCACTGCATTTGGGTGAACCAGCCCAACGCCAAGCCATCACCGCAAGGCAGGGCTTTCGACGACAATACCGAGGTGGGCGTGCCGGCATTCGTATGGCGGTGGCAGCGCGTCTACGTGATCTCGCAACACGGCAACAGCTCTGTCGCGCAGTACATGGACGCGCTTCCGGGATGGACATACACGAAGACCCAGGATTTCGGCACACCCGTCGTTCGCGAATACACGAGGCTCCACGCCCCAGTTCCGACGCCGTAGGGCTCGTCGCAGACTCAGTACGCCGAGATCGACGTCGAGGTACCGTTCTTCTCGGTGCCGACAGCGAAGCACGGCTTGAGCGCTGGGTCCATCGTGCGGAACACACGGACCATGTCGGAGCGTGAGACCGTGATGCATCCGGCCGACAACCCGTTGTGGAAATCCGGCGGGTCGAATACGTGCAGGAATATCGCGGTGCCACGCCCTCTGACGACCTGATTGGGCGATGCGTTGTACCCGGAGGACAGTGCGTATTCGTACTGCACACGCACGTCGACGAGATGCTCACCGTCGACGTGATGCGATGAGACGACCCATGTGTTGTAGGTCGAATTTCTCTCGCAGCTCCACCACACGTTCTCAGTCGTCTGCTTGTAGGGCATCTTCGTACCTGACGGCGGAGATGCGTGCCATCCCCACACCCATTCTCCGGGCCACCAGATTCCCGTTGGCGTCGTCCGGCTGCCTTCCTTGCGCTTGTTGCCATCGATCAGACCGTTGGTGCCAAAGCGGCACGGCGCCGAGAGCACCTGCCTCCACGAGCCACCAGTCAGGTTGTAGATGCGCAACGTCCCGTGAGTTGCCCCGAGTTTGGATCCGGTGGCGATGAGCATCTGATGCGAACCGCTCAAAGTCTTCTTCATGCCGAGCGGAAGGACCGGCGCCGGCGGTGTACTCGGTTTCGGCGCAGCCTTCTTAGGTGCGGGGGGTGGTGTTGGCGTCGGGGGCTTGCTCGCCGAGGCCGTCGATGGCTTGCTGGCCAGTGTTGCCGGGCTAGATACGGTGCTCTTTGGCGGCGCGGCCTTCGAGGCAGCAAGCGCCAAGGAACTCGGCTCGGCAAGCTGATCAGGTTTCGGGAACGTCGCGACAATCAGTACGCCCACTGCGACGATCAGCGCGACGGCGCCCGCAGCACCCGCAGCCGCAAGCCACAGCTTCCGGCGTCTGGCGCCGGCAGGATCCTGACGCATGTTGATGTGGCGATCTAGGCGCATTTTGCTCCTCGTGGTATCCAGGCTATGGTACTGCCTGCGAACTTCGCGCCGAAGTGGCCCATTCTTGTCGATCGTTAGTGCAGCAGGCTTCGCTCACGTTCTTTGGCGAACTGTCATCGGCTCTCACGTTGCCGAGGTCGGTAGGGCTAGACTGGCTTCGGGCACGAGAGGTGTGAGTGGGGAGGGGCATGCCGAAGACCTCTGTCAGGTGGATTGACGCAGACGGAACGCTCTCATTGGGGGACCTCGAGTCCCTGGATGAGGCGTCGGCTGCGTCGTGGGTCTGGGTCGACGTGACCGACCCCGACTCGGCGACGCTCGGCGTTCTCGGCAAGCGTTTTGGGTTCCACGAATTGAACCTGGAAGATGCCTCATGCCGGCAGCATCGCGCCAAGATGGATCAATATCGTGACGCGGTCTTTCTCGTGTGGCTCACGCCCGAGCACCCGCGCGGCGATCGTGTCACGGTGTCTGAGGTCGCCGTATTTGTCAGCAGGGAATACCTCGTCACGGTTCACACCAGCCCAAACAGCGCGATCGACGCGGTGGCTGCCGAGGCTTCGGAGTCGATGCAGACCGGCCCAGCCTGGATTCTGCACAAGATTATCGATCTTCTGGTCGACTCGGCGCTGCCATTGATCGACAAGATTGGTGAGCGACTCTCTGCGATTGAGGATGCAATGCTCGACAATCCTCGGCAGGACGATCTCAGAGCGCTTCATCGCGTTCGTCGGCAGCTTGTTCGATTGCACCGTATCATCGCTCCCGAGCGGGATCTGCTGCGCGGTCTCGCGAGAGAGAGCGCGATTATCAGCGAAGATGCGTACCGGTACTTCCAGGATGTTGGTGACCACCTGGCCCGGGCACTCGATTCCATAGAGACGTATCAAGATGTCGGCGCCTCGGTGATGGATGTCTATCTCTCCGCGCAGAGCAACCGAATGAATGAGATCATGAAGCAGCTCACCGTTGTTGCGACCATCTTCATGCCGCTCACTCTGATCACGGGTATCTATGGCATGAACCTCACAGCCGGCATGTGGCCCACAGCAGGGGCGTCAGCTCCGTGGGCGTTCTGGGCGGTGATGGGGGCGATGGTGGCGTTGTCGTTGGCCATGGCGGTCTACTTCAGAAAGAAGAACTGGTGGTAGACGAGCACGCACGCGAAGAGAGTCCAACATCAACTGCCGAACAGGTGGATCACAGCCGGGACATCTACACGGTTGCCAATATCGTCACGGTTCTCAGGCTCATGCTTGTACCCTTCTTCTTTGCAGTGCTGATTCGAGGCACACACAACTTCGGGGCGTTTCTGCTTTACGCGATCGCTGCCTCCACCGACTGGCTTGACGGTCAGATCGCTCGGCGCACGGGCACAGTCACAGCGCTGGGCAAGGCGATTGATCCTCTGGTGGACCGCCTGTTGATCGCGGCGGGGGTATTTGGGCTGTGGCTTGTGGGCCGACTGCCCGGATGGATCGTGTTCGTACTGGTAGCTCGAGATGTGTACCTTGGCTATGGTGTCTGGCGACTCGAGCAGTTCTATCGTCGACGGTTGCCGGTCACCTACGTGGGGAAAGCGACGACGGCCTTGCTCATGGCCGGATTTGCCGACCTCATCCTGAACTGGCCGATGGTTGGGGGAGCGGGAGTTCTCGACAGTCGGTTCCTGCCCGGGTGGGGCCACGTTGGCGCGGCTCTGGGGATATGGTTCGTCTATGCAGGAATCCTCTTCTCGTTTGCGGCGGCAGTGCAGTATTCATCCATCTACCTGCGGACTGTGCGCGAGGTCAAGGCGCAGACCGTTGTTGCCGAGTAGCCCGGCTTCGCCACTCGGCGTCGCCACTCAGGAAGCACAAGGAGGCGCACGATGAAGGCAGTCATTATGGCTGGAGGCGAGGGGACCAGGCTTCGGCCACTGACATCTCTTCGACCCAAGCCCATGGTCCCGATTGTCAATCAACCCGTGATGGAACACATCGTGGGGCTCGTCAAACATCACGGTATCGACCAGATCATTGCGACACTGGCTTTCATGCCGGCAGTCATCCAGGACTACTTCGGTGCGGGTGAGGAGTGGGGCGTCGAGATTTCGTACGCGATCGAGGAGACCCCTCTGGGGACTGCGGGTTCGGTCAAGAACGCGGAGACGTTGATCGGCGCCGATGAGCCCTTTCTTGTGATCTCTGGCGACGCGATCACCGACATCGATCTGTCGGAGGTCATCGCGTTTCATAAGGAACGTCAGGCTGCGGTCACGATCGCGTTGAAGCGAGAGCCAGACCCGCTGGACTTTGGCGTTGTCATTACCGCCGAGGACGGTCGCATCGAGCGTTTCTTGGAGAAGCCCACGTGGGGCCAGGTCTTCTCTGACACTATCAACACGGGCATCTACGTGATGGAGCCGTGGGTGCTGGACTACGTTCCAGCAGGCGAGATGTATGACTTCTCGGGCGAACTCTTCCCCAAGCTCATGGAAGACGGCCACGCGTTGTACGGTTTGCCCGTCGATGGATACTGGTGCGATGTCGGCAGTCGCGAGACGTATGTCGAGGTGCATCACGACATTCTCGATGGCGTCTCCAAGACATTCATCCCCGGTGTGCACGCCAGGGAGGGTTTGTGGGTCTCGGAGACAGCCAAGATTGACCGCACCGCCACCCTTGGCAAGGGCGTGGTGATCGGCGACAACGTCACGATTCGAGCTGGCGCCGTGATCGGCGATCATGTGGCCATCGACAGCAACTGCATCATCGGCGAAGGCGCGCATCTCGAGCACTCGATTGTGTGGAGCGACACGTTCATTGGCAGTCAAGCTGAGGTCACTGGTGCGGTGCTGTGTCGTCGCGTCGATGTGCGGGATGGTGCCGTCGTAGGCGTGGGAGCGGTCATCGGCGACGAGTCGGTCGTCGGGCAGGGTGCCCGCGTTGGACCTGATGTTCGGATCTTCCCGTACAAGCGCATCGAGGCCCAAGCCACGGTGAACTCGTCGCTCATCTGGGAGTCAACGGGCGTCCGGTCCCTCTTTGGCGATGCGGGCGTGCAGGGGCTTGTCGGCGTGGATATCACGCCGGAGCTTGCTCTCAAAGTCGCCGAGGCGTACGGCACGCTGCTGCCCAAAGGTGGGCACGTTGTCGTGACGCGTGACTCGACACGTTCGGCGCGGATGGTGAAGCGCGCGATGATCGCGGGATTGAACGCTGCGGGCATCCATGCGCGGGACCTGCGAGTGGGCTCGCCGGCTGTGAGCCGCTTCACGACGCAGAAGACGCGGTGCGTCGGCGGTATCCACATCTCAGGGTCGATGCGCGAACCCCAGTCTCTGGAGATTCGTTTCTTCGACGCAAACGGCCTGGATATCGCACCGTGGGAGCAGAAGAAGATCGAGCGGCTGTACTTTCGGCAGGAATTCCGGCGGGCGTTCTTCGACGAGGTAGGCGATATCATCTACCCGCCGCGACCGCTTGAGTACTACGGAACCGCACTGAACGAAGCCATGGTCAATGCCGGGCTTGTCGGCGAGTGGCGCAAAGTCGTTGCCGACATGGCGGGCGGTCCGGCCACGTTCATCTTGCCGCAAGTAGCTCACGGCTGGCACGTCAACCTCATCGCGCTCAACGGCGTCATCGACTCAGAGGCGCCATCAGCTCCTCCCGAGGAGCCACAGGAGAATTCGATCGCCGAACTTGCGCGCACAACGAAGCTGTTTGGTGCGGACCTCGGCGTGCTCTTTGATTGGGGCGCCGAGCGGATTCGGATGCTCACGAGTTCGGGGCGCCTGCTCGATCCCGACACCGCCCTGCATGCGATGATCGACCTGTGGTGCCGTACGCGCGACCAAGATGGCGCGATTGCAGTGCCACTCTCGGCATCGCAGGTGGCAGAGGAGATCGCCAGCCGATTTGGCCACGAAGTCATCAGGCCTGGGCGTTCGAGGAGGGCGCTCGCACAGGCTGTGCTCGACGGGCGCGCGGTCTTCGCGGGGTCGGAAAGCGGCGGCTTCATCTTTGGGGACTTCTTTCCGGCGTATGACGGCGTACTCTCGACAGGGATGGCAGTCCGCATGCTTGCCAAGCTCGGCACCACGCTTGATGAGGTCGTTGAGGGCTTGCCGGCGTTTCACAAAGTGGAACTTGTCTTGCGGTGCCCCGCCGACCGCAAGGGCGCGGTCATGCGGGCCGTGACCGAACGCACGAGTGGCATGGAAGCCGATCTCACCGAAGGCGTGCGCGTGAAGTACCCGGACGGCTGGGTGCTGGTGCTGCCGCACTCGAGCGAGCCCCGAGTGCAGATCTGGGCCGAGGCCGCCAGTGAGTCTGACGCGACCAATCGCGCGGAGGAATGGCAACGTGTCGTAGCAGATACCATCGAGGAGTCCTGACCGAGGTCGCGCTCACGCGCGAAGCGGCTTGCGGTCGTGAGGCGATGATCTGGTCCGAAGGTTGCTGGGCTGAGGCAACTCGGATGCGAAGACCGATCAGGCCGTCTCACCGTAACGACATGCCCACAAGCCGAATGCCGCGGCCATCGCGTCGGTAGCATGGTGCCGCACCGAGGCCAACGGCGTACATTCTCAGAGGTATCTGGCGAGAACGCGACGTCCATGGAAGGGGTTGCCGCGTACGTGACCGCACGCAGCACTGCCAGCACCACGCGCACTCGGCGTTCGAGCCGATCAACCAGACGCGGGCGCCGCACGCCCACCCGCAAGGCCAGGCTGCTCCGCAGTCGTGCCCTTGTTGTGCTGGTGGTTGTCGTTGCGCTGCTCGTTCTAGGAAGCGCGGCCGACGCGACGGCGACCGCCGGCCGCGTTCACCCCGGTGTCACGGTGGGGGGCGTGAAGGTGGGCGGGGAGACTCCTGCCGCCGCGATGACCGTACTCAAGGAGAAGCTGCCAGCCAAGGCCGCCGCCCCGGTCAAGGTCGTCGCTGGACACAAGAAGTGGTCGGTCACGTCCAGCCAGATCGGGGGGTCCTTCGACTACCAAGGCCTCCTTGCCGACGCCATGGCGGTGGGCAGATCCGGCGGATTCATCGCGTCAGCGGGCCAACGGCTTCAGGCGTGGTTTGGGGGGCGAGCCTTGCCCGCGCCGGCGACGGCGGACCCGAAGAAGTTGGCAGCCGTCATCGGCAAGGTCAGCTCGGCAGTCGAGGTAGCGCCCAAGGACGCAGCCGTTGTTGTTTCGGCGGACGGCGTGACGACGAGGCCCTCGGCGACGGGGATCGCGGTCAATCGGCGCGCGTTGACGGTCGACCTGCTCAATGCATTCACATCCGACGCATCGCGGACGGTGACAGTTCACTCGGGCATCGCTCAGCCCAAGATCAGCGATGCCGCCGCCAAGGCCGCGAAGCGAATTGCCGAGACGATGATCTCCGGCCCGGCGACCGTGACGTACAAGTCCAAGTCGTGGACCCTGTCGGTGGGCGAGATCGCGAAGATGATGAAGTTCAACTCGGTCGAGGCCACGGGCTCTTCGGGGCGGTGGATGCTCGTGCCGATCATCGCTACCGAGGAAGCATCCAAGACGATCGTGCCCAAGGTAGGGGCGTCTCTCGGCAATCCGCCCAAGGACGCGCACTTTGTCACGCGAGGCGGCTCCGTCACGCTCGTGGCATCCAAGGACGGCACCGGGCCAGACGTTGAACAGTTCGCTACCACACTGACGAACGTCTTGAAGAACCCAAGTCGTCCTCGCACGGTGGAGTTGCTCACAAAGACCACGCCGCCAAGGCTTACGACCGAGGCTGCTCGACAGATGGGGATTCACCAGAGGATCTCCACGTTCACAACGACGTACAGCTCGGGAGCGACGTCGCGCGTCAACAATATTCACGTGCTCGGCGACGCGCTTGACGGCAAGCTTCTAGCTCCTGGCGGCACGTTCTCATTCAACGGGGCGGTCGGCGAGCGCACTGCCTCGAAGGGCTATCAAGAGGCGAATGCGATCGTGAAGGGCAAGCTGGTTCCTCAGCTTGGGGGCGGCATTTGTCAGGTTGCCACAACCATGTTCAACTCGGTGTTCTTGTCCGGTTTCCCCGTTCTCGAGCGCGAGAACCACTCGTTCTACATCTCGCACTATCCCAAGGGTCGCGACGCGACCGTCTCGTGGGGTGGACCGGATCTGCGCTGGAAGAACCCGACCTCACATTGGGTGCTTGTGGCGGTGGGCTATACGAGTGACTCGATCACGGTTTCGTTGTACGGAACGGATCCTGGCTACCACGTGGACTACACGACGGGCGACTTCACCGACATCGTTGCGTTCAAGGTCAACAAAGTGCCGGATCCGACGCTGAAAGTGGGGGCGAACGTTGTGGTTGATCCGGGGGTTGACGGCAGGAAGGTGGTCGTCAAGCGCACGGTAACGCAGAATGGGAACGTCGTGCGCGAGGATTCGTTCGCGTCGAAGTACACACCGAAAGCCGAGACGGTAAACGTGGGGACCAAGGGCGCGGACTCGAAGACGACCACATCGACGCCGACCGCAAAGAAGCCGTAGGCGCCAGGCACACGAGGGCTGCGCAGTGACAGACAGGAGAGCGTCGTGTATCAGCCCGAGTTGGAGTCCATGTCCCGTGAGAAGATCGACGAACTCCAGCTTCAACGAGTGCAGCGGGTTCTGAAGCGCGTCTACGAAAACGTGCCGCTCTATCGGCGCAAGTTTGACGACGCGGGCTTCGATCCAGACTCCGTGCGCGGTCTCGACGATCTTCGCCGAGTTCCGTTCACCGTCAAAGATGACCTGCGATCGGCCTACCCGTTCGGCATGTTCGCGACTCCCATGCGCGATATCGTGCGCGTGCACTCTTCATCGGGCACGACCGGGCAGATCACGGTTGTCGGCTACACACGCCGAGACATAGACACCTGGTCCGATCTCATGGCTCGCACGTATGCGAGTGCTGGGGCGACACCCGACGACGTCGTGCAGGTGACGTACGGGTACGGCCTGTTCACCGGGGGACTCGGCGCTCACTACGGCTCGGAGCGTCTCGGTGCCCTCACGATCCCGGTGTCTGGCGGGAACACGAAGCGTCAGGTGCAGATCTTGAAGGATTTTGGCGTGACGGTGCTCGCCTGCACGCCGAGCTATGCGCTGCTCATTGCTGAGACGGCGATGGACATGGGGATCGACGTCCGAGACTTGCCGCTTCGCGTTGGCGTCTTTGGTGCAGAGCCGTGGAGCGACAGTATGCGCAAGCAGATCGAACACGCGATGGGCATCACCGCGATCGACATCTACGGGCTCTCGGAAGTCATGGGGCCGGGAGTGGCGGCAGAATGCGTTCACCAGCAGGGGCTTCACGTGTTTGAGGACCACTTCCTCATCGAGATCGTCGACAGTCAGACTCTGGAGCCGGTGCCGGACGGCGAGTATGGCGAGGTTGTCTTCACGACACTGACCAAAGAAGGAATTCCGGTGATTCGCTACCGGACGCGCGACATCTCCCGGATCATTCCCGAGCCATGCGTATGCGGTCGTACGTTCCGCCGAATGGAGCGAGTCACAGGTCGAAGCGACGACATGCTCATCATCCGCGGGGTGAACGTGTTTCCGAGCCAAATCGAACAGGTTCTCGGCAGCATACAAGGAGTTGCGCCGCACTATCTTGTGGTGCTCAGCAGAAAAGGTGCGCTCGATCACGTCGAAGTTCAGGTCGAGGTCAGCCCGGAGTTTCGTTTCGACGAAGTGAGAGAACTCGAACGCTTGCAGAAGCGTGTGAAGGCCGAGATCGAGTCGGCATTGGCCGTCTCCATCGACGTCAAGCTCGTTGAACCCAAGACCATCGCGCGTAGCGAGGGCAAAGCCAAGCGGGTGCTCGACATGCGTGACGAGCTGGGAGGTGCGTGAATCGTGATCGACCAGGTTTCGGTGTTTCTCGAGAATAAGAGGGGCCGCTTGGCCGAGCTCTCCCGTGCGCTCGGCAATGCAGGTATCGACATGCACGCGCTCATGATCGCTGACACCGAGGAGTTTGGCGTCGTGCGCATCATCTGCGACCGGCCGAACGAGGCCGCGGCACTGCTCGACGAAGAGGGTTTCTCGGCATCTGTTACGCCGGTGTTGGCGGTGGCCGTTCCGGATCGCCCTGGCGGACTTGCGGATGTGCTCGAGGCGCTCGAGCGCGAGCGGATCAGCGTCGAGTACGCCTACTGCTTCGTCGAGCCGTCAGGCGCGGCCGCCGTCGACATCTTCAAAGTTGACGGCCCAGGGGCAGACATCGTGCTGTCCAACGCGGGATTTCGTCTGTTGGCACCTGCCGAGCTGTATTCCCCGGACTCCTGATCGTCTTCAGGTATTGGAGCGATCTCTTCCGCGAGTGCCCGCAGTGCCACGATGTCACCTGCCGGAGATAGACAGCGGGACAGGATCGAGTCTTCACGAGCGCCCAGCAGTTGTCGCGAGCCGGCGACCAGTCTCGCGGCAGCGGTCCTGCCGTTCTCAAGCGGTGTGTTGGGCAGCAGGACGAAGTAGCGTCCGTCGTCGAGACGCGCGACTTCGTCAACCATGCGCACATCGCCCCGCAGGTGTTTGGAGACCGCGCGCACGATCGTGCGCGCTCGCTGAGGGCCGAGTTCAGCTGTGATGGAATGGGCAATGGAGATGAGGACGATCGTGAACTGATGATCGTAGCGTTCGAAGGCTGCGATTGAGCGGGTCAGTGCTGCGTGGGCATACCGCTGGTTGAATACGCGGCTCCACTCGTCAAACGCTTCCGCGTTCGCGAGACGCGTCAGCACCTGGCGAAGGCGAGTGAATGTCTCGCCACCGACGATGCCCACAAGACCGAAGGCGAGAATTCGGATCACAATGAGTAGCAGCGTGTCGCTGGTCAGGCCCTTGTCGGCCGCCATTCCCGGAATGCAAAGCACCACGTAGGCGACTGACGCGCTGATGGCGGCCGTGAGTCCGGCTCGTCGGCCGAGATGAACTGCCGTGACGAATACCGCGAGCAACAGGAGTTCGGCAACAATCTCAAGGGAATTGCGGCTGAGGTCTCTGGCGGAAAACGCTACCATCGAAAGCACTACCAGAGCAGCGACGGCGATCGCGAAACGCTCGAAACGCTCGTACGTCATCGTTCCTCCTGGGCAGGTTGTGCGGGCTTCGTTGGCCTAGCGGTTGCGACAGGCGCTACCTTCTTGGACGAGGGCTGTCTGTTCTGATCCGTGCGACCGCGCAGGTCCGTGAGGGCCACCCACGATACACTGCGTTGTCGGGCAGTTCGAATGAGGCGAAGTCGTCAGATCGCGAGGAGCGATCGGAGAAGCTGCGAGCCACGCTCGCTACCACGATCGACGGAATGGACTGTATGAACGACATCATCGGGCGAAAGACTGCAACAACTCGCATGACCACTCAGGTCCCCCGTGTTTGTCGGCGCCTGGCAATACGTCACCCCTTACGCTGCAGTATCGGCATTCTCGGCGTGGTGGATGAGCGCAACCTTGCCGCGAGGGCCATCGCGGCTGTTGCCATCGCGGCAATTCTGTTCGCGGGAGTGCCACCGCACGCATTCGCCAAGGCGGTGTCGAGCGACCTTGTTGATGGGACGAGCGCGGCATCGCGCAAGATCGACGTTGATGCGCTGCCCGACGTCACGATGAAAGAAGGCGCGGTGGTCGATGCCGATGGTCGCATCTTGTGGGCGCGATCTCCCAACGCTCGCCGACCCATGGCAAGCATCACCAAGATCATGACCGCAGTGCTGGCTCTGGAGCACTCGTCACCTTCCGACAAGGTGACCGTTCCGCGCGAAGCCGTTGCGGTGGGGGAGTCCTCAGCCGGATTGGTGGCAGGTGAGAAGCTCACGATGTTTGAATTGCTCGAGGCCCTTCTTGTGAAATCGGGCAACGACGCGGCGGTCACCGTGGCGATCGATGTTGCTGGGTCACAGACGGCGTTCGTGGAAATGATGAATCAGAAGGCTAAGGATCTGGGGCTCTCGAACACTCACTATGCCAATCCGCATGGGCTGGACGCACCCGGCCACTACACCACAGCGAAGGATCTGTCGGTGTTGGTGCGCTATGCGATGAGCAAGCCCGAGTTTCGCGACATTGTGAGACGAACCAAGGTCACGATTGGTACCGGGAAGAGGCGGACCACCCTGCCGAGCACCGATCTGTTGCTCGGAATGTACCAGGGAGCAATTGGCGTGAAGACCGGCAACACCAATGGCGCTGGCTACTCGGTCGTCTCCGCTGCCGAGCGCCACGGAGTCCTGCTCTACGCGATTGTCATGGGGACGTCCTCCGATCGACAGCGGTTCCTCGACGCCAAGTCCTTGCTGGACTGGGGATTCGCTCACTATCGACCTTTGCAAATCGCCGACAGGGGAACCGTGGTCGCCGAGGCGTCGGTTACGAGCTACCTTGATCGCAGCGTCCCAGTGGAGGTGTCCAAAGACACGACCGTTGCGGTGTTGGACCTGGACGGGACCATCAAGCGCACCGTGGCTGTCTCGGCGGTTCCCGCTCCCGTCAAGGCAGGTCAACAGCTCGGCGTGGCGACGTTTCGGCAGGGGCCGCGGGTAGTCGCAACCGTACCGCTCGTGGCAACCGAAGACGTGGGCCGACCCAATGTCTTTGAAGCGGTGTGGACCGCGATCGTGCGTGTATGGAGGCGGGTCTTCTAGTGGCCGAGCAGCTCAACCGCACGCCACTCTACGACGAGCACTTAGCGCTTGGCGCTCGCATGGTGCCCTGTGTCGGGTGGGAGATGCCTCTGTGGTACTCGGGCATCATTGAGGAGCACCGAGCCGTTCGACGATCGGCAGGCGTGCTTGATCTGTGCCATATGGCCGAGTTCCGCGTCTTTGGGTTCTCGGCGTTCGATTTCTTGCAGCACATGCTCACCAACGATCTTCACCAGATCGCTGAACTTGGGCAGGCGCAGCGCACGCTGATGTTGGATGAAGCTGGCCACATCATCGACGACCTCGTCGTCTACCACACGGGCGATCTCGAGTACATGATGGTTGGCAACGCCGACAACCGTGCCAGCGACCTCGCATGGCTGCAGGAGCGTGCGCCGGCAGACCTCGAAGTCGTCGATGAGTCGGATCGCACGGCGCTCATCGGGCTGCAGGGACCGGATTCGCTCGGGATCATCGCCGAGCTGGCCGGCGAAGGATGGCGGGCCCCCGGGCCTTTCAGGATTGCCGAGAGCATGCTCGACACGATTCCGGCGCTTGTTGCGCGGACTGGCTTCACGGGCGAGGACGGCGTCCAGATCGTCTCGGGCGCGCGACATGCCGCCGCGTTGTGGCGCGTGATCCTGTCGTTCCCGGAGGTGATGCCGGTGGGTGTGGGCGCCCGCGAGACGCTGCGCTTGGAGGCTGGCTACCGGCTGCACGGCCGCGACATAGACCGAACCGTCGACCCTGTCTCAGCGGGCCTGGACACGTTCGTTCCGCTCGCGAAGGCAGGCTACGTGGGGGCCCAGGCGGTGGAGAAGATCCGTGCCGAGGGACCTGAGCGCAGGCTGGTGGGAGTGCGCGTCGATGAGGGCATTCCTCGGCAGGGGTTCTCGGTATTGCGTGAGGGCGTCGAGGTCGGTAAGGTAGCCAGCGGCACGTACTCTCCAACGCTTGAGGCGGGTATTGCGACGGCGTATGTGCCTGCCGAGTATTCCGCGCCGGGCACGTCGCTTGAGATCGCGATTCGCAAGAAGACCGCCGCTGCGACAGTGGTTGCGCTGCCTTTCGTGCAAGACGCTACTAGCAGCTTGAGCTAATCAGGCACGTATTCGTGGACGTGGAAGGAGCACCGGAGCATGGCACATCCCAGCGATCGTTCGTACTCCAAGGATCACGAGTGGCTCACCATCGACGGCGACGTTGCGACGATCGGCATCTCGGACTTCGCACAGGATCAGCTTGGCGAGGTCGTCTACGTGGATCTGCCGAGTGAAGGCGACGGGCTGATCTCCGGTGAGGCTTTTGGCGAGATCGAATCCGTCAAGTCCGTGTCCGAACTCATCGCGCCGGTTTCTGGCGAGGTCGTCGAAATCAACGACTCTCTCGGCGACGCTCCCGAGACTGTGAACCAGGATCCGCACGGCGCGGGCTGGATGATCAAGGTTCGCGTGCCTGACGACAGTCAGATTGATTCGATGCTGTCCGCCGACGAATACGACGCTTTCATCACCGAGAGCTAGGCGTCTTCACGACATGCGCGCGCTGCATCCGACGGGAGTGAGCATCGGTGGGCACCACGTGGAGACTCCTGATCGATGCAGGTCCAGCCGACGGCGCGTGGAACATGGCGCTGGACCGGGCCATTCAGCTGGCCAGGCAAGCCGACGAAGTGCCGCCGACGTTGCGGCTGTATCGATGGGCGCGGCCGACGGTGACGCTCGGCCACTTCCAGAGCGTCGTAGACATCGACGCCGACATCTGTGCGCTGCAGGGGATCGACATCGTGCGTCGGTTCACGGGTGGACGCGGCGTGCTTCACGACGACGAACTCACGTACTCCGTCGTCGCTCGCACGACCGACGGCATTCCGCGTGGGACCGTTGCGTCGTATCGGCTTCTGTGCTCCGCACTTGCCGAGACGTATCGCGTGCTTGGCGTAGATGCCCAGCTCACAGCGAGGCCACGCGGAGAGCGATCGTCTGCGGCGTGCTATCTGCACGCCACACACGCTGACCTTTCGTTCGGGCTGGCCAAGCTCTCGGGGTCGGCGCAAGTGTGGCTTGGCGACACGGTGCTCCAGCACGGGTCGCTCACCCGAACACGTGACATATCGGTCGAAGCCGGCGTCTTCCGGCTCAATGAGCAGGGGACTGCCGAGCTATCGGCGCGTACGGCGACGCTCGCTGATGCGCTAGGCGAGCCTCCCGGCTTCGATGCGATCGTTGAATCCATACACAAGGGTTTCGAACGAACACTCGGTGTCGGATGCGAGAAAGGGGACATCACTACTGGTGAACGATCACGAGCCGAGGCGTTGCTTGCCGAGGTCAGCATCCAGCGAACCGAGCACGTAAGCGCAGGTCTAGGCTCAAGGTTGGGCTGACGTGTAGAGCCGCACGTGCCAGGGCGATACGCTACAATCGGTTCGACGACCCACCAGAGGGGAGCGAGAGCGCTATGACGTCCAACGAGAACACGGAAGACGCCCTTATTGATTTGGCGAACAAGTCCGATGACGAGGTCCGTCAGCTACTCGATGAGCTCTATTCCGAAGAGCAGCGCGTCTCGTATCGACGGCGTGTCCTGCATGGAAAGATCGACATTCTTCGCTCTGAACTCGTGCGCAGGCTGAAGGCCAGCCGTGAGGCAGGGCAGGAAGTGATCACCGGACGTGACGTCGACAAGCTGATCGACATTCTGTCCACTGATCTTCGAGGACCGTCCCGATTCGACGTGACGATTCCACTTGAGGATGAAATGGACGAGGACCTGGACGCATAGGGACATATTGGACTTCGCTTCTGACATAGCCGGAGCGCGACTGAGGAGGACGAGTGGCCAGCAGCATCAATGAGCGCGTCAGGCAGTTCATTCAGAGTCTGGCAACCGATGCGGTAGAAGATCGCGTGCTCGAGTACGTTGTGAGGGAGATCCATAATGGCCGCCGTCTCATGGAGGTTATTGAAGACCCGTATGTTCGCAACCGTCTGAGCGACGAGAAGGTTCAGACCATGCTCCAGAGTTCGGAAATCTGCGACGCGCTCGAAGAAGAGATTCATTTGGCACTGCAGACGCCAGATATCGGGCGTACGCATTAGCGCACTGTCGGAAGGGGGTCGCCACGATGGCACCGATTTGCTCGGCATGTGGCGCCGAAGTGGAAACCGGAAGCGCTGAATGCCCGGAGTGCGGGACGCGCCTCTCCGAACCGACTGCCGCCTTTGACCCCGTTGAAGTTCAGGCTCCCGAGACCAAGCCGCTCGCCGCGATCGAAGGTCCGGTGCTTGTTGTGCGCAAGGGTCCGCAGCCGGGCGAGAAGTTCTTCATCGACCGCGAAGATCTGACGGTGGGTCGCGATCCCGCGAGCGACATCTTCCTCAATGACATGACCGTGTCACGGACCCATGCGACCGTCCACTCAGTGAATGGGGTTGTGAGCGTCAAAGACGCCGGGTCGTTGAATGGCACGTATCTCAATGGCGAAGTAGTGGAATCCGCGACATTGGCGAATGGCGACATCGTGCAGGTAGGGACGTTTCAGATGGTATACATGACCGGTTCAGGAGCTGAGTGATGGCGTCTCGGGATTACCTGACGATCGGTGAAGTAGTCCAACGTCTGGAGAGTGCGTATCCCGACCTCTCAATCTCTAAGATTCGTTTCCTTGAGGAAGAAGGTCTCGTATCTCCGGAGCGCACGTCCGGTGGGTATCGGAAGTTCTCGCAAGCCGATGTCTCGCGGGTTGAGATGATTCTTCGACTTCAGAAGGAGCACTTCTTGCCGCTCGCCGTGATTCGCGAGAAGCTTGCGGATTTTGATCGTGGCAAGGTCCCGCCTGAACTTGCGCGAGTGCCGGTTGGAATGACCGAACCGCTGCCGTTGGTGCCGGAGGACGAGACTCCGCTTCCGCTCGAAGATGCTCAGACGGCATTGGGCGTCCCGGCAGCCTTCCTGCGTGAACTCGCGGAGTTCAACCTCATCTCGATACTGCCCAGCGAGGATGGCGACGTGATGGAGCGCGCTGACTCACAGATCGTGCATGCGGCATGGGACCTGCGCAAGTACGGCGTCGAGCCGCGCCATCTTCGGATGTACGAAAACTTCTCAGATCGCGAGGCGACGCTCTTCGCGCAGATTCTTATGCCCGCCTTTCGCCATCGCACGCCCGAGAGCAGACAGAAGCTTGCCGAGACACTCGCCGACCTGGGCGACTTGACTGACGAACTCAAGGGACGGCTCCTGCGTCGGGCTTTGGCGCGGGCGTTCGAGGATTTTCGCTGATTGATGGCGCCGGCCGAGGACACCTTCGGTTCATCCGCGGCGAACGTGCCGCAAACACATCCCCCGCTCGATGAGATTCCATTTGCACACAAGAGCGAGAGGGTGGCCGCCGAGATTCTGGATTTCTACCACGTTCGGTGGCAATACGAGCCCACGGCGTTTCCGCTTGAGTGGGACCGCAACGGCAACGTCATCGTCTCATTCAGTCCGGACTTCTACCTTGTGGATTTCGATACCTACATCGAACTGACCACGATGAGCCAGAAGTTGGTTACGAAGAAGAATCGCAAGGTGAGGCGGCTCAAAGAGCTGTATCCGGACGTGAATATTCGCGTGTTCTACCAGAAGGACTTCCGTAGCTTGCTCGCACGATTTGGCATCTCGTCGACCGTGGTATCGCACGCCGAAGGTGGGGGTGTGGTTCCGGTGCGCCAGAGTGATGAGCCGGGCGAGGACGCGCCGCCCGCGAAGAACAACGACGTCGCGAAGGGCTCAGAGTGACCAGCACGCTCCCAACCGTCTGCGATCAGGTCCTTGTTGACGAAGCCGCGATCGATCAGCGGGTCGCTGAACTCGGAAGGCAAATCGCTGAGGATTTCGAGGGGCAGGATCTCCGGCTGATAACCGTTCTGAAGGGCGGACTGTTCTTTCTCGCGGATCTGTGCCGGGCCATCGACATACCGTTGCGAGTCGATTTCATGGCCGTGTCCCCGTACGTGGTTGGAAGCGGGGGGACCGTTCGGTTGACCAAGGATCTCTCGGACGATATCGGCGGGGCGAGCGTGCTGCTGGTCGAAGACGTCGTGGACACGGGGCTCACCGTCAACTACGTGCTGTCGTTGCTGCGGGCACACCATCCGGCGCGACTCGAAGTGTGCGCGCTTCTGGACAAGCCAGCTCGCAGAATCGCCGACGTGCCTATTGCGTACCGAGGATTCAGCCTTGCTGACCGGTTCGTCATCGGCTATGGGCTCGATCTTGGCGGGCGCTATCGCAACCTGCCGTACGTGGCATCGCTTCGGGATGAGGTGGTGCTGCCGTGATGCGGCGACTTGCGTGGGCGATTGGGCTCGTGGTTGGAGTCATGGTCGTCGGGACCCTCGGATACGCGTTGTTGGAGCATTGGTCGTTTCTGGATGCTTTGTACATGACGGTAATCACGGTTGGCACGGTCGGGTTCAGTGAGGTCCATCCACTGGACACCGCAGGCCGTGTGTTCACGATCGTCATGGTGTTTGCCGGCGTTGGTGCCCTCGCGTTTGCTCTCGGACAGCTCATCGAGTTCCTGCTCGAAGGTCACCTGACCAACATTCTGGAGGTTCGTCGCATGGAGAAACGCATCTCCGATCTTGAGGGACATACGATTCTTGCTGGGCTGGGGCGCGTCGGTGGCGTGACCGCCCGCTCGCTTGCCGACGAAGGCGCGAGTTTCGTTGTGATCGATACGAATCCGGAAGCGACTCGACTGGCTTCAGCAGCAGGCTGGATCGCCATCGAGGGTGACGCCACCGATGAGGGCACGCTCTTGAAAGCCGGCATCCGCGAGGCTGGCTCGATCGTGACCGCACTGCCCGGCGATGCCGAGAACCTCTTCGTGACGATAAGCGCTCGATCGCTGAATCCCGACGCCTTCATTGTCGCCCGCTCGGAGCACGAGACGACGGAAGCGAAGCTGATCAAGGCGGGGGCCAATCGGGTCATCACTCCGAATGTCATCGGCGGTCGCAGGATGGCGTCCATGGTGCTCCACCCCACGGTCGACGACTACCTCGACCTTGTGAGTGGAACACAGGGTGTGGAGTTTCGACTTCAGGAAGTCGAGCTTGCCGAGGATTCAAGCTTCGTCGGCAAGTCAATTGCCGAGGCCCGCATTCGCGAGACGACCGGTGCGCAGGTGGTCGCGATTCTCAACCAGAACGGGACGGTGGATGCGAACCCTTCGGCTGCCACGGAACTGTGTGCGGGGCAGCGTCTCGTGGTCTTAGGCTCGGTGGAGCAAGTTGCCGTTCTGACCGAACGGGCATGTCACCTGTAGTGTGCGACTGTGTTTTCGGGTACGCTGTGCGCCGCAATGACGTGCCTGCGCAGGAGGAGGAACCGTGGATTTCGCCCAGTACATCCGGGACGTACCGGACTGGCCCCAAGAGGGCGTCATGTTCAAGGACATCACGCCACTGCTCGCGAGCCCGGGAGCCCTCAAGGCCACGATCGACACCTTGGCCGATGCCTATGAGGGGATGGGTGTGACCAAGGTGATGGGCGCAGAAGCGCGCGGTTTCATCTTTGGGGCGGCTCTCGCGTACCGACTCGGTGCGGGGTTCATTCCGGCGCGCAAGCCCGGCAAGCTTCCCTGGGACACGGCATCGGTGACGTATGACCTTGAGTATGGGACCGACACGCTGGAGATGCATGCCGATGCTCTCGGACCTGATGATGTCGTGCTGATCGTGGATGACGTGCTTGCAACGGGGGGAACCGCAGGTGCCAAGGCCTCGCTTGTGATCGATCATGGTGCGGCGCTCGCAGGCTTCGCTTTCCTGATAGAACTGGACTTCCTGAAAGGACGCGAGAGACTGCCGGTCGGCTCGAAGGTTGTGTCGCTCGTGCACGTGAGCTGAGAAGCGCCTTCTTCGCAGTATTCGCGGGTTAAGCGTGGCTTGGTGCGTGCCGAATGGTAGAATACATGTGTCGCACCGTTGCGAACGCGGTGTGGCGCCTCGATCACAGTTCAATCGCAGCAGGAGGCTAGTGCGGATGTCTCGCCGAGACGCGCTTGTGCGTATTGCGGCAGTAGCGCTCCTCATGATTATGGTAGCGGGCGTGGGATCGCCTGCTATTGGTGCGCCTACGAACTCGGCGATCGAGGCGAAACGCCAGCAGGCGAGCAAGGCCCAGAGCAAGCTCGATGACCTGCAGACTCAGCTCGAGATGCGCTACGAGGAACTGGCGCAGATCGAAGACTCCCTGGCGCAGACTCGGCAGCGCATCGCAGTGACCCAAAACGAACTCGACGCGGCGACTGCCCAACTGGTGGCGGCGCAGGTGTTGCTAGACGAGAGAGCGTCTTCGATCTACCGGAACGGCTCTCTCAACGTCGTGTCCGTGTTTGTTGGCGTCGCCGATTTCTCGGACTTCATAGCACGGCTCGACATGATGCGCCGCATCAGCCGTAGCGATGCGGACCTTGTCTCGGCGGTCAAAGATGCCAAGGGACGCGTGGAGGACGCGAAGGCGTCGCTTGAGGCGCGAGAGGCCGAGCAGGTGGCACTCCGTGCCCAGGCCCGTGCGAAGCAGCAGGAGTATCAGACGGCGTACAACGACCAGAAGTCATACTTGGCGTCACTGAACAGCGAACTCAAGAAGCTCATCGAAGCTGAGCGGATCCGCCAGGAGCAGATCGCCGCAGCCAAGGCCGCAGCTGCTGCCAAGCTTCGCGCCGCTGCGAAATCCAGCGGCAATAGCGGCAGTAGCAGCGGCAGCAAGGTTGTTGCGGCGCGACCGTCGGACACGTCGAATCTCGGCAGCCCTCACCCCGAAGTCGTCGCTGTCGCGAGGAAGTACCTCGGCGTGCCGTATGTGTGGGGGGGCACCTCTCCATCAGGATTCGACTGCTCGGGCCTGTGCCAATACTGCTATCGCAAGATCGGTGTTTCCTTGCCGAGAACAAGCCGAGAGCAGTTCAAGGTCGGCGCGTACATTCCTCCCGACAGGCTTGATCTGCTGGCCAAGGGCGATCTCGTGTTCTTCGGCTACAACGGAGATCCGAATCAGGTCCACCACGTTGGGATATATGTCGGCAGCGGCGACTTCATTCAAGCACCGTGTACGGGCGATGTCGTGCGGATTTCCTCCCTCACCGGGCGAATCGCATCACAAGGCGACTACGTCGGCGCCGTTCGCCCGTAGAGGGGTTGCGCCCCTCTTCTTGATCTCAGCGCACGTCTCGGTGGCTGCGAGAATGCCTCACGCCTGTGATATCATGCGGCCAACTTTCAACGGTCGCATCCCCAAGTGAAAGGACGCGCGTGAGCCGCACGTTTCTGTCTGGAAATGAGGCCGTTGCGCGAGGCGCTTGGGAGGCAGGGGTTGCGGTAGGGGTGGGCTATCCGGGGACGCCCTCCACAGAGGCGCTCGAGCACTTGGCGACTCTGCCCGAGGTTCGCGCTGAGTGGGCGGTCAACGAGAAGGTCGCCCTCGAAGTTGGGGCGGGAGTCTCTCTTGCCGGTGCCCGGAGCCTCGTGACGATGAAGCACGTCGGGCTGAACGTTGCCGCAGACCCACTCTTCACGCTTGCGTACACGGGCGTACGCGGTGGACTTGTCGTTCTTGTTGCAGACGATCCCGGCATGCACTCCTCCCAAAATGAGCAGGACTCCCACAACTACGCGGCGTTTGCGCGCGTTGTGATGCTGGATCCGTCGGACTCCCAAGAAGCCCTCGACTACACACGGGACGCCTTCAGCATGTCTGAAGCGTTCGACATCCCGGTGCTCGTGCGCTCCACGGTTCGCGTGAGCCACGCGAAGTCGCTGGTGACGACCGGAGAGCGTCACAGCACCACACTGCTTGAGCCCTACCAGAGTGATCCCGCCAAGTGGGTGATGATGCCAGGGATGGCCAGACTTCGGCGGCTCGACCTGGACCTGAGGATGGCGGAACTTGAAGCACTTGCCGATGACACTGTTCTGAATCGCGAGGAGATGCGGGATCACTCCATAGGCATTGTGTGCTCCGGGCCGGTCTATCAGCATGTTCGAGAGGCGATGCCGCAGGCTTCAACCTTCAAGCTCGGCATGACCTTTCCGTTGCCTGCGACGCGGTTGCGCGAGTTCGCCAAGCGGGTCGAGAAGGTCTACGTCGTCGAAGAAGCCGATTCGTACCTCAAGCGATCGCTGTGTTCCCTTGGCATCGCCACTGAGCCACTGGCACTGCCCGGAGCTGGCGAACTCTCTCCCGGCCTGATCAGACGGGCGTTTGGGCTCGACGAGCCAAAGACCCGCCGGCTCAGCGTGGAGTTGCCTCCAAGGCCTCCAGGGTTGTGCGCTGGTTGTCCGCACAGACCAGTGTTCTACGCTTTGCGCAAAGTGAAGGCGGTGGTCACCGGCGATATCGGGTGTTACACGCTCGGCGCCTCGAAACCACTTGGCGCGATGGACACGTGTGTTGACATGGGGGCGTCCGTGGGGATGGCCCACGGTGCTGAGCTTGGGGGAGGATTCGAGGGCCGACCGGTTGTTGCCGTCATTGGAGACTCGACGTTCGCCCACTCGGGCATCACGGGTCTCGTGAATACTGTGTACAACGGCGGTTCGGGGACCGTAGCGATTCTGGACAACAGGACGACCGCCATGACTGGACGCCAGGGCAATCCGATCAATGGCATTGCGCTGCAGGACGGATCAGTGCACGAGGTGGACCTGCCTGGCCTGGCGAAGGCCCTCGGGGCAGGGCGAGTACGCACGGTGGATGCGCAGAATGTCGAGGCGTGTGTTGAGGCCTTGGTCGAAGAGGTCGCGACTGACGAACTGTCTGTGATCATCTTCCGAGCTCCCTGCGCTCTGTTGGAGAAGTCCTCAGCGCGCCCGTTCGCAGTTGACGCCAGTCTGTGCGCCAAGTGCAGAGTCTGCACGAAGCTCGGCTGCCCTGCGATTAGCGTGGACGAGGACACGGCGAGCGCAAGCATTGACGCCGAGGCTTGTGTCGGCTGTGGCCAATGCGTTCAAGTTTGCCGCTATGGCGCGATCGTGCCGAGCGGTCTCTCGTGTGATGCGACAGGGGCCGATGTCTGATGAACACCACAACGGTGATGCTGTGCGGAGTAGGCGGGCAAGGGACGATCCTTGCTGCGGACCTGCTGGCGAAGGTGGCGGCCGCCGAAGGCCTCGACGTGAAGCTATCCGAGGTGCACGGCATGTCTCAACGTGGGGGTAGCGTCGACAGTGTGGTGAAATTCGGCAAGCAGGTGTTTTCGCCGGTCACGGACGCAGGAATGGTCGACCATCTCGTTGCATTTGAGTTGCTTGAGGCGGCCCGGAGGTTTGAGTTTCTGAAGCCGGATGGGCGCCTGCTCGTCAACCCGTCGGTCATTGTGCCGTTGACCGTACTCGCCGGTGAGTTTCTAGTGCCAGAGGGGTTGCGTGCTACCCTCCAAGATGAAGGCGCGATATTCATCGAGGCGGATACGCTTGCATGTGAAGCAGGTAGTCCGAAGTCCGCAAACGTCGTGCTCATGGGAGCGTTGTCAATCGGTTTGCCCTTTGCCGAAGAACGCTGGCACGAGGTGATCTCGGCACGTGTACCGCCCATGACTGTGGATCTGAACCTCCGGGCTTTTTCTCTTGGAAGACAAGCGTGTAGGGAAGGGGAGTGCGCGTTGTGAATGTCAAGCAGCTCAGCGTGTTCGTTGAGAACCAGCCAGGCCGGGTCAGTGAGGTCACTGACGTTTTGGGCGGCGCAGGAGTCAACATTCGCGGGTTCTCTGTTTCCGATACTGCCGACTACGGCATTGTGCGACTGGTCGTCGATGATCCAGATCGGGGCAAGGAAGCCCTGCAGCGAGCTGACCTCGCTGTGAAGGTCAACGATGTCCTATGTATCGAGCTTCCTGACAAGCCGGGAGGGCTCGCCGGAGTTCTCAAGATCGTGTCAGCTGCGGGCGTTGGCATCGAGTACGTGTACACACTGATCGGCACGTACGTGGTCATCAACGTTGCCGATATCGACCGAGCGCTGGCGATGTTGAGTGACTCACCCGTCAAGATTGTCGATCAAGGGGACATCGCGCAAGCGTAGGCGGCGCTTGTTCGATGGGCTTGAAGGCGCCTCGCACAGCTTCTCGGTGCGCCTAGGCGGCGTCGAAGGGGTCTTTTCGGATATCATGGGCACATGGGATGGCGTGTCGGGGCCACCGCACCGCCGAATGTGTTCCTGCGAGAAAGGCGCCGTCGCGTGCCGCTTTGGGCTTGGATAGCGATAGGGGCGGGGATCATTGTTGTGCTGGCAGGCGCAACGGTTGCTGGCGTGTTCGCGTATCGGGCTGCAGAGGAACGCTACGGACTCCGGTTGGTGCGTAGTCGAGAGAGCTTGGATTCCGTGCGACAGGCCCTTGGAGACTCGCTCGGTCGGTTGGCCGAGGGGACGGAAGCCGAACTGAGGACTTTCGCAGACAACACCGATTCGGGTGAACGGCGCGCAATGCACGAGGTCGCCTCACGTGCGCAGCTACTGGCCGATGAGCTGGACGTCACGGCTCTGCCCGGAGCGTTCATCCCGGCAGCGGAGGCCCTCGCGGATGCGGCGCATCTCATAGCCGTTGAGGCTGGCAGGGTCCGCGACGATGCCTGTGGCGAGGAAGCGCTCGAAGAACTCGGGAATATTGACCTTGACGCTGTGGAAACGTACTACCAGGCCGCGATTGCAGCGGTGCGACAGGTGTGCGAATCCTGTGGCATTGATGACTCGGCTGTCTACGGCGGAGGGTTGTATCTGTGACGGGTCTTGGGAAGGTGCTCCGAGCGATCGCCGGTATCGCGATCGTAGTCGTGTTGGTGATCACGGTGAATTCCTGGTTTGGTCAATACAAAATCGCCTCGAAGAAGGCGGCCTCCGAAACAAGCCAAACCGCTACGGGCACTCCCGAACCGACCGCAACGATGCCCGTGCAAGGGGTCACTGTATCCGTCTTGGCTGCGGAGCCTCTCTTCGCCACACCCGGGCCAAACGCGAAGAAGCTACGTACGTTGCGCAAGGGCGAGCAGTTGCTGCTGGTTGGCCTCACGCAGGACAACTGGCTTCAGGCGCGTGACAGCAACGGCAAGGTCGGCTACATCCCCAATGACAAACGCATCGCAAGAGTCAAGAAGTAGGCTGTGACATGATTCGCATGATCGGCAACGCAGACGAATTCTGGCGGCTGCGCATCACGCGACTTGATACCACCGAGAACTTCGAATTCGAGTGGCACGACGACATCCTCTATCGCGAGCCGCATCCAGATCCCGGCGACGAGGTTGAGTCCTGGTATGTCGAGGCCGTCCGCCTCGATGACTCCGAAGTTGTCTCTCGGCTGGCGACCTGCAATTCGCAGGGCGAGGCCCGGGATGTCCTGGCGACGATTATGGGTGATCTTGTTCAGATGACCAAGTCGGAGTTCGAGGTTGCCTACGTGGACTCAGCACAACAAGGCGACGTGGGCGTGGACTGATCGGGCGCCCGCCTTCATCGGGCGTGAGAGAGTGAATTGGGGTCGGGGGGTCTCGAAGCGGAGTGGGCGTATGGAGGGTGCGCTGAAGATCACGACATTACATAAGATGTATTATCAGACTTATTGGGGTGAGGAGAGAGCGCGGCGGGGTGCCCGAGGGGCACTGCGTGCATGGGTTGCACGGAGCACCGTGCTGGACACAGCGAGTGGCGCGGCCTACTTGGAGTCAGCGATGAGTTCGGAGATTGTGACGAACTGAAATCCGCGCGCTTGTAGGTCCGGCAGGATTCGCTTGAGAGCCTCGTAGGACGGTTTCGAGCCCCAGTGGCACAGAATGACATCACCCGGCTGGACTCCGCCGTGAGCCGTGACGACGTTGGCGTAGAGCTTCTTTGGAGTAGCACCCCGGCCCGAGTCGCCGAAGCTGCGGTTCCACATGACGATGCGGTAGCCCAGAGATGCGGCGGTGGACTTGACAGTGGAGTCGGTAGCGCCATATGGCGGCCGCAGATACGGGGCCTGGTTGCCCGTCACTGAGGTGATGACGCGTTGCGTTCGGGTGAGCTGTGAGCGGATCTGGGACGAAGAGAGTTTCGTGAGGAATGGGTGCGACCAGGAGTGGTTGCCGATCTCGAATCCCGCATCGTTCATAGCTTCAAGGTCGCTCTTGTGGGTTTGGGCCCAAGACCCAACCAGAAATGTCGTGCAGCGGGCGTCGTACTGCTTAAGCAGGGCCAGCATCTCGGGCTGGTAGTTGTATCCATCATCAAGCGTCAGAGCGATGTACTTGTGGCGAGGGTGAAGGTGATTGATGGACGGTGTGCTCGCCGAGATGCGGGGAGCATTCGGGAACGACACAGCAGCTTTCTTCACTGCAGAGATGCTTGCCGCGGCGGCCTTCGAAGTGGCCGAGTCCGGTTGAGACGAAACGGCCTGAGAAGTGTCGGCTGTGCGAGTCGCCGAAGCTGCGAGCGAGCCGGTTGGCTGCGATGATGTTGGGGGCGTCGAACGTCCCTGTGAATGGGCTGCAGTTGACACGCGAGCAGCGTGGGAGGACGCATACGCTCTCCAGCCGAGCCATCCAGCCCCCGCGAGAAGCGCGAGAACAACGGTGATGGTGACAACGCCGACGACGGTCGATTTTGTACGTCTACGCCGCCGCGATTCGATCCGAGACTGCTGAGCCATGGGGTCCCTTCACGCATTTGGAAAGGCGGTGCCGAGGAGTGCTTGCGGGAGCAACGGCAGTATCCCCCCGCTCGATGTTGAGGGCAACCGGTGCTGGGGCTCAAAGCACAAGATCCTGAAGCGCGAGGCGGCCCCGGATCGCGTCTGGGCGCGGGCCGGGGCCGTCGTGGACCGCGCGCGAGCGCGGGGTCGCAACAGAAGCGCTAGGTCTTGTAGACCGAGCCGAGGTACGTCGGTGTGTCCGTCTTGCCCCCAAGCGCGTGTCGGAGTGCGTCAGCGATTGGCGGACGGAGATCCAAAGACCCCAAGTCGTCTGCATTGACGAGGTCGACTGCCTCAACGCGAGTGTCATCCGGGTGCTCGGCGATCTGCCCTCCCGCTGGCGTTGCCGCGAACGTGATGTTGACAACGTGACGCGAACCGTCGGGATCGATCGTGTCGTTCACGAAGAGCAGCGGACCCGGCAACGCGTCGAGTCCTGTTTCTTCGCGAACTTCTCGCAGCAGTGCCTGCTCAAGCGTCTCACCCCACTTGACGCCCCCGCCGGGAAGCAGATGATACGCTGCGTCTTGCGCACGGTGCCTGACGGTCACGACGCGCCCATCCAAGAGCATGAGGGCGGCGACGCGGATGCGGGGCTTATCTGTGGCCTGTGCTACCAAAGCCACCCTCTCCGCGTGCGGTTTCGCCGAGGTCCTCGACCTCTTCGAGGGAGACACGCTCTACTCGCTGAATGACGAGCTGGGCGATCTTGTCGCCGCGTGAGATCGTTAGAGATTGCGCAGGATCGAGATTGACTGCGATTACCTTGATCTCGCCACGATAGTGGCTGTCGATCAATCCCGGCGTGTTCACGAATGACAAGCCATCACGAAGAGCTCGACCGCTGCGCGGCTGCACGAAGCCGGCAAATCCCTCTGGGATGGCGACTGCAATGCCGGTTGGAATGAGGGTGCGTTCACCGGGTTGGAGAACATGGTCGCCCGCCGAGCAGATATCGAGGCCTGCATCGCCCTGGTGGGCGTAGCTAGGTAGAGGGAGGTCGCTGTCAAGCCGCCTTATTGGGACCGCTACCATTCCCTAGCTGAACTCCCTCAGTTCCGATGTGAACTCGTCAAGATCCTGGAATTCCTTGTAGACAGACGCGAATCGAACGTATGCCACCCTGTCAACGTCTTTGAGCCTGCGCAACACCATGTCACCTACGGTGCGGCTTTCGACTTCGTAGCGAAACGAATTGTGTAGCTCGCTCTCAACGTCGTCGATGAGCCCCTCAAGCTGCTCGATACTCACATTGCGCTTGGCCGTGGCGACCATGAGACCGCGAAGGAGCTTCCCGCGGTCGAACGGCTCCACCTCGCCGCCCTTCTTCGTGACCATGAGTGGCATTTCTTCGCGCCGTTCATATGTGGTGAATCTCTCGGCGCACTTGAGACACTCTCGGCGGCGGCGAATAGCATCCTGCGATTCCGACGTACGGGAATCCACCACTTTGGTCTCGTCATGGCCACAGAAAGGACAGCGCATGCCCACCCCTACATCTTGGCTGGTGCGAACGTTAGCACACAAGATATGGGGTTACAACGCCGAGGTTCTACGGGGCTCGGGACTGCCCATGCGGTGAAGCGCCGTGTCTACCGACAAGCGACCGTCGGCGAGCGACGACTCGACCCCGGTACGCGAATGGTCGTACCTGCTATCAGGACACCAGCGCGCGAGCCGTTCATCTCGGCGATTAGTTCGGCGGTCTGCTGCGTGGTCTGTCCTTCGACGGGGTGCGCCACCGCAATGGACCAAAGCGTGTCCCCTGCGTCGACGTGCACCCGCGATGTCGGCTGAGCGGCGTGGGAACGGCCGGACGAAGTTGCGATGCCGAGAATTAGCAGTATCGCGAGGACGATCAAGATGAATGTCTCAATCGCCGCGGAGTGGGACGGTTCGACCGGCTCGGAAGGCTCGGCCGGCCGGCGTCGGCGGGACGTGGCATGCGCCAATTCTGTGGTGCTCATCTCGTGCTCCCCTGCAACGCGGTGTCACTACAGACGGACCGTAGCTGACGGGTCTGACATCGACCTGCGGTGGCGAACAGGTGTTCGTACTGCCGAGTGTAAGCGAACATGTGTTCGCATGCAAGAGCGTGTCGAACGCACGTTTGCATGTGCGTTGAGCTGTCTGTACACTCGAAGCGCACAGGTGTTCGATACGAGGGAGCCGGCGATGACGTACCAGCGCGAGCTCACGAAGAGGCAGCAGCAGATTCTCGACTACATCCGAGGTGAGATCCACCGCTGCGGCTACCCGCCGAGCGTTCGTGAGATTGGGGAAGCCGTAGGCCTCTCCTCTTCTTCGACGGTTCACTCACATCTGGCTGCTCTTGAGGCGAAGGGCTACATCCGCCGAGATCCAACCAAGCCGCGCGCGGTCGAGGTGCTTGACTATCGCGAGACCGACCGTGGCGTGGATTACGGCTCAGTTCGTGCGGTACCCGTCGTCGGGCAGGTTGCCGCTGGTCAGCCGATCCTTGCCGCCGAGAACATCGAGCAGACGATGTCGCTTCCGGTTGAGATGGCCGACGATCAGACGTTCATTTTGCGAGTCCGCGGTGAATCCATGATCGAAGCGGGCATTCTCGACGGGGACTTCGTGGTGGTGCGTCAGCAGCCGACGGCTACGAACGGTGACATTGTTGTCGCGATGCTTGACGACTCAGCGACGGTGAAGACGTTTTATCGCGAGGCGGATCGTGTTCGACTGCAACCCGCGAACTCGACGATGGAGCCGATCTACTCAACCGACGTCACCATCCTGGGCAAGGTCGTGGCGCTCTTCCGCCGACTGTAGCCGGGAACGGCAGCCGGAGCCGGGAACGGCCCGGGAATGGGCTAGCTGTCTGCCGAGATGTCCTCGCTGCTTTCGATTCGGAACTCATCGAATGCCGAGATGGACTCGGCAGGTATCCGGAGCACGAGCTGCGTACCGGTTTGCGTGTGTCGCTCGCTGATGATCTGTGCACGCTCGTGAGCAAGCGCGACGATCTCGCCGCGTGTGTAGGGCACGAGTACCGTCAACGTCACGCTGTGCTTCGCGGCCTCCTCGGCAATTCGGGTGAGCAGCGTCTCGAGGCCTTGCTCATGGAGGCTGGACACGAGTAGCGCACCCGGGAATCGACGACACAGCACGTCGGCCTCCTCGGGCGTGAGCAGATCGGACTTGTTGAAGACCACGATGCTGGGTGTCTCGGCGGCTCCGATCTCGTGCAAGACTTCGCGCACTGCTTGCATGTGGGCGTCGCGGTGCTCGGCGCTCGCATCGGCGACGTGAAGGAGCAGGTCGGCCTCGGCGACCTCGTCGAGCGTCGACTTGAAGGCTTCCACCAGCCCGTGAGGAAGCTTGTGAATGAACCCCACGGTGTCGGTGAGCGTGATCTCGCGGCCTTCAGGCAGGCACAGCCGGCGCGTCGTGGAGTCGAGCGTGGCGAACAGCATGTCCGCCTGTAGGACGCCGGCGTCGGTGAGCGCATTGAGGAGCGTCGACTTGCCCGCGTTCGTGTAGCCGACGAGGGAGACTCGGTAGACGCCGCTGCGCGCTCTTGCCTTGCGC
The DNA here is from genome assembly GCA_964541225.1 of uncultured Eubacteriales bacterium. Taxonomy (GTDB): domain Bacteria; phylum Actinomycetota; class Coriobacteriia; order Anaerosomatales; family JAAXUF01; genus CAZIPN01. The sequence goes on from CAZIPN010000002.1 coordinate 50,465, forward strand.
TGCAGCTTGCGCTCGCCTGTCACTGCCGCCAGATCGCGCTTGAGCGCGGCGATGCGCTTGCGGGCCATGCGGCGGTCTGTCTCGAGCTGCGACTCGCCGGCGCCGAAGCGTGTGCCACGACCACCGCCGAGACGCTCACGTTCGAGGTGTCCCCACATGCCGCGCAGACGCGGCAGAACGTACTCCTGCTGCGCGAGGTCGACCTGCAGTTTCCCTTCGCGGGTCACCGCATGCATGGCGAAGATCTCCAGGATGAGAGCGGTCCGGTCGATGACGCGCGTTTCAGGCAAGAGCTTCTCGATATTGAGCTGCTGGCTCGGCGACAGCTCGTCGTCGAAGATGACGAGGTTCGCGTCAAGTGCTTGCGCGGTCTCGGCGATTTCGTCGGCCTTGCCAGCACCGACGAACGTGCGGGGATTGGGGCGGTCGAGCCGCTGCGTGATAGTCGCTACAACCTCGACCTCGGCCGTGTCGGCGAGTCGGGCGAGTTCGGCGAGGGACTCCTCGATGGGCCAGCGCGAGTC
>CAZIPN010000002.1:51088-94034 GCA_964541225.1 uncultured Eubacteriales bacterium
CGGCGCTGATAGATCGCGCTCATCTGGACGACGTCGTCCTGCGGGCCGAGCATTGCCTCGATCGCAGCATCCTGCACTGCGGTGAAGATGCCGGAGTCGATATTGGACTTCACCGTGCCCAGAGCCTTGATCGCCTCGGCATTACCGGCGGCAAATGCCACACGCCAACCGGTCATGTTGTACGCCTTCGAGCAGCTGAACAGCTCGATCGCGACGTCCTTGGCGCCCGGGCGCTCGAGGAGTGAGGGCGGAGTGTAGCCGTCGAAGCCGATCTCGGAGTACGCATTGTCGTGTACGAGCAGCAGGTCATGCTTCCTGGCAAACGCAATAGCGCGGTCGAAATACTCCACCGGCGCAATTGCCGAGGAGGGGTTGTTCGGGTAGCTGATGAACATCATCTTGGCCTTGGCGAGCACGTCGGCCGGAGTTGACTCGAAATCGGCGAGCCAATCGTTGGAGTCGTTCATCGGCATCCAGTGCGTGAGCCCGCCGACGAGAATGCCGCCCGTGTGATAGACGGGATAGCCGACACCCGGCACCAGCGTGTACTCGCCGACGTCGACGAATGCCGGGAACAGATGCGCAATGCCTTCCTTGCTGCCGATAAGCGCGAGGACTTCGCTCGCCGGATCGAGCTCGACGCCGAAGCGCCGACGCACCCACTCGGCAGATGCCTCGCGATACGCTTTGGAGCCCGCGTAGGCGGGGTATTGGTGGTTTCTCGGCACGGTGATTGCCTTGGCCATCGCGTCCACGATTCGCTGAGGAGTTGGCATGTCGGGATCGCCAATGCCGAGGGATATCACATCGATTCCCTGAGCCTGCTTTGCCTCCTTCTTGCGGTCGATCTCAGCAAAGAGGTATGGGGGCAGGTTGTCGATTCGCTTGGCGGTCCTCACCGGGTCGCTCTCCTCATTGTCGATGGCGGCTTTGATGAGCCGATTGGCTCGCTGCCATCGTAGCATTGGGACGGACCGCTCACGTTGCGGTCCGGTTACAGAGCGAGACCGAACACGCGGGAGCCGATGCTCGCGTGGTTGGCATTGGTGTGCGGGAGCGATGCCGACGTTCGCTGCGGCAATGGCCTGGCGGCGTGCTACTCGTCCGCCTCATCGTCCTCGGCGATTGTGATCTGTCCCGCGAACACCTCTACGGCGGGACCGGTCATATAGACGTGGTTGTCTTCGGCCCAGCGCACGTCGATGTCGCCGCCTGGAAGCTCGATCGTGGCTTCTCGGCCGGAACGGTCCTCAAGTGACGCGGCGACGAGCGTCGCGCAGGCGCCGGTTCCGCATGCAAGCGTCTCGCCGCAGCCACGCTCCCAGACGCGAAGGCGGATGCCACCATCGGCCGTGACCTGGGCGAACTCGACGTTGGTGCGCGCTGGAAATAGCTCGTGCGTCTCGATAGCGCCGCCGATACCGGCCACGTCGGCGTCGTCTACGTCGTCGACCCACATCACGCAGTGAGGATTGCCCATCGATACGGTGGTAACCTCAAATGTTCCCGCGTCTGTCTCAAGCGGCCGACAAATCACAGCGTCGTCGTCGGATTCGGCCCGTAGTCCCGTTGGGACATCTACGGGCGCGAGTACCGGCTCGCCCATGTCCACGGTCGCCAGGTAGAGTGTGCCGTCGTAGGCGCGCGTGAGCTTGATAGGCATGAGTCGCCCGCCGAGGGCCTCGACGACAAGCTCGTCGCGGTCAGTGGCGAGCAGGCCGTGATCGACGACGTACTTCGCGAAGCAGCGGATGCCGTTGCCGCACATCTCGGCGGTTGAGCCATCGCTGTTGTAGTAGGCCATGTAGTAGTCGGCGTCGGGAGTTGTGGCGGGGCGCACGAGAATCACGCCGTCACCACCGACGCCAAAATGGCGGTCGCAAAACCACGCGACGGCTTCGGGGCTCAGGTCGATTTCGCTTGCGAGGTCTTCAAAGACCACGAAGTCGTTTCCTAGCCCATGCATCTTGACGAACGAAAGCTCCATGAAGTGCTCCTCGTTGCGTGTGTGCTGCACAGCCGCCCAGTGCCGATGTGTGCGTTGGCGCTCACAATGTCGTTGCGCACGCCCGGTTGTCCGCGGAGGCTCACGGGTGCCCTAGTCTATCGCACCCAGCGTCTCGTTTGCCGCGTCCGCCGTCGACAAAGTGGTGACGTCAATCCATCGCACGCGTGGGTCGGCGCGAAACCAGGTCAGCTGGCGTTTGGCGTATCGGCGCGTTGCCTGCTTGACCGCTGCCACTGCTTCACCGAGGTCAGCGCCGCGCTCAAGGACAGGCACGAACTCCTTGTAGCCGATGGCCTGCGATGCCGTGAGCGCGTCTCGGAACCCGGCGTCGAGCAGGCGTTTCACCTCGCCGAGCAAGCCGCGCTCCATCATCAAATCGACGCGCGCATCGATTCGCTCGGCAAGCTGCTCCCTGTCGACTTCGAGCCCGATGAAGCGCGTGTCGTAGATGCTCCTTCTCGCCGAGAACCCTGCGGCTTGGCGCGCGTAGCACTCACCGGCATCGTTCATCTCGAGCGCTCGAACGACACGACGGACGTTGTTGGGGTGGATGACGTCGGCCGATGCGGGATCGCGCTTCGCAAGCAGCGCATGCAACCCTTCTGCCCCATGCTGGGCCGCATAGGCCTCATAGGCCTGCCGGGCAGCGTTGTCCGCCTGCTCCCCTGCGGGGAATTCCATGTCGTCGAGCGCGGCCCGAACGTAGAGACCCGTACCCCCCGCGACGATCGGAAGTCGGCCTCGTCTTGCGATGTCGGCGATCGCGCGTCTGGCGTCGCGCTGATAGAGCGCCGCCGAGAACGGCTCGCCGACGTTCACGAGATCGAGACACCAACACGGGACGCGTCGATGCGTCGCTGCGGGCTTGGCGGTCCCGATGTCCATGCCCCGATACACCTGCATGGAGTCTGCCGAGATGATCTCGCCATCGAGGCGTACTGCGAGTTCCTCGGCAAGTGCGGTCTTGCCCGAGGCGGTGGGGCCGACGATGGCGAGCACGCGGGGGGTGAGTTCAGTCTCAGAGCTGGTCATGCGCTAAGTGTAGCGGTCCACCTTGAATCGCTGCAGGTCACATCTGGTGCCCATGGGGATTCCGGCCTTCTGCATCGCGATTGAGACCTGCTGCGCGACATCGTCGACGCCCTCAAGATCGGGAAGCAGTAGTCCCCGGCGGTATCCGCTTGTGACGATCACGCCGTATCGGGATGGATCGAGGTCTTCGAGCGCGCATGTCTCAGGTGGATGCAAGACATCGACCTTCACGTCGAGATCGGCGAGCTCGCCTTCAGTGAGTGGCGAAAAGCGAGGGTCTTCTGTTGCGGCCTGTACAGCGTTGTTGGCAACCTCGTCGGCGAGTGTTGGGCGAGTCGGGCCGATCGTGCCTATGCAGCCTCGGAGCATGCCGTTGCGATGCAGACTGACGAACGCCCCTGCTCGCTGCGGGTACTCCGGTGACTTCAGTGGAAGCGGGTGCGGTTGAGTGCCAGTTCGCACGAATCCCTCGATCGCGGTGCGCGCGAGACGAACGATCTCGCTGTCATCGGAGCCCGCCATGCCTCCCTTGCGACCTGTCGCAGCGGTCGTGGTGCGGTCGTAGCTGGACAGCGCATCGCGGCCCACCAGTGCTGTGAGGTACCCGACGCCCCACGGTCCCTCGTAGGAGAGCACGCGCGTTGGCACAGGATCCAGTCCAGCGAATCCGCCGAGAGTGATGATGGAGCGCAGACCACACTCCCCTCCCGCTTCGACGAGACCGGGGTCAAGAGACATGAGCTGGGTGAGGTTGCCCGCGCGAACGCGCTCTACGATGGCAGCGTCAAGCTCCGCTCCTCTCGGCGAGTAGCCGGCGGCAGCGCCGGGGATGAGGCGGTGCGACATGTCGCCGCTTGCGAGGAACACGACGCGCTTGCCGAGCGCATCGGCCTGCGCGCGCACCACTTCGCCAAGCGCGCGATGGTTCTCGTAGTCAAGCCACGACAGCGACACGATGACGACAGGCACGGATCGTGTCGGCTCGATGAAGGAGAGTGGCACGATTGACGCGTGGTCGAGCCACCCCGGCCGAAGTCGCGGATCGGCACCACGCTCGATCACGGCGATGTCACGCGACTCCGCGCCAGCCAGGATTGCCTGGGCGAGCTCTGGATCGCCGGGCCATTGGTAGGGACGCGAATCACCAAACTGCTCGAGAGAGCCAGTGAGGTTGGCGGCGCCGTCGATCACGAACGCGTCGTAGGCGGTCGGCGCGTGAGGGGACATCAAGACAATCGCGTCCGGCGCAAACGCCGAGAGCGCTCTGCCGGCCGAGGCAAGCGCATCCAGGGACGCTTGGGCCGTGTGAGCTTCCTGCCCTCCCACCGCCGGAACGAAGATCGGAGGATGGGGCGAGACGACTCCAAAGACCTCATCGGCCATTGCATGCCTCCCTCATCGTGGTCAGCGCCTGCGTGCGTCCTCGCTGTGCGCGTGTGTGCCGAGCTGCGCGTATGCCGAGCCGACGGTCGGGCTCAAGCCTGTGTATCCCCGAGGCTGCCGCTCAGAAACCACGTATGAGCGTGCTCGATTGTCACGTCGACAATCCGGCCCGCGAAATCTTGCGCCGAGAGTCCCTGAGGCAGCAGGGCGTGAACCACCTTGTTGCTTGGCGCTCTGCCCGAAAGCACACGGTCGTCGCGTTTGCTGGCGCCCTCGAAGAGCACCGGCTGTGTCGTTCCAAGATAGGCAAGGGAGCGCTCGAAGGCTGAAGACTGGACAGCCTCGATCAGCGGATCGAACCGTGCCTGAGCGACGTCGCGAGGAACTTGGTCAGGCATGAGCGCCGCAGGCGTACCTTCTCTGCGGGAGTAGATGAACGTGAACGCTTGGTCAAAGCCCACGTCTCGAACGAGCTGAAGCGTGTGCTCGAAGTCGGCTTCGCTCTCACCGGGAAAGCCGACAATGATGTCGGTGGACAATGCGATGTGCGGAATTGCACTTCGGATTTGCGCAACGAGGTCGAGGTAGTCGGCACGCGTGTAGTGGCGATTCATCGCGGCAAGGGTTCGATCAGAACCCGACTGCACCGGGAGATGCAGATATGGCATGACCGACGGGGCCTCGGCCATGACGCGAATGGTTTCGGCTGATAGGTCTTTCGGGTGACTCGTAGCGAAGCGAATGCGTTGGACGCCGGAACCGGCCACGGCCTCAAGGACGTCTGCGAAGCGCGGCGCGCCGTAGAGGTCTCGACCGTAGGAGTTCACGTTCTGCCCAAGGAGTGTGACCTCAAGTACGCCTTCAGCCTTCAGTGCGGTGGCCTGCGCCACGACGTCTTCGAGAGGTCGAGAGTGTTCGCGACCGCGGACGTACGGCACTATGCAGTAGCTGCAAAAATTGTCACAGCCCACCGTGATCGGGATCCATGCGTGCCACGGATGTGCTCGCTGTGAGGGCAAGTCAGCTGCGAAAGAGGTGGACTCATCGAGCACCTCTACTTGAGGTTGATGGTGAGTCTGCGCAGCTTTGAGCAGTGTCGGCAGGTTGGCGAGGTTGTGGGTCCCGAACACGACGTCGACATGAGGGATCTGCTTCCGCAGCATGTCGCCATCTCGTTGGCCGATGCAGCCGCCTACCGCGATAAGCTGTCCAGGTCGCTGGGCCTTGATGCTCTTCAGCGAGCGTACCTGGCCGCGAAGGCGCTCGTCGGCATTCTCTCGGACGCAACAGGTCATGAAGACGACCACGTCTGCGTCCTCGGCCTGGGTGACTGGCTCCATCCCTTGTCCGGCGAGAAGTCCCGCAACCTGTTCCGAGTCGTGCTTGTTCATCTGGCACCCGAAAGTGCGAATCAGGTAGGTCTGCATGGCGGGTGGAGTGTAGCACGCGTTGCCAAGGAGGCCTGAGAGGTGCGGCGCGCGGGCCGGTCCGTGCGGGATGGTCCCGCCCCCTACAGACGCGCTCCAGCTGCCAGCAGCGCCTCAACGTCAACGACCGGCACGTCAACCGACCCGACGTCAGGATTCGGTGCTCCTGGGCCGTGAAAGTCGCTACCGCCGGTGGCAAGCACGCCGTAGTGTGCGGCCAGATCGGCATAGCGGTTCACTTGCTCGGGGGTGTGGTCAGCGTGGTAGGCCTCGATGCCGAGCAATCCGGCCTGCACCATTTGGGGGATGAGGTCATCTACCGCGGTGATTCCGGGGTGCGCAATCACGGGAATCGCGTGGAGGTCGCGGATCTCGGCGATGACCTTGCTGGGTTCGGCACTGCGCTTCTGCACGTAGAACGGCTTGTCTCTGCCGATGAGGGTCTCGAAGGCCTGCTGGATTGAGTCGACATGACCCGCTCCGACCAGGGCGCGGGCTACGTGACTGCGGCCAAGCGTCCCGCCGTCAGCGATGGCCAGTACGTCGTCGAGGGAGACGTCGTAGCCCGCACTATTGAGCGTTGCGACCATGACTTCTGCCCGAGCTCTTCGGGCGTCCCTGAGCGTGCGGAGCAAGCGCGCGAGCGGCTCGCTCTTGGGATCGACGAAATACGCGAGGATGTGGATGTCGTGCGAGTCGGCGACGGCAGAAAGTTCGACTGCATCGATCAGCGTCATGCCGATCCGGAGCGCCTCCGCCCTTGCTTGCGCAATCCCCTCAACCGAATCGTGATCGGTCAGGGCCAGAACGTCGACTCCGTTCGCATGTGCTCGCTGGACAAGCGCCGACGGTCGGAGCGTGCCATCCGAGGCGGTTGAGTGGACGTGGAGGTCGGCTTTCATGTGTGCTCGCGAGCTAGCGGTGCATGTCTCGCTGCTCCACGAGCAGGCGGATGGCCGTGCGCTCCTCGCCGTTGATTTCGATGTCGGCGAAGGCAGGAACGCATGTCAACTCGATTCCGGAAGGGGCAATGAACCCACGCGCAATCGCGATCGCTTTGACCGCTTGGTTCAAGGCGCCGGCGCCCACCGTCTGAATCTCAGCCGATCCCTGTTCACGTACGATACCCGCCAGGGCTCCTGCGACGGAGTTGGGATTGGACTTGCTCGACACCTTGAGGACTTCCACGGACCCCTCCCTGGTACGTACCTGGTACGAGCCGCCTGGTGGCGGCATCTGCATGCGTAGGATGATCGCTGCTACGAAGAGCCTGCATCTGCGAAGAAGGTGCGTCGACCAGTATAGCGTGGGTTCGGGGTGCGCGTCAGTCCTCTTTCTCCACTTCGAAACGAACGCGAATGTCTTCCTTGCCGACGGTGATCTTTGGCTCGCATTTCAGATGCAGGTAGTATCGCTCGGCAATGGCGTCAAACGCCTTCTCAAGTTCGGTCCGAAACATCGCAACGTCACTATGGTGGATCTTGAGTCCGCGGCGGTCTCGGTAGATGTCCGGCCCGGCGGGGGCTACGGGAGCCCTCTCGGCTGCGGTGACGACCTCGAGCACGGGGCGCGCCGCTGGCAGCTCCCCTCCCAGCACGCGATGCGCTGTGCGCTCTGATATGGGCAGACCGATGGAGTCCGCAACGTCCACCAGTTCGCCTGCGTCTGCGGAAGCGCCGCAGCGCAACCACACCGGCAGTTTGTCCAAGTTGTCACAAAACAGCAGCTCGGACGTGTCGAGCTCGCGTCGGGCGACCGCAGACATGGTGGTGACAATGTCGGTTGGTGTGCCGATGTAGAGTTCCATGCCTGGGTGCTCAGCAGCGAATTCAACAACGCGTCGCACGATGTTGTGCGGGCCTCGTGCCACCTTGAGGGCGCCTTCGTCGTCACGTTCGACGATCGGCCACGTAGACTGGTCCGCACGTTCAGCAAGCTGTGAGGTATCAGTTGCGATCACGACGGCCGCGCCTTTGTGCAGATCGGAACTCGCTACCCTTGCCTCGATGGTGTTGCTGCGGATTGAGAACAGAGCCATGCCTCGCCCGTGCACGCCCCATTGGTCGACGACCATTGAGTCGAGCTTGCTCGTCACTCGTGGCTCGAAGACACGGTCGGCCATCGGACTTGGGATGCCGATTCCGTCATCGATGACGGTCAGCGTGCGACGGTCCCCCTCCTTGCCCGTGGCGACAAAGATCCTGCGCGCGTGCGCGTCTCGCGAGTTTCGCAGGAGCTCAACAACGATGTCTTCGATGGATCGAATGTCGTGCTTGGCTTGACGACGCTCCGCTTCGGAGACATTCAGCCGCACATAGCCGTCGCCGAAGCTTTCTTCGACTTTGAGGAACGCGTCCCCAGACACTGAGGACACGAATTCGAGGAGTTCATCGGAAGGAGTCATGCGTCCAGTCTACAGGCCGCGTGACGGAATAGGGAGGGTGTGGACAACCGTCGCACGTCAAGATGCCACGGAGTGTCTCTACGTCTCGTCGTCGAGGAAGCGCTGAAAGTCCTGCGTTCTGCGCCACGCAAGCCATGCGAGAACCATCGGCAGTGCGCTGAGACTGAAGAGCCCGACACCCCTACCCATGGAGTCTGAGAACCCGGACACGAGAGCGACAACACCTTGCATGAGGAGTGGAGCGCCGACTGCAGCTAGAGTCACGGCCGCCAAGAACATGAACCGATACGATCGCCGGACATGATCGACGTCTTCGTGATGACTGCTCGGCACAGGCCCCACTTCCTGCCTTCACATCCGCGAAAAGTCAGCCGGGTTGCAGATATGCGAATACGCGAGCCGTTTCTTGTAAAGTCTTCTTCCCGACCTTATGAAGAATTATGCAGCCTTGTCCAGAGGAAAAGACAAGATTCGCCAGATCGGCGAATCTTGGGGGCGTGCGCGGACTATGAGGTACGGCTACTTCGCGTAGTCAACTGCCCGGCTCTCGCGGATAACCATGACCTTGATCTGTCCCGGATATTCGAGTTCGTCTTCAATCTGCTTCGCGATGTCGCGAGCAAGCACTGTGGCGTCGGAGTCCGAGATCTGTTCGGGCTTCACCATGACGCGGACCTCTCGGCCAGCCTGCATCGCATACGTCTTCTCAACTCCCTTGTGGGAGTTGGCAACGGCCTCAAGCTTCTCAAGACGCTTGATGTAGCTCTCGAGCGTCTCACGACGCGCGCCAGGTCGTCCTGCCGATATCGCATCGGCAGCCTGAACGAGGACGGCTTCGACAGTGTTGGGCTCGATGTCGCCGTGATGCGCCTCGATCGCGTGGACGACAGCTTTGGGCTCATTCATGCGTCGAGCAAGGTCAGCACCGAGAAGCGCGTGCGGCCCTTCAATCTCGTGGTCGATCGCCTTGCCGAGGTCGTGAAGCAAGCCAGCTCGCTTTGCGAGTTGGACGTCTACGCCGAGTTCGGATGCCATCACGCCGGCAAGGTAGCTGACCTCCAGTGAGTGCTTGAGCACGTTCTGACCGTAGCTCGTGCGGAACTTGAGTCGACCGAGCGTGCGGATCAGCTCAGGATGCAAGCCATGGATGCCGCTGTCGAACGCCGCCTGCTCGCCCGCCTCGTGCACTTGCTGAGTCACCAGGGCTTCCGCCTTGTTGAACATCTCCTCAATGCGTGCTGGGTGGATGCGGCCGTCGGCGATGAGGGTTTCGAGCGTGATACGCCCGATCTCACGCCGGACTGGGTCGAAGCTCGAGAGAATGACGGCTTCGGGTGTGTCATCGATGATGAGGTTGATGCCGGTCATCTGTTCGAACGCGCGGATGTTGCGGCCCTCTCGGCCAATGATCCGGCCCTTCATGTCGTCACTGGGGATATGGACGACGGAAACCGTGGACTCGGCCGTATGGTCTGCTGCGACGCGCTGGATTGCAATGCCCACGATGTTACGCGCGCGTTTGTCGGCCTCTTCCCGCGCACGCGTCTCGGACTCGCGAATGAATGCTGCTGCATCGCGCTTCACGTCGTCCTGGACGCGCGAGAGGAGTTCTTGGTGTGCTTGGTCGGCGGTCATGCCCGCGAGATGCTCGAGACGGTCGCGTTCCTCGGCGATCAGCTCTTCGAGCTCCTTCTCGGACTTGGCGATCTGCCCGGCCTGGGAAGAGAGCTGATGCTCCCTCTTGTCGAGGGATTCCGCTCTGCGATCGATGGAAGCCTCACGGTCGGACAAGCGCGTTTCGAGCGCCTGAATTTCCTTGCGGCGCTCCTTGTTGTCGGCTTCGGCTTCCTGCCTGAGTCTCAGAATCTCATCTTTGGCCTCAAGGAGTGATTCTTTCTTGAGGGTCTCGGCTTGCTTCTCCGCGTCTCGTACCACACGCTCCGCCGACTCGGCGGCACGGGCGGTACGGTCTTTGATCAGGAAGCGGTTGACTGCATAGCCGAGGGCGACACCAATGACCAATGCGACTGCGATTGTAGCGAGTGTGACGGCCACGTTCGCCCTCCTTTCGGGATCGTCTCGTCGTGTCATGAAGCGCCCAACGAGCGGTCTCAAAGAGAAGCGAAACCGGACGATGGGCCGCCCGGCATCACGATCCGCCTATGCTGCTTTGGCCAGGAAATACCCGGAATACGCCAGCAACGACCTCTCAGGCCGTTCTGTCCGAGCCTCTTTGCGTGCTACATAGAAACCGCCGGTAGCGTCCTTGACGCTGCAGCGGAGGATCACTGATGCCAGCACGAATGCTACGTTGAGCAGGTCAAACCGTCAAGGCTGCCGAATATCACCAGCGCGCGAAGAGGCTGTGTCCACCGCCTGCACCGCAACGGGGAGTGCGTGGCCTTTGGCCACGAGTCTGCGAATGAGGGTGTCTCGCTGTTTCGCGCTGCGCGCAACCGCGCCGCGCAGCGCCTGGATCGCCTGGTCAACCTGTGAATCGTCAGGACATTCGGTGGCAAGTGCGTCGGCGATGATCTCAGGATCGATGTCCTTGGCGAGAAGCTCACGCTCAATGCGGCGCGGGCCGATTCGGGCGGCGCGCCGTGAGCGCGTCCAAGCAGCGGCGAAACGCTCGTCGTCAACGAGCCCGACCTGCAAGAACCGATCCGAGATCCGCCGAGCCAGATCGTCAGGATAGCCCGAGTCGGACAGCTTGCGCGTCAATTCCGCTCTCGAACGGTCCCGATAGCCGAGAAGGCGCAGCGCGCGTTCCCTGGCAAGGGGCTCCTCAACCTCTGTCAAGGCGTCGTCGAGCTGTTCAGGACAGACCTCGGCCCCTTCTTCGAGCCCGAGCTTGCGCACGGCAGCCAGTGAAGTGAGCCGCGGGTCGCTGCCGTCATCGAAGACGAGACGCCGAGCCTTGCGCTCAGGCCCGACGTCTTCGATTCGAAGAATGTGCGCTGACACGCGGGTCGGGGCCTACGAGGCGGCCGACGCAGTGGCCTTGGGCCTGGAGATGTCTTTGACCGCAGGGGCGACCTCCACAGGTGCGTTTTGAACCACCGGTGCGGCCTCCTTGAGCGGAGGAAGGTCAAGCTGAGCGCGTACCTTGCCTTCGATGTCGTCACGGAGAGAGGGATTCTCGCGCAAGAAGTCCTTCGCTGCTTCTCGACCCTGACCGAGTCTTTCCTGGCCACAGGTGTACCATGCTCCGGACTTGGCAACGATCCCCTCCTCGACCGCAAGGTCGAGGACCGATCCCTCCTTGCTGATGCCAGTGCCGTACATGAGGTCGAACTCGGCTTGCCGAAAGGGTGCGGCCACCTTGTTCTTGACGACTTTCGCGCGAACGCGGTTTCCGACGATCTCGGTGCCCGCCTTTATCGAGTCGATTCTGCGAACGTCGATGCGAACGGTCGAGAAGAACTTGAGGGCGCGACCGCCGCTTGTTGTCTCGGGACTGCCGAACATGACACCGATCTTCTCTCGGAGCTGGTTGATGAAGATACACGTCGTGTTGGTGTTGTTGAGCGATCCGGCGAGCTTGCGGAGAGCCTGGCTCATGAGGCGGGCTTGCAGGCCGACGGAGGCATCGCCCATTTCGCCCTCAAGTTCGGCGCGGGGCACGAGTGCCGCAACGGAGTCAATGACGACGACGTCGATAGCACCGCTACGAACAAGCATGTCGCAGATTTCGAGCGCTTGCTCTCCGGTGTCGGGCTGCGAGATGAGAATCTCATCGATATCGACACCGAGGCGAGATGCGTAGCTGGGGTCGAGGGCGTGCTCGGCATCGATGAAAGCGGCAACGCCCCCGGCCGCCTGAGCCTCGGCGACAACTTGAAGGGCCAAGGTTGTCTTTCCGGAAGATTCGGGCCCATATATCTCGACAATCCGGCCTCTTGGCACACCGCCAATGCCGAGAGCGGCATCGAGCGCAAGAGAGCCGGTTGGGATAGCCGCGATCTGGTCTGAGGCGGCGTGCTCGCCGAGCTTCATCAAGGAACCCTTGCCGAATTTCTTCTCGATCTGCTCTTTGGTGACGTCGAGAATCTTCTCTTTCTCGCGGTCCATACTTCACTCGCTCCAATCCGGTGCCGAGAGTCCCCACGAGGGCAACTCGACCCTACACGAACACGTGTTCGATGTCAACGAAGCTCGGCTTCCTGCGCGAGCACGGGCCTATCTTCTTGGCGAGAAGGTCCACTTATGAAGACGCTCGTAGATGGGTCCAGCTGGCGTCAGCGTGCTTGCGAGAAGCGTAGCCGATGACACTGACATCGAAACGTGGTGAGCGAGGATCTCTGCATTTGCCGAGGCCAGAGCCTCATCGGTGAGTCGGCGCGGCTTGCGGGCGCGGACGAGCGTCACGTGAGGCACGAAGGGTCGCGTGTCGCGTTCGATGCCATGTCGCGCGGCGACTTCGTCAACGATGGAGGCGAGGGTTGCGCATTGACTGTCAGGGTCCGCAAACGTGGCCCAAATCATGTTGCGATGACCGTGGTGCGGCACCGCGAGCGTGCGCTCGAGTGCCAGCGGAAAGATCGCGACGTTCGCAAGCGCTGGGCCGAGGTCAGCCTGAAGAGCCTGGAGGACATTGTCTTCGACAGTCCCGAGGAACTTCAGAGTGATGTGCAGGTTGTGCTCGGAAACCCACTTGTCATCGCGCCAATGTGTGGCGGCCAAGCGGATGGACTTTCCGGCGCGAAGCAACGCCGCCACGACGAGCGGTGGGAGCTCAATAGCGACGAAACTACGCCGAGCGCTCATGCGCCGATCACCTCACGACGCACGAGGTCGAGAGCGCGTGCGGTTGCGCGTGCGCGGATGGCTTCTCGGCTGGCACCGGTCCATGTGACGAGTTCTTGCGTCTCCATGCCGTCGCGAGCGCTTGAGAGAACGCCGAACCACACGGTCCCGACTGGCTTGTCGGCAGTGCCGCCCGAAGGTCCGGCGATTCCGGTGATGGACACGCACACATCGGCGCTGAAGTGCTCTTTGGCCCCGCGTGCCATGGCGGCGGCCACCTCCCGGCTGACGGCGCCGTGTCGGGTGAGGTCGGCAGGCGAAACGTCGAGCAGGCGCGTTTTGGAGGCGTTGGAGTAGGTCACCGCTCCGCCGAGGAACGCTTGTGACGCGCCGGCGACGTCAGTGAGTGCCGCGGCCACCATGCCGCCAGTGCACGATTCGGCGGTCGCAATGGTCAGGCCGCGGGCACTCGCTTCACGTATCACGGTATCAGCGAGTGTGGAACCGTCGGTCGAGTAGCATGCGGCTCCGATCTTCTCGGCAATTGCGTGGGCTGCGCGATCGAGCTCTGCCTCCCCCGCCCCCTCGTCGAGGAGGAGTACCCGAATGTCTCCGGGTCGAGCCAGTATGGTCAGCTGGATGCCCTCGAAGGATTCGAGCGCGCTCTGCGCGGCGTGCTGCACGTCGGATTCCGGCCATCCCGTGACGCCGAGTTCGCGTGCTTCGGCCCGCTGGGAGGTGAAGCGTCCGAGGGCTTGGGTGAGCATCGGGCGCATCTCGTGTGGCGGGCCAGGCAACAAGATGATCTGTCCTGCAGGCGTCGCAACGATCTGGCCGGCCGCGGTACCTGTCGACGGCCACAGAACCTCGGCGCCGTCGAGCACGAGTGCCTGCGAGAGGATCCGCTCCGCCGACTTGGGGTGCGCGTGTCGCGCGACGAACGGCTCGAGGAATCCCACAAGCCGAGGATCGGAGTGCATGGGCAGACCGAGTGCTGCCGATGCGGCATCGCGCGTGACGTCGTCATGGGTCGGGCCGAGTCCACCTGTGACGATTACGAGTGCGCACGCCGAGGCCAGCCGCGCGAGCGTCTCGGCGAGCAGTGCGACGTCGTCACCGACACTCACGGCTTCCTGGACCGCGAAGCCGAAGCGAGAGATGTCGCGAGCGACTTGGGCGGTGTTCGTGTCGACGCGTAATCCTTCGACTAGCTCAGATCCCACGGTGACGATGGCGGCGTCTCGGCGCTCGTACATCCCAGCTCCTAGTCGACAGTCTCGTCGGTCTCGTGTGCGGCGCCTCGATCGATGCGGGGCTCTGCATCGGCACGCAAGGGTGCACTCGACCATGGCCCTATGAGCACGTCACGAGCATGCACGAAATAGTCGATCATCGACATGATGGTCATCACAACCGCAGCTCCCATGACCGTCCATGCCGTGACTTGCACCCACAGCTGGAGGTCGACTGAGAATCCGGCGAACACGCTGCTGTCTTTGACAATGAACAGCAGGATGGCCGTGATCTGCAGCACCGTCTTGACTTTGCCGTACCACGAGGCCGCGATCACCGTACCTTCAGCGGATGCAACCATGCGCAAGCCAGAAACGATGAACTCGCGCGATATGATCACCAGAGCGATCCACGCAGGCACGACGTGGATCTCGACGAGCGCCAGAAGGGCAGCTGTGACCAGGAGTTTGTCGGCGAGTGGATCGAGGAACTTGCCGAACGTCGTCACCTCGTTGCGCGAACGCGCCAAGTAGCCGTCCACGCCATCGGTCGCCGCAAGCGCGCCGAACACCAGGGCTGCGATCCACGGGCGGAGTGCGTACAGCAGCGCAGGCCCCTGAAGCCACCGCGGCCAGTCCCCGAGCAGAACAACGAGGAAGACGGGGATGAAGACCATTCGGGCGAGCGTGACGCTGTTGGCGGCGTTGAGGTGGAGCCGAGAACCTTCCGCTTGCGCCACGTCAGAACACCTCGCCTTCCAGGTCGTATCCAAGCGAATCCAGAATGCGTGCCGAGACAATCTCGCCAGCCGAGCCGCGATCGAGCACGACAACACCATCGATCTCCGGCGCCTGCCCGCACCAACGACCGACGACACTGCCGTCCTCGTCCACGCCTTCGACAAGGACCGTGTGCGTGCGGCCGATCTGCTCGGCAGCCTTCTCGAACCCGATCTCGTCGGCCACATCACGCAGGCGCTGTGCGCGGGCACGTCGTGTGCGTGGCGGCACCTGGTCGGGCATCTCGGCGGCTGTTGTGCCTTCTTCGGGAGAGTACGCGAACACGCCAATGTAGTCGAAACGCGCTTCTTGCATGAATGCGTGAAGCTGTTTGACGTCGTCGCGAGTCTCGCCGGGGAAGCCGGCGATCAGTGTCGTGCGTAAGACGACATCCGGCAGGATCGCGCGAATGCGAGCGATCAGAGACAGGAAGTCGACGCCGCTGCCGCGCCTTCCCATTGATCGCAGGACTGTGGCGGACGCATGCTGGAGCGGCATGTCGAGGTAGTGGCAGACATTGGAGGCGCTTGCCATAACCTCGAGCAGCTCATCGGTCACGCCGTCGGGCTGCACGTACATGAGGCGAACCCACGCAACGCCACGAACCGCCGAGACAGCCCGCACGACATCGGCGAGGGTCCCGGCACCGTCGAGGTCGCGGCCCCATGCGGTGATGTCTTGCCCGACCAGCACGATCTCCCTGGCGCCCAAAGCGACGAGCTGCCGCGCTTCGGCAACGATTGCGTCGAGCGGCGCGCTGACGTGGGGGCCGCGAATCGCCGGGATCGTGCAGTACGCACACGCCCGATGGCAGCCATCCGATATCCGCAGGTACGCCGAGGGCTCGCTATCGGTGCGCATCATGGCGGAGTCGTCCTCGGAGACGGCGCTGGCACCGACCGCGTCGCGCGCGCCCGCACTGGTGTCCGACGCGCTCTGGCGCACTCCCCTGCCTGCCGAGACCCCCGTGATCCGCTCGATGGTCGCGAGGAGGTCGCCTTCCTCGGCGACGGGAAGAAGCGCCGCGACTTCGGGGAGCTGCTGATCAAGGTCACGTCCGTAGCGCGAAGGCAGGCAGCCGGTCACGATGAGCGCGCGATCAGCGCGATCAGGCAGCGACTCATTGGCAAGCGAGAAGATGGTGCCGAGCGATTCCTCGGTGGCCTCGCGGATGAACGCGCACGTGTTGATGACCACGATGTCGGCGTCGCTGGGTTGCTCGGCGAGGCCGAAGGCGGATTGTACGACCGCTGCCCTCATGCGGTCGGTGTCGACTTCGTTCTTCGGGCAGCCGAGCGTGACGAATGCGATTGCGGGAGGTTGCGTCAAGGCGTCGCTACCGGTAGTTCACAAACTGCAGCGGGATACCGTAGTCGGCCTTCTTGAGGAAGGCGATGACACTCTGAAGAGCATCGCGGCTTGCCGAGGAGACGCGCAGCTTGTCGCCTTCGATCTGCACCTTGACCTTGAGTTTCTCGTCGCGAATGTCCTTGTTGATCTTCTTCGCGAGATCGGTCTCGATACCCATAACGATGGTGCCGACAATTCGTACCGTCCCGCCACTCGCCGCTTCCGGCTGGCCCCAGGCGATTGCCTTGAGGTCGACGTTGCGACGCACGAGCTTCGTGTTGAGGATATCGACAACTTGCTTGCCGACGAAGTCGCTCGGAGCGTGGAGTGTGAAGTTCTTGTCGTGCTTCGAAAACTCGAGCTTGGCACCGGAGTCTTTCAAGTCGTAGCGCTGTACAAGTTCCTTCTGCGCCTGCTGAAAGGCGTTGTCGACCTCCTGAAGGTCCACCTCGGACACCACATCGAAGCTGCTGTCTTTGGCCATCAATCCTCCTTGTCGCCGGCGAGCGGGTTCCCTACTGGGACTCGTTCGCGTTCAGTGTCAGGGTAGCCGGGCCTTTCTTGGGCAACTCAAGCTTCTTCGCATCGCGCGTCACGGTGACGTTGGCTGGCTTGCCGATCTTGAGTACAGCCGTATCCGCCACCTGGAACGTCTCGGATTGTCCGCCGGCCAGCGTGCCATCGAAGGCGACGCTGCCATCGATCGTCGCCTTCAGGGTGGACGCACTGTCCTTCCCGACACTGACTTTGAGCACGAACGGCGGTGCGGCAGTCTGCGTTTGTCCGGGATTACCCGATCCGGTCGTCGCTGTCGATGGAATCGGCGGTGGCGTGGCCGGGCCGCGAACGGCGCGATACGCGATCCACCCGCCGACAGCGATGATGACCACGATGACGGCCGCAATCACGGCGACGCGCCATGGCACGGCGTGCTGCTCGTGACGACCGGCAACTTGCTGCTCCGGGAGGTTGATTTCATGAAAGCGTCCGGCGCCTGTTTCGGCCCGATACATCGCGAGCAGCGGAATTGGATCGAGTTCGAGATAGCGCGCGTAACTCGAGACGTAGCCACGCACGTAACCTGGGTTGGGCAACTTGCCGTAGTCGCCCATCTCCAACGCCTCAATCAACCGTCCACGAATCTTCGTGTCGGCCTCAGCGGTCTCAAGCGATATCCCGAGTGACATGCGGCGCTCGCGCAGCGTGTCTCCGAGTTGCCCCATGTCTACGGTGCCTCGCTCCCTACGTTGTCACGCTCGAAGGCACGGATTCCTTCGAGATCCTCAACATCAACCAGTACCTCGCGCGGCTTGCTCCCATCGGGCGGGCCGACGATGCCCTTCGACTCGAGCATGTCCATGATACGGCCAGCTCGCGCGTAGCCGACTTTGAGCCTGCGCTGGAGCATGGAGGTCGATCCGAGACCGCTGGTAACGGTGATATCAGCGGCGTCCCACAGAAGCGGATCATCCTGTTCGCCGTGGTCCACTCCGCCGCCATTGGACGAGACCTTGAGGTGCAGGATCTCCTCGTGGTAGTCGGGTTCGCCCTGCTTCTTGAGATGCTCGACAACCGCCTCGATTTCTGGCTCGGCCACGAAGCAGCCCTGGATGCGCTTGGGCTTGGCCCAGGCGGGCGTTGAGTACAACATGTCGCCGAGGCCAACGAGTTTCTCGGCACCGGGCTGGTCGAGGATTACTCGGCTGTCGATCGCGCTAGCGACGTTGAAGGCGATGCGGTTCGTGATGTTGGCCTTGATGATGCCGGTGACAACGTTGGCCTCGGGCCGCTGGGTGGCAACGATGAGGTGGATTCCGGCAGCGCGGGCGAGTTGCGCGATGCGCACGATCGAGTCCTCGACTTCTTTGGCAGCGACCATCATCAAGTCGGCGAGTTCATCGATGACGATCACGAGATACGGCAGCTCATTGGCACCTTCAGGTGCTTTGCCGTCTTGCACCATGGAGTTGTAGGAACCGATATTACGCGCGCCGGCCGTTTGCAGCACCTTGAGACGTCGCTCCATCTCCGAGACGGACCACGCCAGCGCGCTAGCGGCTTCCTTTGGCTCGGTCACGACAGGCACGTAGAGATGTGGCACGTTGTTGTAGAGCGAGAGCTCGACTCGCTTGGGATCGATCAGGATCATGCGGACCTCGGCAGGCGTCGTACGCATGAGGATCGACATGAGCATGGAGTTGATGGCCACCGACTTGCCGGAGCCTGTGGTGCCGCCGAGCAGCAGGTGTGGCATCGTGGCAAGGTCCGCAAGCACCGGAGTCCCGGCGACGTCCTTGCCGATACCGAGAAGCAGCGGGCCGCCTTCTCCCGCGGGCGTGACCACGTCGCCGAGCGTAACCGACGTTCTGCGCTGATTCGGCACTTCGACTCCGACCAGCGACTTGCCAGGAATCGGGGCCAGAATGCGAACGGTGGAGGCCGCCAGGGCGAGCGCGAGGTCGTCCGCGAGTGCCGTGACGCGAGAGAGCCGCACACCCTTGGCGATTTCAAGTTCGAACAGCGTGACCGTCGGGCCGGCGATCCAGCTGACGACTCGTGCGGGAATGTCGAATGTAGCGAGTGTCTCGGTGATCGCGTCCGCTGTGTTGCGTTGCTCGGCGTCAGATGCTTTGTGGGCGGAGGCGCTCGACGCAGCCGTCTTATGCAACAACGTGAGCGGCGGCAGGACGAAGCCCTCCAGGGCTCGCGGCGCGCCTCCCCGCGGGGTCGGGACAGTGTTGCGCGCGATCTCCGGGTCGGGAGCTTCGGCGGCTCTGCGGCGGTGAACGCCAAGATCGGCTGCCGCCGCCTCGACGGGGGTTTCATCGAGATTGTCCTCGGAGAGCGGAGCCGTTCGAGGGGCACGTGGACGCACGCGCTCCTCGGCTTGCCCTTCAGGTCGCTCGAAGTGGAACACGCGCTGAACCCAGGCGAATATGCCGCCGATCGACATTCCGCCCAAGATCAGCCCGACCACCACGAGCCCGCCGAGAAGGATGAACCCGATCGTGCCGCCCACGGTACTTGCGAGTGCCCACGCGACGCCGCCTCCGACGTAGCCACCGTGCGAGGCGAGGGAGGTCGCCGAGGAGAAGATCGCGTCTTGAGGCGATGGATTCCCGCGTACGGTGGTCATTGCGGCGATGGAGATCACCGAAAGGGCGACGAGAGCCAGCCCAACACCCGTGCGCAGTTCGTGGATCTCGGCACGAATGAAGAAGCTCACTCCCCACACGACGAGAAGAACCGGAATCAGAATCGCTCCGAGTCCGAACGACTGGCGAAGCGCGTATGCGCTCGCATCCGTGACGACTCCGGTATGGCGACTGAGCACGGCGATGAGAAGGGCGATGCCGACCAACGCGAGGGCGACTCCAACAACCTCTCGCTTCGTGCGGTCATCGAGCAGGGGCCGCTTCTGGGAACCGGGTGTTCTGGAAACGGGTTTCCTGCTCACTCGCCTCGTCCCGAGCAGGGACCTGCGCTTCGTGGTTTTGGTCTTTGCACGCGAAGACGCCATTCACGGACTCCTACTGCGAATCAGGCTGCGAATCGGTCACCATGAATTCCTTGCGCCACAAGTATAAGGTTTCGCGCCGACACCATCCTCCCTCTATCTGCGAAGAAAGAAGATCGCGATCACGAGCGCACCGAAAGCGATCCGATACCACATGAAGACTGCGAAAGAGTTCTTCTTCACGTAGCCGAGCATCCAGCGCATTACCACGACCGACGAGATTGTCGCTGCTACGAACCCAAGTACCCAGTCTAAGGACAATAACTCGCTGAGTGGCACGTCCTTGAGGCCATACACCGCGGCGCCAGCGATGATTGGCGCAGCCGCCATGAAGGAATATCGGGCCACTGCCTCACGCTCAAGCCCAACCAGACGACCTGCCGTCATGGTGGAACCGGATCGTGATACCCCGGGAATGAGCGCTGTGGCCTGCGCGACTCCGACGGCGAGGGCTTTGAGCCACGTCATGTGATCAAGGCTCTCGGCGCGGGTGATGAAGCGGTCTGACGCCCACAAGATGACGCCGAAGACCATCAAGCACACTCCAAGAAGGAGCGGCGCGTATGCGAACACCTGGGCGTCGACACCCGTGCTGGCCGCGCCAGCGACTGTCGGCGTGGACAAGAACTCGAGCTTCTTCTCGAACGCAACGCCCACAACGCCGCCAGGGATGGACGTAAGCACGAGGAAGCCCAAGAACCTGCGAGCGAACCCAGGCTGACGAAGCGGGTCAACTGCGGCGTATGCGGCCTGTTTGCCGTGGGAAGGTCGACCACCGAACGCTCCGACGATCAGATCGAGCCAATCGCGCCAGAGGGCGGCAAGGATGGCCACGAGGCTACCCGCATGGAGCGCGATGTCGAACGGCTGGCTGGAAAGCGTCGCATCGCGGACTCCGAAGATCCACGGGATGAGCTTGAGATGTGCAGTTGAGGAAACCGGCAGGAACTCAGAGAAACCTTGTACCATTCCGAGGATGACAGCCCACACGTGGGTCACAGATTAGACCTCCATTACGACAGGAATGATCATCGGGCGCCGCCTAGTGCGCTCCCACAAGAGACCGGCGAGCGATTCACGGACAGCATTCTTGATCACGGCTTGGTCGGTGGCGCCCTCCTTGGCTGTTTTCGCGAGAGTCTTCGCAATGCGTGCGCGGGCTTCGCCGAGAAGCTGATCGCCCTCCGCACCGAAGATGATTCCGCGTGTCACGAGTTCAGGATCGCCCATCACGCGGCCCGTCTGTCCGTCGATGGCGATGACTATCGTTGCGATGCCGTCTTGGGCGAGCAACTGACGGTCGCGCAAGACAACGTTGCCCACGTCGCCGACTCCGAGACCGTCAACGTAGACTACCCCGTGCTCGACGCGCTCACTGATTCTTGCTCCTGAAGCGTCGATTTCAAGGCAATCGCCGTTGTCGAGCACGAAGATGTCCTCGGGATACATGCCGACATCCTCGGCAAGCTTCGAATGGGCGGCAAGATGGCGCGTTTCGCCATGGATGGGCACGAAGAACGTCGGTTGCACAAGGTTCAACATGAGCTTGAGCTCTTCTGAGGCGGCGTGTCCTGAAACGTGTACGCGCGAGTTGCTCTTGTGCTTCAAGATCGCGCCCGCCTTGGCGAGTCTGTTGATGACGCGGCTGACTGCCTTCTCGTTGCCTGGCACGGGGGACGCGGAGATGACCACCGTGTCACCGCGCTCAACAGTCACGGTCTTGTGGTCGCCGTTCGCCATGCGTGCGAGCGCCGAGAGCGGCTCGCCCTGGCTTCCCGTGCTCAAGACGACGACGTCTTCGGGAGCTAGGTCCGACGCCTCGTAGGCGTCGACGATGTCCTCATCGGCGATGTCGAGATAGCCGAGTTCCCGGGCGATGCGCGTGTTGGTCACCATGGATCGGCCGGTGACAACGACCTTGCGACCCGCTTCGACCGCTGCGTCGCACACCTGCTGGAGACGGTGGATGTGGCTAGAGAAAGAAGCCACGATGACACGTTGCTCGGCACTGCGGATGATATCGCGCAGAGTCTCTCCCACCGAAGCTTCCGACATCGTGACCCCTACGGTTTCGGCGTTCGTCGAGTCACTCATGAGCAGGTCTACTCCGAGTTTGCCGAACTTGGACAGCGCTCCGTAGTCAGTCAGACGCCCGTCTATGGGGGTTTGATCGAGTTTGAAGTCACCCGTATGGACGACATTGGCGACAGGAGTGCGGATGAAGACGCCAACGCCATCGGGTATGGAGTGATTCACGGCGAAGAAGTCAAACCCAAAAGGCCCAAGGGAAACATGGCTGCCCGCTCTGATCTCGCGCAGTCTGACCTTTTTGAGCTTGTGTTCGTCGAGTTTGCCCTGGATCAAGCCGAGCGTGAGCTTCGTTCCTAGGACCGGTACCTGCGAGCCAAGATCCTTGAGGAGGTACGGCAGCGCTCCGGTGTGATCCTCGTGCCCGTGGGTGATGACGATGCCTCGAAGGCGGTCCTTACGCTTCACAACGTAGGAGTAGTCCGGGAGGATCAGGTCCACTCCGGGATGGTCGTCGTCAGGGAACATGATTCCAGCGTCAATCAGAATCATGTCGTTGCCGTATTCGAAAACGGTCATGTTCTTGCCGATCCCGTCAAGTCCGCCGAGCGGTATGACGCGAAGGCTTGGATTATTCTCAGCCATGGTGTACGGCTGTTCTCCTCTCGGCCGCGTGACGCGGCGCATCTGGAAGCAGCTCAAAGGCTGCGGGGGTAGTGCGCTATCGTTGCGTCCTCACTGCAACTGTGTGGATCGTTGTCGGTCACGGAAACGGGCGGCGAATTCGCCGCCCGCCGAAGTGCGGGTTCTCACGTCTACACGCCTACGTGTCGCATTACGCGAGCCAGTTCAGCGGTCTGCTCTTCGGTCGCGGGAATGAGCGGGAGACGTACACCCCCAACCGGGAAGGACTGCAGCTCAAGGCCTTTCTTGACCATGATTGGATTGCTCGTGATGAACAGCGCCTTCATGAGTGGGAGAAGCTCAAGGTGGATCCGCAGGGCATGCGTGTGATTGCCCGCAGCTTGCGCCTCGATCATCTCTTTGAATCGCGGTCCAGCGATGTGACTGACTACCGAGATGACACCGGTTCCACCGAGGTCCATCAGCGGCAACGTGAGCTCGTCGTCACCAGCGAACACCTCAAAACCCTCGGGTGCCTCGGCGAGAATCATGCCAGTTTGCGACAGGTCAGGATTCGCTTGCTTTAGACCCACCACGTTGTCGCACTCGCGAGCTACGCGCAGGATCGTGGCTGGCTCGGCGTTGATCACGCACCGCCCCGGGATGTTGTAGATGAGCATGGGCAGGTCGACAGCGTTGGCGATTGTGCAGAAGTGCCGATAGAGCCCCTCCTGTGGCGGTTTGTTGTAGTACGGCACTACCGCCATGATCGCGTCGACGCCGAGTCGCTCGACCTCGCGTGCGAAATCGACCGAGTCCGCAGTGCAGTTGTCGCCGGCGTTTGCAATGACCGGAACGCGACCATCAACGGCCTCTACGACTGCCTTGAACAGGTCGATCTTCTGCGGATAGAACACCGTGGGTGATTCGCCAGTCGTGCCGCACACAACGAGCGCGTCACTTCCGTCGTCTATGAGTCTGAGAGCAAGTTCCTGCGCGCGCGCAAGGTCAAGCTCAAGGTCAGCCGTGAACGGCGTAACCATGGCCGTGATCATGCGGCCGAAGCGCGGCGTGGTCATGTCAGTCCCCTATCCCAAGTACCCAGCCTGGTGTGCCAGCGATTGATTCGTGCGTGCGCATCATTGTGACACACAGGTCTGACACCGCAGTGGCGCCTGACATCACTTTGTTTTCGTGGCGAGCAGGATCAGATGCGGACTGCGGAAGCGTTGGACGAGGCCGTCCTCGCCAAATGACGGCTGATACCACTCGAGCGCTGACTCCGGGCCGGATGCTAGAAGAGCCGATATCCGCGCCTTCCCTTCGGCGTCGAGGTTCTGAATTGACGTCCACCAATCGAACTCGACGGGTTTGAAGAAGATCTCCGCTCGCTGGACCTTGAGCCGAGCCTCAGTTGCGATGCGCTGCCACTCCGAAACGGGAAGCTGCCGGTTGTGGCTCGGATCGCGCACCTTCTCGAACTCATCGATTGTCTCAGCACCAGCCGCATCTTCGGGTGCGACCTGATCTTCGAGCCCGAACCGGCCTCCCGGCGCAAGAACGCGCGCAACTTCGCGCACGAATCGGGCTGGGTCGGGGAAATGATGTGGCGCCATGCGGGCTGTGACGATATCGAAGCTCTCGTCCTCAAACGGCAGGTCAAGTGCATCAGCGAGCTGCGTGCGGGCTTCGAAACCGTGCGAGGCGAACAGGTCGGACGCCTCGGCAAGCATCTGCTCGGTGAGATCACTTGCTACGACGTGTGCACCTGCCTCAGCAAGCGCCAGCGCGGTGTGTCCCGCTCCCGTGGCTATGTCGAGGGCTCGAACGCCAGGCCCGGCCTGCACCAGCGACACCAGCAACTCAAGGTCCTCGCCAGAGGAGTGCACCGCGCTTGCGCGGTATTCTGCCGTGCGTTCGCCAAAGCGCTCTTTGACCCGATCGCGAATGTCGCGTGCCGGAGAGTCTTCGAGGCCCTCGGATCTATCCGCGGCACCCTGCGCTTGTCCTGCCGACTCGGCCGAAGCACTCTCGGCAACCGACGTGGTCTCTTCGCCTGGCTTCAGGCCTCCGTCGCCGAGATCGAAGCCAGCGTGCAGGGCTGAGATCGTGGTTGCGGACTGTTCGGCCGGAACGAGGACCGAAATAGTGGTGTGGGAGTCCGCGACTTGATAGATGTCGACACCTGCCGCGACCAGGCACTCCGCGACGTGCGCCATGACGCCCGGCACGCCGTGCATTCCCGCTCCGACCAGGGTGACCTTGGAGAGTCCACGGTGCGACTGGTGGAGCAGGCCCAGTCCATGGATGACCTCGGCTGCGCGGTCAAGCACGTTTTCGGCAATCGAGAAGACCAGCCAGTCTCCAAACGGCGTGAACATGTCGAGAGAAACGCCTGCGTCCGCCATGGCCCGGTATACGCGGGTTTGGGCCGCCATGTGTCCCAGCGTACCTTCGGTTGCGCCGAGCGATACGCGCATGCGCGCGACACCGTCGACGTGGCTGACCGACGTCGCCACGGCGTGCGGGCGGTAGCTGGCGATGTCGGTGACCAGCGTGCCCTCGTGATCGTTGAATGTGCTGCGCACGCGCACGGGCAGACCGCTGGAGAGCGCGAGTTCGGCGGCGGGCGTGTGCACGACGCGCGCTCCCGATCGCGCCATCTGGTACAGCTCCTCCGCCGAGATGACCGTGAGCACCTCCGCGTCATCGCATGCGCGCGGGTCCGCGCTCATCACACCGTCGACGTCGGTATAGATGCCGACTTCGGCTGCGTTGAGTGCTACTCCGATAGCGCACGCCGTCGTGTCGCTTCCTCCTCGGCCGAGGGTCGTGATGCGGCCGTCCTCGGCCACACCCTGGAAGCCCGCGATCACCGGCACCTTGCCGGCGTCGATGGCAGCGAACAGCGCGGTGGGGTGAATCTCGGTGACGGAGGCATTGCCTTGCACTCCGTCGGTGAGGATGCCCGCCTCGGCGCCACTGAATGCGATCGCGTCGATGCCTGCCGCGCGCAGCTCGTGTGCGACCAGAACCGCCGAGACGACCTCGCCCACACTGGCGAGCATGTCGCGCTCGCGAACGTCGGTCGGCATCGCCTCCACGAGCGAGAGCAGTGTGTCCGTGGCGTATGGTGCTCCATTTCGGCCCATTGCCGAGACGACCAGCACGGGCGTCAGATCCATCTCGAAGGTGGCCTGCACCCGGGCGGCGATGGCGGCGCGCCCCTTCTCATCGGCGACTGAAGTGCCGCCGAACTTCATGACGACGATTGGCTTGCGCTCACTCACTATGCGGATACCTTTCGTAGTCGGGACAGCGCAGGCTACTCGCCCATGAGCTGCTCAAGGCCCACAACAAGTCCGCTCCTTGAGCCTACCTCGCGTACGGCGAGCACCACGCCAGGCATGAAGCTCGTGCGATCGATGGAGTCGTGACGGATCGTGAGCGTCTGGCCCTGTCCTCCGAAGAGCACCTCCTGGTGCGCGACCAGGCCGGGCAGACGAATCGAGTGCACGCTGATGCCGTCGACGAGCGCACCACGTGCGCCCTCCATTCCCGGCAGTTCGGTCTCGCGCCCTGGCGCGCTTGGCGTCTCGCGGCGGTCGGCTGCAATCATGCGGGCGGTTCGGATCGCGGTGCCCGATGGCGCATCGGCTTTCTTGTCGTGGTGCAACTCGGTGATCTCGACGTGTGGCATGAAGCGCGCGGCCTGCTCGGCAAATTGCATCATGAGCACCGCCCCGATCGCGAAGTTCGGCGCGAAGAACAGCGTGGTACCCGCAGGAGCGAGCGAGGCAAGCTCGCCGAGACGCTCCTCGCTGAGGCCGGTCGTGCCGACCACGCAGTCTACGCCCGACGGCAAAGCAACGCGCAGGTTCGCTTCGACGGCCGCGGGATGCGTGAAGTCGACCATGACGTCCGGCGTCGTCTCGGCGATTGCTTTGGCGAGGTCATCTCGGCAGGTGATGTCGTTGCCGGTGCCCGTGAGCACGGCTGCACCGAGCGCTCCAGGGTCGACGCCCGCGACGACCTCCATGCCGTCGGCGGCGGAAACGGCACGCACGACTTCGCCGCCCATCTTGCCAGCAGCGCCTGAAACAAGTACTCGGATCATGCGAGGGGTCCTTAGGTTGGGCACGCGCCGTGAGGTCTGGCGTGCGTTGGGGCTACTGAACGAGGTGCTCAAGCTTCTCGGCGGTGAACGGGCCGATGACGGCAAGCGCCTTCTCGGCGGAAAGCACTTCTGCCGAGACCCGCCGCAGATCGTCCATGCTCACGGCGGCGAAGCGCGCCAAGATCTCGTCTGCGGAGAGTATCTCGCCTTCGGTGACTTCGTCCCTGCCGAGACGATGCATGCGATTGCGCGTGGACTCCATGCCCAACACGAGTTGGCCCGTTGCCGCCTGCCGAACGCGATCGAGTTCGTCGGTGGTGACGCCGTCGCTCGCCACACGATCGAGCTCGGAGCGGATGAGCCCCACGACCTCCTCGGCATTCGACGGTCGGGTACCCGCGTACACCGCGAACTCGCCGGTGTCTTGGTACAGCGCCGAGTAGCTATACACCGCGTAGGCCAAGCCGCGCTTCTCGCGAATCTCTTGGAACAGCCTGCTTGCCATTCCGCCGCCAAGGACTCCGTCAAGCAGCGAAAGCGCGAAACGATCGGGGTGATGCGCGTTCATCGTAGCAACGCCGTAGCAGATGTGAGCCTGCTCGGTTTCCTTGGGCAACACCGTCAGGCGCGAGCTCCCGGAGGTGTGCGCAACTGGTCGAATCGAACGTGCGGCCGCCGGCAGCCCGCCGAGATGCTCTTCGGCGAGCGCCACCAAAGCGTCGTGGTCGACATTGCCCGCGGCGGCTACGACGGCGTTGCCCGTGACGTAGTGCCGCGACCGGAAGGCGACCGACTGTACATGGTCGAAGCCACCCACGGTCTCGCGCCCACCAAGGATCGGCAGGCCAAGAGGATGGTCCGGCCACAATGCATGACTGAACAGTTCGTGGATCTGGTCGTCGGGCGAGTCTTCCATGCGAGCTATCTCTTCGATGACGACCTTGCGCTCGGAGGCGCAGCTTGGATCATCGAGATTCGCGTTCACGACCATGTCGGCAAGGATCTCGAACGCTTGCCGAAGGTGCTCGTCGACGAACCGGCTGTAGTACGCGGTGTATTCCTTGCTGGTGAAAGCGTTCAGCTCGGCGCCGAGGCGGTCGAATTCCTCGGAGATATCGCGCGCTGAGCGAGTTGGCGTGCCCTTAAACATCATGTGCTCCATGAAGTGGGACATGCCGGCCTCAGGTGCGGATTCGTCGCGACTGCCGACGGCAAACCAAATGCCCAGAGTAATCGAACGCACTGAATCCATCGGCTCAGAGATGACGGTGATGCCATTGTCGAGAACGGTCTTGCGATAGAACATGCGTGCTCCTCGCGTGATGATGCGGCCACGAATGAAGCAGATCGGTGTGGCCGCTGCGGTATTCGGTCCATTCTAGTCACTCACGCGCCCGGTCGCACGCTGGGGCGGATACGCCTCGGAACTTACTCCTTGCGGCGGATGACCTCGACCAGGTGATAGCCGAACTGCGTTCGCACTGGGCCGTGTACGACGCCGACTTCCTCGTTGAAACAGACGTCGTTGAACTCGGGCACCATCTGACCGGGTCCGAACTCGCCGAGGTCGCCTCCGCGAGCGCCCGAGGGGCACTGTGAATGCACCCGGGCCAAATCAGCGAAATCAGCCCCGCCGGCGATCTTCTGCTTGAGGTCCTCGGCCTGCTGGACCGTGGGAACCAGGATGTGTCGGGCAGACGCGCGAACCATGAGGTGCTCCTTGATCTGGTTGCCGATATCGGCGGATTGTACCCAAGACGCGCGCATGAGGCAGGCTCGCAGACGGTTTCGGTTTCGCGACGGTTGGAGTGGTGAGGCGCGCCGAGTACGACTCGCCGCTCGGATTGTGGCAGAGGCTCGCATCTGGGCGGAGGGGTACATAGTCGAGACGTCGAGACGATCCGGCTCAGGGGTGGGTGCGATGACAAGGGTGCATCGATGGCTGGTGGGGGCCGCTGTCGGAGGTCTGCTTGCAAGCGCTGTGGTCGCGGGATGCACTCTCTCGACGCGCGATTCAACGTCGACGACCATGTCGGAGCCTCACGCTACCTCCGGAAGTGGGATGTACACGGTTGTCGGCACTGCACAGCGCGAATGCTTCGACGCCGCCGGCGCGACAATCTCCGCTCCCGCCAGAGGCACCCTCCTTTTCGGTCAAGACGCTCAGCACGCAGGAAATCGGCCGAGCTATGTCGACAACGGCGACGGCACCGTGCGAGACAACGTCACCGGACTCACGTGGACGCAGACTCCCGATCTCGATGGCAACGCAACGATCAATGCCGCCGACAAGCTCACCTATGATCAGGCGGTGGCCAGTGCCAGCAAGGTCACAATCGGGGGCTACCACGACTGGAGATTGCCGACGATCAAGGAGCTGTACTCACTCATCAGTTTCGCTGGCACGTCTCCGAACGAGAATCAGGTCGACACGTCTGGGCTCACCCCGTTCATTGACACGCGCTACTTCGCGTTCGGATACGGAGACATCAGCGCAGGTGACCGGATTATCGACGCCCAATTTGCCACGTCCACGAAGTACGTTGCAGCCACCATGCAAAACGCCCCAACCATGTTTGGCGTGAACTTCGCCGACGGTCGCATCAAGGGCTACCCGATTCAGCCAACTCCAAGGCAGCCGAAAGGCAAAGGATTCTACGTGCTGTACGTGCGGGGTAACCCGGCGTACGGCACGAACCATTTCGCCGACAATCATGATGGTACTGTGACCGATGCGGCCACGGGACTCATGTGGTCTCAGGCTGACAGCGGGGCAGGCATGGATTGGCCGTCGGCTCTGGCGTGGGTCACCAAGAAGAACGCGCAATCCTATCTTGGGCATCAAGACTGGCGTCTCCCAAATGCCAAGGAACTGCAAAGCGTGGTCGATTACGGCCGGGCTCCCGCAGTGACACACTCTGCGGCGATTGACTCCGTGTTCGCGGCGACAAGGATCCAGAACGAGGCCGGACAAGACGATTACCCGTGGTATTGGACATCCACCACGCATCTGGCTGCGGCGCGCAAAGACCCGGGCTTTGAGGCGGTCTACATCGCATTTGGTCGGGCTACGGGCAACATGGGCGGGCGTTGGATGGACGTTCATGGCGCTGGGGCGCAGCGGAGTGACCCGAAGACGGGTGATCCGCGTCAGTTTCCCCGTGGCCGTGGTCCGCAGGGCGACGCCGTACGAATCAACAACTACGTTCGCCTCGTTCGTGATGCGCACTAGGCAGGCAGGCTGGTTGGTTCGCGCGGGTTGAGTGCTTCGCGAGCGAACGTGGAATCGGTGCACATCCGGCGTGCAACGCCGTGGGCATGCCGGTACTCGCCGCATGGTTGGCAAGCCCCTCGCAGGAAGCATAAGAGATGCTACTCATTGACGGGGTCTTGATTGGACATGGATTGGCGTAGCAAGAGGTTCCTTCTCAGTCTCGCCGCGCTCCTGCTTGGCGCGGGGGTGCTGCTGATCGCTGC
The DNA here is from genome assembly GCA_964541225.1 of uncultured Eubacteriales bacterium. GTDB lineage: Bacteria > Actinomycetota > Coriobacteriia > Anaerosomatales > JAAXUF01 > CAZIPN01. The sequence continues at coordinate 81,217 of CAZIPN010000002.1, forward strand.
ACCTTTCGTTGTGCAAGCGATCATCGCGAGTACCGGTAAACCAGCTGAACCGACGGTGCTTGGGAGTAACCTTCCCACGCGGTCGGTCGATCCTGCTCGTGAAACCACATCGTCACAGGCGGCGACTGAGACAACGAATGCTCCGATTGCCACTGACCCAACCTCGACTCCACCGGCGACCTCACCGACGGTGACGGCAATTCCACTCGCGAGCAGAACCGTTGCCCCCGCCCCATCTGACGGTCCTTCGCTTGACGCATACAAGGGTCTGGGCAGCTGGGTCGACATCTACGACGACAAGGCGTGGGCGAATCCGAGTGCCGCTGTGGCGAACATGTCGCAACATGGCGTGCGGACACTCTACCTCGAGACATCCAACTCCCGGTCGTCGTTCGACCTGAAGGACTCGTCGAAGATCAGTACGTTCATCGAGGCAGCGCATTCTCACCATATGAAGGTCGTGGCGTGGTACCTGCCGGACATGACGAAGGCCTCCAAAGACTACGGCCGCATTGAAAAGGCCATCAACTTCAAGACGTCAGGCGGCCAGAAATTCGATTCCTTCGCGCTCGACATAGAGTCAAGCGCGATCAAGTCAGAGAGTGTACGCAACAAGGCCCTCGCTTCGTTGTCGACCAAGATTCGCTCGCTCGTCGGCTGTTCGTATCCTTTGGGGGCGATCATTCCATCGCCGGTGGGTCTGGCCAAGAAGGCAGGGTACTGGGACGCGTTCCCTTATTCGGATGTGGCGCAGCGCTATGACGTAGTACTGCCGATGGCTTACTACACGTATCACGGCAAGGGCGCGTCAGCCGCCTACTCGGATGCGAAGTCCAACGTCACGATTCTGCGCAAGCAGAAGGGCTGCTCCAAGGTGCCGATTCACTTGATTGGCGGGATTGCCGAGAAATCGTCAACTGCCGAGGTCCAAGCGTTCGTGCGGGCCGTGGTCGGCCAGCATTGTTTCGGGGGGAGTCTGTACAGCTGGCCTGGCACATCGGGCAGCGATTGGAATGCCTTGACGGCGATCAAGCCGTAGCGTTTCTCGTGGCGCCTCGGCGCCCGGGCGAACTCGGTTCGCGTCGCAGATTCACCCATCAACTCTCGTGCGCAGCTGAGAAATGGAAATTTCTTCGGACTGCCGTAACAATCATGCAACTCGGGAGCCGCTGCTTGGGAATCATCCCTGTGACAGCCACCGAAGTTGTCGCCGAGTAGTCATGATTGACTGAGTGATTGGGGGCACGTATGCGCCAGAAAGAGGTAGTGCGCGCAAAGAAGGCACTGGTCTTGTTGGGGATCGCCGCGCTCGTCATGGGAGTGGTGGTTGCGCTCTCGGGTTGTAGCGGCGGAGCCGGAACGGGTGGTGCCACGAGTGGCAGCACCTCGGCCTCGGGCACGGCGTCAAGCCTCAAGATCGCTCTCTTGCTGCCTGAGACAAAGACGACTCGCTATGAGACGCAGGACAAGCCGCTCTTCGAGGCCAAGGTCAAAGAACTTGCGCCCGGAGCGACGATTCTGTACAGCAACGCAAACCAGGATGCAGCTCAGCAGCAGTCGCAGGCCGACGCGGCGCTGACCAACGGTGCGAATGTTCTGGTGCTCGATCCGGTCGACTCTGCGTCCGCGGCTTCGATCGTTGCGAAAGCCGCCGCTCAGAAGGTGCCGGTGATCAGCTACGACCGTCTGATTCTGAACGCCGACGTTGACTACTACGTGTCGTTTGACAACGAGCAGGTCGGCAAGCTTCAGGGTACGGCGTTGCTCGACAAGTTGACGTCGATGGGCGATGCCGGCAAGACGATCGTGATGATCAATGGTGCACCGACTGACAACAACGCCAAGCTCTTCAAGCAGGGTGCCCATAGCATCCTGGATGGCAAGGTCAAGATCGGCGCCGAGTATGACACCCCAGACTGGAGTCCCGACAAGGCCCAGACTGAGATGGATGGTGCCATCACGAAGCTCGGCAAGAAGGGGTTTGTCGGCGTGTATTGCGCCAACGATGGTACGGCTGGCGGCGCAATTGCGGCCATGAAGGGCGCGGGCATCGACCCCAAGACCCGGCCGACCACTGGCCAGGACGCTGAGCTCGCAGGCATTCAGCGGATTCTTCTCGGCGAGCAGTACATGACCGTGTACAAGGCGATCAAGCTTGAGGCTGCGGCTGCTGCGGAACTCGCTGTTTCTGTCGGCAAGGGCACGGGTGTTCCGACCTCAATGACATTGAGCAAGGTGAACAACGGGACGAAGGATGTTCCATCAGTGCTGCTGGCTCCCGTGGCCGTGACCAAGGACAACATCAAGACGACTGTCGTCGCGGATGGCTTCTGGACTACCGCGCAGATACTGACCACTCCTGAGCTCAAGGCAGCTGGCCAGACCGTAGGATTGCAGTAGCGGCAGTCCACACGGAGATGGGTGCGACAAGCATGGCTGAGCCCCTACTCGCGCTAAAGGGAATTAGCAAGGCTTTCGGTGCGAACCAAGCGCTCTCCGGCGTCGACTTTGAGGTCGACGCCGGAGAGGTCGTTGCCCTCGTCGGGGACAACGGCGCTGGGAAATCGACCCTGATCAAAGCCATTGCGGGCGTACAACTTGCCGACGAAGGTGAGTGCCACTTCGACGGGAAAGTCGTGAAGGTCACGAGCCCGCAGGATGCGACGTCCCTTGGGATTGCGACCGTCTACCAGGACCTCGCCCTGTGCGACAACCTTGACGTTGTTGCCAACCTCTATCTGGGTCGCGAGGTGTTCGTCAAAGGAATTGCAAAGGTTGCGGCGCTGCTTGACGAGACGGCGATGGAGCAGAGTTCGCTCGATCTGCTGGATTCGCTGGCCGTGACGACGATCCAAGACGTTCGCGTGCACGTCGGGTCACTTTCTGGCGGGCAGCGACAGGCTGTTGCGATCGCTCGCTCGCTTCTTGGCGAGCCACGAGTGGTCCTGCTTGATGAGCCGACCGCAGCGCTGGGTGTTTCGCAGACCGAGCAGGTGCTGAACCTCATCAAGACGCTGCGCAAGCGTGGGCTGGCGGTCGTGGTAATCAGTCACAACCTGGAGAACGTCTTCGAGGTCGCGGATCGCATCATCGTGCTGCGCCTCGGTCGCAGGGCGGCCACGTTCGACGTTCGGGGCGTCAGCCGTGAAGATGTAGTGGCTGCCATTACGGGAGCCGAGTACGGGCGTGTTGGGGCAGACATCCCCGAGGAGAACGCATGAGTGCTGAGCCGCAAGCACCCGAGGCCAACGGCGGGATCGGTGCGATGCTCAAGGAGCTGATGCGCAAGTTGGCCCAAGGAGAAGCAGGCTCCCTCCTTGTGCTTCTGATGGTTGCGGTCATTTGGACGTTCTTTCAGTTCCAGAACGACCGTTTCCTGAGTCCAGGCAACCTTACGAACCTAGCGCTCCAGCAGGCAGCGGTGGCCACGATCTCCATCGGCGTGGTGCTGATCCTGCTTCTGGGCGAAATCGATCTGTCCGTCGGCGCGGTGAGTGGATTCTGCTCGTCAGTGATGGCGGTTCTGGTCGTGCAGCACGGAGTGTCGCCGATACTTGGAGCACTTTCGGCACTCGGACTGGGTGCTGCAATCGGTCTGTTCAACGGCTTCATGATCACGCGATTCAGGATCCCCTCTTTCGTCGTCACCTTGGCGGGATCGCTCACACTGGTAGGTCTTCAGCTGTACGTGTTGGGTGACACCGGAACCGTGAATCTGGGTGACAACTTCATCACGCGTCTGACGAGCACGTTCTTCCCCCCTCTCGTGGGATGGTCGGTCGTGGTCGTTGCTGTGGCGGTCACACTGGGAGTCGCACTCATAGGTCGGTCACGAAGGCAGAAGGCCGGACTAGCAGTTGGGCCGATACGGTCACTCGCCTTTCGCATCGCGGTGATTGCAGCTGCATTTGCGGCGATGGTGTTTGTGGTCAACGAAGACCGTGGATTGCCACTTGTCGTGTGCATTGTCTTTGCACTGGCGCTCATGTTCGCGTACTTCACCGAACGCACGCGGTTTGGGCGCCACATGTTCGCAGTCGGCGGGAATTCCGAGGCGGCTCGCCGAGCCGGCATCAAGATCGATCACGTGCGCATCATCGTCTTTGTGCTCGGGTCGACTCTGGCTGCCGGTGGAGGCGTCTTGGCCGCGTCGCGTCTGATGGCCGTCAACCAGTCGTCAGGTGGAAGCGACTTGCTGCTCATGGCGATCGCGGGTCCGGTCATAGCCGGGACCAGCCTCTTTGGCGGGCGCGGCACGGTCTGGTCGGCCATCCTCGGCGCGGTCGTCATCGGTTCGATCGCCAACGGCATGGATCTGCTGGCGTTCGCGTCGTCGGTGAAGTACATCGTCACTGGTGCCGTCTTGATTGCTGCCGTGACCATCGAGGCAGCGACACGGATGCGTCGCCGTGGGGGACAGGTCGAATAGCCCACCCTGTGGCCGAGTGGCAGGATCATGAATGGACCCCTTCAAGGCCGATCGTGATCGGCACACCATTCTCGCTACAGCCTGGGTCCTTCCCGAGCCAAGCCGATGCGTTCAGTGCGGCGTGTGTTCGTTCCATTGTCCGATGGCTATCGATGTGCGGCGGCACGTGTGGCGCAATGAGCCGGTGAAGGACAGCTACTGCCTGACGTGCGGGGAGTGTGTCAAGCGCTGTCCACGGGGACTCCTTCGCTTCGACGTGATTCCCCCACTCGGAATTGACGAGCATACGTGGGGGTCGCACTGATGGCCCGTCGGCATGTCCTGATCGGCAGCGGCCCCGCAGCGGTGTCAGCTGCCGAGGCAATCCGCAGTGAGGACCTTGCCGCCGAGATCACGATGGTGACTGCCGATCCGCACGGCTACTATTCGCGGCCGGGTCTCGCCTACTATCTGGCGAAAGAGGTGCCCAAGGACGGTCTGTCTCCTTTCACCTCGCACGACTTCGCCCGTCTCGGCGTTCGTTTCGTATCGCAGCGAGTGGCGAAGATCAGTCCTGCGGCGCACCTCGTGACGCTTGCGAATGGCGACGATCTGCTCTACGACCGTCTGCTCATCGCCACTGGTTCTCAAGCGATTCCGCTCGGTGTTCGTGGCGTTGAGCTCGATGGCGTCGTCAAGCTCGACGACATGCAGGACGCACGCAACCTGATCGACAGAAGCCGACACGCCAAGGAAGCAGTGGTCGTCGGCGGAGGAATCACCGCGCTCGAAATTGCCGAGGGCCTGCGAGCGCGGGGCGTTCACGTCCACTACCTCATGCGCAAGGAGCGCTACTGGGGCAGCGTCTTGTCAGAAGCTGAATCACGGGTCGTTGAGGACGGCCTGCGCTCCGGTGGCGTGCAGATCCACTACTTCACCGAGGTAGCGCAGATCCTCGGCAAGGACGGCAAGGTCACGGCCGTCGAAACTGAGGGCGCCGAAGCGATCCCCGCCGATCTCGTAGCGGTGGCGATCGGCGTCTTGCCAAAGAGGCAGCTCGGCGAGTCGGCTGGTCTGGAATGTGGGCGGGGCATCCTCGTCGATGAGTTTCTGCGGGCCAGTGAGCCGGATGTCTATGCAGCGGGAGACGTCGCCGAGGTACGTGCGCGGCAAGGCGGCAAGAGTCCGCTAGAGGTTCTGTGGAACACCGCAGTGGCCAAAGGGCGTATCGCCGGCTTGAACATGGCGGCCGAGCCAGCCCACCCCTACATCCAGAGCGTTCCACTCAATGTCACGAGGCTTGCGGGTCACAAGATCGCGATCATGGGCACCGTCGGGAATGGCAAAGACGAGGACCTGAGGGGTATAGCACGAGGAGATAGCGAAACGTGGCGGCAGCTCGGCGATGCTGCGATTGTCGAGCACGAGGGCAAAGACGCCCGGGTGCGGTTGGCCCTCGCCGAGCGAACGATCGCTGGCGCTATCGTCATGGGGGATCAGACGTTGTCATTTCCTCTTCAGGAGATCATTGCGTCGCGTGTCGACGTGGGTGCTCTTGCCGAGCGACTTCGTCAGGACAAGGCTCCGGTCGCAGAGCTGATAGAGAGTTTCTGGCGAGAGTGGAAGGCTGGACGTGCGTAAGCGGTATCGGGAACTCATATACGCGATCGTCGGGATCGTGGTGGTCACGGCGGTCTACCTGGGCGTCTACGTCCTGGCGGGAGAGCTGCCTGCTGCATCGAGTTTCGTTGGCCACTGGACTGGCGTGATCGGCTTCGTGGTCATGTTGCTTGCCGAGACGGTGTACTCCATTCGCAAACAAGCGCGCAACGCGAAATGGGGTCGGATGGTCGGGTGGCTGAGGGCGCACATCGTCATGGGAGTCGTGGGTCCCTACATGGTGCTGTTGCACAGCGCGATGCACTTTCACGGCCTGGCTGGCGTCGTGATGCTGTTGACCGTTGGTGTCGTGATCAGCGGCGTTGTTGGCCGCTACATCTACACTGCGATCCCCCGCGAGATCGAGGGTGTGGATCCAGCCCGATTGGCTGCCACGCGCAAGGCTCTGGCGACGTGGCGCTCCGTGCACATTCCGCTCACCTGGACGCTTTTCGCCACAGCGACGGTCCACGCAGTTGCCGCCCTCTACTACGTCACGCTTTCACGATGATGGGAGGTGCCAGGTGAACAACAGACTTGGGTTCATGTCGACGACTGGGATCCTCGGCGCCATCATCGTCCTGATCGCAGTGGGAGCGTGGACATTCTTCCTGGGTCAGGGTCTCTTCAGTCCGGGAGCGCTGAATTCCTCCTCGGCGGGCAAAGCACTTGGCGGAGTCACGAATCACGCTGCGCTCGGCGGGCAATGCGCCGCGTGTCACGGATCGCCATGGGGCGCAAGAACTCAGGCGCAGTTGTGCATGTCGTGCCACACGGATGTGAGCGCCCAGATCCAAGGGCACAGCGGCCTTCACAGCGGAATCGTCGGCAGTTCGTCCTCACCTACCTGCCGCGGATGTCACACCGAGCATCATGGGCCCAGTGGAGCGCTGACTGCACTCGACGAAGCCACGTTTCCGCATGATCTGACGGGCTACTCACTGGCGAAACACACACGCAAGTCCAATGGCACTCGGTTCACCTGCGCCGACTGCCATGGCACCGACATCGCGCATTTCGACCAAACGGTGTGCGGAACTTGTCATGCCCAGATGGACTCAGCGTTCATGGCGCAACACGAGAAGGCCTTCGGCAAGTCGTGCTTGGCGTGCCACAACGGGTCGGGCAAGGACGGCGCGAACTTCGACCACAACAAGCTCGCGTTCAAGCTCACCGGGAAGCACGCAGGCCTCGCGTGTGAGCGCTGCCATACGGGGGTCGGAGCATCGGCGAAAGGCCCGCAGTTCACCCCGCAGGATTGCTACTCGTGCCACGCCAAGGACGACAAGCACAACGGGACGTTCGGGCAGCAGTGCGGTCAGTGCCACACCCCTGCTGGATGGGCGAACGCGAAGTTCGATCACAGCATCTTCCCGGTCAACCACGGAAGCCGAGGAGGACAGCAGGCGAGTTGCCAGACGTGCCACCCGAAGAGCCTGAGCGAGTACACGTGCTACGGCTGCCATGCGCACACGCCGGCCAATATCGTCCGGCGCCACGAGGGTCGCGCGCTTGCGGACTTGGCGAACTGCATTCGCTGTCATGCTGGTGGCCGAGGCGAGGGCGGCGACTGAGCTCGGCACCCCCGCCGCAAGCGGGACTAGTCGGTGCGCGCCGGCTCAAGGCCGTGGCGGACGCTCTGAGGTGCGAGTCATCCCCCGCCAGGCTATCGAAACGTCGCCGACAGAGCGTCGGAACTCTCTTTGAGCGCAGCGAGGGTAGCGGCGATCGCGGGGTTCGATCGGCTCCCCTCGCGCAGCACCGCGAAGATGCGGCGTCGAAGAGGAACGTCGGTGAGCGGGTGGATAGCGACTCCCGACTCGCCGTAGCCGGCGAGCGCGGTGGCCGGAAGCAAAGAGACCCCGAATCCAGCAGCAATTGCCGAGATGATGACTTCATAGTGGCTGCTCGACACGATGCCGACTTCAGGCGTGAATCCACAGTATGCGGCCGACTGCAGCACCGCTTGCCGGCATGGGTTGTCGGCAGGAGTGATCCAGCGCTCGCAGCTCAAGTCCGCGATGCTGACCGGCCCCGCCGCGCGCGGGTGGTTGCTCGGCAGGGCGAGATAGACCGGTTCGCTGAGCAGTGGCTCGTAGTCCAGGTCGCCGAGCTGCTTGACCGGCTCGATCGTGAAATCGAGTGCCAAGGCCAGATCGACCGCACCGCTTCGCAGCTCGACGATGCTCTTTGGCTGGTCTATGTCGGCAATGGAGATGTTGAGCGCGGGATAGCGCGTACCGAGCTCTGAGACCGCAGGGATGACGACCGCCATCAGCGCCGACATGAACGATGCGATGGTGATGTCGCCGACGACCTCGTCTCGCGAGAGCGCAAGTTCGGCTTCCGCGCGCTCCATTGCGGCGAACAGCTCTTCGCTGCTCTTCACAAGGCGTTGGGCGGTCGGAGTGAGTCGGATGCGGCGGCCGACACGTTCGAGCAGCTTGACGCCGGTTTCCTGCTCGAGCGCGGCGATGTGGTGGGAAACCGACGGCGGCGTGAGGTAGAGCGCCTTTGCAGCGGCAGTGATCGTGCCGCGCTGCGCAATCTCGCGAAGAACCCGGAGTCGATGTACGTCCAACATGTTAGATAGCATCTAACATAGTGAGCGAATAAAGCAAATGGACTCTTTCAATCACTCCGGCGACTATTGGGCTGCAAGCCCGAGTCGAAGTGAGGGGTCCGAGGATGTGGGCAGCGAGGCGTACGAGGGTTCGGGACACTCTCTCGCTCGGGGGCGTCTTCGTAGGCAGGGCGGTGCTCACTGTCGCGGGAATGGCCGTGCTCGCCTACGTGCTTGAACTTGCGGGATGCGGGTGCGCTCACGGATAGGGCGCGGGCGCTACCCCAGGAGCGTCTTTCGCGTACGTTGCGGCGGCCGCGGGTAGTACGGACCGCCGCGGTACTTGGCGGTGTAGATCGCGTGGAGCGGGCATTGGTTGTAGCAACGCCAGCAGCCTCGGCAGGTGTCATCGTCAAACACCGGCTTCGGAGCGAGTGTGATGGCGTGATAGGGGCAGCGTTTCGCGCACGTACCGCACTCGTTGCAGCGATCCGAGTCGACGAACTTCTGCCCCATGTCCTCACGCGCGGTCGTTCTGGGTCGCGTCGGCATGAGTGAATTCAGCGGGCCGAGCCGCAGCTGTGCTTCGGTCGTCTCTTCTCCCCTATCCATCGCACGGAGAACTTCGTCCAGGTGTGCGACGAACTCACCAAACGCGCGCATCGTCCTGGGCGTTGGCTGGTTCTCGGCAGGCAGATGCATGGCGATCATCGGTGGATAGGCTTCTGGCATGTGCACCGAGTGCCCGCCAAAGACGGTGAAGCCTCGCGCTGCGACCTGCTCGGCAAGTGCGAGCAGGGTGTGGCCGCTCAGCGCGCCAAACGTGTTGAGCACGAACGCGGGCGTGTCTTGGCAGGGAGGTATGTGCGCGATGAAATCCCCGAAGAGCTCGGGTACGCCCCAGAAGTCGGTTGGGCACGCGAAACCAACGACATCGTAGGGCGAAAGGTCGATGTCACCCTTGGTGATGACATCGTGAAAGTCGAACTGCATGCCCACGCGAGCGGCGAGGTACTGGCAGGCGAGCCTCGTGTTGCCCGTACCTGAGTAGTAGCAGATGATGCCGCGCATGACGTTCCCCTCCCGAAGCAGCTCCCACGAACGCCCGCGACGTCTGACGTAGGCTCGCACAGCTCTTGCCTCGGCGCACCGAATGCACCATGCAGCGAACCTCTCACGTGCGGCGCAGAGGCAGGACTGTTGAGGCGGGTCTTCACCCGCGTCTCGGCGTACCCAGGCTCACGCACCCACCTGCAGGAGGTTCTCACCATGTCAGAGATCAGCGAAACAACGGGCGCAATTGCGTGTGGAGACGCGACCGCCTTGGAGACGCTGAGGCAGTCTAGTCGGCGTCAAGCTCCAGCACGCGCTGGATTGAGTGCCAGGCAGTGGTGAGTTCGGAAGAGAACGATGCCTGCGGCGGATTGCCGTCGGCGGAGCGCTGCGCGAGGGCCGCAAGAAAGCTCGCGCCCGCTTCGTCGAACGGCACCTCCGCGATGAGGTCGAGGCCGCGCGATCGGCACAATACTCGGATGCCTTCGGCACCCTCTCTGGAGAGATCTGCCTTGTTGAGCAGCACAGCAAGAGGAACGTTGACGCGCGCGGCAAGATCGGCGAGACGCCCGAGATCGTGAGCGCCGGAGACCGACGGTTCTGCAACCGCCACGAGGAGATCGGTGCTGGCCACGGCGGAGATGAGAGGGCAACCGACCCCAGGAGGCCCGTCGATGAGGACGAGCTGGGCGTCGCTGCCCTCTGCTGCATCCGCGGCGAGGCGCCGTACTTCGGTGACGAGCCTGCCGGAGAGGTCCTCACCGGGGCCAAGCTGTCCAAACGCGATAGGACCGATGTCGCTTTGCCCTCGGCAGGCTTCGCCGACAGTCGACGGCTTCATCGCAATCGCCGAGGAAGGGCAGTCGCGCTCGCAGCGTCCGCACCCCTCACATTGGTAGGGATCGATGCGGTACTCGCCTTCACTCGTGAGCGACACGGCGTCGAAGCGACACACATCAGCACACAAGCCGCAGGCCGTGCACGCTTCCTGGTCGATGTCGGCCGTGGCGCCGCCTGTGAACGCTTCGCACGACACGTCATGAGGATGCAGGGCGAGCGGCAGGTTCGACGCCTCGACGTCGGCGTCGGCAACAACCACGCGATAGCGCGCTGCCGAGAGATGCGCGAGCGCTGCGGTCACCGTGGTCTTGCCGGTGCCGCCCTTGCCGGATGCGACCACGACGCTCTTCACGACGATCCCGCCGGCGTGTGCGCCCTGGGCGCCGGTGTGGTGCGTGTGCTCGCCGCCGAGGAACTCTCATGCGCGGCGTCGAGAGTGAGCGGCTCGCGTGCGTCGCCAATGCCGAGGGGTGCGGCCATCGCGATGTCGCGCATGGCGGCCGGGATCTCGGCGAAGAGGGTTCGATACTCCGGAAGTTCCTCGGCGATCAGTCCGCCGCGCGCGTAGATCTCGGCGATTCGGCGGTCGAACGGGATGTGCGCGATGACGGGTGCGCCGTATTCGCGGCATACTGCGTCGATGTCGGCGCCGTCGGCGCGATCGCGGTTCACGACAACCGCAGTGGGGAGTTCGAGCGAGCGTGCCAGGCGCAGGCTGAGTTCGAGGTCGTGCACGCCGAAGGCGGTGGGTTCTGTGACGAGCAGGAGCGCGTCGGCCCCGCGCGTTGCAGTGACGGCCGAGCATGCCACACCCGGCGGTGCATCGAGCACGATGAGGTCGGCGCTCGCCGAAGCTGCGGCCGCACGCACGGACCGGATGACGCTGGGCGCCTTGACCTGCGCGATGTCGAGCGTGCCCGTGACCAGCGATAGATCGTCGTGGCCCACGACATCGCCCACGACCAGTTCTCCTACCCGTCGAGATACCTCGGATATGGCGCCGTTCGGACACACATCGCTGCACACGCCACAGCCGTGGCACAGTTCGTCAAAGACGATCGCCGAGCTACCCAAGACGCGGATGGCTCCGTACGCGCAGGCGTCCCGGCATGTGCCGCATGCGGCGCAGAACGAACTGTCGACATCGGCGAAGAGCACCTCGACGGGCGTGGCGACGGGTTCTTCGATGTGCACGAAGAGGTGGTCGTTGGGAGCTTCCACGTCGCAATCGGCGAGCACGACTGCGGTGCCCGCCTGCTGAGCGGCTTGCACCGCAACGTTGGTGGCGATGAGGGTCTTGCCAGTGCCGCCTTTGCCGGACGCTATGGCAAGCACGAACGGCTCGGCGGCTGTCCGACGTGGTGTCACGGTTCTAGTGGTGATGACCGAGACCGCCACCGCATGCGTAGCGAACGTCCATGACCTCCGCGGCGCCATCGAGCACGATCTGGACGGCTTCACCGATAGCTGGCGTTTGGTTCTCGAAATACACCGTGATGCCCGCGTCGTTGAAACCAGCGAGCGGCCGAGCACCCATGCCCGCAGCGATCAACGCGTTGACACCGTGAGACGCAAGGAGCGTCACCGGCGTCAGGCAACCGCCCTCAACATGAGGCGGATTGGCGACAATGCGTACGTCCTCGACCTTCCCGTCAGCAACCTCAACAAGCGTGAAGCAGTCACAATGCCCGAAATGCGCCGAGCGTTCTGCTTCAAGACCACCCTCACCCAGTGAGGGGATTGCAAGTACCATCCGTTCCGACATTCAAGTGCCTCCTGATGCTTTGGGGGCTTGCGCCCTACCTACGAGATTCCCGCGTGCGCTTCGCCCTCATCCAAGCGCGACAACTGCCCCACTTTGAACGCCGACACCGCGTCCCTCACGGTCATGCCGGTGCCGTTGTAGCCTGCGACGCCAGCAATCTGCAGTGCCTGAAACGCTTTTGGGCCGAGATGGCCGGTGATCACTGAAGCCGCGCCGCCATTGGCGACAGCTTCCGCCGCGCCGAGACCCGCACCCTGCATCGCATTGAGGTTCGCGGTATTGTCCACGGCCTCAAACGCGAGCGTGTCATCGTCCACAAGAAGCAAATATGCGGCCCGGCCGAATCGTTCGTCAACCTTGTCATCAAGCGATGGGCCCAGAGCGGAGACGGCGATTTTCATCGGCGCCAACCGCCTCGAGCACCAGCGCCGAAGCCGTTGCCGCGACCTGCTCGCCCGCCGCGACGCCCGAGTCCAGCGCCTCGGCCGAGTGCCAAGCCGAGTCCACGGCCAAGACCACGGCCAAGACCA
>CAZIPN010000002.1:94134-105994 GCA_964541225.1 uncultured Eubacteriales bacterium
AGCGCCTCGGCCGAGTGCCAAGCCGAGTCCACGGCCAAGACCACGGCCAAGACCACGGCCAAGACCAGAGCCGAGACGCACGAACTTGCTGATACTTCCGGGATTGTCAGTGATGCAGTCGCCCTGACCGCGACCGGTCATCGAACCTGCGCCCGTTGGGCCGGTACCATCGAACCTAGGCATGTTCATCCCATCCTTCCATTCACGGCGTCTTGTCTTTGAGAGCTGACGACAGTGCGTCGGCAAGCAAACCGGAGAGATGCTGGCGTTCGCGCAAGTGCTCCACCCAGTCGTCGGCGAGATCTCGGCCCTCGGCAGTCAGTTCGTAGTCCCTGCGCTGCGGACCTGATTCACCCTCGACCCACGCGGAGGTGACGAAGCCTTCCTCTTCGAGCCGCCGAAGTGTCCGGTACAGTCCGCCCGCGTCGACATCAAGTTCACCAGATGTGATCTCGTGAATCGCGCGCCGCAGATCGTAGCCGTGGCCGGAGCCTTGCAGTAGCGCCGCAAGAGCCGCTGGCTCTACGAGCGCGCCACGCCCACCACCCCCGGCTCGCCGGCAGCACGAACGGCCTTCGCCGTGTCCGCCTCGGCCAAAGGGACCGTTGCCACGTCCCATTGCAGCTCACTCCTTGCGCTGAAGTCAGTTCCATCTAGATGCATCCCACACTATATGCGCGACGCACTTAGATGTCAATTGCCGACGTACGGCGACTCCCTGTCGCGTCGGCGGGCGAGTTCACTTGCGTAGCGCGTGCCGAGCGTATCGCGATGCTCGGCGATCCATGCGCTGAGCTTGGTGAAGCCCGTCGGCTCGGTATCGACGCTCAGCAAACCAAGCATCAGACCGTCGATCTCGTCGCGGGTGATGACGACGTCGCCTACGAATATGCCGAGGATCTTGCCTGCGAGGTAGCCAATTTCCGGCGGCACCGAGACGATTGGCCTGCGGGCACCGATGAGTCCGCCGATCGTCGTGACGAGTTCGCGATACGTGTACGTCTCCGGGCCGATGGCGTTGACGATCGCGTCGTCAGCGCGCTCGCCGTACTGAACTGCGAGATCGGCCAAGTCGTCGACGTAGATGGGCTGCACGTGGTAGTTGCCGTCTCCGAAGATGCCGAACACCGGCAGGTGGCGCAGGACCCACGCGATGTTGTTGATGAGGATGTCTTCCTTGCCGAACAGCACCGTCGGTCGAAGGATCGCGTACGAGATACCTGATGCGATCAGGGCCTTCTCTAGTGTTGCCTTGCCACTGAAGTACTCCAGCGCCGATGCTTCGCTCGGATTCGTGATGCTGACATGCACGATGCGTTTGACGCCCGCGCGCTTGGCCGCATCGAACAGTACGCGCGTGTTCTTCACAGCGTCGGCATGCGTGAAGAGCTTGTGATTGAATCGGACCCAGTACGTGTTGTAGAGAACCTCGACTCCCTCGAGTGACGTGGCCAGTTCGTCTGGCCGGTCGAAGTGAAACGGCCGCGCGGGGATGCGTTGGGCTAGATCGCTTTGCCGACACGTCGAGTTGGTGAGCGTGATGACGGTGCGACCTTTGTCCAGCAGCTTCCGGGCAATGTACTGCCCTGAGTAGCCGTACGCTCCGGTGACGGCATGAACCGGCTGCTCCGACATAGCGACCCCTCCACGACAGAGCGCGCAGTCTCGCCGCCCCGTCTCCCCATTGTCCCCCGGACAATACGGGCACCAGTATCCTCCTGCAGCCCCGCGCGCGTCGAGCACCACGTCGTAACGTTTCGTGCTGCGGCACCTCTCTTTGCGCGCGAGTCCCCTTGCGGTGCCGGGCGCAATGCACACATAATGAGTCTTGCGCGCACTCATATTGCAACTATGTGATCTACAAGGCGTCTTTTGCGTTCGCGCTTGACGTGACCGATCACGCGCTCTCAGTATGGGATATCGGGCGCGACTGACGACTCTCGGGGAGGAGCTGTCATGGATGACGCGCATGGGGGGAACACCCACAGGTTGGGATCGGACACGTCGTGGGGCGATCGCGGCAGGGCGTCTGCGGCCGCAGAACACGTGCGGACGCGTGGAATCACTCGCAGGCAAGTTGTCGGCGTCGTTGGGGCGGTTCTCATCGGCTTGCCGTGGCTCGGCGGGGGTCTTGGCTCTGTCGCCGAGATCATGCATGCGCCCCAGCAGAGCCTCACCGTAGCGATCGCGCCGAGCGAGGTGTCGGCTGGGCGAGTCTCGGATCTGAAAGATGGCGTGCCCAAGACGATCATGTTTGGCCGGGAGACGGTCTTTGTCGTCAAGCTAGGGTCAAGCATCGAGGCGCTGTCGGCGACGTGCCCCCACGGAGGCTGTCTCCTTGGCTATCGTCCTGATCGTAGGCAATTCGTGTGTCCATGCGATGGGGCGACGTTCGACATCACGGGGGCATGGGTCGCCGGTCCAAGAAGCCAGAGCATGTCCAGATACAACGTCAGGGTCTCGGACGGACACGTCTTCGTCAGCGCGGAGAAGCCGGCGTAAGACGCGCGTCGTATTCCCTAGACGGCCTCGAGCCACTCCAGTGCTTCGGCAGGATCGGTGAAGACGCGCACGGTGATGCCGGCGGCCGCGTAGTCGTCGATGAACGTCTTCATCTTCATCTGGCCGACGATGTTGTCTGGCAGAACGATCGCCCAGTACTCCCAGCCGGCGGCGAGGACTCGCGGGAACCAGTCGTTCTCGGCCCAAGCTGTGTCTTCTTCCCCGAGCGCCTTGGCGCTGGTTGCATGGAGTACGCGCGCGCCGCTCACGCCCCCGCCTAGCGGGACGACCAAGCCGGGCTCGCCGCGCTCGCGATGATAGTCGCTTTCGCTCCGCCGTCCGGGCGTATGCCCATCAGGTTCGAGCCTTGTTGGTAGATGATGCGGGTGCCATCTGGCGAGTACGAACCGCCTGATACTCGCGTGTCCGTCCCGTCGCCGGCGCCCTGAGCCAGTACTGCGACGATCTTGCCATCGAGCCGAGCGATGGAGATTGCACTTGAGCCAGGAGAGCTCTGGCTCACCACCAGTGAACGACCGTCCGGGGCCCAATGTGATTCCGCCGCGTCGGGGGTGTCGAGCCACTCAAGTTCTTTGGTGGCAATCGTGAGAACTCCTGTGCGTTGGTTTCCCAGATCCTGCGTCCGCTCGCCCACCAGTAGCTTGGTTCCGTCGGGGGACCAACTCACCGACATCCCGGCCACGAGTTCATCGCGAAGCTCCTTGAGCACGGTGACTTTGTGCGTGCTCGTGTCAAACAGCAGAATGCGTTCGGCGGTCCACTCGTCGGGTGAGTCGGGTCCCGAGGACCGCAGGTCAGCCAAGGCTATGCGCTTCCCGTCGGGCGAGTAGGAGGCACTTTGCAGGGAGGTTGGGAAGGACCATGCCCGCACGCGTCCGCCGGATGACGGGACGACACACAGTGTCGAGGTTTCGTTGAGGGTGAAGTCGTAGGTGAACATGAACGCAATCTCTTTGCGCGTTGGAGACCACGTTGGCGCGTAGTCGGTTTGCGGGCCGTGCGTCAGTTGGACGGGATCACTTCCGTCAGCATGTGCCCGCCAGATGTGGCGGCCGCGAACGAAGGTGATGTCGTCAGCTCGAACACTCGGCGGCAGATCCGCTGTTGCTTCATAGGACACCGGGCGCGACGCAGTTGAGGCCGCGGACTTCGCTCCCCCATCCAAACTGCATGATGACAGCATCGCGGCCCAAGTCAGCAACGCCGCAGTGCATAGCGAGAAGACCCCAAGACGTCTCATGCTTCATCCCCCCGTTTCTGCGATGAAGCGCGCGTGAAACCAGGGATGAGCATACAGGACTGCTGCACGTCTGAGCTAGCGCCGACGCATCCATCGAACGCTTCGCATCTGCCGAGAACTCGGGCCAAGGGGGATCTGCTGGGGCGTAGGCCCCACTACCTAGCGTGCGGCCCTGAGGTGATAGCGCTCTGCCAGTCCGGCTTGTTCCTCCGGTTGAAGCGTCGCGAAGTACGCCTTCCAACCAGGACAGAAGTTGATGTGCCAGCGCCATAGCCGGCCCGAGAAAGAGCGGGGGTTGGCGTCGTACTTGGATCGCCAGGGACAGTTCGCGCAGGTTTGGTCGGCCATTGCTACGCTCCAATCAGTTGGCGACAGGATCGTTGGCAACTCACGTGCGAGTGGGACGCGGCCCTTCTGGCCTCTCCCCCATCTCTGGACGCCGGCTGTGCCGCTGACACTGCGGTTTCTTCTCATCAGAAGTCGGCGTCGAACGCCTCACGGTAGCGGTCGCGAAACTCCCTGATAGCGAAGGTGTGGTTCTGTGTCCCGTGCGCGGCGATCTTGATGGCGCCGAGCAGTGAAGCAATCCGCCCCGTTGTCTCCCAGTCGTATCCGTTGGCAAGCCCGTACAAGAGTCCGGCGCGATAGGCGTCCCCACAACCGGTGGGGTCCTTCGTCTCGGCGACCGGCACTCCCGGAATGTCGACGCGTCCGTCACGCGTGTGGATGACAGAGCCCTCGCTGCCGCGTGTGACGACGACAGCCTCAACTTCCTCGAGCGCATCGTCGACGCTCATCCCCGTACGCTCGGCGATCAACGACCACTCGTAGTCGTTGCTGGCGATCCAAGTGGCCTGGCTGATGAAGCGGCGCAGGTCTTCGGCGCCGAACAGTGGGAGCCCCTGCCCCGGATCGAACACAAACGGAATTCCTGCCGAGGCGAACTGCTCGGCGTGGGCTATCATGCCGTCTCGACCGTCCGGAGAAACGATGCCGACGGCGATATCGTGCGCGTCGGCGACGTCGTTGCGATGCGAGAAGTTCATCGCACCCGGATGAAACGCGGTGATCTGGTTATCGTCGAGGTCAGTTGTGACGAACGCCTGTCCGGTGAAGGTCCCTTCGCACACGGTGAGGTGCGTACGATCGATTCCGCATTCGTCCATCCACGCCGCATACGGTCCGAAGTCCTCACCGATGGTGCCCATCGGCACGGGACTGCCGCCGAGCAGTTTGAGGTTGTAGGCGATGTTGCCAGCGCAGCCACCAAACTCGCGGCGCATTTCAGGTACGAGGAACGACACGTTGAGCATGTGGATCTTGTCCGGCAGGATGTGGTTCTTGAAGCGGTCCTCGAAGACCATGATGTGGTCGTAGGCAAACGATCCGCAGATCAGGGTGCGCATTCTCTCTCCTTGCAGTGAGTTGGGTTGTTGCCTCTTCAGACTGTCTTGCGGCCCAGGGATCTCCCTGCGCAGCCGCTCGCGCCGCAGATTGTTCGGTGGTCGCCTGTGAGTCTGCAGGTTTCGATCTTGCGCCTGATCAGCCTGCCGAGCAACTCTCGCCATCGAGCGAGAGGGCTTGCGCCAGGAGCTCAGAAGGGCGCCCTCAGGTCCAGCCTTCAAAGCTGTCCGCCGTCTCAGGCGCTGGCGCGGCGGTCGTCGGCGGTACAGGCCGGAGTGATGGGCTGCCGAACAGTACGGCAATCGACCTGCGGCCGAGGACGACGAAGGTGAGCACCCCTAGAAGCGTCCCGTACGGAATCTCAAGGCACGAGATGCCGGCGATCACCATGACGATCACACGATGCTTGTGCTTCCGAATCCAGAATCCGGAGAGGATCTTGAGTGCCCCGAAAGTGGCGAGGAACGCGAAGCCGACAAGTCCAATTCCGGCGAACACGAAGCCGAAGAAGGCCGGTGGACTAGAGGCGTCTCCAGTGGGCGGGATTGACGCAATCGCCAGACCAAGGCCGACGTAGATGAGGAAGTACAGCGAGAACAAGAGGGCCGCTCCCCCGGACACCCAGAACATGAGCGAGAGCCAGCCAAGCTGGTCCTCATCGACGATCGCTTGCCGGTATTGTTCGAAGTCCACCCTCGACACCCCCGAGTCTCGTCTCACGCGGTGGCCGTGAGCATGGTCTCCAGCTGGGATAGGAACTCCGGACTCGGGCGCAGCGCGAGAGTCCGAAACGCCCACACATTGGTCTCGTGTCCAGACACCACGTCGCGGTTGGCATCGCAAGATCCCCTTCTGTGCAGGTATCGGACAGACGGTCTGATGACTTGACGCCCGACAAGTGCGCATCGGCCGAGCGTGGCGAGTCGTGATGGGTGCGGTGGGTGCCGTCGAAGTCATGCGCTCGTTTGACGCATGCCTGTCGGACGGCTCGGACTGCTCGCAAGGATCGTGGTCGATTCGGCAGTGGCTCACGGTGGGTAGGAGCTAGTCCAGTCACGCACCGACGTGAGAAGGAGGAGGCGGGTGTCGATGGTCGTCGATTTCAAGGATGTCTCTGTGGCTGGCTTGGAGTCGTCTCCCGTAGCGAGTGCGCTTGCCGGTCTACGTGCCAACGAAGCGCGGTACTTCATGAACAAGTACAAGCAGGAGTTCGTGGTCACACCGGCTGAGGAGAGCCAAGATACCCTCGACTATGTGAACCGGGTTCTGAAGGAAGAGCGCGACATCGAGTTCGCTTCCAAGCCCCTGGAGACGTCACGCTTTGAGGTGGACGGCATCAGGATGGCCTACGTGTTCTACGAGGATGGCCTCGTTCTGAACGTCATGTACTCGATCGGCGACCCGAAGAAGCGAGCCGTGGGCTTCAAGCTCTCGGAGGGGACGGGAGTCCCGAAGGAGCTTGAAGGGAGATTCAAGTTCGCGAGACAGAAGTCCAATCTGGCGGGAACGATTGGGGCTTGCGCCACCCCACTCGACGCGCCCTCCGTGCGGTCGCCGGGATCCACTCACTACCGGCCGCCTGGCTCAGAATCCGCAACTGCCTTGAGCAGCTCCTGGCCGACCGGGGAGTTTGGGTCCACCGGGATTGACAGAGAACCGTCGGAGATCTGTCTCTCTTGCAGGCGAGCCGAGACCACTCGGCCATTCAAGAGCACGACCATCCAGTGCCCAACGTGGCTTGTAGTCCACACAAGGAGCGCGTTGGTCCCTTGCGTGTCGAAGACCACGTTCACTTGGCTGGATGACGGCGAGGAGGAGTCCCCCGGAGCTGGTCGTGTTGCCGAGTCGACGTGGCCGGTAAGGAACACCTGGTATTGCGAGGGCGGCAGCGCTTCGCCGACTTGCGGATATCCAGAGCCCGAGTACCCGGCCAAAGTGAGCGATTCCAATGCCGCGCCGTTCGCCGACTGGGTATGTGGTGCTAAGTCAGATGGGCCGCGGTGGGCGTACATGCCACAACCCGACGCAGAGGTGAGTAGCAGTGCTGCGAGCAAGATGGCAGTCAGTTTCCGAGGCACCGTGCAGGTCTCCAATCCTCGGTCCCGCCCAACGTCGTTGCGAATCGGCTGCACTCAGACGCATCGGGACAATTCTAGCTTGCGGCGCCAGTTCGACGTGCTTGCCAACCAGAATGCGCAGTGTGATTCCCGGCATCGATCCGCACAGCAGTGCCCTTCACCATGATCCCACCGGTAGCCGGGATCTCCACGGTGGTGGTCATGGGTTCACTTCCTGAAGGTGAGCGAGTTCGCCCGCTGTGTTGCGCACATCCTGCATCGCGTGCGCCTCACTTCACCAGTCTACCTTCTGGCCGTCATGTTGATGCGGTGGCTCGGTCACTCTCCGGTGTTGCGTGGCCGAAGACCGACTGACGTAGGACTCCGCGGGTCAGCCTGGGCTTTGCTCCAGGAACACCGAGGCCCCGAGCTCTCGCTCAGGGCCTCGCATTCAATCTGTGAGCCGCCGCTAGCCGTGCGTTTCTCCCAGCCAGCTGCTAGTGATGCCGTCTCGGCTTGCGGTCTCGATCGCCGCCGCCATCGCGACGCGGGCCGCGATCGCCGCCACTGGGGCGGTCGCTCGCACCCTCGGCCCTCGGAGGCGCCGGTGGCTTGTCGAGGCGATCGAGCGAGACCTTCCCTCGGTCGTCAATCTCGAGGATCTTGACGTGGACCTCATCGCCGACGTTGAGCACGTCTTCGACCTTGTCGACTCGGCCTTGCGCGACGCGCGAAACGTGCAGCAGGCCGTCCTTGCCGGGGATGAGCTCCACGAAGGCGCCAAACGGCTGGATCGAGACGACTCGACCGTGGTACTCCTCGCCAATTTCTGGCTCCTTGACGATGGCCTTGATTCGACGGGCAGCCTCTTCCCCACCCAAGTCGCGCGACGCGATGTAGATCGTGCCGTCTTCCTGAATGTCGATTTGCGCGCCGGTCTCTTCCTGGATGCCGCGCACGACCTTGCCACCGCTTCCGATGACGTCGCGGATCTTGTCCGACGGGATCTTGACCGTGATGATACGCGGAGCGTACTTGCTCATCTCCTCGCGCGGCATCTCGATGGACTCCATCATCTTGCCGAGGATGAAGGCGCGACCTTCCTGAGCCTGCAGGAGCGCGGCACGAAGGATGTCGACGGACAGGCCTTTGGCCTTGTTGTCCATCTGCATGGCTGTGATGCCGTTCTCAGTGCCGGCGACCTTGAAGTCCATGTCGCCGAGGAAGTCCTCGAGGCCCTGAATGTCGGTGAGAATCGCGACGTCGTCGCCTTCCTTGATGAGTCCCATCGCGATGCCGGAGACCGGAGCCTTGATCGGCACGCCGGCGTCCATGAGCGCGAGAGTGGAGCCGCACACCGAGCCCATCGAGCTCGAACCGTTGGATTCCAGCACCTCAGAGACGATGCGGATCGTGTACGGGAACGTGACCTCGTCGGGGATCACTGGGAGCAGAGCGCGCTCGGCGAGTGCGCCGTGGCCGATGTCGCGACGCTTCGGGCCGCGCATGAATCCAGTCTCGCCCGTGGAGAACGGCGGGAAGTTGTAGTGGTGCAGATAGCGCTTGCCTTCCGAGACATCGATGGTGTCGATGCGCTGCCACTCAGACAGCATGCCGAGGGTGAGCACCGAGAGGACCTGCGTCTGACCACGCGTGAAGAGCCCGGAGCCGTGCGAACGCGGCAGGTAGCCGGCGACGGTGGAAATGGGGCGGACTTCGTCAAGCTTGCGGCCGTCGGCACGCTCGCCTTCCGAGAGCACCATCGCGCGCATGGTCTTCTTCTCAAGCTTCTTCAGGGTCGCCTTGATGTCTTTGCCGTTCTGGGCGATTTCCTCAGGAGTGAACAGCTCCTCGGTGAGCTTGTCCTTGACCGCCTGCACGGCGTCGACACGCGCATGCTTGTCGGGATTGTGTAGTGCCTCGGCCATCTCGGCGGAACCGGCGTCGAAGATGCGCTTCTCAAGCTCGGGGTCGACAGCCTGGAGCTTGACATCCATTGGCGTGATCTCGAGCTTCGCGAGGAACTTGTCCTGTGCATCACAGAATTTGCCGATAGCCTCCTGCGCGAACATCAGCGCGGAGAGCATGTCTTCCTCTGGCACCTCATGGGCGCCAGCTTCGAGCATGTAAACCGCGTCTTTGGAGCCGGCCACCACGAGGTCCAGATCGGAATCCTCGGCTTCGTCGAATGACGGGTTGACCAGGAACTCGCCTGTCTCCATGTCGCGGCAAATGCGCACGCCCGCGAGCGGGCCCTCGAACGGGATTCCGGCGGCGAGCAGGGCCGATGACGCGCCCATGATCGAGATGACGTCGGGCTGGTTGATCTGGTCGGCGGAGAGCACGGTCGCGATGACCTGCACTTCGTTGCGGAATCCGTCAGCGAACGACGAGCGGATGGGACGGTCGATCATGCGTGCGGTGAGCGTGGCCTTCTCGCTCGGGCGCGATTCACGCTTGATGAACCCGCCGGGGAGCTTGCCTGCTGCATACATGCGCTCTTCGAAGTCCACGGTCAGCGGGAAGAAATCCAGGTCCTTGGCGTTCTTGGATGCGGTCGCCGTGACGAGCACGATTGATTCGCCTTGACGAACAAGAACGGCACCGCCAGCCTGCTTGGCCAACTCGCCTGTCTCCAGGACGTACTCTTTGCCGTAGAGCTCAAAACTCTCTACTACCTTTGCCATGCGTCTTCTCTCTTCTTCCTCTACGTGCCGAGCGCCCCATGCGCCGGCCGCTGCCTCTGTTCGCACACGCCTCTCGTGAGTGAAGTAGCGAAGCTGGTTCGCTCCGTGAGCCGCGAGGTCAATCGGCTCTTGCAACGAGAAAGCGGGAGGGCTCCCCTCCCGCTTTCGAGTTCCCGAATCTGTAGTTACCCTCTGATCCCGAGCTGGGCCACGACCGCGCGGTATCGCTCGATGTTCGCCTTCTTGAGGTAGTTGAGCATTCGCCTGCGCTGGCCAACCAGCTTCAGAAGTCCACGACGAGTGTGGTGGTCCTTCTCGTGGGTCTTGAGGTGCTCGGTGAGATCGCGAATCCGCTGCGTGAGCAGCGCGACCTGAACCTCAGCCGAACCGGTGTCGGTATCGCCGCGCTTGTACTCGGCAATGATCGACGCCTTGACGTCCTTGGGAAGTGCCATATGTCAGTTCCACCTTTCGAGTGCATTCGCCTCGGGCCGAGAAGGGCGTCGGTGAGTCGCACCACTAGGGCCGAGGTAGTCGAAGAACAGCCGACGCAGTATAGCACAGGGCAAACGGGCGGCGGCACGAGGCCAAACCACGGGAGGGCGATCGTGCCAACGGCGTGTCGATGCGCGGAGGCGCGGGTGCACTGCGAGTCTGCTGCGCGCGGGTCGCGGCGCTAGCCCCGAGCGGACGCGTCGGGAGCGGATGCGGGCGACGAAGTGAGCCCGGGCACCTTGAGCGTGCGCGCGACATCCTCGGCAATTGCGGCCTTCAGGTCGTCGAGCGACGGGAAGGTGCGCTGGTCGCGCAGATGCTCCCAGAGTTTGAGCGTGATCGTCTGGCCGTACAGGTCGCCCTGGAAGCCGATGAGGTGTGCTTCAAGCGAGTCGGCCGCTTGCGGGAACATCGGCGGCGTACCCACCGAGATTGCCGCCACCCACCCCGAACCATCGGCAAGCTCAGCGCGTCCCGCATACACGCCATCACGCGGCATGGCGGCGTAGTGCATGGGGACGACGTTCGCCGTCGGGAAACCGAGCGATACGCCTTGTCCCCTTCCGCGATGTACGATCCCCGCGACTTCAGGATGCCCGCCGAGCAATGCGGTGGCCTCGGTGATCTGGCCTCCGCGGACGAGCTGCCTGATGCGAGTCGATGTGACGGGGGCCTCGCCAGAGGTGATGAGGTCGTGCGGCACGACCTCGAAGTCCCGCTTCGCGCCGATGCTCTCAAGCGTGTACACGTCGCCTGATGCCATGCGGCCGAAGCGGAAGTCGCTGCCGACGTGCACGGCCTCGGGCGTGAGTGCCTCCAGCAGCACGTTGTCCAGAAACGCCTCAGGAGAGAGCCCCGCGAGGTTGGGCGTGAACGGCACGACCAGGATCGCATCGATGCCGGTGGTGCTCATGGTCTTGAGCTTGTCGGCAAGGGTGAGGAGCTGGGGCGCTGCGGTCTTGGGCGACACGACCTGGTCAGGATCGCGATCGAACGTAACTGCCACCGACTGGACGCCTCGTCGTGCTGCGTCCGCGGCGGTGTCTCGCAGGAGCGCCTGATGTCCGATGTGCACACCATCAAAGACGCCGATGGCCACAACCGCGCGCCCAAGGGGCTCGGTTCCTGGCTGCCATGTGACGATGCGAGCGGGCACGTGAGTCTCCGAACGTCGGGGCTAGTGGTTCACGAGCGCAGCATAGAGCTGCAAGGACAGGGCGACCACGATCGGGATGAGCAACACGATAATCAATGCCCAAACGACGGCCTGCGGTTGTCTCCACCAGGCGACGTGCTCGGGAGGCCACGGCGCTGGAGGCGGACCTGCCGAGGGCGGGCGCGGTGCGGGCGGCAGGAGCGGGCCTCTGGGCGCGCTACCAGGAGGGGTCGGCGGACGTAGGGACGCGACGTCTGGCGGGGGCACTCCTGCAAGCGCAGTTCGTGCCTCGGCGGCC
>CAZIPN010000002.1:106094-122197 GCA_964541225.1 uncultured Eubacteriales bacterium
GGACGCGACGTCTGGCGGGGGCACTCCTGCAAGCGCAGTTCGTGCCTCGGCGGCCTGGTCCGGAGGCACAAGCAGCGTGAACGTGCGGTCGATGGCGCCGTACGCTGGCCGAAACGCTGGCATTTCCTCTGGTGGATATGGATCCCACGCGTACGAGATTCCGGCGGCATCGAGTGCCGACGTGATCGCGAAGGCCCCGGTGCCAGCGATGGATGTCATGCCGGACAGGCGTATCGAGTCAAACACGGCCACCCAGTTGCTGGTGTCTGCGACGTGCGACTCGCTGACGTCGGCGCGGCGCGGCTCCTTGCGGCCGACGTTGTCAGCGGCGTGCTGGGCAGTCTCGAGCGCGGCAGGGTCGTCGATGAGCTCGTCATCAGCACTGCCGAGCTGATTCCACTTCTCTGCGAGCTTGGCGCCGAGGGAACCCTCGTAGAAGAGCGGCACGCGTCACACTCCTTTCGCGACGGCGCCAGGGATGACGGTCTGCGGCGTGAGCTGTCCGCCTTCAGCAGCATAGACGCCGAGCAGCGCTCCGTCATGCGCGACTGCCACGAACTGCGGCTCCCGGTCGGTGTGCGGCTTGGCGGGGGCCGGGAGCGGCGAGCGCGTGGTCACTGCTGCGGGGATCGCGGCTCCAGTGGCCGCACGCGCCGCGGTCTCGGCATCGACGTGCACGATGGGCAAGCCGAGCGCAGCAAGCGGATCGGCGAAGAGCGCGCGTACGTCGGATGTGGCCTCGACTTCCTCAAGAGTGTGCGCACCCGCGAGGGTGAGCGTGCCTGCGTGGGTGCGCCGAAGCGCCCCGAGGTGTGCAGCAGTGTCAAGCGCACATCCTAGGTCGCGGGCGAGCGCACGGATGTAGGTGCCTTTCGAGACCGTGAACTCTGCATCCCACGTGCAACCGTCGGAGCAGTCGACACCAAGCAACGTGGCTGAGTCAATACGAATCGCGCGCGGCTCGAGTTGAAGCGCTTCGCCTTTGCGTGCTGCCGCGTATGCGGTGACGCCTCCACGCTTGATCGCCGAGAATGCGGGCGGGACTTGCTCGTGGGTGCCAACCAATGCCTCGATCGTACCTCTCGCAAAGAATGGGTCACCCACCTCATCGGGCACGTGTGCCGTTCTCGTCACTTCGCCGTCGGCGTCGTCGGTGTTGGTCTCGGCGCCAAAGACGATGCGTGCCTCATAGGTCTTCTCTGCCGAGGTAAGGTAGGGCGCCAGACGAGTGGCGGGGCCAACGAGTACCACTAGGAGTCCGGTGGCCATGGGATCGAGGGTTCCGGCGTGGCCGACTCGGCGCTCACCCGTGACGCGCCGCACGCGCCCAACGACGTCGTGGCTGGTCATTCCAGCTGGCTTGTCGATGACGAGGATTCCCGAGAGGTCGGTGGCTCCTCGGCGGGTCCTCACGCGATTCCGCCTCCAGGCAACAGCGGGAGGAGCTGAGGCAGCAACTCGGCAATCGTACCCGTGAACGTGAATCCGGCGGCAGCGCGGTGTCCCCCACCGTCGAAACGTCGAGCGATGGTGCCGACATCGAAGCCGGTCTTCGCGCGCAAGTTCACGCGGACTTCGTCACCCTTTTGACGCAGAAGCAGCGCCACGTCGATTCCGCCGAGAACGCGCACGGCGTCCGGCAGCGTCTCGGATTCTTCCGGCAAGACGCCGAGTTCGGCGAAGTCCTCGTCGTCAACCCAGGCGTAGGCGACGTGTCCGCCGTTGACCAGCGTGAGGCGACACATCGCGCGAGCCTCAATATCGAGTGAAGCTTTCGAGCGGTTCTGGTATGCCTGGCGGGCGGCCTCAGCAGGGTTCACCCCCGCGGCGAGCATCTCAGCAGCGTCACGAAATGCCTGCTCAGAGGTGTTGTCGTAGGAGAAGCGGCCTGTGTCTGTGAGAAGACCGGTGTAGCAGCACAGTGCGACATCGGCGCTTGGGATCTCCTCCAGGGCGCGCGCGACTTCCCACACGATCTGGCCGGCAGCAGCTGCGGCGGGGTTAAGAACAGCGACAGTGCCGAAGGGTTCGGCATCGGGGTGGTGGTCGATGACGATCACGGTGTTCGCGCCGCGCATGAGCGGCTCGGCGGCTCCGAGGCGCTCGGGGTTCGGCGTGTCCACGGCGACGAAAACGTCCGGCGCTTCGAGTTGCTCGGCGGCGACGAAGAGTCCGAAGCCAGGCAGCCACGAGTAGGTAGACGGGGCCGGCTCGGGATCGGCAAGCGTGGGCACGGCCGCGATTCCGACTTCGCGAAGCGCGAGCGTCATGCCCAGCGTCGAGCCCATCGCGTCGCCGTCAGGCCGAATGTGGCCGCAGACCACGACCGAGGTCGCCTTGCGAAGGGCGACGATGGCGTGGTGATGCGCGGCGTCCACGAAGGTTCACTCCCCGTCCACGTCGTTGGCGGCATTCGTGGGAGCGTCGACACTAGCGGCATCGGTGGCGATGTCAGCCGCGACGCTGGGCGCGGGTTCTTCGGCATGCTCCGTGCGTTCGGTCACAAGCGTGGGCGGAACCGCACGCAACGCCTCGTCGATGCGCATGCCGGAATCGACCGACTCATCGATGTAGAAGCGCAGCTCGGGCGTGACTCGCCACCCGAGTGCGTGGCCGAGAAGCGAGCGCAGACGGCCCTTCGCCGACTCAAGCCCGGCCATGACTTCGTCGTAGCGGCCGGGATCGGTGCTCACGAAGACGATGAGCACCGAGCGATCAGGACTGACCTCGGCGCCGGTGACCGTGACGAACTCGACCCGCGGGTCAGAAATCTCGTTGACCAGCAGTGACGCGACGACCTCTCGCGCCTGCTCGTTGAGCCTGCGGGTGTTTGGGGTCTGCTTCATGGCGGTGCCTTCTTTGCGGAAGTGGGGTGGCTATACCTCGCGTGCGACTTCGATGACCTTGTAGCCTTCGATGATGTCACCTTGCTTGAGGTCCTGGAATCCTTCGATGCCGATACCGCATTCGTAGCCCTGCTTGACCGACTTCACGTCCTCTTTGAAGCGGCGCAACGAATGGATTGTTCCGTCGAAGACGATGGTGCCGTCTCGTACGATGCGCACCTTGTCGTCGCGGTTGATCTCGCCGTCTTGGACGTAGCAACCTGCGATGACGCCAGCCTTGGGGACCCGGAAGAGCTCGCGAATCTCTGCGGTCGCGGTGTCTTCCTCGATGAATTCCGGTGACAGCATGCCGACGCGCGCGGCGTTGATGTCCTCGATAGCCTGGTAGATGACGCGGTACAGTCGAACGTCGACGCCGTCTTCCTCGGCAAGTGCCTTGGCCTTGGGCTGAGGACGCACGTTGAAGCCGATGACGATCGCATCCGACGCATCGGCGAGCGTGATATCGCTTTCCGAAATTGCGCCAACTGCCGAGTGAATGACGTTGATGTGCACTTCGGTCTGATCCATCTTGTCGAGCGCATCGCGGAGCGCCTCGATGGAGCCTTGGACGTCCGCCTTGACGACGAGGTTGAGGTCCTTGAGTTCACCCTCGCTGATGCGCGCGAAGAGGTCGTCGAGCGAGACATGGACCTTCTTCTCCTGCGCGAGCAGCCGCTGCTTGAGCGAGCGCTCCTCGGCGAGATTGCGTGCGTCGCGCTCGTCTGCAAAGACGCGGAACTCGTCACCGGCGCTCGGCACGCTAGACAGACCCTGGATTTCGACCGGATCGGCCGGGCGCGCCTCAGTGACAGCATCGCCTTTCGGACTGACAAGCGCGCGGACGCGGCCGTACGCGGTACCAGCCACGATCGAGTCACCGACGTGCAGGGTACCGCGCTGCACGAGCACGGTCGTCACGGGACCGCGACCTTTGTCGAGCTTGGCCTCGATCACGACGCCGCTTGCGGTGGCATCAGGGTTCGCCTTGAGTTCCAGTATGTCGGCCTGCAAGAGAATCATCTCGAGGAGATCGTCGATGTGCAGGCGTTTCTTGGCACTCACGTTCACGAAGATGTTGGTACCGCCCCAGTCCTCAGGCACGATCTCGTACTCGGTGAGCATCTGGCGGACCTGCTCGGGGTTCGCGCCTTCTTTGTCGATCTTGTTGACCGCCACGATGATCGGCACGTCGGCGGCCTTTGCGTGGTGGATGGCCTCGATGGTTTGCGGCATGACACCGTCGTCGGCGGCAACCACTAGCACGACCACATCAGTGGCGTTGGCGCCGCGAGCGCGCATCGCGGTAAACGCCTCGTGGCCCGGGGTGTCGATGAAGGTGATCTGCTTGCCGTCCTTGACGACAACCGATGCACCGATGTGCTGCGTGATGCCGCCCGCTTCTGTTGCCGCGACACCTGTCTCTCGGATTGCGTCGAGAAGCGACGTCTTGCCGTGGTCGACATGGCCCATGACCGTGACGACCGGCGGACGGGCTTTGAGGTCCTCGGGCTCGTCGTGGAAGACGAACGCGGCTTCGGTAGCAACTTCCGGCGAGACAATCCGGACTTCTCGGCCGAGGTCCTCGCCGATAATCTCGATGGTGTCGGTCATCATCGGCTGGTTGACGGTGAGTGGCGTGCCGAGCAAAAAGAGGCGCTTAATGACGTCGTTTGCAGGCACGCCGAGGGCCTCGGCGAATTCGCCGACCGTCACACCTTCGCTGACACTCACCGCTTCCCCGCCCACAGGGAGTTCGACATCGGTGGCAGCCTCGTGGTGATGCGCTTCTTCGACTTCGACGCCGACGGGCTTCTTGTGCTTCTTCTTCTTGCGAGTGCTCTCAGCTGCTGCGGCCACTGCCTGCTTCGCTTCGTCGAGGACCTTCTGCCGCTGAATCTCTTCAGCCTCGACCGCCATCTTGCGGTAGCGGTCCTCTTCATCCTTGTTGAGCATCTCGGCTTCTTCGGCCTGCAGCCGGTCGCGCTCAGCGGCGATTGCTGCCTCAAGAGAGGCACGCGCGTCGGTGGGCTTCTCGGCGGCTGTGGCTGGAGCAGCGGTCTTGGCGGCGACCTTGGTCGTCGGCTTGGCGGGGGCCGCTGGCGCCGCCGCCTCGGGCGCGTCTGCGGGCGCTACTGCGGGAGCCGGAGCTGAAACAGTCGACGCCTCGCGCGCGGCCTCTTGTTCCGCGCGGCGACGCTCGGCCTCCTCGGCACGTGCGCGCTGCTCCTCGTCACGACGACGGCGTTCTTCCTCCTCCGCGCGGCGACGTTCATCCTCAGCGGCCTTGCGCTCGGCTTCCTCGGCGGCAAGACGCTCGGCCTCGGCAGCATCGGCTTTGGCACGCTCCTCAGCAAGCTGGGCTTGGCGCTCGGCGATCTCCGGGCCGAGCTGCTTGCGAATCTTGTCCACATACGCGTCAACCAGCGTTGAGGCGTGATTCTTGGCGGGGATCTTCAGCTCGGCAAGGCGGTCAAGGAGTTCCTTGCTCGTCATGCCGAACTCTTTCGCCAACTCGTGGACTCTCATTGCGGGCATAGGTTCACCGTCCTGTATTCGAGCTGCTCAGTGCGGCAAGCAGCTCGTCGAAGTCTCGTCGCAACCGGTCGTAGTCATCGTCTAGCAGAGTCACCCTGAGTGCAGCATCCAGCCGCCGCTTCTGGCGGGCGGCATCGAAGCACTCGGGACGTGCGCACACATACGCCCCGCGCCCGTTGGCTTTGCCCGTCGGGTCAATGACAACGTGACCGTCGGGGGTGCGAACCACTCTGACGAAATCGCGCTTGTCGTCGGTGGTGCGACACGCCACACAGGTGCGAATGGGGGTTTTGCGCGCCTTCATCACTCGGCGGCGGCCTCCTTGTCGTGGATCCCACAGTAGAAGCTTCCGGGGCGCGCCTGGTTGCGACAGCGCACTCCGGTAGACGTGACGGCGACGCAGCGGCCGTCGAATTCCTCAGTTGCAGCGGCGGACGAACCAGCGTGTGAAGTTGCTGGCTGGTAGAGGCCCTGCTCGGCAGCGACCGACGCGCTCTTGATGTCGATGCGCCAGCCGGTGAGCTTGGCCGCGAGCCGCGCGTTCTGACCCTCTTTGCCGATGGCAAGCGAGAGCTGATCGTCAGGCACGATGACCGTCGCTGTGTGGGTTTCCTCGTCGATGAGCGCGCGATCGACCTTGGCTGGCGAAAGCGCCATCGCCACGTAGCTAGCCGGTGTCTCCGACCACGGCACTACATCGATGCGCTCGCCGCGAAGCTCGCTCACGATCATGCGCACGCGGCTGCCCTTTGGGCCGACGCACGCCCCGACGGGATCGAGGCCGGACTCTCGGCTCGAGACAGCGACTTTGGAGCGCATGCCTGGCTCGCGCGCCACGCTCTTGATCTCGACGATGCCGTCGTAGACCTCAGGCACCTCGATCTCGAAGAGGCGACGGATGAGTCCGGGGTGCGTGCGCGACACCACGATCGACGGCTCGTTGGAGGTCTTGCGCACGTCGATGATATAGGCCTTGATGCGTTGGTTGTGATCGTAGCGCTCGTTGCCTGGCTGCTCACTCGGCGGGAGAAGTGCCTCAACGCCTTCGCGCAGCTTGATGAGGGTGTATCGGCTGTCGCTCTGCTGAACGGTGCCGGTCACCGACTCGCCGATGCGGTCGGCGTACTCGTCGAAGATGCGCTCGCGTTCGGCCTCTCGAATGATCGAGCCGATCACGTTCTTGGCGTTCTGCGCGGCGATGCGGCTCACATCCGGTGGCGTGACGTCTCGCTCTTCGTAGCTCTCGGCCTCGCCGGTCTCCTCGTCGATCTCGCCTATGGGCAGCAGCTCGTATACGTAGATGCGGC
Organism: uncultured Eubacteriales bacterium; assembly: GCA_964541225.1. Lineage (GTDB taxonomy): Bacteria > Actinomycetota > Coriobacteriia > Anaerosomatales > JAAXUF01 > CAZIPN01. The sequence continues at coordinate 112,825 of CAZIPN010000002.1, forward strand.
CCGATTCGCGATCGATCGTCACGCGGACGTTGTTCTCGAGATCCAGAATGCGCTGGTAGGTACCCGCAAGCGACTGCTCGAGCTTATCGAGCATCTGGTACTCGTCGACGTTTTTCTCGTGCGCCAACTGCCGCAGCGCTTCCATAAGCTCGGAGCTCATGCCGACTGCTCCTTTCGTCTGCCAAAATCGACGACGCCTTTGAGGCGCGCCTTTGAGATGGTGTCGTATGCAATTGCAACGCGTCTTCCATCAGCCGTGAGAATGACGTCGTCGCCTTCCATGCCGAGCAGCTCGCCCGTCCATGACGTGCGTTTCTCGTAGCCTTTGGCCTTGATGGTGACCGTCTGGCCGATGAAGCGTGTGAAATCCCCGCGCTTTGTGAGTGGACGATCGATGCCAGGCGAGCTGACCTCAAGCGTGTAGGGATGCGAGAACGGCTCGGCCTCATCGATGATCGCCGAGACCCACGCATTCGCCGAGGCGATTGCGTCGATGTCGATCCCCTGATCGGAGTCGAGCAGCACTCGGAGGACAGGCATGCCTCGACCACCAACCTGCTCAATGGCGACCAGCTCAAGTCCGCGAGCCGCGGCCTCAGGTTCGAGCGCCTCGGTCAACCGATCTATGAGCTCCGTCTTCTGCATGCCTGACACCTCCTTTCTCTACAGAACAAAAGAAGCGAGCGTAAGCCCACTTCTCGCGAGATGGCATGTTTCCCGTTCAGGGGCGATTCTAGCACACCCGCCGAGGGGCACAAGGCGCCCTCAGACCGCCTAGCGCCGGCTGAGCGGGCGGGTCTGGCGCAGGCGCCACCGCGTGGTCGTTTTGGGTATGTGCACCCTTGTAGAAGGATGCACAGGCGAAGGGATCGCGCCGTGTCTGCCGGAGCGACAAGAACGAAGGTCACGGTACTTGTGGCGGTGGCAGGGCTTGCGGCGGCGCTGGTGCTGACCCGCGGGTCGATCACGGGCGATCTCGCGCGGCACATTGGAAGCTACGCTCTGGTCGGCTTTCCGATCCTCACGACAGCGTGGTGCTGGTGGTGCGCCGCCGAGATGCCCACCGCGTCGATGCGGTGGCAGTGGGTGTTCTTCGGCGTGGCGGCCCTTGCTTTTGGTACCGGACAGTTTCTCGAAGAGTTCCTAGGTCAGATCAACACGGGTGGTGTGACGTTCCCTGACACTCTTTACCTCGTGGCGATCGCGACATTTGGAGCAGGGATGTGGAAGGCGCTCGATTCGTTCAAGGGATTTCTCAACCTGCGCAGACCCATGCTCCTCAGCGCCTCGGCAGCAGGAGTCGTCACGGTCGTGGGCGTTGTCGCAGTCTGGGGCTTGTTCGCCGAGATGCAGGATGCACTCGTGTACAAGGTTCTTCTGGCCGTCTATCCAGTTGGGCTGCTGTGGCTGATGGCCATGCCGGCACTTGCTCTGGCACTCACGGTCTCGCAGATGGGTAGCGGCGTACTTGCACGTCCATGGTGGGCTGTGTTCGCAGGCGTGGCGCTGCTAACGTGTTCCAACGTGATTCTGATCGTGGTCACCGCGCAAGGCACACAGATCTCGAACGCCGGTCCGATGGAGATGGGATGGTGGCTGGGCCTGAGCCTGATCTCGCTGGGCGCGGCCATGCAAATTGACATTCAACGGCCGACAGGGTCCGCTTCGGTGCAAGGAGACCCGAGATGACGAACTTGTCAGAGGCCACAGTTGACGTACTGAGCGGAATCGTCGGCGCCGTTCCCGCGAGGATGTGTCTGACCGCTGCCAGTATTGATGCAGGCAAGAGCCATGATGCACTTCTTTCCGACGACTTCGATGTGGTCGCGCAGAGAATCCGCAAGGATATGGGCAGGTTCGCGTCGCCGGACGTGATCGAGCACGCGCTGGATGACATCCGATCGAAGCTTTGAAGCGTCCGTTCGGGGGTCAGTACAGCCTAGTGCGCGAAACGGGTGCGCTCCTGCTCGATGAGGGCCGCAATGTGTGAAACCGCTTCGGCAACGGCGATTGTGGCTCGCTCCCCCGTTGCTCGATCTTTGAGTTCGACGACGCCCTCGGCAAGACCTTTCTTGCCGACGACTACCTGATACGGCCAGCCGATCAGATCGGCGTCGTTGAACTTCACGCCAGGCCGCTCGTCACGATCGTCGATGACGACTTCGACTCCGGCGGTACCCAGGTCGCTCCAAATCCGCTCGGCGACCTCGGCGACTTCACCTTCGGTGGCTAGCGGGAGTACGGCCACTTCAAGCGGGGCGACGCCAACCGGCCAGACGATCCCGCCCTCGTCGTTGTGCTGCTCGATAACTGCCGCGAGCGTGCGACTTACGCCGATGCCGTAGCAGCCCATGATGAAAGGCCGCTCGTCGCCGTTTTCGTCAGAGAAGGTAGCGCCCATCGACACGGAGTACTTGGTGCCAAGCTGGAACACCTGACTGACCTCAATACCGCGCGCGGACTGAAGCATCTCGTCGCAGTCGGGGCACTTGTCGCCGGCGCGCGCGAGTACGAGGTCGGCCCACTGGTTGACCTGGAAATCGCGGCCCGGCTGAGCGTAGATGAGGTGATAGTCGTCGACGTTGGCGCCGACACCCCACGCGACGTCGTCCTTGAGCGAGAGATCGGCGATGACCTTGGTGCCTTCGGGGACCGCAACCGGTCCGAGCGAACCCTTCGGGATGCCGAACTCCTTGAAGTCGTCCTCGTCGAGCAGCTCGATTCCCGGCACGACCCAGCCCGCTTTGATCGGGTTGAGTTCACGATCGCCCGGCACGAGCAAGAAGACGAGGCCGCCTTCTGGTGTCTTGCCTGCCATCGTCTTGACCGTGTCGTGCTCCGAGATACCGAGGAAGGTGGCCAGCTCAGCAATCGTGCGGATGCCCGGCGTGTGCACGCGCTCGATCGCGCGCGGCTCTGTGATGCTCGGCATGCGAGGGATGACGGCAGCTGCCGCCTCCACATCAGCGGCCCACCCGCAGTCGCAGTAGACGATCTCCGCCTCGCCGTTCTCGGCAAGAGCCATGAATTCTGTGGTGACCTTGCCGCCGATCTGGCCTGAGTCCGCTTCGACTTCGCGGTAGTCCAGGCCGCAGCGTTCGCAGATTCGGCCGTACGCGTGGCTCATCTGCGCGTAGTGATCTTCAAGCGATTCCTGGGACGCGTGGAAGCTGTACGCGTCCTTCATGATGAACTCGCGGCCGCGCAACAGCCCGAAGCGCGGGCGCACTTCGTCACGGAACTTCTCCTGTATCTGGTAGAGCGAGAGTGGCAGCTCACGGTAGCTGCGAACCTCGTTTCGCACCAGCGAGGTGATGATCTCTTCGTGAGTGGGGCCGAGGCAGAACTCACGACCGTGGCGGTCCTCGAAACGAGCTAGCTCGGGACCGTAGACATCCCAACGTCCGGACTCGTACCACAGCTCGGCGGGCTGGACGACCGGCATGATCATCTCCTGGCTGCCGATCGCATCCATCTCCTCGCGCACAATCTGCTCGACCTTGAAGAGGCTGCGCCACCCGAGCGGCAGGAAGCTGTAGATGCCCGCGGCGTTCTTGCGGATCATGCCGGCCCGAAGAAGCAGCCGATGGCTTGCGATCTCGGCATCGGTCGGATCTTCCTTGAGCGTCGGGGCGTACAGCGAACTCATGCGCAGAGCCGTGACCATGGGCGTGCCTCTTCTGAATTGGGAGCCTACCGCCGAAGGATAGCAGTCCGCCGCGGTGTGCGGGCCGCGTCTAGTCTCGCTCCCTCTCAAGCCGGCCTACATAATCGAACAGAGCGTCGACCGCGTCGGCGGCTGCAACCTTGCAGACGACCTCTCCACGCGCAAACAGCAGGCCCACATCCTTGCCAAACGCGATCCCGATGTCGGCTTCGCGCGCCTCGCCGGGGCCGTTGACCTCGCAACCCATGACGGCGACCTTGATGGGCGCCCGGTAGGCGCGCAGGCGCTCGGCGACCTCCTCGGCGATTGGGATGAGATCGACCTGACAGCGGCCGCACGTCGGACAGCTCACGAGTTCGGGTGCGTGGCGCCGGATGTCGAGCGCGGCAAGGAGTTCCCAGCCGACGAGCACTTCCTCGACGGGATCGGCGGTGAGTGAGACCCGCAGCGTGTCGCCGATGCCCTCGGCAAGCAAGATGCCGAGCCCCGCTGCCGACTTCACGGTGCCGGCGAGCATCGTGCCCGCTTCCGTCACGCCGATGTGGAGCGGGTAGGCGATCTCGGCGGAGAGGCGCCGATACGCCGCGACTGTCTCGTTCACGCTGCTGGCTTTGGCAGAGACAACGATGTCGGAGAAACCGCGCGATTCGAAGTGCTCACAGAACGCGACGGCGCTGGCGGCGAGTTTGTCGGCAAGTGGCCAGTCGCGCTCGGCGAATTCCTCGGCAAGCGAGCCGGCGTTCACGCCGATGCGGATGGGGATTCCTGCCTCCCCTGCCGCCTGGATCACGGCGTCGACGCGCCCCAGATCGCCGATGTTACCAGGGTTAATGCGCAGCTTGGCTGCGCCGAGGCGCGCCGCTTCGATGGCGATCGTGTGGTCGAAGTGGACGTCGGCGACGACGGGGAGTGGCGAAGCGGCTACGACCTCGCCAAAGGCGGGAAGCACGTCGCGCGCACGGATGGCAACTCTGACGATGTCGCAGTCAGCTTCCTTGAGGCGCACTATCTGCGAAAGCGTGGCGACGACGTCACGTGTGTCGGTGTTGGTCATCGATTGGATGCTGATGGGCGCATCCCCGCCGATGACGACGTCGCCAACCGTGACGCTCGAGGAGTTGCGTCGCTGCACCTGACGACCTCCGTGACGTGACTGACCTGACCTGCGCTTCGAACGATTCTGGCAGTGTCATCGACGCGCGATGGGACTGTTTCGCCGTGCGCACACGCAGGGTGTGGCGGGCGTTCGTCCTAGCCGCCCTGGATGACGAAGCGGATTACGTCAGCGTACATGAGGTATCCGATCAGCGCGACGAGAAGCGCCATCCCAGCCAGCGAGACGCCCAATGACAACCGACGCGAGAGCGGGCGCCTGCGCACGGCTTCGACGATTTCGAGAACGACCTTGCCACCGTCGAGCGGTGGGATCGGAAGAATGTTCATGGCGCCGAGCGACAAGGACAGCAACGCGACAAAGAAGGCGAAGTCGATGGGTCCGCGCTGCGCCTCCTGGTTCGCCAACACCGCGATGCCGATCACCCCGGTCGCTCCCTGGACAGACTGCTGGAAGGTGTGGGGGTTGAAGAAGCCGGCAATGGCGACAAAGACCTGGCCGACAAGGCCAAAGGACATCGAGAGCGCCTGCGGTATGGACTGTCGCACATTGGCGAGCGTGCCCTGAATGCCGATGCGTGCGTGCGTGCCGTCGTCGGTTCCCAGCGTGACGGGGATCGTGCGCACAGCCGTGCCCTTCTTCAGCGTGACGGTGATCGTGTCACCCGGCTTGTGCTTCGCAATTGCCGAGACGAGCGCGTCCCAATCCGCCAGTCGCGTGCCGTCAATCGCCGTCACCGTTTCGCCGACCTTCACGCCGGCGCTCACGGCTCCGCCCTTCGGGACAAGCATGCTGACCGTGAGATTCTCGGTAGGAATGCCCACCAGCGTGAGCACGAGCACGAAGACGAGAACCGCCGAGAGCAAGTTGACCACAACGCCAGCGGCGAGCACGGAGATGCGTTTCCATGCGGTGAGTCCACGGTAGGTGGTCGAGCGAGCGAGATCGAGCAGCGCCACGGAATCCTCGGCAAGCTCGGCAGGATGCAGCGCGTCGAAGGCATCGTCGTTGCCCTTCTCGCGCTTGATCGCGTTCCAATCGACGAGCGTCGTAAGCAGCGTGTCTGCGTCGCTCACCGAGAGGCTCAAGTCGTGTGCAACCTCGTCGAGTTCGACATGTCGGCGCCGAGTGACATAGGCGAGCACAAGGCCAAGCCGGGAGTCTTCGGGTCCGGGGTCCATGCCGGAAATGCGCACGTAGCCACCGAGTGGAATGGCTGTCACGCCGTAGTCGGTCTTCTTGCCGTGCAAGCGTATCGCCGGTCCGGGCAGTCCAATCATGAACTCGTGCACGTGGACGCCGAACGCTCGTGCAACGACAAAGTGCCCGCCCTCGTGCAGGACGACCAGAATCGAGAACGTCACGATGAACCAGAATAGGTCTGCGAGTACCGTCATTGGTGAAGCATCCTATCGTCTCCAGTTGGCGGCGAAAACAGTGCTGCCTCTCTTCCGCGTGCAAAGCTCACGCCACACAGTAATGTGCCCTGCCAGCCCTCACCGCGAAACCACTGCCGGAGGCAGACAAGTCAGCCAGCGCTCGGGATCCCACATCGTCACTTGCTGCCCAGTTGCGTCGAATCTTTTAGAGGGTTGCGTGCCACACCATGCATCGGCTGCCACGGACGTCGACTTCAGTGGGAACGCGCCTCGGCAAGCACGCTGCGCGCGGTTTCGCGCGCCCACAAGTCGATGACTTCAAGCTGCTCGACGGAGTCGAGTCGCTCACGATCATGTGCTGCCATGACGGCCGCCACAATCACCTCGATATCGAGGAACCCGCACTCGTTGGCGAGAAACGCCGCGACCGCGATTTCGTTTGCGGCGTTGAGCACGCACGGCATCGTTCCGCCTGCGCGCCCCGCATCGAGCGCGAGCCGCAGGCAGCCGAACGTCTCGATATCCGGCTCGGCGAAGTCCAGTCGCCCGATCTGGGCGAAGTCGACCGACAAGACGGGCGATTCCCACCTGCGGGGATAGCTCAGGGCGTACTGGATCGGCACGCGCATGTCGGTCGCGCCGAGGTGTGCCTTCACGCTCCCGTCGGCGAACTCGACCATCGAGTGCACGCAGGACTGCGGGTGCACGACGACGTGGACGCGGTCGATGCCGACACCGAAGAGATGATGCGCCTCGATGACTTCGAGTCCCTTGTTCATGAGGGTTGCCGAGTCAATCGTGATCTTGGGCCCCATGGCCCACGTGGGGTGCGAGAGCGCTTGCTCGGCAGTCACGGAAGCGAGTTGCTCGCGCGTCTGGCCTCGGAAGGGCCCGCCGGAGGCGGTAAGCCAGATGCGCTGCACGTCGTCGGCTTCCTCGCCGATCAGGCACTGGAAGATCGCCGAGTGTTCGGAGTCGACTGGCAGGAGCTTGCCTGGGCGCACGAGCCGCATCACGAGATCGCCACCAACAACCAGCGACTCTTTGTTGGCGAGCGCAAGCACTTTGCCGGCCTCTAGGGCTGCAAGCGTTGCGCGCAGTCCCGCCGCACCCACAAGTGCATTGAGCACCACATCGACATCCGGGTGCTCGGCAAGAGCCACGACTGCGGCCGGGCCGTCGGCGACTGCTGCCAAACCGGCAAGTGCGTTGCGTGCGGTGCGTGCGGCGTGTGAATCGGCGACGGCGATCTCGCGGACACCGAACGTACGGGCCTGCTCGGCGATCAGCGCGGCGTTGGAGTGAGCGGCGAGCGCGACAACCTCGACCCGTCCAGGATGAGCGGCGGCAACCTGGAGCGTTTGGCGTCCGATCGACCCTGTGGAGCCGAGCAGCGCAACTCGGATGCGCTTGCTCATGGGCGCGGAACACCTCCCCACCACATCACCCAATACGCGATGAGGCCGACGAGGATGATTGAATCCAGCCGATCGAGGAATCCGCCGTGACCGGGCAACACGACCCCGGAGTCCTTGACGCCGGCCTCCCGCTTCATGCGGGACTCGAAGAGGTCGCCGATGACGGCAGTCCCGCCGATGAGCACGCCGATGCCAATGGCGAGCGGGACCTTGACGCCAACCCACGGGAAGAGGATCGCGAGTCCAAGCCACACAGCGATGGTCCCCAACGCTCCGGCGATGAATCCCTCCCAGGACTTGTTGGGCGATATGCGCGGCATCATCTTGTGCCTGCCGAGGGTGGACCCGACGAAATACGCGAGCGTGTCGTTGGCCCACACGCCAAGGACCACCGCAGTCGCGAGTTCCCGCCCGTATGTGAAGTCCCTGACGATAAGCACGAGATACGCAAGCAAGAAGCCGGTGTAGACACTGCCGAGCACCGTCGTGGCCGTGTCGGTTGTGCGCACGCGCACGAAGACGACGTGCCAGACAAGTGACGCGCCGATAAGGGCCGTGAATGTCGATGACAGGCCGGAGAGTCCCCAAATCGCGGCAGCGAGCGGCATGAGCACCGCTGCCGCGGTTCCGAACATCTCGTTTGGAAGCCGGGACTCTCGGCGCTCGAGTGCATAGAACTCCGAACACGCGAACCCCGCCATAATGCTCACGAGGAGACCTAGCACTAGCGGATCGCGCATGCTCAGCGCAGGGATGCGAGCAAACCAGATGGCCGCGAGTGTGACTGCGGCGTACCCGACCGCCGTTGCCACACGCACGAGCAGACTACGAGGCTTGATTCCTTCGGGTGCGCGCACACGAATCTCGCCCACGGTCTAGCGACCCCCGTAGCGCCGGTCGCGCTTCTCGAAGTCCACGACCGCGCGCAAGAGGTCCGTGCGGTTGAAATCGGGCCACAAGGTTGAGGCGACCCACAGCTCGGCGTAGGCGATCTGCCACAGCAAGAAGTTGCTCAGTCTCATCTCGCCGCTGGTGCGAATGAGCAGGTCCGGGTCGGGAATGCCGACGGTGTAGAGGTGTGCAGAGACCGCATCTTCATCGATGTTCTCGGGTGTGATTGTGCCTTCGACTGCCTCGCGGGCGAGTTCGCGAGCGGCATTGGTGAGTTCGATGCGCCCTCCGTAGTTGAGGGCGACGACGAGGGTAAGCGCGTCGTTGTCGGCAGTCCTTGCGATGACGCGCTCAAACGCTTCGCGCGTGCGCGTAGGCAACGCCGCCATGTCGCCGATGACCACTACGCGGACGTGCATTCTCTGCAGGTTGGTGAGTTCGCGCTCGAGGACTTCGACGAAGAGTGACATGAGTCCCGAGACCTCGTCGTCGGGTCTCGTCCAGTTCTCGGTGGAGAACGAGTAGACCGTTAGGTAGCGGATGCCAAGCTCGATGGAAGCTGCGATGCACTCGCGAACCGCCCTGGCACCCGCCGAGTGACCGGCCACGTGAGGCAGTGCGCGTTTGGCGGCCCATCGGCCGTTCCCGTCCATGATGATAGCGACGTGGACAGGGACGGAGTTCGGATCGAACTCCGCAAGAAGCGCACGTGCTCGCTTGTTCTTGAAGAAGGAATGTCGGGACGCAGCGTCGGGAGCCACAGGGGCTATACCTCCATGACCTCGGCTTCCTTGCGCTTCAGTGCGTCATCGATCATGTGCGTGTGGGCGTCGGTGATCTTCTGCGTCTCAGTCTCGGCGCGCCTGAGATCGTCTTCGGATATCTCGCCCTCTTTCTCGGCGTG
>CAZIPN010000002.1:122297-131818 GCA_964541225.1 uncultured Eubacteriales bacterium
CAGTCTCGGCGCGCCTGAGATCGTCTTCGGATATCTCGCCCTCTTTCTCGGCGTGCACGAGCTTGGCGTTGGCGTCGCGTCGGATGTTGCGCACAGCGACGCGCGCTTCTTCGGCGTACTGCTTGCACTGCTTGACGAGTTCCTTGCGTCGCTCTTCGGTGAGCGGCGGGAATGGCAACCGGATGACCGCACCGTCGTTGTTGGGGTTGATGCCGAGCTCGGAAGCAAGAATGGCCTGCTCGATGGCCTTGAGTGCCGACTTGTCCCAGGGTTCGATGACGAGCAGATGCGGGTCAGGCGACTTGATGCCCGCGATCTGGCTGACGGAAGTGGGGGTTCCGTAGTAGTCGACCTTGATGTCGTCGAGGACGGCGCCTGTTGCTCGTCCGGTGCGTACCGTCGTGAACTCGTGCGAAAGCGCTTTGACGGTCTTGTCCATGTGGGCCTTGGCGTCGTTGAGAATGTCGGTCGTGCTCACGTGGCTTCTCCCCTCACGATCGTGCCGACGCGGGCGCCAGTGAGCGCCTTTTCGATGTTGTCGTCGGTCTCCATGTTGAACACGAGAATGGGCAGCGAGTTGTCCATGCACAACGAGATGGCGGTGGTGTCCATGACTTGCAGGCCCCGATTGATGACTTCGATGTAGGTGAGTTCGTCGAATTTGACGGCATCGGGGTGCTTCTTGGGGTCAGCATCGTAGATGCCGTCGACCTTAGTGGCCTTCATGATGCACTCGGCGTCGATTTCAAGTGAGCGCAGCGCTGCGGTGGTGTCGGTAGTGAAGTACGGATTGCCCGTGCCAGCAGCGAAAATCACCACGCGGCCCTTCTCCAAATGGCGAATGGCTCGGCGGCGAATGTAGGGCTCGGCGACTGCCTGCATCTCGATTGCGCTCATCACGCGGGTGAAGACCCCATGGCGCTCGAGCGCTTCTTGGAGCGCGAGCGAGTTCATGACGGTCGCGAGCATGCCGATGTAGTCGCCCTGCGCGCGATCCATGCCCTTTGCCGAGGCCGCAAGGCCACGAAAGATGTTGCCTCCGCCAACCACGATCGCAACTTCGATGCCGCCGTCTCGGGCCTTCTTGATCTGCTCGGCGAGTGAGTCAAGTACCTTCGGATCGATGCCGTAGCCAACATCGCCCATGAGCGCTTCGCCCGACAGCTTGAGCAGGACGCGGCGGAACCGATAGGTTGCGGACACGGTCACTTCCCTTCGAGAAACAGCGTGTGCGAATTGGCGCGGCGACCTTCGGACAGGATACAGCAGACAGGTCGGCACGTGGGTGCCGACCTGCGGGCATTGTGTGTGGATCGAACGCTCGGCGAATCGTCGGAACCAGCCACCGTGCGGGCGCGCTACTCGGCAGCTGACTCGCCGAGGACGAAGCGCTCGAACGTGACGATGGTGAGTTCGTCGCCGACGGCCTTGCCGGACTCGGCAGCATACTGTGCCACGGTCACATCCGGGTTCTTGACGAAGGGCTGCTCGACGAGCGCAACCTCCTTGAAGAACTTCTCCAGGCGTCCCGTGGCGATCTTCTCCTGGATCGCCTCAGGCTTGCCAGACTCGGCGGCCTGCGCTTTGTATATGGACATCTCGTGCTCGATGGTCTCGGCGTCGGCGTCCTCTCGGCGAACGAAGTACGGCGAGGCCGCGGCGACCTGCATGGCCACGTCGCGGGCGAACTGCTTGAAGGTCGGGTCCTCGGCGGTCTCGGCCTTGGTGAATGCGACAACGACGAGCACGCCGATTCGGCCGCCTCCATGAATGTAGGTGGCTACGGCACCGGTGCCACTCACTTCCTCGCGCACGAAGCGGGCCACGCCCATGTTCTCGCCGAGCTTGCTGACCTTCTCTCCCAGCAGGCCTTCGACGGTGATGCCGCGACCGGCGATCTCCTGGGTCATCAGGTGCTCGACGTCGGTGGGGGTCTCGGCTGCAATATGCTCGGCCACCTCGGCGGCAAAGCCCGTGAACTCGGCGTTGCGGCCGACGAAGTCGGTCTCGGAGTTCACCTCGACAAGTACGCCGACTTTGCTATCTGCCGAGACGAAGGCAGCGACAACGCCCTCGTTTGTGGCTCGCCCGGCCTTCTTGGCGAGCGCAGCCAGACCGCGTGTGCGCAGAATGTCGACCGCCGCGTCCAGGTCGCCTCCGGACTCCGAAAGCGCCTTCTTGCACTCCATCATTCCTGCTCCGGTGCACTCACGGAGCTCCTTGACCATGCTGGCAGTGATCTCAGCCATGGGTGGTTCCTCTCAACTCGAGTCTGTAGATGTCGGGTGGGGCTAGTTGGCCACGTCCACTTCGGCTTCTTCGGCCTTCTTGGACGTGCGTGCGGTCTTCGCCTTGGCAGGTGCCTTCTTCTCGGCCTTGGGCTCGTCGTCCGCCGCTGCCTTGGCCTTGGAAGCCTTCTCGGCCTTGGAGTCCGATTTCGCCGCCGCTTCTGCCGTCGCGGCGTCCGGTGTCACTTCTGCTGCCACGGCTTCGGGTGCCGCTTCCGCGCTGGCCTCAGCAGCCGGTTCGACGGGTGGCTTCGCTGCGGCGCTCGCCGTTTCAGCGGCCGCTTCGGCAACTTCTTCGAGCGCGGCTGCGGGACTCTCGGTTTCTGCGCATGCGTCGCCGGACACGATTGTCGGGACGGGCGTGTCAGTTGGGACGACCGTCGGGACGTCGGCATTCTGAAGACCTGACCGGCCCTCCAAGACGGCGTCCGCGATGACGCGACACATCAGAGCCACCGAGCGGATCGCATCGTCGTTGCCAGGGATAACGTAGTCCACGTCGTCAGGGTCGGCGTTGGTATCGACCAGGCCGATGATCGGGATGCGAAGACGCTGGGCCTCGTGGATCGCGATTTCTTCGCGCTTGGTGTCCACGACGAAGATCGCGCTTGGCAACGACGTCATGTTGCGCACGCCATTCAGGTTGCCTTGCAGCTTCGTGAGTTCTTTGCGAAGAAGCAGCTGCTCCTTCTTGGGAAGGGTAGCCATTCGGCCATCAGCTTCCATCGCCTCGAGCTGCTCCATGTGGGCGATGCGCTCCCGCATTGTCACGAAGTTCGTGAGCATGCCGCCAAGCCACCGGTTGTTGACGTAGGGTTGCTCGGCACGTTCTGCCTCTCCGCGGATGGGTTCTTGCGCCTGCTTCTTGGTGCCGACGAAAAGGATTGAACCGTTGCGCTGGCCGATGGAACGCGCGAAGTTGTATGCGTTCTCGAGTTCACGAAGCGTGCGCTGGAGATCGAGGATATAGTTGCCGCCGCGCTCCGCGAAGATGTATGGCTTCATCTTCGGGTTCCAGCGGCGCGTCTGGTGTCCAAAGTGGACACCCGCCTCGAGCAGGTTCTTCATAGTGACAACGGGCATGGTGAAACCTCCTGGTTGGTTGTTCCTCCACCCGCCTCATCCCTCAGGCGCGACCATCGTTATCCGATGGCACCTTCGCGCCGAAGTCCGCGGGTGTGTGTAATAAGAGCCTAGGAAGTATAGCAAAACACACGCTGATTACAACGCACAATCAGCGTTCGTAGCGCCCGAAACATGGGTCGATCGTGTGGGCCAGGGAGTCTAGGAAGTCGTTGCGTGGACGGCGTGGAGTTTTGCGCGCAGGCGCAGTACAGCCTTGGTGTGCAGCTGGCTCACACGCGATTCGGTCACGCCGAGAACCTGGCCGATCTCTTTGAGTGTGAGGCCCTCGTAGTAGTAGAGCGCGATGACGGTGCGCTCACGATCGGGCAGCTTGTCGATAGCCCCCGCAAGGATCTCCTTGATCTCGCCGGTCTCAAAGATGGCCACTGGATCCTCGGCAGTGTCATCGCGAATTGATCCGATGGCGTTTTGGCCCTCGTCTCGCTCTCCGCCCACCCAGAGTTCTTCGAAGGACACCACGGACGTGTAGGCAAGTTTGGCGAGGAGATCCTGGAACTCCTTGAGCGAGATGCTCATGTAGTCGGCCACTTCTTGGTCGGAAGGCACTCGGCGCAAGGTGTTCTCAAGGGCGACGTACGCTCCCTCGATTTCGCGAGCACGCGAGCGAACCGATCGCGGCACCCAGTCCATGGCTCGAAGTTCATCAATGATGGCGCCCTTGATACGCGAAATCGCGTACGTCTCGAACTTGATGGCCCGCTCAGGATCGAACTTCTCGATGGCGTCGATGAGTCCGAAAATTCCGTAGCTGATCAGATCGGCGGTGTCGACCGTCTGCGGCAGACTGGAGGCGAGACGGCCCGCCACATACTTCACGAGTGGCGAGTAGTTGAGGATGAGTTCGTCGCGTGCGGCCGAGTCCTGATCCTGTTTGTAGCGTGCCCAGAGTGCGGTAACGTCGGTCCTTGGGTCGGATCTCATGTGCAGTTACGCCCCTAACTGCGCTGGTCAGAGCGGGAGAGTTCACGCCCGTGGGTGCGCACTCCGATGGACATCTTGAAGTCGCTTGATGCTCAGGTGAGTGTATATCTGGGTCGTTGACAGGGCAACATGACCGAGGAGTTCTTGCACGGTGCGCAGATCGGCACCCCCTTCAATGAGGTGCGTGGCGAACGTGTGACGCACTGCATGCGGCGACAGCGAGTGCAGCGCTCCCACCTGGTCTACGTAGCGCTTGAAGAGGCGTCGAATGGCGTCGGGGGAAAGCGGCAGCCCGCGCGTCGAGAGGAAGACGGCATCCGTGTTGTGAGCGTGAACGAGGGCAGGACGTCCCCCTGCAAGATAGCGGCGCAGGGAGGTCACGCCGACGCGATGCACCGGGACGATGCGCTCTTTGGAGCCCTTCCCCATCAGCTTGAGCTGTCCTTGTGACAAGTCCAGCGTGCCGAGCGAGAGATCGGCGATTTCGCTGACGCGCGCGCCGGTTGCATACAGCAACTCGAGGATGGCTCGGTCACGAAGTCCAGTCGGGGTGGAGTCATCAGGCGCCTCAAGCAGGGATGTGATGGTGTCGGCAGGAACGAGCCGAGGAAGACGTGACGGGATCTTTGGGGTGACGAGAACGGAAGAAGGGTCAGATGCGGCCAGGCCCTCGGCGAGAAGGAACGAGAACAGCGAGCGGACCGACGAGAGTCTGCGGGCAATTGTGCGGCGTGCATAGCCCGCGCGATCGAGTTCGGCCAGATATTGGCGCAACTGCCGGTGGGTCAGGTGGATCGGATCGAGAGAGGCACGCTGAGCCCACTCTAGATAGCGCGAGAGGTCGGCCGAATACGCTCGGACCGTGTGGACAGACACACCGCGTTCGACTGACAGGTGTGTGAGGAAGCGGTCAACCAGAAGCTGCGCGTCGGTGGGCTCAGGCATGAGGGACCGCCTCCGCCGTCTGCAGATCTGGGCGGCCTGCGAGCCACGCCTGGAGGTCAGCATGAGCGCGAGAGGCGTAAGCAGCGTAGCGGTCGCGCTTCCCGCGGACGCGCTGGGGCAACGTCGGCATCAGACCGAAGTTGACGTGCATGGGCTGGTAGCTGGCTGTTTCGGGGTTGGTAGCGTAGGCGGTCAACGAACCGAAAGCGGTTGTGGGCGGCAGGACTGCCGGATCACGATTCGCGATGTCTGCCCACGTGTTGAGGGCCGCTACCAAACCGGACATGGCTGCCTCGGCGTAGCCCTCTGTGCCGGTGATCTGCCCTGCGAAGCGAATCCGTGGGGCGTCGCGGAGTGCGAAGGTGGCATCCAAGACCCGGGGCGAGTCGACGAAAGTGTTGCGATGCATCACCCCGTGGCGAAGAAACTCCGCGTCCCGCAAGCCAGGGATCATGCGAAAGACTCGCTCCTGCTCGGGGAACGCCAGATTCGTCTGGAAACCGACGAGGTTGTATGCACTGCCTGCAGTGTTCTCCGCACGAAGCTGCACCACGGCCCATGGGCGAGAATCAGTCACTGGGTCCAGGAGTCCGACTGGCTTGAGAGCGCCAAACCGCAACGCGTCAGGCCCGCTGCGCGCGACCTCTTCGATAGGCTGGCAGGCCTGGAAGAGTTCTTTGCGCTCGAACTCCTTGACCTGCGCTTGCCGAGCGTTCACCAAGGCCTCATAGAAGCGCTCGTATTCGGATTGATTCATGGGAGCGTTGAGATAGTCTGCACCGGAGCCCTTGTCGTAGCGCGATTGCGCGAAGACGACCTGCCGATCAATCGTCTCGCCGTCGACGATGGGCGCTGCAGCGTCGAAGAACGCCAGCCTGTCCCCCACCATCTCTGCCAGCACGGTTTCGAGCGACGGGCTCGTTAGCGGGCCGGTGGCGACTACGACATGTCCTTCAGGAAGACGCGTCGCCTGTTCGCGCTCAACCGCGATGAGAGGGTGGGATCTGACAAGGTCGGTGAGTCGCGCTGAGAAGCGAGTGCGATCAACCGCCAACGCGCCTCCAGCAGGAACCTGCGTCTCTTCGGCAACTCGAAGGATGATGCTGCCCAGTTCTCTGAGCTCGTGCTTGAGCAGCCCCGCGGCGCTGTGTGGGTCAGTGCTCTTCAGAGAGTTGGAGCAGACGAGCTCGGCGAGGTCCCCAGTGTGGTGGGCTGGCGTGAGCGTCGTCGGACGCATCTCGACGAGCCTGACTCCCAGGCCGCGCTCCGCAAGCTGCCAAGCGGCTTCAGTCCCCGCGATCCCGCCACCAATGACGCAGACCGTCTCGCGAGGTGTTGTGGCGTCAGCCAATGGACTCCCTGTCGTGGCAACGGCGGTGGACGTTCGTAGTGTAGCGCCTCACCTAGCATGGGCCGTACCTGCCGTCCGGATACTTGCGAACCTCTCCAAGCCCCTCCAGCGCACCGATGCGTCGCACCGCCGTTACGATGTCGAGCCCCAGCGTCCGTGCGGCATCGTCTGGCCGCATAGGGTTGGCGCGCAGAGACGAGAGCATGGCATCGTCGCTGACGAGGCCGTACAGGCTGCCGTTGGGCAGCTCGGCATTGGTTTGCGGCGGGCCGAGCAAAGATCGCAGTATGTCGGCGAGTTCTGCAACCTCACACACGGGAGTGGCTCCTTGTCGAAGGAGGCGGTTGGGCCCGCGACATTCCGGAGCGAAGATCGAACCCGGTACCACGAGCACCTCGCGACCGGCATCCAGCGCGCGGTCCGCGGTGATGAACGTCCCACTCGGCACGTCAGACTCCAGAACCAGCAGTGCCGCAGAAAGGCCGGCGATGATGCGGTTGCGCGCACGAAACGTCCACTTGGCCGGTGGGTGCCCCCAGTTCAGCTCCGAAATCACACAACCTCTCTGTGCGATGGCGGCAAGCAGTCTGTCGCTCCCCCGCGGGTAGGCCACGTCAGCACCGCTGCCGAGCACCGCGACGGTGACGCCCTCTGCATCGAGAGCCGCGCGGTGAGCGGCCTGGTCGCAGCCGATGGCGGCACCCGAGATGACCGGGTAGCCCGCCCCAGCCGCCCAGCCCGCGAAGAGTCGCGCGGCTGCGAGTCCATACGGGGTCGCTTTGCGCGCGCCCACGACCGCGAGCCCAGGTGCGAGTGCGGCGGGATTGCCGAATCCACGTATGAGCTGCGGCGGATCGTCGGTCATCATGAGTTGAGCCGGATATCGAAGGTCGCCAAGCGCTATCTCGAAGGGTGGCGCTGACCCCGGCCACAGTGTGGAACTCATCGTTCGCTCTTCGCCCTGAAGCCAACGGCTTCGGCAATGTGTTCTGCAGTGACAGCGTCGGAGTCCTCAAGGTCTGCGATGGTTCGAGCTACTCGCAGCAGACGAGTCACTCCCCTGCCCGAAAGGCTCTGTGACCGGCCAATCTGCTCTAAGGTGCTGCGTGCCACCGGCGACAGCATGCAGGAACGCAACAGAGCAGCGCCTGACAGGTCCGCACAACGGTACCCGTTGCGTGCGTAGGCCCGTTCGCGCACTTCGGCCACGCGGTCGCGCATGGTCGCCGAGTCCTCGCTAGAGTCGTGGTCGAGAATCAAACCTGGATCGACTCGGCTGATATCGAGCACCATGTCGATGCGATCCATGAGTGGTCCGCCGATGCGCGACTGATAGCGGGCCACCACCGGCTGCGGGCACGTGCATCGTCGACGGTCATCGCCAAAGAACCCGCACGGGCATGGATTCGCCGCGCCGATGAGGGCGAACCGGGCGGGAAAACGCAATCGGCCCTCGGCACGCACGAGTGTGATCGATCCATCTTCGAGCGGTTGTCGAAGTGCCTGCAGCGCGGCCGGGCCGAACTCGGGCATCTCGTCGAGGAAGAGAACGCCGTTGTGCGCAAGCGATGCCTCTCCAGGTCGAGGCACCGCACCTCCGCCGACAAGGCCTGCGATGGACGCTGAGTGATGCGGGGCTCGGAAGGGACGCACGCCCGCGAGTGAGGGAGTCTCGTCGAGACCGGCCACAGAATGAATCAGGGCACTCTGCACTCGTTCAGCCTCAAGAAGCGGAGGCAGGATGGTGGGCACGCGCCGCGCGAGCATGGTCTTGCCGGACCCCGGCGGACCCACCATGAGAACATTGTGGCCGCCTGCAGCCGCGATCATGAGCGCGCGCTTCGCGAACTGATGTCCGGCCACATCCGAGAAGTCCAGGCCGCTGTCCCACGGTGACTGAGACATGACCTCCGGCCGCTGCGCGGCAGGCAGCCCGCCTCGTAGTTGCGAGAGCGTTCTCAGCGGACGGTAATCCAGACCGTCGAGTGAGAGTGCGTGTTGTGCGTCCGCCGGACCCACGAGGGGCAGACCGGCTTCTTTGGCCGCCAAGGCGTATGCCAGCATGCCAGTGACTGGGCGCACGGAGCCGTCCAGCGAGAGCTCGCCGACGGCGGCGCACTCGGTTGCTACCCGCTCAGGAAGTTGCCGAGTGGCTGCCAACATGCCGAGGGCTATCGGCAGGTCGAAGCCAGTCCCATGTTTTCGCACCGGGCCGGGTGCCAAGTTCACGACGACGCGCGCATTGGGGACGTCGTATCCCGCTGCGCGAACGGCGGATCTCACTCGCTCACGGGCTTCCTGCACCGCGAGGTCGGCGAGTCCTACAATCGCGAAGGCCGGGAGTCCGGCCCCCACGTCTACCTCGGCGTCTACGCTGAGCGCTTCGACACCGCTGAGTGTGAACGTGCTGACGGTGCATTGTGCCACCGGACTACTCCGGCACGAAGGCGGCGCGATGATGGCGCAGGAGCGCGCGATCCTCGGCAACCACCAGTAGCGTGACAACATCAAAGCGCAGCTGCACGTCCGTGACCCCGGCGGATTGCAGGTACGCTGCCCCGAGCTTGGAGTACCGGCGTTGTTTGGCCGGAGTCACGGCCTCTTCAGGGCTTCCTTTCCTTGCAGTGCGCCGTGTCTTGACCTCCACCAAGACGATCGTCTTGTCGTCAAGCGCAACGATGTCGATCTCTCCAGCCGAGCAACGCCAGTTGCGCTCCACGACCGTCATCCCGTTGCGTTCGAGAAAGGCCGCAGCTGCGTCCTCCCCGCGTTCTCCTAGTTGCTTGGCATCTGTGCTCATGGCGCCACCTCCGAGACCACGGTGACACCTGATGCTTGCCGAGAACTTCCCCAGAGCTTCCTAGAACAGG
>CAZIPN010000003.1:0-91752 GCA_964541225.1 uncultured Eubacteriales bacterium
GCCGGTTCATGCGATCTTTGATCTCGTTGGTGACGTGCGGGATGACCTGCACGGTCCCGCCGAGAAAGTCGCCGCGGCGCTCTCGGCTGATGAGCGTCTGATAGACCGAGCCGGCGGTCACGTTGCAGTCACGGGTGAGCGACTCATCGATGAAGCGTTCGTAGTGCCCGAGGTCTAGATCGGTTTCGGCACCGTCATCAGTCACGAAGACCTCGCCGTGCTGGAACGGACTCATCGTGCCCGGATCGACATTGAGATACGGATCGAGCTTCTGAATGCTCACCCGCAGACCTCGCGCCTTAAGCAGGCGGCCGAGCGAGGCAGCGGTAATCCCTTTGCCGAGTGAAGAGACTACGCCGCCGGTCACAAAGATGTGCTTGGTCGCCATGATCCTGGTTCCAGCTCCTAACTTGGGCCGAGGTGTCTTCTCACCAACGCACTTGATTCTAGCCGTCGGAGATCGTCGATTGTTGAGCACTTCCCGCCGAGTCCTTCTCGGCAGGTGAAGATGGGTGACGCCCGGCGTTGTCGATCCACGACAGCGACCGGCTATGCGAGATCAGAAGTGAGAAACTCCACTTCTCGGATGCGAGGTTGATCGCGAACAGCACCACAAGCAAGACAATCGCTGGCCACGAGCGACCGCATTCCCATGCGGCCACAAAGCCGAGCAGCACACCTGCGGCATTCGCTCCAGCGTCGCCGAGCATTCCCCGCTCGCCAGCGTCAAGCGGCCACACCGCCACGAGCGGGCCGAGAAGCGCGACGGCGAGCAGCCCGGTGCTCGACAATGACGCGCGTGCGGAAACGGCGGCGACAATCACCAGGGCCACGGCGCACGCCCCATAGAACTTGAGCGCGCGACCAGGCCGAAGATCCGTCAGGTTCACGAGATTCGCGGACAGCGCGATCACACCGCCGAGCACCAGAGTCCAACCGGCCCACGGCCACAGTTCCGACGAAGACAAGGGGATGCCGCCCACTCCCGTCGCTGGGTTGGCGGCCGGACTTCCGATGATCGAAGCAGCGGCCGCGACCGAAACGAAAGCGATCCCCGCAAGCTTGAGAGCTCCGGTCGTCAGCCGCCCGTGAACGATCGCCGAGATGTGACCGGCAAAGCCTCGATCGGCGGCCGTGCCGTATGCGTCGTCCATCACTCCGAAGAGCAGCGTCGTGATCACCAGCGGCGAGACCGCTCCGATCGCAACGAACACGCGCAGGGACATCCCCACCGCTTCCCCGGCGTAGCGCAGTACGACCATCCCAGCGACCCAGAATACCCACACAATGCCCAGGCCAAGGAAGACCGTCTGACCGCGGTAGTTCACTCGCTGGGCGAGCGGTGAGTTCACGAGCGAGTTCGCAAGCATCCTGATGCCAACAAGCGGCAGCGCCAGTGTCATTACCACGACGAGAACCACTTGCGCGAGAAGGGCCAACCAGCCGTTCACGTGCGCCCCTGTTCGGCTTCGACCGCCGAAAGGATCAGCCACATGGCGCCGAGCCCGGCGGGAAGCATCAGGAACGTCGATACAAGAATGCCGGTGTCCTCGGTCAGAAGCGCCAAGACCGCAGCAACCAGCGCGGCTGCGAGTGCCGCGCCGAACGCCGGGTTCTCGGCGGTTGCTCGAGTGAGATCCTGCGATGAGCGAAGTCGCATGAACGCGAGGAAGGCAATCGTTGCAGCGAGCATCGCCGACCAGTTGTTTAGGTTTATCAGCCGCGCATTTGTCTGTGCCTTGCGCGACACAATGATCCACAGCTGCGACGCGCCGCCCTGTTCGGCGCTCGTCAGCGACCTGGCGAGGTGCGTCTTCTCGCCTGGATGCAGCAAGTCGGCAGCTGCGAACACCCCGACTAGTACCACGACGACCATGACTACCACCACTGCGTGCTTCCACGTCACGCGCTTGCCATTGGCCTTGACCCACAAGACGCCGAAGCCAGCCGTTCCCCAAATGGCCACACCCACGTTCGCACCAAACATCGGTGCGGCTGTCGCAACCACCGACAAGACCCCGAGAACAGGGATGCCCCATCTTCGGAACCACACGGATGCCCGGGAGTGGGCGCTCAACTGATCGAGCACGAACGCTGTGCCGACCATGGCGCCTGCCACCAACAGAGCGGCAGCTTCGTTTCCGATGCCGTAGTAGCGCGCCGACTGCAGAGGCGTGTAGCCGACGAGATTCGTGAAGGAAAGCGGCGCACCAAGCATCTGGTCAACGAAGAGCAGCCCGGACATCGCCAACAGAACGGCCGCGAAGGCCGTGCGACCTCCGAAGAACCTCCAAGCGACGATCGCAAGGACTAGAAGCACAAGCGCGGATCCAAACAAGGACGCCCAAGCCTCTGATGGTGAGTACACATTTCGCGTGACAAGGAACATCGCCCAACCGGCTGCCAGAATCGAGATGAGCGCAAGGGCCGATCCCCTGAGCACCCTGGCAGCGAGCAACACGTGACGGGAACGCAACTGCCGACGAGTGGCCACGAGCGCCGCCGCGAGTGCAAGCACCACCACAAAGAACTTGATGAAGAGATCGGCAGACGGACCGCGAATCGCGTCGAGAGACATAGCTGTCCAGTTGCGCGCCGAGAGGTAGGCCGTGCGTTGCTCGGCAGTCCCGGGAGCCGGTGTCGTGAGGAAGCGATTGCCGATCACCTCGACCGGACGAGCGAGCCCGAGCTCTGAAAGAACGAACGCCGTTATGTCCGGGTTCGCCACCGTCCCGGTGCGATGGGTCGACGATGACGTCAGGTAGCCGTGCAACCCCCCTCCTGAGACGAACACGGGAGTGAATCCCCGAATACCGGGGAGGGAATCCTGCGGCGCTTCAGAGGCGACAAGCACGATGTCGGAGGCACGCGCGTGCTTCAGCGCCATGCCTGCCACCGCATCGGCCTGGCCAACTGCCACCGCGTGCTGCACCGCCGCTTGCGCATCGCTCACCTGTGTGGCGTATCTCCACGCCCGATACTCATCGCCAGGATCGAGCACGATCAGAGACGGTCCGCCATGCCGAGTGGCCGACGTTTCGCACGCCGACAGTGCACGCTCGAACGCCGCGAGGTCAGTGCACACTCCGTAGGGAGCGTCTGGCGAGGACTTGAGGAGATCCCTCGACACGTCGCCGAACGTCACCAGCCCCTGAGCGTCCATGGCGGCAACCGCTGCCGGCCGCTCGATCTTGAAGCCTGTCGCCTGATCGCCTGCATCGGAATTGCCGATCGCGCAGGTTGACCCTCCTGCATCGATCACCGCCTGGCCGAGAGTGCCGATCGCAGGCTCGTCCGGGCTCGTCGCGTTCGTTCGAAGCGCACCCGGCATCCCAAGGTAGGCGATGGCATGCCCGGCCATCGATGTGCCGTTGATTCGCTCATACAGGGTGGCAGCGTCCGTCGCCTCAACCGACTCGGCGGCATTGTACGCACCAAGGGCCAGGAAGTCCGGAACACTCCAGTTCCCAGCCGAGATGTCGAGTGCACCCTCATACGCCGAGATGGGCTCCCCGGCTTCTCGCGCCCGCGGCCGAGCATTGAGATTGCCGAGCGCTCCCTGGGTCGCGAGCTTCCAGAGCGTCGGCGTTCCGGTCTCGGTGATGTCGTCCCACGTGAGGCCCGTCGCCATCACCACAACGACCCGGGGTGGCGAAGAAGTCGCTGGTGCGGCCGACGCCACAGCGCTCCAGCAGCACATTGCGAGCACGACGGCTAGCGCGGCAACACTCGGGACAACTCGTCTCATGCACACTCCGAATCGGCTCTTAGCGGCAACGGTCAATAGTGCGCCTCGGCGCTGGATCAGGGGATTGGCACAGCCGGTGCACGTGAGCGCATCCCGGGCACCGTGCCCGCTCCGAGTATACCAGTCGATGGACGTCAGATACGGCCGGGCCGAGAACGTCTCGGGCTCGGGTACACTTGAGCCGTCAGACGCGCCAGTGCGCCTCAGTTGCGCCACGATGTCAGCATCGCCGACGAGGAGGCATCGCCATCAGCAAGCCCTCGATCGCCCGCTCCACCGCCATGATGTCGACGCTCACCATGGTCTCTCGCATCACGGGCTTCCTACGCATTTGGGCCACGGCGCTCGCGCTCGGCACGTACGGCCTCATGTCGGCGTACAGTGTCTCAAACAACATCCCGAACATGATCTTCGAACTCGTCGCCGGTGGGATCATTTCGTCCCTATTCATACCGACGTTCTTGGAGCTGCGAGAGAGCAAGAGCGACGGTGAGGCATGGCGATTCACCAGCCACGTGTTCAACTTGGCGGTCGTCGCGCTCGGGGTGCTCGGCATCATCGGCACGCTCTTTCCGCAGCCGTTCGTATGGACGCAAACGTTCAGGATGTCACCTGCCGAGGCGGCGCGCGTCGTTCCGGCCGCCACGTTCTTCTTCAGGTTCTTCGCGCTCCAGGTCGTGCTGTACGGGGCGGGTGCCATCACCACGGGTCTGCTCAACTCACAACGGCGGTACTTCTGGCCTGCGGTCGGTCCAATCTTTAACAACGTGGTTGCGATCGCAGCTATGCTCTCCTTTCGCTTCCTCGGCGGCAGGCTCACCGGCGCTTCGCTAACGTCGGGCACCGCGCCAGCGTTGCTTGCGGCTGGCACGACCCTCGCCGTGTTCGTGATGTTCGCCGTACAGGTGCCCGCAGTGCTCAGAACCGGCTGGCGCTACTCGTGGGGGTTGGGTTTGAAAGACCCCGATGTACGTCGAATGCTCGTTCTTGCCGTGCCGACAATCGTCTACGTTGTCACAAATTTGGTGGCGGTCTCATTCCGCAATGCTTCAGCCCTTGCGGTGTCTGAGAAAGGCGTGTCGGTTCTCACATACGCCTGGGTCTTCTACCAGCTGCCGTACGGCATCCTCGCCGTGGCGCTGGCAACAGCCGTCTTCACGGAACTCGCCGATGCGTCGAGCCGCGGTGATCTTCGGGAATTCAAGGACACATTCTCGCGCGGCCTGAGAGCGACCGGCGTACTCATGCTACCGACTTCAGCGCTCATGATCGGACTGGCAACCCCGCTGGTGTCGCTGTATCGCGTCGGCGCGTTCAAGAGCTCCGACGTTCCCTTAGTGGCGAGCGCACTTCGGTGGTGGGCGGCTGGGCTGATCTTCTACGCGCTCACGATGTTCCTGCTCCGTGCGTTCTACTCGCTCAAGGACACGCGCACGCCGATGATCGTCAACCTCGCACTCACCGCGTTCGTGCAAATCGCGCTGTACATGGTGCTCTCAACAGGCATTGGCTCGTGGCCCGGTATCGGAATCAATGGCATCCCGATCGCGGACTCGATCTTCTACTTCTGCGTATCGGTGGTGTTGGCCGTCCTGCTTCGTCGGCGCATCGGAGGTTTCGATGCCCGTGGAGTGGCATCTGCCTTCGCCCGGATGGCCCTCGCGTCAATCCTGGGCACTGCGTGCGCGTGGGGCATTGCGTATGCACTCTCCCCCATGGTCCCCGGCTTGCTCGGCGCGGTCGTTCAGGTCGTCGCGGGTGGTGTGGTCGGCCTCGCCGTCGCGTTCGCGCTCGGTCGACTGTTCGGTGTCGCAGAAGTCTCGCTCGCCACTTCTGCGCTCGCTCGAGCCATCGCCAGACCGCGGAGTGCCGAATGAACGTAGCCGTCCTGATTCCGGCGCACAATGAGGAGCTGCGAATCGCCGAGACAGTGCGTGCGGCATTGGAGATTCCGCACGTCCGCCGAGTTGTCGTGGTGGACGACGGCAGCACCGACTCCACCGACCAGCAGGCACAAGCGGCCGGAGCCAAGGTCGTCAGGCTGTGGGGTAATCACGGCAAAGGCGCGGCGCTGGAGGCCGGAGCCTCACGCGTGACCGACGCCGATGTCGTGTTGCTGCTGGACGCGGATCTCGGTGAGACAGCAGCACAGGGGACTGCGCTGCTCGCGCCCGTAATCGACGGACGTGCCGACATGACCGTTGCGGCGTTTCCGCGCGTGGAAGGCAAGGCCGGCTTTGGCTTGGTGAAAGGCCTCGCTCGCTGGGGGATTCGACGACTCGGCAATCCGGCGTTCGAGTCGCAGGCCCCGCTCTCAGGCCAGCGAGCGCTGACGCGCTCCTGCTTCGCGACCATACGACCGTTCTCGAGCGGCTACGGTGCCGAGGTGGGAATCACCATTCGCGCGCTGCGCGCAGGTTTCACGATTGCCGAGGTCGAGACGACGATGGAGCACGCTCACACGGGCCGCGACCTCTCGGGCTTCATCCATCGCGGGCGTCAATTCGTCCACGTCGCTCTGGCGCTGTCTCGGCTGGCATTCCAGTCGATCCCGCGGCGTATCTCAGGCGACGAGTCCTAGGGAACCGGAACGTTGGGGAACGCGCTGACACCATGCGCGGTGCTGCTGAAGTAGCCCTGCTGGCCTCCGGTGAGCAGCGAAACCAACGTGTAGCGTCCCGCGTCCGTGCCGAGCGTGTCGAATGCTGAGAGCCGTCGGGCCGCAGCCGCGGCGGCGACCCCTGATTGGCTGTCGGCGGTCTCGGCGCCGAGTGCATACAGGCCGACGGCAGCATAGGCAGCTGCAACATCCAATCCCGTCGGATCCGGATCGCGATCGACGGTTGCAACGTCTACGGCGCTCGTGGCGACGGCCGACGGACCCAGCCCCGTCACCTTGAGCACGTGCGCCGAGACCAAGGCGTTCGTCAGCGCTCGAGACTGGCTCTTGCCGCTCCACTCATCAACAAGCTGCTTCGCTACCACGGCACTAGTTGGCTTAGCGTCAGGCGTTCCGAGCGCCACAGCCACGCTGCTAGCGACGACGGACTCATCCAGTGCGAAGTTCGGCTTCTCGATCGTGACGATCGCTGCCGATCCACCCGCACTCTTCACCGCGCCCACAACCTGATCGGCACCCTCGTTGGGAGATCCGCTCGTTAGGACGACGACCGTCGAACCTGCCAGACGACCGGCAACCCAGGCATCTGTCATCTGTTTGGCGTACGCACTCTCCAGCGACAGCGACGATTTCAAAGAGGTGTTGTCGGCCTTGAGCTTGTTGTACTCAGATTGCAGGCTCGATACGAGTGCCCGCTGCTGCCGATCAAACCCCCCTTGGCGAACAACGAGACCGCCAAGGACAAGTCCGATCGCCAACGCCAAGAACACGGCGACCAGAGAGGCTATGTGATAGCGCAAGTTGAACATGGCACCATTCCTGAGCAGGAGAAGCGGGCCCTACGCCCCAAACATCACGCGGAGCCGCAGCACAACAAGCTCGATGAACGAGCGTGCCGCCGGCGAGATGAGTACGATCGCCGAGACGACGATGAGCGCCGAGGCGACAACGAACATGAGGTACCGTGGGCTTACTGAAGCACGATACAACTTGTTCACGCCTTTTGCGTCCACCAGCTTCGACCCGACTTTGAGTCGTACGAGGAACGTCGAGGCCATACCGTTGCGCCCCTTGTCGAGATACTCCACCAGGTTCGCATGCGTGCCCACTGCGACAATGACGTCGGCATCCGACTCCCACGCCAGAAGCAGCGCGAGATCCTCGCTGGTGGCAGCAAGAGGCCACGCGACCCCATCCAACCCCAGCGCGTGCAGACGATCCATCCCTGGAGCTCGACCGTCAGGATATGCGTGAACGATCAGTTCGGCACCAGACTTCAAAGCCTCATCGGTCACAGAATCCATGTCGCCAACGATGATGTCCGGCCCAAACCCAGCCTCGATGAGGGCATCGGCCCCGCCATCTACACCGATGAGCGCCGGACGCATCTCGCGGATATAGGGCCGCAGCGTCTTGAGATCTTCCTTGAAGTCGTAGCCTCGCACGACCACGAGAACCTGACGTCCATGGATGCGAACTCGAGTTTCCGGCACCCACATCTCGTGAGTAAGGATGCCTTTCTCTCGCTCAAGATACTCGAGAGTGTTGCGCGCGAACCGGTCGATCTGTTCGCCCAAGCCTGCCCGCGCAGCCTCCATCCGAGATTCAATTTCTTTGACCGACAAGCGCGATCCGGTCGCGATCACGTCGCTGCCGAGATGAATCTCGTCACCAACGACCTGAATGGTCTGACCTTCACGAAGCTTCTCAAAAATGTCGCCGCCGACATTGTCGACGAGCGCGACCCCACCGCGGGCCAGAATCAGAGGACCGAGGTTGGGATACGCTCCGGAAATAGAAGGCGATGCATTGACCACCACTTCGACCCCGCTGGCCAGCAATGACTCGGCGCTCACGCGGTCCATATCGACATGGTCAACGATGGCGATATCATCTGGACCGAGTCGCCTGACCAGATCCTTGGTTCGCTTGTCGAGTTTGGCGACGCCCTCGTAGTGCATGGGACTCCCAGAGCCTAGTGTCAGCTCGGCGAAGGCCGACTCAGATGAAATGCGCGGTGACCCCGCTGAATGCGAATGCTACCACTCGGCGAGCAATTGCGTGCTCAAACGACTCACGCCGGTAGCGAAGACGCGGCGCTGGACGCGGCGTCCAGCAGCTCCTGTGCGTGTGCAACACTCACCGCCGAGTCATTGCCCGCCAGCATCCGCGCGATCTCCTCGAGTCGCCGCGCCCCGTCAACCTGCTCAACCGTGGTGACCGTCGTGGCGTCCTCGACCTCCTTGCGCACGACCAGCTGCTTGTCCGCGAAGGCGGCCACCTGCGCAAGGTGTGTCACCACAATGACTTGGTGGGTTGTGGCCAGCTCGGCGAGTCTGCGCCCAACCGCATGCGCGGTCGCTCCGCCAACACCAGCGTCGATCTCGTCGAACACCAGTGTCTGCACGGTATCTGCCTCGCCGAGCACGCTCTTGAGAGCGAGCATTACCCGCGACAGCTCTCCTCCCGACGCGATGCGCGACAGGGCTCGAGCGGGATGATCTTGTGCGGGCGCGAACAGAAACTCGATGCGGCTCGGACCATCTGCCGCCCAGTTCTCGAAAGCCAACTCCGTTTGTGCGATCTCGAATCGTGAACCCTGCATCGCAAGATCGCTCACCGCATCCGCGAGTTCGGCCACGAAGTACGGGGCCGCCGCTCGCCGAAGCTCATCCAGCGTTGCCGCCGCGTCGCGAAGGTCCTGTTCGCGCTCAGCTCGTGCGGCCTCTGCCCGCGCGAGCAGCTCGTCGCCCGCGTCGAAATCGGCCAGCGTCTTCTCGGCGGCTGCGCGGGCGTCGATCACGTCGGCGAGCCGTGGTCCGTACTTGCGCGCGATACCGTGGAGTTCGCCGAGCCGCTGCTGAAGAGCATCCAGACCGTCAGGATCGCACTCGACGCTATCGCGATACGAGCGCAACTCCAGGCTCACGTCATCGCACAGCGTGCCGAGCTCCTCGACGCGAGCGCGCAAGTCATCAAGCGACGAATCGACGCCTTCGACCTTGCCGAGCGCCGCGCGCGCCAGCGCAAGTCGATCGGCGGCCGCGCCCTCACCGCGTAGCAGTTGGAGCGCGTCATTCGCAGCCTCCGCAAGCTGCTCCGCGTGCGACAGGGCAGGCAGTCGCGCCTCGATATCCTCGTCCTCGCCAGGCTTCGGGTCCACACGTGCGATATCGTCGACTACGAAGCGCAACGTATCCGCCTCACTGGCCGCCGCCGACAATCGCCGTGCCAGTTCGTCTGCAGTCTCTTGCGCCTGCTTGTACGCGTCGCGAGCTGCGCGGTAGGCCGCACGCGCCCGCGCGACAGGCTCCCCCGCGTGCCGATCGAGATACCCGGCGTGATTCGCGACAACCAGCAGCGCCTGATGATCGTGCTGCCCGTGAAGGTCGACCAGCGTGCCAACCCTCTCGCCGAGAGCCCCGACCGTCGCCATCTCCCCGTCCAACGTGCATCGGCTGCGTCCGTCCGCGCTCACCCGCCGACGTACGAGCAGCTCATCGCCGCGCGTCGTGAAGCGTCCCTCGACAAGCGCTTCGGCTTGCCCGGCGCGCACGGCACCTGAGTCGGCACGATCGCCGAGAAGAAGCTTCAGCGCGCCGAGCAGCGCCGTCTTCCCCGCACCAGTCTCACCAGTGAGAACGGTCATCCCCGGACTGAACTCTAGCCACGCCTCTTCGATCAAAGCCAGGTTGCGAACGTGCAGTTCGTCGAGCACGGTCATCCCCCAAGGAACTCTGATTCGAGCGTCTCGTAGAAGTGGCGTCCTTCCAGCTTCACCAGCAGGACATCCGTGGCACCGCGGGTCACGGTGATCCGCTCAAGCGATCCTCGGCAGGGAATCGAGTCCCCGTCAACGATCAGACACGCATCAGCGCGCGTTGGGTCCGGCAACGTGATTTCGACGCTGTCGCTCGGGTCAGTCACGATCGGCCGTGAACGCAAGGTGTGCGGTGCAACCGGCACGACCACAATCCCGCCGAAGCCGGGAGCAACCAGTGGCCCGCCGGCTGACAGCGCGTAGGCTGTCGACCCGGTCGCGGTGGCCATCACCATCCCGTCCGCTCGCGTGTGCATGACGCGGTGCCCGTTGACCGCGAGATCGAAGGCCACGACGCGACCCGAGGCCCCACGCGAAACCACGATCTCGTTGAGCGCGATGTGGCTGCCGACGGGACGGCCACCCATGGCCACGTCCGCGCGAAGCGTGGCTCGGCGCTCCACCCTGGCCTCACCCGCGAGCGCAGTCTCGATTGCATCGCGCATGTGCTCGGGACTCGCGCCCGAAAGGAACCCCAGTCGCCCGAATTTCACGCCAAGCACTGGCGTCTCGGCACCGCCGAGTAGGTGCACGGCCTTCAGTATCGTCCCATCTCCGCCCAGCGCGACGGTCAAGACCAAGTCTCCGAAGTCTGAGGGCGGCACGCCGAAATCCGACAGCCCACTCGCATCCGCATCGTTGTGGGCCAGCACCGGATCGAGCCCCTCGCCGAGAAGCCACGCCGAAAGCTCGGTCGTCGCCGCGACGGCTTCAATGTTGCCTGTGTTGGGCACGAGTAGCACCCGCATCCTATGAGCCTCCCAGAGTCTCGTGTGCTTCCTCGACCACCTCACGTGCGGTCGCTGCGGTCGGTGTGCCTCCAAATGCGGCCCACAACCAGAACTCGATGTTACCCTCCGGGCCCTTGATCGGCGAGAAGGTCATTCCGCGCACGACAAGTCCTGCCTCACGTGCGGCCTCCTCAACAGCCTCCAGCACCCCAATGTGAGCGGCCGACTCCTTCACCACTCCCCGTTTTCCCACGCGGCCCTTACCCACTTCGAACTGTGGCTTTACCAACGCCACGGTTTGCCCGCGCTCGCCGAGCAGCGCAACAACGTGCGGCAACACCGTGCGCAACGAGATGAACGCCACGTCGACGACCGCAAGGTCGAACGGAGCACCAAGCTGCTGGGCATCCGCGGACCTGATGTTGGTGCGCTCCACGACCGTCACTCGCTCGTCGCTGCGAAGCGACCACGCTAGCTGTCCGTATCCGACGTCGAGCGCAACCACACTGGCGGCGCCCCGCTGCAGCAGGCAATCGGTGAAGCCGCCCGTCGATGCGCCCACGTCTATCGCGCGCACTCCTGTGGCGTCGAGCCCAAAGACATCCAGCGCACCGGCGAGTTTGTCTCCACCGCGCGAAACGTAGCGCCGCCGGGCGGTAACTTCGATTGGGGCGTCTGAGTCGATCATCTGCCCGGCCTTCGTGACGACGCGCCCAGCCACGCGTACCTCGCCCGCGAGGAGCGCCGCCTTGGCACGTTCGCGCGAGGCAAACAGACCGCGATCAACGAGTGCGGCGTCGATTCGGCGCCGAGGCACGCGCGTCCGCCTTCCTCGCAAGCCGGGAACCCTCGACCTTGCCGGGCAGATCGGCCAACCTGCCGAGAACGGCAGCCGTGATGCCATCCGGCGTCAGCCCCACGTCGGCCAGCAGCTTCGCGGTCGCGCCGTGGGTCACGAAACAGTCCGGCACCGCAAGACGCAGAATCGGCACGTCCAGGCGCAAGTCCGCCAGTGCCTCGCACACGCCACCGCCGAATCCACCCATGCCGGTGTTCTCCTCGACAGTCACCACAAGGCGATGCGAGTTGGCCGCCCACGACACCATCTCCAGATCGAGCGGCTTAACCCATCGCGCGTCAATCACACTTGCCGAGACGCCCTTCGCCTCAAGTCGCTCAGCGGCGGCCAAGCACGTGTGCACCATGCGCCCGACTCCGATCAGCGCGACATCGCGCCCCTCCCGGCGAACGCGGGCCTTCGCGGCATCCCACGGCCGGGCCTCGGCGGGCAACTCCAGTCCCACGCCGGCGCCACGCGGATACCGGATGGCGACTGGACCGTCGGCATCAAGCGCAGTGCGTAGCGCCTCGGCGAGCTCAACCTCATCGGAGGGAGCCATCACCATCATGTTCGGAATCGACCGCAGATACGTCAGATCGAACACGCCATGGTGCGTCGGCCCGTCCTCGCCGACAAGCCCCGCGCGGTCGAGACAAAAGACCACGTGCAGGTTCTGCAGCGCCACATCCATGATGAGCTGGTCGTAGGCTCGCTGCATGAACGTCGAGTAGATGGCAACAACCGGGATGCGGCCTCCGATCGCCAGCCCCGCCGCCATCCCAACGGCATGCTCTTCGGCGATACCGACATCGTAGAAGCGATCGGGGAACTCACGCGCGAATCTGTCCACCCCCGTGCCCGATGGCATGGCCGCAGTGATCGCCACGATCCGATCGTCTCGCGCGGCCTCGGCGACCAGCGCACGCCCAAACGCCTCGGTGTAGCTCATCGGACCGCCGGAACCGTTTGGCTTGCCCGTCTCGATCGAGAACGGCCCGATGCCATGGAATGCATCCGGCTGGTTCTCGGCGTGTTCGTAGCCGTGCCCTTTGTGAGTTACCGCATGAATGATCACGGGGCGGTCTGAGGACTTCGCACGCTCGACGGCTTCCTGCACCTGCGAGATGTCGTGACCGTCGATGGGCCCCACGTACTTCAGGCCAAGCTCCTCGAAGAGCATCCCCGGCACGAGCAGTTGCTTGAACGACTCCTTGACCGCCTCGCCGGCGCCCACCATCGCTCGTCCGATGGCACTGGTCGCCAACGCGGATTCGACACCGTCGCGCAGCTTGGTGTAGCGCGGATCCAACCTCACTCGAGCCAGGTAGCTCGCCAGCGCGCCCACGTTCTCAGAGATAGACATCTCGTTGTCGTTCAGAACGATCACCAATCGCGGGCCCAGATGGCCGATATGGTTGAGCGCCTCAAACGCCATGCCGCCCGTCATCGAGCCATCGCCAATCATCGCGAGGATCGTCTCCTCGCCACCCCGAGCATCGCGCGCAAGTGCCATGCCCAGCGCAACCGACAGCGAGTCCGACGCGTGACCGGTGTCGAACGCGTCATACGGGCCTTCGTTGCGCTTGGGGAAGCCACTCATGCCACCGTACTGGCGCAGCGTCGAGAAGCGCTCGCGTCGTCCCGTGATCAGCTTGTGGATGTAGGACTGGTGCCCCACATCGAAGACGATGCGGTCGGTCGGACAATCGAGCGCCCGGTGAATCCCCAGCGTCAACTCAACCGCGCCAAGGTTCGGCGCGAGATGACCACCGTTCGCCGAGACAACCCGGACGAGTTCCTCTCGGATCTCCTCGGCAAGAGTCGCCAGCTGCGCGTCAGTCAGTCCTTTGACGTCACACGGTGCGTCTATCGTGTCAAGGATGCGTTCGGGCACGTGGCCCATCATCTCCGTCATGTTTCGGGGCACCATTCGCGCGTGGCATCAGATGAGCATACCGCCGTCGCCGTCTGCCGTACAACGCGCTGGCAACATCTACCTGCCGTCGTCAGCTGCGTCCGGGACGTTCTCAACGTCGCTCGCAACCGCCGACAAGTCACTCTCTTTGGCGGCCGCCTCTTCCTCAGACGACGGGTCATCGCCCAATCCTGGTGCGTCCGCCGCCTGAGCCGCACCGACCGTCTCGCTGGTCTCAGCTACAGCCGTGCCGTCCTGCGCTGCGACATCAATGTGTCCACTGTCGGTTGCCACTTTGGCACTCGCCGCGTTCGGCTCGGCAGGTTCCTGCGCAGAAGCTACGCTCTCCCAATCCTGCCGGTCGATCAGTTCCGTGCACGCGTTAGCCAGCCGAACGCCTTCCTCGAGCAGATCGAGGCTCTTCTCCAGCGACGTGTCCTTCTTGCGCACTTGCGTGACGATGTCTTCTAGCCGCGCGCGGGCTGTGCTGAAGCTGTACGACTCGTCAGTCATGCCCCTACAACTCCTGACTCGTTTGCTCGGTCCACTTGATCGCGATCCTGCCGAGCACCCCATTCACGAACTTCGAAGAGTCGTCCCCACCGTAGACCTTGGCAAGTTCAACCGCCTCGTTGATAGCGACGCTCGCGGGCACCTCGGCATCGTGCAGAATCTCATACGTCGCGATGCGCAGTATGTTGCGGTCGACGAGCGGCATTCTCGACACCGCCCAATGCTCAGAGACCTGGCCGATCACCTCGTCAAGACCGCTCACGTGCTGCTCGACGCCGACGGCCAACCGCTTGCAGTACTCATCCGGTTCGCCGTCTTCTACCGAATAACTCCCATGGGCGAGTATATGACTCACGCTTTCGCCGGTGATGTCACGTTGGTAGAGGATCTGCAGCGCCTGTCGGCGCGCTCGCGTTCTTTCCAGCATCCGCTACTCGACGAACACGATGCCATCGACGTACACGTCCACCCCGCCGACGTCCACGCCTACCTGACCCGAAACCGCGTCAGCAACCGAGTGCTGCACGGCGTTCGCCACATCCTTGATCTTGTGACCGTACTGCACCTGCAAGTGAATAGTCGCTGTGATTGCCCCGTCCTCGCCAACGCACACATCAACTGCTCGCGCACCGCCCTTGCGGGCTCCCTTCTGCACGAGTCCCGCGAGCCCGGGCGCACCAACAGCTGCTACGCCCTCGACACCCTCGGCAGCCATCGTCACGATGGTGTCGAGCACGCCAGGCGCCACACCCAGTCCCTCGAGTCTGATCTCGTCTGACATCGCTCTCCCTCCATCGTGCTCAGGCGCCCGAAAGCTCGGTTTCCACGAAGTCAGTATAGACGTCGCCTCGCTGAAACGCCTCGTTCTCGACGACAGCCTGATGGAACGGAATCGTTGTCGGAATGCCGACGATGATGAATTCGTCCAGCGCGCGACGAGCGCGCGCAATCGCCTCGTCACGCGTCTCGCCCCACACCACCAATTTGCCGAGCAGGGAGTCATACGTTGGTGGAACGCGGTATCCCGAGTACACGTGGCTGTCAACGCGCACACCGAATCCGCCCGGTGGGTTGAAGACCTCGATCAGCCCTGGATGCGGCCGAAAGTTGTGCGCCGGGTCTTCAGCGTTGATCCGGAACTCGATGGCGTGGCCTCGCTTGACGATCTCCTCCTGCGTCTTGTGGCGCATTTCCTCGCCAGCGGCGATTCTCAGCTGCTCCTTGATGATGTCGACGCTCGTGATCTGCTCCGTGATCGGGTGCTCAACCTGAACGCGTGTGTTCATCTCCATGAAGTAGAACCTGCCGTCGGTGTCGAGCAGAAACTCAATCGTACCGGCGTTCTCGTAGCCAACCGCGCGCACGGCCTTCATCGCTGCCTCGCCCATCGCCTTGCGCAGCTCGGGCGTCATAGCCGGGCTCGGGGCCTCTTCAACAAGCTTCTGATGACGGCGCTGAATCGAACAGTCGCGTTCGTACAGATGCACGGCGTTGCCATGGGAATCCGCGAGAACCTGCATCTCGACGTGGCGCGGGCGAGTGAGGTACTTCTCGATGTAGACCTCGTCGTTTCCGAACGCCGCGCCGGCCTCAGTCTTTGCTGCAATGAGGTTGGTCTTGAGCTCCTCGGCGTCCTCGGCCACCCGCATCCCTTTGCCGCCGCCACCGGCGCTCGCCTTGATCAGCACGGGGAATCCGACCTGGTTCGCGAACGAGAGTGCCTCCTCGTACGTTTCGACGACCCCGTCACTGCCCGGAATTGTGGGAACGCCAGCTGCAGCCATGGTCTCGCGGGCAACCGCCTTGTCCCCCATCCGGTCGATCGCCTCCGGCGATGGGCCGACAAACACGAGCCCGGAGTCAGCACACGCACGGGCAAATGCGGAGTTCTCGGCAAGGAATCCGTACCCCGGATGGATGGCCTGCGCGCCAGTGCCAATCGCCGCCGCGATGATGTTGGACATGTTGAGATAAGACTGCGCCGCAGGTGCCGGACCAATGCACACGGCATGATCAGCCACAACCACGGGCAAGGAACCTCGGTCCGCCTCCGAAAAGACGGCGACGGTCTCGATGCCCATCTCCTTGGCAGCGCGAATGACGCGAAGCGCGACTTCGCCGCGGTTCGCAACGACAATGCGATCGAACACCGGCAACCTCCGGGGGCCCTAGGCGGGCTCGTAGTAGAACAACACGGCGCCAAAGTCGACGAGTTCACCGTTCTTGGCCGCCACCTCGCGGACGACCCCGCCTTCGTCGGCAGAGATCTCGTTCATCAGCTTCATCGCCTCAAGAATGCACAGCGCCTGGCCCTCGGCAAACGAGTCACCAACGGCAACGAAAGGTGCTGATCCTGGTGAAGGCGCCTCATAAAACGTGCCCACCATGGGCGAGGTGATCGTCTTCCAACTCGCTGGGCGATCGGTGGTCTGTGCGCCGGATCCCTCACCCTCGGTCACGGTCGATGCGTGCGCCACTGGTGCCGAGGTGGTGACAACTGGTGCGACATCTCCTCGGCGAACCGTGACCTTGGCATCGCCTTCCTCGATGACGATCTCGGAGATGTCCGAGGCCTCGACAACCTTGATGAGTTCACGGATTTGATTGACGTCCACCGAATCGTCCTCTCTGACTGCGTGCAGCTCCTCGCTCATCAAGAAGACCGCCTTCTCGGCGCCTTCCTTGTGCGCACTCAAGTACGCTTTCGCCTCGTTCGGGAAGAGTGCGTACATGAGCACGTCTTCCTCGCTCCGGGCGAGATCGCCAATCTCAGCTTCGACTTCAGCATACGTCGTCGTAACCAAAGAACCTGGTCGCACATCGGGCGAAAGAGGTTCATCTTCTCCGAGCACTCTGTCGACGACTTCCTTGTTCATCGGACCCGGCGCTTTGCCGTAGTATCCCTTGATGTAGTCCCTCATCTCGGACGGCACCACGTTCCAGCGCTTGCCCGTGAGTACGTTGATTACCGCCTGAGTGCCGACAATCTGCGAGAGCGGCGTGACCAGCGGCGGATAGCCCACCTCAGCACGCACACGCGGAATCTCAGCCAGGACATCGGGAAGCTGATCGCTGGCCTTCTGAACCTCAAGCTGGCTAACGAGATTGCTCATCATGCCGCCCGGGACTTGATGGCTGAAGACCTCCATCGAAAGAAGCGTGGTGATGCCGCGCTTCAACCCCTTGCGTTCACGAACAGACTCCCAGTACTCGGCGATCTCGAAGAGGAGGTCCAGGTCGAGATTGGTGTCGTAGGGTGATTCCTTGAGCGCCGCAACAATCGTCTCGACAGCCGGCTGACTGTTGCCGAATGCAAGCGCGACCACAGCCGTGTCGACAATGTCAGCGCCTGCCTCGGCAGCCTTCACGTAGTTCATCGGAGCCATGCCGCCGATGTAGTGGCAGTGCACGTGAACCGGCAACCCGATCTCGGTCTTGAGCGCTCGGACCATCTTCTCGGTCCGAAATGGTGTGAGCATCCCAGCCATGTCTTTGATGCAGATGGTGTCGGCGCCAAGATCCTTGAGCTGTTGGGCGTACTCGAGGTAGGAATCGAGCGTGTGCACAGGGCTCACCGTGTAGGAAAGCGCGCCCTCGAACAGACCTCCGCATTCCTTGACCGCGGCCGCGGAGGCTTCAACGTTGCGGATGTCGTTGAGTGCGTCAAACACCCGGAAGACATCGATGCCGTTGCGCTTGGCGGCTGCCACAAACCGCATGACGATTTCATCAGAGTAGTGGTGATAGCCGACGAGATTTTGGCCGCGCAGGAGCATCTGCAGCGGCGTGTTCGCGCAGTGCTTCTTGATCGTGCGAAGCCGCTCCCACGGATTCTCGTCGAGAAAACGCAGACACGAGTCAAACGTCGCGCCGCCCCACACTTCCATCGACCAGTAGCCGACGCTATCCATCTTCGGCAGGATAGGCAGCATGTCGCCGATCTCCATGCGCGTCGCCCACAACGACTGATGCGCGTCGCGCAGCGTCGTGTCGGTGATGTGCACAGGTCGCATCGAGTCTCCTCATCGAGTTGGCGTCAGGGTGGTGGCTTTCGAACCTGAGAACGGCCGGACGTGCAGTCCATGGATTATATACGAGGCCGAGCGTGGCAGATACGCCCGCGCCCGGCCGCAGTGTGCGAACCGCGTACGGGACTAGACGCGAGTGACGTAGCGCCCATCACGCGTATCGATCCTGAGCGTGTCTCCCGTGTTGATAAACATCGGCACCTGGATTACCGCACCTGTCTCCAGCGTCGCGGCTTTGGTACCTCCCTGCACGGTATCGCCCTTGAACCCGGGGTCGGTTTCTCTGACTTCGAGTTCGACGAACATCGGCGGTTCGACACCCATGTACTCGCCGTCGGCGGTCATGACCTCGACCTCATCGTTCTCCTTCAGCCACTTCGCCTGCTCGCCAACGAAGTCCCGATCAAGCTCAATCTGCTCGTAGCTCGCCGTGTCCATGAAGAAGTACGTCGATCCGTCGTTGTACAGATACTGCATCTTCTTAGTTTCGATGCGCACATCATCGAACTTCTCGCCAGAGCGAAACGTGTAGTCCACCACGCGTCCGCTCTGAAGCTCCTTGAGCTTCGTACGGACAAACGCACCGCCCTTGCCGGGCTTGACGTGCTGGAAGTCCACAATGACCCAGCGCTTGCCATCGTGAACAATGCACATTCCGTTCTTGAACTGGGCGGTCGTGACTGGCACGTGTGCACTCCTCTTCGTGTGTCATCGGCGCGGTGAGGATGCCTCACACCCCTCGGCGATTCGCGCGTCCGAGCATTTCTACAGCTCTAGCAGGTCCGTGGTCGAGCGCGTGAGCACGCGCGCGCCGCCCTGTTGGACGACTGCAAGGCTTTCGATTCTAACACCGCCAAACCCCGGAATGTAGATGCCGGGCTCGACGGTGACCACCGCACCCGCGGGTATTGATGACTCAATCCGAGGACCGATCTTGGGCAGCTCATGGATCTCTCTCCCGACCCCGTGCCCCAGGCCGTGCCCGAAATACTCAGCGAGGCCAGCTCCCGCAATAACCGACCGCGCGGCTGCATCGACCTCGCGCGCCGTCACACCGGCCCGCAGCGCGGACTCGCCGGCGGCGTTGGCGGCTCGCACAACGCCGTATATCGTGCGTTGGCGCTCACTCGCCGAGCCGATCACGACTGTCCGAGTCATGTCGGCACAGTACCCGCCGACGCGTGCGCCAAAATCAAGGACCACGAAATCTCCCGTCTCAAGCCGTCTCGTCCCCGGAATCGCATGGGGAAGCGCCGCGTTCGGGCCACTTGCGACGATCGGCGGAAACGCAACGCCGTCGCTTCCCTCTCGGCGCATGAAGAACTCAAGTTCAAGTGCGATGTCGCGTTCCGCGACTCCGAGACGAAGCACCTCTTCGGCGAGAAGGTGATCGAAGGCTCGGTCCGTCAGTTCCTGCGAACGTGCGATCGCAGCCAGCTCGTTGGCGTCCTTGACCGTCCGAATCTCTTCAACCCAGTCAGTGGCCTCCACGACGTCTCCCGCGAACGCCCCAGCGAGCGCCTGAAAGCGCGAGTGTGGCGTACTCGCCTCGATGGCCAGGATCCTTGCTCGCGAGGCCGCAAGACACTCACCAACCGCCGTGGCCATCGGCGCTGTCACGAGCTCGATTCGCCACGCTGAGCCAACAGCGGCCTGTCGAATAGTCTCGGCGTAGCGCGAGTCGGTAAGCAACACGAGTTCGGTATCACTGACGAGCGCGACGTGCGCGGGTTCGTCGTCAAAGACACCTTCAAACCCGGTGCAGTACGCGATGTTGACTACACTCGTCAGCGCGAGCACATCCGACCTGCTGTCCATCAGGCGACGGCGAAGAGACCGAATGCGATCCTCAGCGTCCACGTGCCCCTCCCTCTGACGTCAAACGCAGATCGGGCCGCGCAAGGCGGCCCGACGCTTGTTTCATGGTAACGCTATCGACTACTGCTCAACCCAGGACTTGATGTAGAGACTACCGTCTCCGAGGGTCGGGAAGTTGGGAGGCGTGTTGATGTCGAGGCTCGGGTCATACCAGTAGTCGCGCGTCTCGAAACCACAGATCGTATTGCCCCACCAGTCCACGGTCTTGATGAACCCCTGCTCCAACATTGCTTCTGTCCCATAGATCTTGAGATGGTTCTTCACGTGGTAGTCGACCCAGTCGGCGTGAATCGAGCCGTGCGACGAAAGCATTGCCGCCTGGATGGTTAGGTTCGTCGGCGTCACCGAGTCCGGATACTCTGACGTGAAGCTGATGTCGCCCGGAGTCACGATTCCGCACACCTGATTGTGGTTGTTGGGATCTTGGGCCTGCAAGTTCTTCCACAGATACACGGACGAGTTCGCTTGGTTCTGGTCTCCGGTCCTCGACGACGGATTCAGTCCGCTCGCCCCAGGGTCTCCGCCCGTGTACGGGTTGCGGGTGGTTCCAGGATCCGTGACGCCCTTCCCGACCACAACGGTCACTTTGGCGGAGTACGTACCGCTCAGCCACACAGGGTCGTCGAAGTACAGAACGCCGTCGCCCGGTGTCGTGAAGGTTCTCGTCGTAGTCGGATCGATCACCATCGCGCCGGTGCCGGTGTCAATGCTCTTGACCTTAGACACCGTCCCGCCGTTGCCACTCAGCGTGACACAGTAGCCCCAGTAGTGTCTCCAGCTGGTACCAGAGCCAAACGCGCCCGAGTCAGGGAAGTAGGTGCCATCTGCTTGAGCCATGGTCATGAGGTCACCGTATGGCACGACTGCAAACGACTGGGTCTTGTACCCGGGATACAGCGACTTGTCGAAGAGACCGCTCCCAGAGATGTAGGAGGACGCGTAGACATCTCCAGTGATCTCGCCATCGTTGTTCACGTAGCTATTGCTGCGAACGTTGCCCTTCACCAGGCCACCCGCACCGAGGTTGAAGTACTTGTCGAGCAAGAACATGTAGTCCGAGAAGCTCGCAAGTCGAATCGTCGCGACAACCTTTCGGGTTGTGGCGGGGGCAAGGCCCTGAGCCGGGATCGTTCCTACGGCAGTCAACGTGGCGATACAGCTGCCGGGATCTTGTGGAGGAACAGTCACGGTCCAAGACGAGTCCTCCGTGCTGCCCGTGAGCGTCGAAGGATGCTCGCCCATCGAGAGTCTGTAGACGTACGCATCAATACCGGCGTCGGCAGCAGCCAAAGCCTTCGTGCGCTGCACCTGATCGGATGCCGCCACCTGTCCCTGCGTTGCGAGCATTATCAGCGTACTAGAAAGCAGAAAGAGGATCATTGAAATCGCGGCAACTGTGGCCAGCGCCATGCCGTCGTCTCGACGAAGCGCAGACACCCATTTGCGAGTTCCCGTGTTCTCAGTCATGCAGCGCATCTCGACACCCCTGTTCAGTCCCTCAGCCCTTGATCGTTGGCCCGCATGTGGACTGTGGTCGTGGGAATGGCGACAGCCACCTTCTGCGAACCCGAGGTCGCGGCCGTCGTGAGCGATATCTTGACCGCCATCACGTCAGATTGCTTGGTAGTCGTGGTCGGCGTGGTGTTGCCGGGACCGTTGTTCCAGTACTGGAAGACGGTCCCCACGCTTGGGTCCACTTCGGCAATCTTGACCGGAGTCGAGTCTGGACCGAAATCGGTCGATGCAGGTTCTATGTCACCGGAATACGCAACGGCTCGAGTCAGAGTACTGCCCGAAACCGTGTACGTGACGCGGTCAAGAAGGCCGTCGTGGTTGATGTCCGCATAGAACATCACCCGCTTCGCCTCCATCACGGGAAAACGTTTGTCATCGCTGGTCGGCTGGACCATGCGCAGCTCGCGCACCATCTTCTCTACCGCGAGCTGACCCTGATCTTGCGCCTGATTCCGCGCCATGATCCCATCCGACACCACCGTGACCATGTCAATGGCCATGTACGCAGCGGCCAAGATCACGCTTAGCAACGCCGTCACGACCATGAGTTCTACGAGACTGAAGCCATCCTGCCGCGCAAGTGGTGATGTGTCTGTGTGTCGCTTCATTGTTGTCACATCAGCTCGGAGCAGTGAGGTCCGTGAAGTAATAGGTGCCGCCATTCGTCAATCCCGGAGGGGTCATCGGGTAGTTCGTATATCGGCGCCTGACGTCGTCTGGTCGGATCCCGTTCCAAGGTGGCGACACGCGGTTTCCACAGACCACGACCGTATACATGCCCGGAGGCTCAGTGAACAGCAGTGTGGAATCCCAGCGAGTCACCACACCCCGCGCCACCTCGTGGTCACTCGAGTCATAGACAGCCACATCCCGGGACCATGAGCCCCATCCTCCTGGAACCACCGCAACCGAGATGGTCCCCGGGTTGATATCGATTTGGTATTGAGCCGCTGGGCTCCCGGCGGACAGCGCGACGTTCGGCCCGGTGTAGGTGATCCCGTTGTAGACCGCCGAAACGGAGTACGTTCCGTCTGCGGGAATGGGGAATTTCACCGTTCCATCGGACCCGGTCACACCCGGGTTCGCCCCGGATATGCTCGGAATCGACACGTGTGTGCTGGTGTTGGTGACAGTGACCCTTGCCCCCGGCAAGCCGCTGCCGCCGTACCGTACCAGCACTTCGAACACGGGCTGCATCGGCACAACGCACGATTGGTTGTGATCCGTCGCATTGGCATAGAACACGAACCCCGTGTTGTCAGCGAAGCCGCTCACACCCGTGACAATCGCGGTGTAGTTGCCCGCAGTCGTGATCTGAAATGTCTCGGAATCTGCGTCCGACTCGCGAGTGCTGCCCACCGTCGCGCCATGGGGATCCTTCAACGTGACCGTCCAATGTACCCCGTTAAGCGGCGCACCAGAGGCAACCTTCTTTGACACGGTGATGCTCGGCGGCTCAGTAATGGTCAACTCAAGACCGTTGAAGTTCTGGCCGCCTGTGGTCAGCGAGAAGCTGCCCGAGGCAGTGCCTCCATCATTCGTCGCGATCGCCGTGTAGTCCCCTTCCCACAGGCCCGCCAGACCACCCACATTGCCAGCTGCAGCGCTGAATGTGGCCCAGCCTCTCGAGTCGGTCACGGCGGTGTATGTCAAACCACGTGCAGCGTTCGTTATCTTCACCGTGGCCCCGGATACGCTGGGCACGGTCGTTGATCTCACGTGTATCGCCGCAGTGCAAGGCCTCTGGCAGTACAGGTAGCCGAGGTTCTGGGGACCGCTCACAATGGTGGGGCTGCCAAGCCCCGAGACATCCACGAGCCAGAGCTTGTTGGCAGTTCCCGGATCAAGAAACGTGGCCCTCCCAATCGGCGTCTGGCCGAAGAAGAGCAGGCCGTCGACATCGCTCGTGGCACGCATGTCACTTCCGGAATAGGGGCTCATCAGGACCGTTGCGCCTGAAACATGCACGGTAGGATTGTCCACGTCCACCGCATGGAGCTGAACGTCCCCTACGTTGCCGACAGTGGTCTGGCTGAACACTGAAGTCTGAATGGTGACGCTCCCCGCAGTGGGCTCCGTCCATGAGACCGTCACTCGTACGTTCTTGTAGGTGCTCTCAGTAGCACTCGGCCACCATATTTCGGTGTTGACCGTGTAGGTGCCCCGCTCATTGGTGACCGTGGCCACCGCAGGGACGGTAGCTCCCTGCATGCTGACCGTTCCATCGGGATACACGACCCCGAGAGTCGAGTAGGGGATGTTGCGGTCTGTCTCGACCTGATCGTTGGCGATGTCGATGGCACCTTCGCGCATCGAAGCCATGCGGGTCGATGCGCCCGCGTACTCGACCGCGCCGAGAACCCCCATCAGGACTGTGAAGAGGATTGCCGCAGCCGCCACGAATTCGGCTACGGTGAAACCCGCGCTGTACACCGTCTGCCGAGCGACGTTCGAATCGATGCGCTTCATGTTCTCATCACCGCCTGCGCGCCTTGCCATCGCGCGCCTGGTTCTGGAACCCCATTGACAGCCTAGACCCGCTGCCGTGGCTATGCCGTGACCGCTGTCACACACGTTTGACCCCGTCACCTTGTCTCAGTTCTCCTTCTAGGCACTGCCGCCTCTAGCAGCGACGATGCCGACTGCCGCCCTCAGCCCAAGCAGGTAGCTCTCGGACCCAAATCCGGCGATCTGTCCCGCACACGCCGGGGCAATCACGCTTTCGTGCCTGAACGCCTCTCGCGCCGAGATATTGGACAAGTGCACCTCCACCACCGGCACCGAAATCGAGGCCACCGCGTCGCGCAACGCGTACGAGTAGTGCGTGTACGCCCCCGGATTGAACACCACGGCGTCACTTGTCTTGTCGGCGTCGTGCAGCGCGTCTATGAGCTCACCTTCGTGATTGCTCTGCACGAATGCCGCCTCGACGCCCATCTCCGCAGCAGACGCAGTCACCTGCGCCTCAATCTCGGCAAGTCCGCTCAACCCATAGACGGCGGGCTCCCTTGATCCCAGAAGATCGAGATTCGGTCCGTTGAGCACTAGCACTCGAACCATGGTCAGTCCCTTCGTTTCGAGCCAGCCCATGCGTCCAGATGCTCGCGGATCACTCGATCCTCAACCGCGGAGCACGCCCACGACCCGGGCTTGTCGGCAAGTACGAACCGCACCGACCCCGAACGCGCCTTCTTGTCCGAGTGCATCGCCGACAGCAATTCATCTGACGACCACGCGCTCGTTAGCACATCAAGTCCCAGAGCATCCAGTAGCGCATCCTGCCGACGAACGAACTCACGGGAGGCTCCCGCAACTTCTACAGCAAGACGCACCACGAACCGCATGCCCTCGGCAACAGCCAGGCCGTGTGGAATGACGCCGTACCCCGCCACATTTTCAATGGCATGCGCGAATGTGTGTC
This sequence comes from uncultured Eubacteriales bacterium, assembly GCA_964541225.1. Classification (GTDB taxonomy): domain Bacteria; phylum Actinomycetota; class Coriobacteriia; order Anaerosomatales; family JAAXUF01; genus CAZIPN01. The sequence continues at coordinate 25,031 of CAZIPN010000003.1, forward strand.
CGTAGTTCAAACACTCGCGCACACCTTCTTCCTTCTCATCGGCAGCCACGACATGCGACTTGAACGCCACGCAACGCCTGACCGCCTCCTCAACTGCAGCCGGATTGCGCGCGAGCAAGGAGTCCGCGTTTTCCTCGACCCATGCGGTGAAGATCTCGCTGTCAACCACCGCGCTCTTCGCCACCTCGGCCAGCCCGCTTCGCCACTCGCGCTCCGGCAAGGAAGCCAGCACATCGACATCCGCAAGTACCAGCAACGGTTGTTTGAACGCTCCCGCGAGGTTCTTGCCTGCGCGCAAATCGACCCCCGTCTTCCCTCCGACGGAACTATCAACCTGTGCGAGCAGGGTGGTCGGCATCTGCACGAAGCGAACCCCCCGCAGATAGGTGGCAGCGGCAAATCCGGCGATATCCCCGACGACTCCGCCACCAAGCGCGATGACAATGTCCGTCCGGTCGAGTCCGGCGTCAGCGAGCGCCTCGAGTAGCTCCCCGGCAACCTGCCAGTTCTTCGACGACTCTCCGGCTGGGAACCTGAACGGGAAGACTTCGTACCCAGCCGCGACGAGTTTCGCGCTCACCTGCACCCCGAAACGCTCAGCGACGGTGGAATCGCTCACCAGTGCGACCTTGCGCCCAGGAACACTGTCGCGAAGGATCTCCCCCGCATCGCCGAGAAGGCCCCTGCCGATCACCACGTCGTAGGGTGCGCCGGCCACCTCAACACGCACGCGCCGTGGATGGCTCATGCGCGACGCTCCTTGATCGACGCGACAGCGTCTGCGATGACATCGTCGATGTCTCGTCCAACCGTGTCGATGGTGACATCCGCCACGGCCGTGTACAGAGACTCGCGCGCTTCGAGCAAGCGAGTTGCCGCAAGTACTCCGCCAGGCCCAGAAAGCAGCGGCCGAGTGCCATCCGCACCCACTCGCGCCAGTGTCTCGCCGGGCGATACGCGCAGGTAGACTACCAGGCCCAGATTCTTGAGCATCGCGCGGTTCTCATCTCGCACCACGATGCCTCCGCCGCAGGCTACGATGCTGGGATCGGCCCCAGATAGCGCGGCTAGCTGAGCACTCTCGAGTTCACGGAAGGCTTCCTCACCTGCGTCCTCGAAGATCTCCCGCACGCTCTTGCGAGCAGTGGCCTCAATCTCGGCGTCCAGATCGACCCACGGACGATCCAGCTGCAGAGCGACCTGCTTGGACACGGTGGTCTTGCCAGCCCCCATGAAGCCTATGAGGAAGACGTGGCTCACCGCGCAATCCTCCGCACATATGCGTCACGCGCGGCACGTATGTCCACCAACGTGTCGGCACCGAACTTCCGCTGGTACGCATCCGCCAGCACCAGTGCAACCTCGGCTTCGGCGACAACCGCAGCGGCGGGAACCGCGCACACGTCGCTGCGCTCTTTGCTGGCGTCAATCGGCTCCAGCGTGTCGAGATCCACACTGGCCAGCGGACGCATCAGAGTGGGAATCGGCTTCATGGCCGCTCGGAGGATCAGCGGCTCTCCATTGGTCATGCCACCCTCGAGCCCCCCCGCATGGTTGCTCGGCCGGTAGTACCCGCGTTCGCTGTCATGATGGATTGGGTCGTGTGCCGAGCTACCGCGCACCTCGGCAAGACGGAAGCCGTCGCCTATCTCGACGCCCTTGATCGCCGGAACAGACATGACCGCCGCAGTCAACGCGGCATCCAGGCGCTCCGAGGCCTCGGCATAGCCTCCCAAGCCGGGCACCATCCCCGTCGCAGTCACATAGAAGGAGCCGCCGACCGACTCGCCATCGGCTCGCGCCGAGTCAATCTCGCGCATCATCGCTTCGGACGACTCCGCGTCCGGACATCGGACTTCGCTCGCTTCGACGTCCTCGGGGTTGACCGCTGAAGGATCGGGCGGAAACGCCATGTGCACCGAGCCGATCGAGTGGACGAACGAGTACACGCTCACACCGAGCATTCCGAGGAAAGCTCGCGCGACTGCTCCCGCTGCCACGCGCGCAGCGGTCTCTCGCGCACTCGCACGCTCAAGCACATCCCTGGCGTCATCAGATCCGATCTTCAGCACACCCGACAGATCCGCGTGACCTGGCCGAGGATGCGTCTCCCTGATACCAGCGGGCTTGTCGCCCGAGACGGACATCGTCGCCACCCAATTGCCCGAGTCGCGATTCGCGATCTCAAGGACTACTGGGCTACCTATCGTCGTTCCGAATCGTACGCCGGAGAGGATAGACACGTGGTCGGTCTCGATGGACTGACGTCCCCCACGACCGTAGCCGCGCTGCCTGCGAGCGAGATCCGCATCCACGTCAGCTGCGGACAGGGCAACGCCTGCGGGAACATCCGTCACCAACGCAGTCAGCGCACGACCGTGGGATTCGCCGGCAGTGACATAGCGCATGAGCAGAGCCTCCAGATGGGTCAAACCGGACTTTGAAGAGCCATTCCGAAGAAGTCTAGCGCCTTGCAACGAAGCTGGCGCTACTTCGTGAGACCCTGGCCCACGGTCAGTGTCACCTCTGTGTCGCCATACAGCATCTCGACTTCGGCCTCGCCAACAGTGACGACCTTCCATGGCGTGCCCGAGAGCGTGTCGCCATTCCCAAGCGTATGCTCGCTACCGTTCCAGATGAAAGTCGCTGTCTTCTCGCCGTTCTCGGTCTGGATGCTCTCAAGGTACAGCGTGTCCGTTGGAACGTCGGAGGGTTTCACCGATGTGGCCGTCGTCGTTGATGGAATGGCGGTCGGCATCTTCATCGTGGGCGCAAAGATGTTGCGGAAGGTGAACGTGGACTCAAGCGGTTTCTCGGGAGGATTGGTGATTGGCTGACTGTCGGTCCCGGCGGTCGAAGACGTCGTCGCGCTCCCCCGACCGACGCTACTCGTTGCCGCGGGAACTGCTCCGTTCGATGAGCCGGAGCTTTGGACGAAGAATCCCACCACGAACATGCTCAGCACGCCAAGGAGCACGAGCACCACGATGCCTCCTGCGACGCCGACTATCACCTTGCCACGGGTGCTCGCAAGGAAGGAGGAGCGTTCGGGACTCGGCGCCGGAGAGACTGGCTGCGAATCGCTGCTGTTGGAAAGATCGGTCACAGTCACTCCCTCCTACTGCCCGGTGCTCGTCGTTGCGGTGCTGCTCGCTGTCGACGAGGCTGGGATCATGTACGCCTCAAGTTCAATAGACGTCATCTCCGAGTAGTCTGGGACCGCAGCGTTTTCCTGGCTGGCGAGCGCAGTGTTGTTGGTGACATTGGACGTGGAGCTTACGAGGCGCACCCCGCGGTTGAGCTTGTACACGCGTTGAAGAAAATCGACAGTGTCAGCCCAGGTTCCAGCTATGTCAACCTTTATCGGAATCGCGTAGTACTTTGCGCCGGACGTCGGCGCTGAAGGAGTCACTCCGAGTACTTGGACGCCCGACGCAAACGCCGTGTCCTGAAGTTCGACAATGAGTGACGGCAGATCCGGATTCTCCGGAACGAGATTCTCAAGCCGAAGCCAGTGCGCGTCCGTCTCGGCAGCTCGGCTCTTGCTCTCCTCAAGCGTCGACAGTTGCGCTTTCTGCTGGTTGGATTCGGTGTTCGCGCTGGAGATCTGCGCATCGAGACTACTGCGCTGCTGGAATTGCGGAAGCAACAGCACTACGACGAGCACGGCGATGACGACCGCGATCCCCACTCCGGCAATGATTATCTGTTCACGCGGGCCGATTTTCATCTGCTCCACCTACTGCGACACGCTGGTTGTCGCGGAATTCGCCTTCGTCACTGCGTTCTGCGCGCCCGCGCCGGGCGAACTCCCGCCCGCGCTCCCTGAGGCGCTTGAACCCGAACTCGTCGCGCCGGACGAACTCGCCCCCGGAACAACGACTCTGCCACTCGCGATGAACGACACAACGGTGACCGACCCCGGAGCGCCGCTCGTGTCGGTCGACGCCGGCGGGGTCGCCCAGGTATTCCAAACGGTGTTGTTGGCGCTCGTCAGCCACACGTCACTGAGTTCTGAGAGTTCACTGAGACGCACAAGCGTCTTGGCTACCGACTTGTACGCCACATTGTCGGACTCACCCAGAGTACGCGGCGTATTCGCGGTAACGACTATCCCCGTCTTCTCATTGATAACCAGGGTATCGAGCCACACTTCATCCGGGAGCACTAGCGAGATGTCATTGGCCACTTGCCCAATGTTGGCCCGGCCGGCCAGAGCTGACTGTGCGACAGTCTCACGCTGTTGAAGTTGCTCCTCCTTGTTGCGGAAGATGGAAAGTTGTTGAGCGGTCGTCGAGTACCGCTTCGTCTGCTCCTGGATGGACTGCAGATCGTTTCGTTTCGAATTCACATCGAACATGAGAAGGAAGTAGAGCCCCGCGACGATGACTAGGAGAACGACTGCCGCAACGAAAATACGTGGGTACCAGTCCTCGTATCTGCGACGTTCCAGCACTTCCTGCGGGAGCAGGTTTATCTTGAACATCTACGCCAACTCCCCGAGCGCCAACCCGATGGCCGGAGCACAACCCATCCTATCCGCGAGAACAGCCTGCTCCACGTTCCCTGATGCCGACACATGCGAGAGCGGATCGCCGACCACAACTTGCGTCTGCAGTCCCTTCTCCAAGTAGCCCGCGAGGTTGTTGAGCTGCGAACCCGTACCCGTAAGGTAGATGCGGGTGATAGTCCGAGCCTGAGTGGCCTGCGTCAAGTAGTAGTCGAGAGAGCGCCGAACCTCGGCGATGAACTTGTTTCCCTCTCGCTCGAGCGCCTCCTGAGCAGATCGCACATTCGCGTCCGAGATCTCAGGGGAGACCCCCCCGGCTGCGTTCACATCGGGCAAGCCAGCCTGCGACTTCAAGACCTCGGCCTCATCAAACGTCAGATTCAACACGTTGGCCACAGCCTGCGTGAATTGATTGCCTGCGAAGGACGAAACGCGAGTGAATCGCGGGATTCCTCGCTCGACAACCGCAATATTGGTCAAACCCGAGCTAACGTGCACGATGCCGACTGCCTCGCTTGGATTCTCTCCACCTTCATTGAACCAGCTGGGGGTCGTTCCAAGCAGAGCTCGCACGAGTGCAAATGCGGTGACGTCGACTTGCGCCAGTCGCAACCGCGCGCCCTCAACCGCCTGCACCGCACTTGACACGATCTCGCTTGGCGCTGCTACCAAGAGCACTTCCATCATGTGCTCGTCGGCTGGCGTCATGTACTCACCGATGATCTGGAAGTCCAGAATGGCCTGATCAACCGGGTATGGAATGTAGTCTTGGGCCTGGTACTGGATCGCCTTGCTCAGCTCGTCCTTCTCCATGAACTGCAAGTCGATCAGACGGACTACGACTTTCTGACTCGATATCCCGATCGCGACATCAGAGATCTTGAATCCGTGACGGCGCCACAGTTCTCGGAGTGCTCCCGAGACAGCCTCGGGATCAACGATTTCGCCTTCGACAACAGCTCCAAAAGGCATGGCTACCCAGCCGTAGTTCGTGAGAACAGGACCGTTGCTCGTCGACTTGATCTGAGCAGCACGAATGAAGTCGGTCCCTATGTCGAGACCCACAGGTGGTTGCGGGGCGCCGAGAAATCCGGGTGCCAACGCTTACCCTCCTCCGATTGCTACTACGTCTAGTCTGCGAATACAGCTGTAGCGATGGTCCCGTGGCAGACTATACCACATACATCAGCACTGCCTGCAATCCTTGCAGAAACCGCCCCTGAACTGCTGTTTAGCCCTTTTGCACGCTCTTGATTCGAGCCCTCTTCGCACGCACTCTATCGCGTACGCCAGTCCATCCGAGCGGTACTACCCTCTTGCTCTGCATGTGTATCGACACCACGACCGATCGACTCAAGCCCTTTCTTGTGACGAATGTCACGGAACTTGCATGCTCCGAGCATGCCACTCTCTGTTGAGGAATCCAATGCCATTTAGACAGGAGCACGATTCCGCACGTGCGCGACGAACAGAATGCGCCTACGCGCCCAAAGTGCTGAGCCTTTAGCGATAGAGCCCGTGTGTTGTCGAGCAGTCCGAACCACCGGTTGGCAGGACGACGTGCCCGTGGACATCGTAGCCATAGGCGTAGGTCGAAGTCGGCGCCCCATTGGCGAGCGGACATGTCGGCCAAGCCCGGAGGTAGCCAGCGGCAATGAGGGGACACGTGTCGCCTGCTGTGGTACCCGCTGCAATAGCGGGAGGAGAGGCATCCGCAGCCATTCGGTACGACTGCAAGGCACCTTCGATCGTGCGCTGATTCGCGAAACACGCTTTTTGCTTCACGGAGGCGTCTGGCGCACTGAATACCGGAACGGCTATGGCAACCAGAAGCCCAATGATCAGCACAACGACCGTGAGTTCGACGAGGCTGAAGCCCGCGTCTCTGCACGATTCCTTCATCCGATACGCCTCCCCCATGAGCAGAACACGCTGCTGGTATGTATCGACGTCGCGCCGAGCACACTGAAGGCTACATTCCGCGCCCCAACATCCCAACGCTAGCCCGCAAGGTGGACCAGACCCGAATACCAGGACCACAGTTCCGGTCCATACAGCGTGGCAACAACGGCCCCCGCGGCAATGAATGGCCCGAAGGGGAATTTGTGTTGCCCACCCTGACCGCTGCGTACTGCGGACGCGATTCCGTATGCGGATCCCAGCAGGACTGCGGCGAACAATGCCACGAGCGAATACAAGCCCAGGTAGAGGCCAATCGCGGCCAGCAGCTTGACGTCCCCAAACCCGTACCCTTGGGCCTTCCGAATCCGGGAGTACACGAACCCGAGCGCGAAGATCGGTACAGCCGCGACGAGCGCACCTGCCGCAGACGCCACAAGTGGTTGACCCAGCAATCCAGATGCACCGGTGGCAAACGGAACGATCTTGACGTGGGTGAACTGAGAGACCGCTGATCCCGCCACGCCGACGGCGGCAAGTGATCCCACCAGCGAATTGAGCAACCGCATGGTATCCACATCAATGAACGCAAGAAGTAGAAGCAGGTAAAACATGGCAATGGCGGCAACCGCAGTCGGCGTCATCCCAAACCTGAGTCCCGCGAGGAACCACAGGACCCCGGAGAGAAGCTCCACAAGCGGGTACCGCAACGGTATGGGCTGTTTGCAGCCTCTGCACTTCCCTCCCAGCACCATCCACGAGATCAAGGGCACGTTGTCATACCATGCGATGGGAGAACCGCAGTTGGGACAGTGAGACCCGGGGTGCGCAAGCGATTCACCCCTCGGGAGACGCCAGATGACGACGTTTCCAAACGAGCCAAACACAAGGCCGAACAGGAAGAGAGCTGCCTCATAGAGGGCCGCATTCGCGCTGATGCCAATCACCCAACACTTCCATCATTCTCAGGGCTCGTGCCAGGGCACAGCCAACCGCTATCTGCTTCAGGCGCGCGTGACTCGTCACCCGCAGAATACGCAACAGAGGCTGGCGATCGCCAGCCTCTGCTAGGTTCTTCTTCGAGAACCAACACGCTCATGTACTGCTGCAGCTAGTCAGTGTAGTTCCCGTGGACATCGCAATCCATCGTTACGGAGTTGCCGCCGGTGCCAACGGTGAACGTATAGACGCCATTAGCCGGACACGATGCGGTCGTCTTGACGTACGTGGGCACAAATGTGCCGCCGTCGGGGTCAGCGATGGCCTCGAACGCGGCCTGAGTCATGTCCCCAGCTGTCTGGGGCGTGCCGCCGGAACCCAGGTAGGACTGGTAGCCGCCCTCATACGTACGCTCATTCGCGAAACAGGCCTTCGTCTGCGCACTCTTCTTCGCGGCATTGAAGATCGGAACGGCGATCGCAACAAGGATACCGATAATAAGCACGACGACCATGAGTTCCACGAGAGTGAAGCCCTCGTCCTTGCGGAATGTATTCATGACCTCGCACCTCCTTCCCCTTTGTAGGGATAGCGTGGGCAACCTGATGCTGTCCACTTGTGACAACGTGTGTATCGGTCGACCTCTCGGCGACTTGAGCATTCTCGGCACATTTCACCAAAGAACGCGCTCGCACGTGACGCGGGTCACACTCTCCGAGGTTGTCGCGGCAACATGTCTCGTCCGACCAGCCATCGAACGTAGGTCCGCAGGAACCCTCCGGTAGTCCCGCCGTAAGCGACGGTTCAGAGGCGACGTCACTTGACGAGTGTGACGACCTGGAACATGGGAAGGTACAGCGCGATGATCATCCCACCGACGATGACGCCGAGAGTGGCCATCATGAGGGGCTCAATCAGAGATGTCAGACCATCGGTTGCGGTAGCGACTTCCTCATCGTAGAAGTCGGCAACCTTGTTGAGCATGGTATCGAGCGCACCCGTTTCTTCGCCAACACCAATCATCTGGACAACCATAGAGGGAAAGACCTTCGACTCCGCCAGTGGCTTGGCCAGGGTCTCCCCTTCTTTGATCGCCGAGCGTGCGTGCCGAACCGCACCCGCAACGATGTTGTTGCCTGAAGTGTCCGCGACAATGTCAAGCGCAGTCAGGATGGGTACGCCAGCGGAAACCAGTGTGCCGAACGTCCGGCAGAATCGGGCGAGGGCGATCTTTCGGACCATCGAGCCGAACACAGGCATGTTGAGCTTGGCTGCGTCCCAGATTGTCTTGCCCGGACCACGTGACCACCACCGGAAGCCGAAGACGATGCCCGCCAATGCGACAAGTACCACCAGTCCACCCCACCCCGCAACGAAGTGCGATGCGACTACCAGTGCTTGGGTTACGGCGGGCAGCTCCCCTCCCATATCGTGGAACATCTTCTCAAACGTCGGCACGACGAAGATCATCATTGCCGCCATGACTATGAGGACGAGAGATCCCATGGCGATTGGATAGGTCATCGCGGACTTCACTTTGGCCCGCAGCGCAAGTTCAGACTCCAGGTGATCCGCCACACGCTGCAGAACCTCGTCAAGCACACCGCCGGTCTCACCAGCGCGAACCATGTTCACGAAGATCGGAGGGAACGTCTTCGGGTGCTTGGCAAGTGAATCTGACAGCGATTGCCCGGCCTCCACGTCCTTGCCCAGCTGAGCGATGATCTCGCGAAGCCCCGCGCTCTCGGTCTGCTGGGAGAGGATCGTCAGGCACTTGGTGAGAGAGAGTCCCGCATTGATCATCGTTGCGAACTGACGCGCGAATATGGAGACGTCCTTCGACTTAACCCCACTGCCGATCTTGAGCTCGCCAAGTTGCGACAAGGCGCTCTGCTGATCAAGCTCGAGAATGATGTAACCCATCTGAGCCAGACGGGCCTGCACAGCATCCTTGTTGTCGCCATCAAGCCGACCTTTGACCACCTTGCCGGCCTTGTCGCGAACTGAGTATATGAATGTCGCCATGATCTCTCCCAATGCCTCTTGTCAGTCGTCATCAGACGATGACGCGCATGACCTCTTCTATCGAAGTCATGCCTTGCCTGGCCTTCTCAAGCCCATCTTGTCGCAGGGTCAGCATGCCTTGATCGATCGCGACTTGCTTGATCTCTTCAGCTGTTGCGTTCTCCACACACAGCCTGCTGATTTCCTCACTCATCATCAGCACTTCGTGGACCCCGACTCGCCCTCGATACCCCGTGTTTCCGCACTTCTTGCAACCCACAGCGCGATACACGACCTCAGGTAGATTGTCGGCAGGGTAGCCCGCATCTATGAGGACTTCGGGCTTCGGCCGCCACTCCTCTTTGCAGTCAGGACACAGCCTGCGCGCCAGCCGTTGGGCCAGAACGCAGTCAACTGCCGAGGACACAAGGAACGGCTCGACCCCCATCTCCGTTAGACGGGTTACTGCGCCCGCCGAGTCGTTGGTGTGCAAAGTGGACAACACCAAGTGCCCGGTCAACGCGGACTCAACAGCAATCTGCGCGGTCTCCTCGTCACGAATCTCGCCCACCAGAATCACGTCTGGCGAACAACGCAGGAAGGAGCGAAGTGCTCGCGAGAAGGTCAATCCGGAACGAGCACTTACCTGACATTGGTTGATACCGGGGAGCCGGTACTCGACCGGGTCCTCGGCAGTCAGTATGTGCCGCGATGGGTTGTTCAGGACGTTGATCGCGGCATACAGGGTGGTCGACTTGCCAGACCCCGTTGGTCCCGTAACCAAGATCGCTCCGTACGGTTTGGTGAAGGACGCCTCGAACCGCTCAAGCGCCTGCGGCAGGAAGCCAAGATCGGTGAGCTGCAGCAGAATCGAGTCGGTTCTTAGAATACGCAGCACGATGCGTTCGCCGTAGACCGTCGGCAGAGTCGATACACGGAAGTCCAACTTGTGCCCGCCAACCGTGATCGCGCAGTGGCCGTCTTGCGGCTTGCGTGACTCGGCAATGTCCATTTCTGCCATGATCTTGAAGCGGCTGATGATCGAGGTTTGAATGGCCTTTGGTGCTGGCGGCATGGCCTCGTGGAGCACGCCGTCGATGCGAAATCTCACGCGCAAGTCGTTCTCTTGTGGCTCTATGTGAATGTCAGACGCGCGGTCGGCAACGGCCTTCTGGATGATGTAGTTGACCAGTTTCACCGCCGGCGCCTCTTCGACGACGTCGGTGAGCTTGTCGAGATCCTGATCGCCGCCAAACTCGTCGACACCGGTCAGCAGTTCCGAGTCTTCTTGTTCTGCGACTTTGTAGTACTCATCGATGGCCGCGACTATGTCGTCCTTGGTGGAGATGGCCGGTTTGATGTCGTGGCCGGTGATGATGCGCAAGTCGTCGAGCGCGAGAACGTTCTGTGGATCGGCCATCGCGACGACAAGAACGTCATCCACGAGTTCAATGGGCATCAGGATGTAACGCGCGGCAAGGTCTCTGCTTACCAGTGCGACGGCCGCAGGCTGTGGACGTCGCTCGGAGAAGTCGATGTACTCGATACCGATCTGACGCGCCATGACGGAGAGAATGGCACCCTGACTTGCGTAGCCAAGATCTACGAGCACGCGTCCGATCGGGCTTCCCGTCGCGCGGTACACTTCCAGCGCGTCGTTGAGCTGCTTCTCGGTGATAATCCCGGCCCGCATCAACAACTGACCGAGTCTCTGCCCAGTTTCCGCCACCAGCGACCTCTTTAGAGATTGCGCTCCCCAACAAGGCGACGCGCTCACGACATTGGAGGCCGGTGCTTCGCGCATCGACCATCGTTCCGAATTATCGGAACCGAGCGTTCTCCCCTTTAAGGTCGCCGAGAAGAACGTCGGCGTACTTGCGGAACTTCTCGTAGGTCTTTGTCCCGGCCTTGACGCCAACCCGAGACTCCCCAAACCACATCTCGACCGGTGCAACCATCGTGAACTCGGCGTACTCGGCGCGCAGACCAAGCGGGAGTGCCTCCGGCGGGCGCTGGCTCGCGAGAGACGAACCCGCGGGCGTCTCCAGGTCGACCCGCACGTGCGCGCGCGGACGCACGTGTCGCGGCTCGGGCGAGACAGACGATGTCTGTGCGACGGGCGGCGCTGCCGCAGGCTCCGCAGCGCGAACGACTGTGGCAGGCCGGGTCTTGGGCACCTCAGGTGCGGGAGCCGGCTCGGGAACTGCAGGGGACACCCGCTCGGGCGCGACCGAGGGAACGGGCGCTGGGATGGACAAGGGAGGGGCCGCAGGGACGGCCGCAGGCGCAGGTGAGGGTATCGGACGCGGGGCTGGCGCTGGCATCGGCTCGGGCTCGGGCTCGGGGGCCGGTATCGGCTCGGGTGCGGGCGCTGAGGGCGGCTCGGGTGCGGGGGCCGAGGGCGGCTCGGGTGCGGGGCCGGGGGTGGGCTCGGGTGCGGGGGCCGGTATCGGCTCGCGCGACACGGCTGGAGTCGGAGCGGGTTCTGGAATCCACTCAAAGGTGGGAGCAGGCACAACCGCAACCGGCTGCGGCGCTTCCAGGCCCGTGTCATGAACTACTTGCGGGACAATGGATTCCAACTCCAAGGTCGCGGGTGCCGGCGGCCTGAGCGACGGCGTGGGCGAAGGTGGCACTTCCCCGCCGCCCGCTGGCGCGACAACGGGCGGTTGAGCCGGAGGCTCCAGCGGTGCTGGCGGCGTGACCGGAGACGCAGGCGCAGGCTGTGAGCGCGCCGCAGCCGATCCACCGGTCGTGGACGCAGGTTCGGGGGGCTTGAACGAACCAATGCGCTCGGCAAGCGAGACTTCCCCAAGGCGGCTCGCCGGAGCAGGTTCGGCGGCGGGTTCCCAATTGCCGACCTTGAGTGGAGCGCGTAGCGACGCGCTGAGGCTATCGGGGTTCATCGGCAAGTCGAGCCCTTCGAGACTCGCGTCGATGACGCGGTCGGGAGCTGGCGGGAGAGCTGGCCACTCGCCAGGCTGCTGGACCGGCTCGAACTCCTCGTGCTTGCGTGCCGAGCGAACAACTGCTGAGAGAAACGCTACCAGCGCGACGAACACGAAGAGGAGCGCCGCTGCGAGGATAGCAAGACGCACCTCCACGGCTACTCCATGCTCTTGAGGATCTCGTACAGCAGCCCAAGCAGTGCTGCCTTCACCGAATCGCGACTGCGAGCATCTACGGGCAAGAGAGGGGTGTCGTCGGTGAGCTCCAGGTCCGAACGCACTCTGCGCAGTGTCTCCTGATCGTCGGCCGAAACCTTGTTCGCGGCAACGATGAATGGCACGTCGGACATCTCTGTGAAGAACCGGATCATGCCTCGGGTGTCTTCGAACGTGCCGGGTTCATCGGCATCAACCAGCACCACGAAACCGAGCATGCCTTCGGAAAGTGTCTCCCACATGAAGCTGAATCGCTCCTGCCCGGGAGTCCCAAAGAGGTAGAGCACGACGTCGTCAGAGACCGTGATGCGTCCGAAGTCCATGGCGACAGTCGTCTCACCGTCGCCCTCCCCCGCTGCGGCACTGATCTGCCGCTCGGTCGAGAGTACGGTGATCTCGCTCACCGACTTGATGAACGTCGTCTTCCCCGCATTGAATGGACCTGTGACAACTACTTTGACGGACTGCATGCGGTCAGGCTCTTCCTCTACAGGCTCTTGATACCATCAATGATCTTCATCAGCGTGTCACGATCGACACGCGCGTCTCGGCGAAGCAGCGCTTCACCTTCGGCCGGCAGCTTCCGGACACTCGCCGATGGCCTCACTGGACGATCGGCACCGGTCAGTGCCGACAGCTCGTCGGTGAGTTCACCGGAGAAACTGAAATCCTTCTCCAGCGTCAGGTCGTCGAGATACGCATCCGTGGAGATCACACCCGCAGTGGGCTCTGATGGCTCCTCAAGCAGCGGATTCAACTCGGCCTCGGGCGCTGGAGCGGCCTCAGCGGCGCCAGCATTCTGCGCATCATCGGCGCTGATATCCAGCGATTCCAGCAAGGCCGAAAAGTCCGCCTCTCCGCCGACTTCTTGGCCAGCCACGCTGGCAGCCGCCTGCGATGCGGCGACTTCCTCGGACGGCCCCGCGATGCCCATCGGTTCGACAACCGGCTCAAACCCGGGCGCCTCGGCCTGGGTCTCAGGCACGACCTGCAATTCCTCAGCAGGCGCCTCAGACGCCGGTGCGGTTGGCTCTTCGGATTCGGCGAGTTCTGCTGGCATCTCGCCCAGCCCGAGCGCCATCAGGTCATGCTCGAAATCGCCCGGTTGCCCCGCCTCAGCGGTTGGAGCGACCGGGCTGGCCTCGGCGGTCGGCTCAGGTACTGCCTCGGTCTCGGGGAATGCGGCCTCGGCCTCAGCAGCGGACACCGCCTCGGGTGAGACAGCCTCCGGCTCACCGGCAGCTACGACCTCAGGAACGACGCTGGAGAGAGGCTCAACCTCGGTGACCGCCTCCTCTTCCCCCGGCACCCCCTCGGATTCTGCAGCAGCGGGAACGATGACGAACGTGCCCGGCTCAAGCGGCGGTGCTGGCTCCGGCGTGACACTTGGTTCTTCGAGGGCCTCGGCAACCGACTGCAACTCGGGCGCGAGTTCGTGCACCGTCACCGGCTCAGGCTCTGCGGTCTCTTCCGGTGCGGCTTCAGGTGCAGCAGCTTCGAGGACGGTCTCCTCGGCCGACACTTCGGGTGGTGCCTCAGCAGGGACCTCGGGGGCGGCAGCTTCAGGTGGTGCCTCGGCAGGGACCTCGGGAGCGACCTCAGCAGAGGCCTCGGGCGCGGCGGCCTCAGGTGGTGCCTGGCGAGCGGCCTCGGGTTGCTCCTCGGGGGCAACCTCCGCTTCCAGCTCGATCGGGGCTTCCTCGGCAGGCGGCGCGAGTTCGGTGAGATCGCCGAGCAACTCCTCGACCGACGGCACCGAGAGATCTGGACCGGCCTGCGCTTCCTGCGACGCGGCGATGAACGCCGGTTCCTCGCCGGGCGTGTACGGAGCTGCCGGCTTCTTCTCGGCGGGAGCGGCGGGCTCATGGGGCGCATGCTCCAGCACGGCGCCCATCGCGGCCTCGAGTGCCGCGATATCCTCGGCGGTCGCGGGTTGTGGCTCCGCCCCCAGAAACGTCGGTACCTCGGCCGCAGCGGCAGGACCGCTCGTGGCTTCGCGCGCGGCTTCCGCCGACTCCTCAGCACCTTGCTCCTCGGCGACTTGGGCCTCGGCGACTTGGGCTTGCGCGGGGGCAGTCACCTCGGGTTCCTCGGCGACGTGCGGAGCGGCAGCCTGTTCGGCCTCAAGCTCGGCCGCCCTCTGCTTGTCCAACTCCGCTTGCTTCGCCTCTCGCTCAAGGCGCTCGGCGCGCAAGGCGACGGCTTCTTCGTCGGAGGCAAACTCAAGAAGACCTGCCGAGAACAGACCGTAGACGACGCGCGCCACCTCAAAATCGGTGGTGTTGATGGCGACCGCAAGCTCAGCAACGGATCGGCTGCCGTCCACGAGCAACAGCAGGTTCCACTCAATCGGCTTCAGGGATATCTCGAACGTGCCTTCCCCTGGTGCCGTGGCCATCTTGAAAACGATGTCGGTGGACGGGATCTTCTTCTTGATCCGATTCCACTCTTCGAGACGTCGGCTTCCCTCCATGATCACGTTCTCGATGGAGACGGTCAGGCCGATGTCTTCTTCCAGGGCTTCGGGCATGGCTTCGAACTCGAAATCGCCGTCGTCCCAGCGCATGAGGTCGAAGATGGTGTCCTGAATCTGCTCCTGTACAAAGACCTCGAGCACCTCATCCGTGATGTAGCCTTCTTCGACAAGAATCTCGCCGAGGCGCTTTCCACCTTCCGGTTCCGCAGCCCTAAGCTCCAGTGCCCTCTCAAGCGCCATCGGCGTGATGCGCTGCGCGCGCACGAGACGCTCGCCGAGCGGTTCCGTGCGCCAATTTGACTGGGCGAAGAACACATCCCCCTCGCGGAACCACACGCTGCCCTGTGCGCCGTCTTCTCGGCGAATGCGCAGCACACCGGTCTTCCCGCTGAAAGTGACCAGCTGGAAGATATCCGGGAGACTCAGTTCCTTGAGATTGCCACGCAATGCCACTTAGGTATCCGCCCCATGGTGTGATGGAGAATTCAAGGCCGTCAGCCGAGAATCTCGGCGATCGTGTCGGCCGTATCTCGCATGTCGTACAGTACGAGCCCGAGCTTCGCCTCAACATCGGCGATGCACGTCAGCACCGCCTTGTCACCTGCGGCGATGAGCATCACGTAGCCGGTCTCCCCTTCGATGAAGACCTGCGTGAGAGCGCCCCGCCCGAGCTCAGCCGCCGCTCGCTCGCCGAGCCCAAGGATGGCCGCTGACATCGCACCAACGCGGTCGTCTTGCATGCTGTCTGGCAAAGCCGCAGCCAT
Source organism: uncultured Eubacteriales bacterium (assembly GCA_964541225.1). Taxonomy (GTDB): domain Bacteria; phylum Actinomycetota; class Coriobacteriia; order Anaerosomatales; family JAAXUF01; genus CAZIPN01. The sequence goes on from CAZIPN010000003.1 coordinate 40,787, forward strand.
CGTGAATCCATCCAGCGAAACAAGGGCCGCAGCCAACACCTCCTGGTTGTTCTCCATGAGCGCGTCAAGCGCTGCCGCCAGGCGTTCCTCACGACTCGGGCGGTGAGCCACTGCGGCAGCGCGCGGTTCAGGCGCAGGCGCTTGGACTGGGGCAGGCTCAACAGGAGCGGGAACCTCTGCCGGGGGAGCCGCCGCGGTCGAAACGGGCGGTTCGGCAGGCGGAGCCGCTTGGGCAGGAGCTTGGGCGGGAGAGCCCGGCACTACAACGGGCGCCGGGAGCAACTCGTCGTCTTCGGCGAAAGCGTCGTCTCCGTCGCTTAGGAAGAAATCGCCAAATGCATTGTCCGCCACCAGAACGCACCTCCGAAAACCACTGTCAACAGCCTCGCCGAGCAGCGGCTACGCCGCCTCAAGACCACCGTCGGCAAGTCACCTCATACTGTCAGAAAGGCACGGGCGAAACAACCGAATCGGCCCCGCCAAGAAGCATTCCGATCTCACGCTAGACCACCACGCGAAGTATCTCTTCGATTGAGGTCAGGCCCATCTTCACCTTGGCGAATCCGTCGTCTCGCAGCGTGAGCATCCCTTCGTCAATCGCGGAGCGCGCCAACACGTCCGATGAAGCGTTCTCAACCGTAAGTCGCTCGAGGTTCTCCGACATCCGCATGACCTCGTGAATACCCATCCGGCCCTTGTAGCCGATGTCGTTGCACTTCTTGCATCCGCGAGCTCGATAGAGCTTCGGTGGATTCCCTGGCTCGAAGGGGAAGCCTATGCGAGTCAGCACCGCCTCCTCGGGCGTGTACTGTTCCTTGCAATCGGGGCACAGGCGCCGAGCCAGTCTCTGAGCCATGACAAGCGTGATCGCGGACGCCGAAAGGAACGGCTCGATGCCCATCTCGGTGAGCCTCGTGATCGCCGAGGGCGCATCGTTGGTATGCAGCGTCGACAGCACGAGATGTCCGGTGAGCGCCGCCTCGATGGCGATCGTGCCAGTCTCCTTGTCGCGGATCTCGCCGATCATCACCTTGTCCGGGTCCTGCCTCAGGATGGAACGCAGGGCAGACGCGAACGTGAGTCCGGCCTTCTCGTGAACTTGCACCTGAGACAGGCCCGCAAGCCTGTACTCAACCGGATCCTCGACAGTGATGAGGTTCGTCTTGGGATCGTTCGTTTCGTTGATCGCCGCATAGAGCGTGGTCGACTTACCCGAACCGGTTGGACCGGTGACCAAGATGGCGCCGTACGGAAGCGCGAGCGCTTCCAGCAGCATCCGCAGGTTGTACTCCAAGAAGCCCAGGTCTTTCAGCGACATCATGATCGCGTCCCGGCGCAAGAGACGAAGCACAGCCATCTCGCCGTTCACTACGGGCAAGACCGCCACCCGGAAATCAACTGCTTTGCCGTCCAGTACCACGCCGAAACGACCGTCCTGCGGTATGCGCCGCTCGGCGATATCCATGCCGCAGCTGATCTTCAGGCGGCTCACCAGCTGTCGATGCAGCTTCTTCGGCAGTGTGTTGACTACCTGGCACACACCGTCAATCCGAAAGCGAATGCGCAAGTCACGCTCACCCGGCTCGATGTAGATGTCGCCCGCACCGCTGCGGATCGCCTCGGTCACAATCTGGTTCATGAGCCGAACGACCACCGACTCGGCGCTTGCCTCCTCGGCTTCCTCCTCGGCCGCAACGCCAACCTGCTGTTCGAGGTCACCGACCATGTCGCCAACGTTTGTCTGCGAGGCGCTGAATCTCTCGATCGCCGAGAGTAGCTCGCTCTCCGCAGCAACGACCGGTCGAATCTCCCTGCCGGTGACGATGCGCACGTCATCGATCGCGAAGATATTGGCCGGGTCGGCCATGGCAATGATGAGTTCGTCGTCTTGCACCTTGATCGGCAGGACAGCGTAGCGGCGCATCAGATCCAACTTGAGCAGAAGCGCTGCGTTTGGATCGATCTCGTAGGCTCCGATGTCGACGTAGGGCAAGCCCATGGATTCAGCCACGGCCTTGGCGACGGTGACTTCGTCGGCGAAGCCGAGTTCGTCAAGAACGTGCGGAAGCGGACGACCGTCAGCGACTGCCACTGCCTCGGCAAGTTGCTTGTCATCAATCAAGCCGGTGCCCACAAGGAGCCGGCCCAATCGCATGCTGTTGGCCGCTGCCGCCATGGGCTAGCCACTCACCTCCGAGCCATTGCGGACCGCGAGTTCGCGTTGGGCTGCGGCGCGCATGGTCTCTCGCGGGGTTCGCACTTGCGCATCGGCATTCCAAATGTCTACGGCGGTCGCGCCCTGTGCGACAAGCATGCCGAGACCATCAAGAACGTGCGCGCCAGCTTCGCGACCGCCAGTGACGAGCCGCGTGGGAACGGCGGTGCCATATACCATGTCCAGCACTACCTGACCTTCCGTCAGCCATTCCACCGGCACGGGACTCTCTGCCTCGGGATTCATTCCGACCGGGGTGGCGTTGATGACGAGGTCGGCAGCGCCAACCACGTCTTCGGCTTCCTCCTGAGTGACGGCATCCAAGTCGATGCCTCCCGCCCGAGGAGCCATTCTGTCGAGAAGTTCTTCGGCACGTTCGAGGCTGCGGTTAACCACTGTGATCCTGGCGCATTTCGCCAGAATCAGCGCGACGAATGCGCCAGCTGCCGCCCCGCCTGCTCCTAGGAGCACCACCGACTTGCCGGAAGGATCGAAACTGGCATCAGTCGAGAGTGACTCGAGCAAACCTCGGCCATCCGTGTTGTAGCCGATCAGCCGCCCATCTGAGGTGCAGTGCACAGTGTTCACCGCCCCGGCCATGCTTGCCGCCATGGCTACCTCATCACACAGTTCGAGGATCTCTTCCTTGTAGGGCATCGTGATGTTGAACCCCACGAATGGCAGCGAGCGTATCGCGGTGACAAGACTTCTCAGCCCGCCCTCGTCCTGCACGGCGAGGGGAACGTAGACCCAGTCCAGTCCCAGCTCCTGATAGACCGCGTTGTGCATCGCCGGTGAGAGTGAGTGATCGAGTGGCCACCCGATCACTCCCGCCAGTCTGGTCGTCCCCTGGATGCGAGTCATGGAACCTTCCTCCCGTTCGCACAAGACGGCGGCGCCGCCTACGACTGAGGCTGCCTCCCCGCCAGAAGCATCCTTTCGATCCGCCGAAGCAGCAGAGTGTGCGGCAGATCGCTGTGGGACAGCGGCAGCACCATGATCGTCATGATGCCTAGAAGCTTGCCACCGAGCACATCAGTAAACATCTGGTCGCCGACAATCGCCGAGCGACTGCGCGTGGATCCCACCAGCTTGATGGCCCGCAGGAACGCAACCGGCAATGGCTTCACGGCTCTAGACACAAGCGAGAATCCCAACTCATCGGCAATCCTCTTGACGCGCTCGTGCCAGTTGTTGGACACGAGACATACGGTCATGCCCTTGTCGGCAAGCTGCGCGCACCACTGCGCGATCTCCTCGGGTACGACATTCGTATCACGAGGCACGAGCGTATTGTCGAGATCAACCAGGAGCGTGTCGATTCCACGTGCTCTCAGTTTGTCGACGCTGATTTCCCGAACGCTGCGCAGGTAGATATCAGGGCCGAATCCGTGGGTCTTGTTCGGTGATGGTTGCCTGGACATCCGCAGCTACTCGTTGTCGTTGCTGGTCGCGGATTGTTCCCACGCGTTGAGCAGGCCGAAGACGCCGCTCTTGCCGGACTGTGCCTCTGCCGAAACCCCGCCTCGGGCTTCCAGGTCCCTCTGCGCGGCGTTCAACGCTTGGGCCATCTGTTTGTCGCCAGCTATGATGAAAGCCGTGCGAAAGATGCCGTAGGACTCGTACTCGTCATCGACACTGGAGTACGTCATTCCTTTGCCGAGACCGATCTTCGTCTGCTTCAGCATCTCTGGCAGGTTGGCCTTCTTGTTCTGCATCATCAGTAGCTGTACGTAGTTTGCCCTCAGAAGCCCCGAAGTCGGGTTGTTGGCAATACCCTCCCGCGCCACCGCAAGTGCCGCGCTCTGTCTGCCTTTGAGCATCAGGACAAATGCAACGTAGTAGTACGGCTGCTCGAGCTGAGGGTTGAGCGCCTGGATCAACCGGAGCGAGTCAATTAGGTCGATCCGGTTCAGGATTTGGCTGGTCCCATATTGATGAAACTGGGGATCAAGCCGCTGGTAGATCAGACCCGCGAGCATCACCCGCACCCCACCGAGATACGCAAACCCTGCTTGACCGATCACCTTGCTCTGAGACGTCTGCGCCACCGGCGGTGCGGACGCGTTCGCAAGTGTCTGGGCACCGACAATGACCGCTAGCGCGAGAAGAGCCGCCAGCACAAGCGCAACATAGGGATGGCGCCCCGCAGTCATCACAGATCCCTCCCGGCAAACATGAGGGAACCGCCGAACATGAAGAGCGAAACCCACCCGCAGAAGGCGATCACCATTGCCACGAGGTAGACCCACGACACGCCGCCGCCAAGCGCAACCGGGTTTATGACGTTGAACACATCAAGTGACGGGAACCACGCCGGCGCGCGCTCCAACTCTGAGAGGTGTAGAAACGAGACGACCCCGTGCCCAACGAAGGCCAGAACCAGCCCACCCACGACCGATGTCACCGGCCCAAACAGAGTGCTCAGCATCACCGTAAACGCCATGATGATGCCGATCTCTAGCCAGACGGCAAACGTCGCCTCGAACAGCAAGAACATCGGACGTGAGTAGGACACCCAACCAACTGCAATAGCGGCGACGGTGAACGCAACAAGGACCAGGCCGAGAACGACGAACATTCCCAGCCACGTCCCAACCACGTACTGCCAGCGACGAACGTCACGGGCGACAACGTTGAACACCGTGCGTCGTTCGATCTCGACCGGAAGTCGTGTGGCAGCAAGCGCGAGCGCGACGATCAAGGCCGCCACCCACATCAGAGCGATCGCGACCTGCCGGAAGACGCCGTCAACGATGCCCACCCCGTAGCTCGGCAAAGCCGGAATCGCAATCGACATCAACGCCGCAAACACCACAACCGCCCACACGACCTTGCGCCTGATCGCATCCGTGATAACAGCTTGGGATATCGCGAACAACTTGTTCACTGAACTCCCTCCTCACCCTGCGAGTTGGATCCAGCATCGGCCCTGTGCGACTCAAGCAGAGCCGCGAAGTAGTCTTCTAGAGATGCGCGTTTCGGCTGAAGCTGCACGATCTTCCATCCGCCGTTGTAGAGCGCTTCTACGGCGGTCCGGGCGTCCGCGTCCTGCACAGAGAAGACAACTGTGCTGCCAGTAGCCGCGAGATCAGACATGACCGCAGAAACCGCCTGCGGCAGCTCGCCGTCACCAACGGCACGGATAGATGTCTGGCCTGAGACGTTGAGTAGGTCGTCAATGTGCCCTCGAGCCGCGACGCGACCCAGATGAAGGATCGTGACCTCGTCAGAGACCGTCTCGACCTCCGACAGTTGGTGGGACGAAAGCAAGACCGTCTTGCCCTCGTCCTTCAGACTCAGCATGAGGTTTCGCACATCGCGCTGGCCGACTGGATCCAATCCGGACGCAGGCTCATCGAGAACGAGAACTTCCGGAGAGCCGAGCAACGCCTGCGCGAGTCCGAGACGCTGAAGCATGCCCCGAGAGAACTTCGACAGCAGAGCCTTCTCGGATCCCTCGAGACCGACGCGAGAAAGCAATGAAGCAGCCTGCTCGGCAATGTCTGACGCCGAGAGACCCGTCAACTTGCCATACAGAGTCATCGCTTCCAGAGCCGTCAGCTGCTGCGGAAAATAGGGCTGCTCGGGAAGGAACCCCACTCGGGCGCGAGCTCCTGGCTTGCGGGCATCCATCCCTAGAAGTTCGAAACGCCCACCCGTGGGTCTCACGAGTCCAAGCAGCATCTTGAGAGTAGTCGTCTTGCCGGCGCCGTTCGGACCGAGGAGCCCATGAATTGCGCCACGGGAGACCGAGACGGATACGTCAGCTACGGCATCTCGTCGATTGCCGCTTGCTCGTCCGTAGATCTTGCGCGCGTGCTCGATCAGGATGGCGGGTGCGCCATCAGTCGGTGCGTCGTGCTTCTCTAGAGTCACCGCAACGTTCATGGGTCCTTCCTTCTCCTCTTCGACAATCGAGCCGGCCTGCCCCTCGTGAAGCGGCCACGCTGAGTGCTTTGGCACTAGTCCTCGCCTCTTGAGGCACTGCATTTGGCGCACAGTCCGAAGATCTCGACGGAATGGGCTATGGCCGAGTAGCCCCGAGCGGCGGCTTCGCGTTCCACCAATCGATCAAGCTCACCGTCAGCAATCTCCAGGGCGGCTCCACATTGAGTGCACACCAGGTGGTGGTGGGCTGTCTGGCTGCACAGACGGTAGGCCGTCTGCCGGTCCATGGTCTGGACCGAGTGAATCGTGCCCTCGTCGGCAAGCCTTTGGAGGCTGCGATACACCGTCGTCAGCCCAATGCGAACGCCGCTGCCCATAAGTTCCGAGTGGATCTGTTGAGCGGTGCGGAATCGCCTCGTCGATCTCAGCACCGCCAAGACCGCACTCTGTTGTGCCGTTCGGCGACCAGAACTGCTTCCATTCCGGCCGCCGACAAGTGACTTCGCCACGTTGCCGCCTCTTGTCGATTCCAGCCCCACTGCTACGCGGCTGGGCAAATCATTCAACTTCAGGAGGAGATATCGGCACGTATCGAAGAAATGATAACCGTTTTCGTTGTCCCGAAAGGGAAGGTATGCACTCTTCCCCCCGACCAGCCTCAGACGAGCCTCGTCGGAGAAGTCAACTACTGACCAAACACCTGGTGGTATTTCTTGACCGCCGCGAGAAAGTCCTTGTACGTGGTCGTGAACGTCTGCGAACCGTCCTTGCCGGTCAACACGTAGTAGAGATAGGCCGTCTGTGCTGGCGCGGCGGCACCTCGGATCGCCTCGATTCCCGGGCTGCAGATGGGTCCGGGCGGCAGTCCCGCTTGACGATACGTGTTGTATGGGCTCTCGATAGAGAGGTCCGCATTCGTGAGTTTGGTGGTTCCCTCCGGCGCGACGTAGAAGACGGTGGAGTCGAGCTGCAGACGCATTCGATCGTGCAAGCGATTGTAGATCACGGACGCCACCAGCGGATACTCGCGCGAGAGTTTCGTCTCCCGCTGAAGGATCGAACCGATCGTCACGACGTCATTGAGCGTCAGGTTTTTCGACTTCGCGTACGAGAGATCCAGGCCAGCGGTGGCAGAGTCGAATTTGTCCAGCATCATTTCGACGATAGCTGCGGGCTTCGTGCCCTTCTTCACCCGATATGTCGCCGGATACAGATAGCCCTCAAGCGACCCACCTGCGGCACCGGCAAGATACGGATGCTTGGCAACGAACTGCGATGCACCCGACATCACAAGCGAGGTCATCTCGTCCTCGGAGACTCCCGCCCGCTTGGCGAAACGCGTCGCGATCTGCTGAGCGGTGAATCCCTCCGGAATTGGGACATCGTAGAACGTGACCTGGGGCCCGGCGGCGAGGCGCTTGAGCACCAGGTCATCCGGCATGCCCGTGGCCAGGAGATACGTCCCTGAACGCAGAGCAGTCTTCGCCATCTTCGCCCTGATCTCAAACATCAAGGAATTCTTGATGACACCATAGCTTGAGAGCATTCGGCCAATCTGCTCCGTGCCGGCCCCCTGCGGTATCCGGACTTCCACCTGGCGACCCTCGGCGACAGGATGTTCCGTGCGCGTCAGAAGCCACCACGCAACCGCCGAGCCCACCACAAGCACGGCGGCGACCACCATGACCGCCACGATGCCACCCCTGCTAGCGCCCCGCGCCTTCTTCTGTGGGGGGCTCGTCATCGTCGGCTGTTCGGACATCTAGCGTTCTCCGCTCTGCTCGCCCTCTCGGTGAGCGTCGAGGTAACTCTGAAGGAAGATCGACGCGGCCATCTTGTCTAGGCGCCCGCGCGCGTGGCGAGAAGTCACGCCGGCAGCTTCCATTGTCCTGTGAGCTTCCGCCGACGAGAGACGCTCGTCCACGAACTCAAACGGAACGCGCAAGAACCCTGCCAGCCGCGCTGCCACCGAACGCACTCTTGTCGCTTGCGGACCTTCGCTTCCGTCCATGGACAACGGTAGACCCACAACCACTCTGTCAGCCTGGTACTCCTCGGCAAGTCCGACCAAATCAGCCCCGTCCTTCAAGACGCGACTAGCATCGAGAACCGTGAGTGGAGATGCCACTGTACCGGAGGGGTCTGACACCGCCACTCCGATACGCTTCTCTCCGATATCGAGCGCTAGCACGCGCACCGCGCTTATCCGACGCCGAGAGTCCGCCGGGCGGCATCGAGTGCGGTGTCTATCTGTGAAGCATCCTCGCCGCCGCCTTGGGCCATGGCCGGCTTGCCGCCGCCTCTGCCGCCGAGAAGCGGGGCGATCGTGCGCACGACAGCGCCAGCATCGAAGCCCGCTTTGACGGCCGTATCCGAGCCGGCGGCAACGAAGATAGGCTTGCCGGACTCGGAGTCTGATGTCACGAGTACCGCTGCGTCGATGCCGCGCGCACGCAACACGTCCCAGAGACCGCGAAGTCCCTGAGGCCGCGCCTGTGGTGAGCGCGCAACCGCGAGACGGTAGCCATTGTCTATCGCCTCGCCCAGGATTCGCTCCACCTCATCTTCGTCGACAGAATCCTGTGCCCGGCCCGCGCCTGCCTCAAGTTGCTTGAGGCGTTGTGCGGTGTGCACGGCTCGCTCCGACACATCGAATCGCGGCACCCGCAGGGCGTCGGCAGCCCCAAGCAACTCGGCTTCTTCGCGAAGCGTGTAGTCATAGGCATCGAAACTGGTGACGGCCTCGATGCGTCGCAGATTCGCACCAACCGAACTCTCGGCAGTTATCTTGAGCAGGCCGATCTCGCTCGTGCGCCCAACGTGCGTGCCACCGCACAGCTCCTTGGAGAAATTGCCGATTTCTAGCACTCGTACGAACTCGCCGTACTTCTCGCCGAAGAGTGCGGTGACGCCAGACTCTTTCGCGGTGGCGATCGAGGTCTCGTACGCGCGAACGGGGTGGTTCTGGAAGATCTTCGCGTTCACAAGCCGCTCCACCTTGCCGAGCTGCTCGTGAGTCATGGCCTCGAAGTGCGTGAAGTCGAAGCGCAGACGATCGGGGCCGACGAAGGAACCGGCCTGCTTCGCGTGCCCGCCGACGATGATGCGCAGCGCCCAGTGCAGAAGGTGCGTGGCGGTGTGGTTGCGGCGAATGCGCTCGCGCCGCTCCACATCGATGACGGCACGCACGGTCTCGCCCGTCGCAATCGAGCCAGTCTCAAGACGTCCGACATGCGTGACGATGCCCTCTGCGATCTTGCTGCTCTCGACGATGAAGCGGCCGTTGGGTGCGTCGATCACACCCGTGTCACCGATCTGTCCGCCATGCTCGCCGTAAAACGGCGTCACATCCAACACGATCTCAGCGGTATCGCCCACGGCGAGCTCTTCTGCGGCCAAGCCTTCCCGCAGAATCGCAAGCACCGTTGCGTCGGCCTCATCGTGATCGTAGCCGACGAAGCGCGTGGAGCCGTGCTCTTTGGCGAGCTGCGATATCACGCCGCCGTACGTGCTCCACGACTCGTCCTTGACCGCAGCTCGGGCGCGCTCGCGTTGCGCCTCCATCTCGGCAGTGAACGTGTCGACGTCGACCGACACACCCTGCTCGGCGGCAATCTCGGCGGTGAGTTCGAACGGGAAGCCATACGTGTCATGCAACGTGAAAGCCGTGCTGCCGTTGAGCATTCCGCCTGCCGAGAGTTCGGCGAGTTCGGCCTCGAGGAAGCCGATGCCCTGACGCAACGTGGCACCGAAGCGCTCTTCCTCGCTGCTCACGATGGACTCGATGAGCTGCTGGTGCTCCACGATCTCGGGATACGCGCTACCCATGAGCTCGATCACACGCGACACCAGCGTCACGAGGAATGGGTCTTCCACGCCGAGAAGTCGTCCGTGGCGCACAGCTCGGCGCAGGAGGCGGCGCAACACGTAGCCGCGGCCTTCGTTGCTCGGCAGCACGCCGTCGGCGATCAGGAACGTCACGGCCCGCGCATGGTCCGCAAGGATGCGCAGCGACGTCGAGCTCTTCTCATCGGCACCGTACTCGGTGTTGGTGATGCGACCGGCCAGCCTCATCAAGTCGCTCAAGATGTCGGTCTCGAAGTTCGAGTGCACACCCTGCAGGATCGCAGCGATGCGCTCCAGGCCCATGCCGGTGTCGATGTTTTGCTTGGGCAGCGGTGTGAGCGTGCCGTCGTCGGCGCGGTCGTACTGCATGAAAACGAGGTTCCAGTACTCAAGGTACCGATCGCAGTCGCAACCGGGCGCGCAGTCGGGAGAACCGCAGCCAACTTCCGGTCCCTGATCGTAGTAGAGCTCGGAGCACGGTCCACACGGACCGGTGGGTCCCGCCGACCAGAAGTTGTCTTTCGCGCCCATGCGCACGATTCGCTCGGCGGGAACACCGACCTCATTGGCCCAGATAGCCTCGGCCTCGTCGTCGTCCTCATAGATCGTGATCCAGATGCGCTCGGGATCAAGCTTGAGCACCTGGGTCGAGTACTCCCACGCCCATGCGGCCGCCTCGGACTTGAAGTAGTCCCCGAAGCTGAAGTTGCCGAGCATCTCGAAGAAGCTGTGGTGACGCCCGGTGGTCCCGATGATGTCGATGTCGGTCGTGCGCACGCACTTCTGCACGCTGGTCGCGCGCGTAAACCCGAGATTCTTCACGCCGAGGAAGACTGGCTTGAACTGCACCATGCCAGCGGTTGTGAGCAGCAGCGAAGGGTCGTCGGGAATCAGCGACGACGACGGCAGACGCCGAGAGCCCTTACTCTCGAAGAAGGCTAGGAAGCTCTCACGAATCTCGGCGGAGTTCACGTTGTGCTCCTATTCGGCAGTCGTATTCGACTCGGACGAGATCGCCTCGCTGTCTGCGCCGACCGCCCCCGAGACACGATGCTTCCCATGGCGGAACAGCGCACCGTCCGTGCTGCCAAGCTGACGGTCTGTTCGTCGCTCATAGTAATAGACGAACAGTCCCTTGCCGGTGGCAGCAACCGGAATCGCGAACAGAAGGCCCGGTATGCCGAACAGCGTGCCCCCGACGAGCAGGGAGAATATCACGAGCGTCGGATGCAGGTCGACCTGGGACGACATCACTCTCGGCACAACAACGAAGTCAGTGATGTTCTGCGCCACCACGACGCACAGAATCGCTGCCACAGCGGTCCACGGTCCAACGAACATTCCGAGAAGTGCAGCGATGAGTCCCGTCGTGACCGGACCGACATAGGGTGCGAAGTTGAAGAAGAACGCGATGAGCCAAAACACGAGCGCGTATCGCACGTGCAAGACCGCGAGTCCGGTGGTGGAGATCGTTGCGGTCGTCAGTGACGCGATCGTCTGCCCGCGCAGGTACCCGCCGACAACGTGCGTGACCGTCTTTAAGAGATGCTCAGTGTCCGCCTCATGAACGGGACCCGCGAGAACGACAAGTTCGTTTCGCATCTTCGGCATGTCTTTGAGCACCCAGAAAGCGATGACAACTGAGAGGAAGAGGTCCAGAAGCCCCGTCGCGATACGTCCCCCGGTGTTGATCGCCAGGTGCGCCAGTCCGTCACCCAACGTGACCACGAACTGCCCGAGCTGAAGCGAGGCGTTCTTGACCGCGGTAGCAAGCCATGCGGGCAGCACCATGGCCGAATAGCTGGTCTCGAGCGCCGTCTCGGCCTGCTGGACCCGCAGAAGGTAGTCTGGCGCGGCGCGCACAAGCGATGCCACTTGCCTGCCAATTGCAGGCCCAAGCAATGTAAGCACGCCTCCGATGACGGCAAGCGCGACGACGATACACAACGACGCTGCTGTCCCGCGCTTCATGCCGCGCTTCTCAAGCGATGCCACCGGCGCGTTGAGGAGGAACACGATGATGAAGGCCATGATGAAGGGCACGAGCGCCGGGGCTATCCGCCCGAGCCCCCACAGCGCGGTGGCAACCAGAATCAGTGTCCCGACACTCGCCCACACGATCACGGCGGTAGTCCGCCACCGAACGAAACGCTCTTCGGGCGTCATCGCCATCAGAGCTCTACTCCCTCACGATGTTCTCGCGCAACACCCGCAATGTCCGACGCAGCAGCCTCGACACCTGCATCTGCGAGATGTCGAGCTGGTTGGCGATCTCGGTCTGCGTCAGCCCCTCGAAGAACCGAAGGTAGAGCACTCGCTGCTCTTGCGGCGACAGTTTCGAGACGGCGGCCGACAGCGTGGCCCGATCCTCGACAACAGCCATGAGCGCATCGTCCTTGCCGACATACTCAAGAATCGAAAACGAGTCGCTGCCGTCACTGCTCCGATCGGTCTCAAGCGACACGAAGTTGTACGCCTCGCTTGTCTCCATCGCTTCGAGAACCTCTTCTGAGGTTACGCCGAGGTACTCGCCGATCTCAGCGATGGTCGGCGATCGCTGGAGTCTCTGCGTGAGAGCATCGACCGCCTGGTTGACCTTGAATGACAGCTCTTGCAGTCGCCTGGGCACCTTGATGGCCCAGCCTTTGTCGCGGAAGTACCGCTTGAGCTCGCCAACGATCGTGGGAGTGGCGTATGTCGTGAACTCCACTTGGCGATCAATGTCGAAGCGATCGATGGCCTTGATGAGGCCAATCGTGCCCACTTGCACGAGGTCGTCCACGGGTTCGCCTCGGTTACGAAAACGACTCGCAAGGTACTTCACGAGATTCAGATACATTGTGACGAGCTCATCGCGAGCGCTCTCGTCGCCCTCGAGGCGATAGCGCCTGAACAGCTCTCTCGTGTAAGCCTTGTCCCAGGTCAGCTTGCGCGTCTGTTTATGGGCACTATTCCTGATTGCCATCGCCAGCCCCGACGCGCTTGATAAGGCGCAGGTGCGCGCCCGACTCATCATTCGCGAACTCGTAAAAATCACACACGGACTCAAGGATGAAGGTCGCGTACGCCGCGCGGCGCTCCGCCTCCTCATCCGAACTGAGATCCTGCTCGCCCACAGGAACGACGATCACGACCTCCTTGTCAGTGAGCGTGAAATCGAAGCAGACCTGAGCATCGTCGGAAAGCGTGTCCACGGCATAGACAAACGCCTCTTCAGCAGCCATGCGGATGTCATCGACTTCGTCATACGTCATGCCCATGCGACTCACCAACGCGGCCGCTGTCATGCGAACCGTCTTCGCAAACTCTCCTCGTGCGGGAACGCAGAGTGTGATTCGGTCTGATGCCATGGCCTTGTCGAGCTCCTCCTTAGGTCGACGACGTCTCGTCGGCGTCGTCTTGAGCGGGTGCAGTATCCGTCGGCACCACTGACGGCGATTCCGATTCCTCGGCATCAGGAGCGGTCGACTCGGCCTGCCGACGCTTCCACGCGCGTCGAACCCGATCGGCAATATCGGTCACAATCTCGGCTGGCGCGTTGGCCACCCCTTGCACGGTGCGTGTCGTGCTCTCAACCCGGTCTGTGATCTCCTCGATCCTGGAGACGATCGCATCTGCTCTCAGCAGCTCGGCGTTCACGGCATCAATGGTGACGTCGGCCTTCTCCAGCAAGGGCACGACTTGAGCGTCCAGATGCTGCGCAAGCGTCTTGAGCGAGCGTGACGCTCTGGCAGCTTCCACGGCAGCCCACACGCCTGCGATGCATAGAACACTTGCCACAATGAGAAGCACGGTGAGCAGGATGCCGCTCGTATCCACGCACACCTCCAGCGCCAGTCGGGGACCAGGTCAGTGTAGCAGAGCAGAGCCGTCCCAAAGCCCCAAATGGCGCAGCCTACGAGGCTGATGGCTCACCACTCGAGGCTTCGTCCGAATCGCTCTCATCACTCCCCGACCGCCGACGGCGCAACGCGTCCAATATCCCCTGGCGATCGGCCTCCCAGCCCCTCGGCGACGAGCGGAAGAACGCTCCAGCCTCAAGACCCTGCGGCAAGTAGCGCTGTTCCACGAACGCGTCGTCATCGCTGTGAGGATAGTGGTATGGGCCGTAGGCGTCACTACCCGGCCGATGGCGATCCCTGAGATGGCTCGGCACCACGCCTGCCGGACCATCGCGCACCTCAGCAAGCGCCGCGTCGATTGCCGACACGGCCGCATTGCTCTTCGGGGCAAGCGCCATGTAGATCGCGGCCTGCGCGAGGTTGATTCGGCATTCCGGCCAGCCGATCGACTCGGCGGCTTTGAATGCGGCGTGTGCCACGAGCAGCGCCTGCGGATCGGCGTTGCCAATGTCCTCGGACGCCAGAATGAGAATGCGTCTCGCAATGAACTTGGGATCCTCGCCGCCGTGAACCATGCGGGCGAGCCAGTAGACCGCGGCATCGGGGTCGCTACCTCGCATCGACTTGATGAACGCCGAGACGACATCGTAGTGGACGTCACCCCGCTTGTCGTACGGCAGCATGCGATCAGGTGTGGCGCGCTGAACCGCATCGTGCGTGATGAGACCCGGCTCCCCTTCCGCCTGCACGAAAGCAGCCGCGAGTTCAAGCGTGGTCAGCGCAACTCGCGCATCCCCACCGGCCGAAACCACGATCGCTTCCTCGGCATCCGGCGCGACTTTTATGGCCCCACCGAAGCCGCGCTCATCGATGAGAGCTCTCTGCACGATGATGCGAACGTCCTCGTCGCTCAGGGGCTGCAGCTCAACGACGCGGGAGCGGCTGATCAGAGGCGAGTTCACTTCGAAATAGGGGTTCTCAGTGGTCGCGCCGACAAGCACGACCGTGCGATCTTCCACAGCGTGCAGAAGGGCATCTTGCTGCGACTTGCTGAACCGATGTATCTCATCCACGAACAGGATCGTTCGTTGACCCGAGTACCCGAGTCTCTCACCGGCAGCATCGATCACCTTGCGCAAGTCAGCGACCCCGCTGCTCACAGCCGAGACCTCTTCGAAGTACGCCTTCGTTGCGGCGGCAACGATTCGCGCAAGAGACGTCTTGCCCGTGCCCGCCGGCCCGTACAGGATCACCGAAGAAAGGGCGTCAGCTTCAATCGCCGAGCGCAGCCAGGTTCCTTGGCCAACCGCCGCACCCTGGCCGACAAACTCGTCGAGCGATCTGGGACGCATGCGAACAGCGAGCGGCGCGAATCGATCCCGAGCCTGCTTGGCGCTATCGTCAAAGAGTGATGGCACCGGCCCTCGCGCCGACTAGCGCGCAGCCCTTTGAACCTCGCGCTCAAGAAACGCGTAGTCAATCAGGCCGTGGTGCTTGTAGATGATGTATCCCTGGCCATCAGTGAGCACGATGAACGGAGTGAACGTGACCCGTATCGCCGGGTCGCGGGCAAGCTCCACTGCGGCAACCGCCGAGGCGTTCTTCGCGAACTCGGGACTGATCGACACGCTACCGTCTGCGTTCACTGTTGCGTACTTGCCGATGTCGTAGGACGCCAGATCCACCAGTCCGCGATTCTCGGCGCGAACCGCGTCAATGACGATGCGCACTTCTTTGCTCGTCTGCTGTGTGGAGTCGTAGAAGTAGATCAGCGTCGGCTGCTTGTCGACAGTTACCTTCTGCTTCAGGTCAGCAGGAATGGCGCTCCCTGTTGGAAATGGCGTGAAGGTCGAGCTCTCGTTCACCGAGCGATCATCGATGGCAGGCAGCGACGTAGAACCCGATCCGCTGGACGGAGCTGCCGAGGTGCTGCCGGTGGTCGTGCTGGTCGTTGCGGATCCGCCCCCGCACCCACCCAACGACAGCGCGAAAACGAGTGCGATTCCTGCTACGACGAGTCTGCGCATGCTGCTTCCTCCACTGCTACGATGTGCGCTCCGCCTTGTCGTCACTCGGCATGGTGAACCCGCCTCAGCAGGTGGGTGCCCTCACGTCGGCTTCGAGCTTCCCTTTGACAGGGATACCTTTCCGCCTGGCAGATCTGGAGCTCCCGTTTAAGAAGTGTTGGTTCGACCGTTAGCGCCGAGTAACGACAAGGCGAAGCATGTCTAGAGTGTAACTCCGCTCACGAGCAGCGCCAATACACTTTCGCCATGCCACTCAATCGACGCGAACGTGCGCGTCCTTTAGTTGTCGCCCAGATACCGAGTCCGGGGCACCCGTCATTGGGTCGCCGCCTGACGACGTCTTGGGAAACGCAATCACGTCGCGAATGGAGCCAGCGCCCGCCAGCAGCATGACGAGACGATCGAGACCCAAAGCGATCCCGCCATGCGGAGGAGCTCCAAACGACAGCGCCTCGAGCAGGAAGCCGAACTTCTCGCGCGCCTCCTCCTCACCCATGCCCATCAGGCGAAACACCCGCATCTGAAGCTCCGGCGTCGGGATACGCAGCGTTCCTCCACCGATCTCATAGCCGTTCATCACGAGGTCGTAGCTGTAGCCACGTGCACTACCCGGCGCGGACTCGAGCGCGTCGACGTCCTCGGCGTAGGGCAGCATGAAGGGGTTGTGACTGGCGTCCCAGCGCTCGCTCTCCTCGTCCCACTTGAAGAGCGGGAAGCCGAGTACCCACAGGGTATCGAAGCCCGTGCGCTCGATGCCGAGTTCGTCGGCAAGTGTGAGCCGCAGCACACCAAGCACTTCGTTGGCGACCTCGCGTTTGTCGGCGACCATGCAGACGAGGTCACCCGGTTCGACGCTCGCTGCCTCGCGCAGCGCGGTCATCTCGGCGTCGGTGAAGAACTTCGCGACGGGGCTCTTGATCTCGCCGTCGCCCGTGAACGCCACCCACGCCAGGCCTTTGGCGCCAGCATCGATTGCTGCCTGATTGAGCGCATCAATCCGCCCGCGACTCCAGTCGCCCGCTCCCTTGGCGTTGATCGCCTTGACGGCGCCTCCGCTGGACAAGGCCCCGGCGAACACCTTGAACTCGCTTGCCGAGAACACCGCCGAGACATCCACGAGCTCAAGACCAAAGCGCGTGTCTGGCCGATCGCTGCCAAAGCGCTCCATGGCCTCGTGATAGCTGATTCGCGGAAGCGGAACCTGCAGATCGTGACCCGCCTGCGCCATGACCTCGCGCATGACGTCTTCCATCATCGCGAGCACATCGTCCTGGTCGACGAAGGACATCTCGATGTCGACCTGCGTGAACTCGGGCTGGCGGTCGGCACGCAGATCCTCGTCGCGAAAGCAGCGCGCGATCTGGTAGTAGCGCTCAACACCGGCGACCATCAGCAACTGCTTGAAGAGCTGCGGCGACTGAGGCAGCGCGTAGAACTTCCCGGCGTTGAGGCGGCTCGGCACGATGAAGTCACGCGCGCCTTCCGGTGTGGACTTCGTGAGGATGGGCGTCTCAACTTCGAGAAAGCCCCGGTGCTCGAGCGACTTGCGAAACCGCTGTGTGACGCTGTCGCGCAGCACCAGCGCCGAGAGGACCTCGGGGCGCCGGATGTCGAGATAGCGCCAGCGAAGGCGCGTGAGCTCGTCGGTGTCGATCCCGGCTTCGATCTCAAACGGCGGCGTCTCGGCTCGGTTCAGTACTTCGGCGGCGCTCACCACGATCTCAACCTCGCCGGTGGCCATGTTCGGATTGGCCGTGCCCTCGGGACGACGCCGCACGATCCCGACGAACTTGACCACCCACTCGGGGCGAATCGTCTCGGCAATCGCGAACGCTGCCTGCGCGGACTCCGGATCGAACGTGGATTGCACCACGCCAGTCCGATCGCGCACGTCAACGAAGATGAGTCCTCCGTGATCGCGACGCTTCGACACCCAGCCCGCGATCGTGACCTCCTGGCCGATGTCGTCGGCAGTCAGAGAACCGCACGTGTGAGATCGCATCGAGTAGCGGGCGTCGAGCATCAGAAGTCCTCGTCGATCGAAGGCGGATTGGCTTCGCAGAGTATACGCGAACAGCCCGACTGCGGCTGGCCACTCTCCTCAGCGCAGACGCCTGGTCTCGCGAGACGTCATCCCCGACCTGCCGAACGTCCCCGGCCTGGCTGCAGCCGCACAAGCAAGCGCGCGCGAAGAGCAGCGCTCTACCTGCCGAGAACCTGCCGGATCTTGGCAACCGCCTCGCCAAGCGACACGCGCGCTTCGGCCTTGGTGACCATGTCGCGCAGCGTCGCCTCCCCTGCCGCATACTCGTCGGGCCCGATCACAAGCACCAGTCGGGCGCCCAACTTGTCGGCCTGCTTGAACTGCGACTTCAGCGTTCGTCCCTGATGATCGATCTCGGCGGCGATACCGGCATCTCGCAACTCGGCAGTGAGCTTGAAGGCGGCTGCCGCAAGCTGGATCGCCGCACTCGGATCGCCCACCGCCCGATCATCTACGCGCGCAACGTAGACGTCCGCTCGCGAGGGCAGCTCCGGCTCGGCCCCGGCAGCTTCCATCGCCAGAAGCGTACGCTCGAACCCGAGCGCGAATCCGAGCCCCGGTGTGGCCGGTCCGCCGTACTCCTGCATCAAGCGGTCGTAGCGCCCACCGCCGCCGATGGCGTTCTGACTGCCGAGTCCCGCGTCGACCTGCACCTCAAAGACGGTGCGCGTGTAGTAGTCGAGTCCGCGCACAAGCGAAGGGTCCTCCACGTAGGGCAGCCCAAGATCGTCCAAGTGGACCTTGACCGCCGAGTAGTGCTCGGCGCATTCGTCGCACAGCTCATCGCGAAGAAGCGGTGCGCCCGCCATCACCTCTCGGCAACCCGGCCTCTTGCAGTCGAACGCACGCAGAGGGTTGGTATCGGCTCGACGATTGCACTCGTCGCATAGCGATTCGGAGTGCGCGTGGATGTAGGCTGCGACCTTGTCGCGATACGCAGGACGACACCTCTCGTCGCCCATCGAGTTCAGGAGCAGCCGCATGGAATCGGCCGGGATTCCGCACGCCTCGAAGAAGCGCCATAGAAGCGCGATCATCTCGGCATCCGCGCTTGGCTCGGCCGCGCCGAGAAGCTCAGCGCCGATCTGCCAGAACTGGCGCATCCGACCCTTCTGGGGCCGTTCGTAGCGAAACATCGGACCCGCGTAGTAGAGCTTGGCGACTGCACCATTGGCGGCCAGGCTGTGCTCGAGCGCAGCGCGAACGACGCTTGCGGTCCCTTCGGGTCGCAGCGTGAGCGAGCGCCCGGCTTTGTCCTCGAAGGTGTACATCTCCTTGGAAACGATGTCGGTCGCCTCGCCGATGCCGCGCGTGAATACCTCGGTGTGCTCGAAGAGCGGCGTGTAGATGGGCTGGTATCCGTATCGCCCGAAGAGCTCCGCAGCTGTGCGCAACAGGTGCTCCCACACCAACGCTGTTGCGGGAAGCATGTCTGCGGTGCCTTTGGGAGCGCGGGCATCGAAACTCACGGAGTGTGGCCTTTCGGGAGTTGTTCTGGCAGGGCGCCAGTGTACCGCGAGGCAGGCGGGCACGGCGAGCAGACCGCGAGTCAGTACCACCAGGTGTACGTCTGCCCAGCGACGCTTGGTGTGATCCACATGCCGTAGGCACTGGCCTTCTCAACCACGTTGCCACCCGCGTCGTCAAGTTCACGTGAGTCGCACCACACCTGATACTGCTGCCCTATCGGAACGCGCACGTTCCAGTCGACAGCTCCCGGCGTGTCGCCGGCAAGGCTCGTGCTCGCGATCGACGCGCCGCTGGAGTCCAGGACGCTGAGTTGAGCCTTGGCTAGGCCCGTGGGCTCCCAGCGAAACGCGAGCGTGGCTTCAGTGTCCGCAGCCACTGTGAAGGTCGCGGTTTCGATCTGCTCGATGTTGCCCGCATTGTCTACCGACCAATACTCAAGCGTGTGCGTTGTCGCAGAGCTCACCGGCGGGGGCACCACCACGCTCGTGCTTTCGAGCGCCGCAGCGCCATCAAGCCGATAGTACGTCGCATTCACACCCGATCCGCCCGGGTTGTCCACTGCGACAAACGCGATGGTCGCCGTGCCAACATACGAGCTGAGCGCGTCGGTGACGGTGCTCGGCGCGGTCGCGTCCACTCCGGTGAGCATGCTCGCGGGCTGCACGACGGCACTGCCTGCGGTCGCGATCTGAGCATGGGGATCCCCGCCGCCATGGCAGTCCGTGCAGTCCTTCGTGGTGGGAACGCCGTCCGCATGGCACACGGCGCAGCTTGTGCGGACCGTGCTGGTGCTCTCGCTCGCGAGGACCACCTGTGCGGTTGATGTCGCGTCCACGTGCATGGACGCCAGGTCGCCCGAATGGCAGCCCGAGCCGCTCGTGCAACTTGAGTTGTCGCCGAGGGGCGTGTGTGCCACGTCGATGTTGGCGTGCATCGGCGAAGTCGACGTCAGCGTGTGGCATCCAGCCTGCGCGCATGTGGTCGGATCAAGTGCCGTCACTGTGTCGGCTGGCGACGGGTGGCACTCCGCACACCCGGCATCCGCTCCGGCTGAGCTGGACTTCGCATGCTCCGTAGCAAGATCCACTGCGTGGCAGTCTGCACACGAATACGGACCATAGGTGGTCCCGTCGATGGATAGGGTGCTCGACAAGGGACTGAGTGTGTGGTCCGGTCCGGAGTATGAGTCGGCAGGATTGTGGACGTTGTGTCCGCCCGCGTCGTAGCTGTCACCATGACACGCGTAGCATGAGGTCGCGTCGCCCTTCTCGTGGCCAATCGTCGCCGATAGCTTCAGCGCACCTCCGCTTCTCGAAATCCCTTCGACCGTCGCGGTCGCCGACACGGGAGTGTAGGTCGTGTCTGTGCTGCTCCACCCCTCGCCGGTGTCAGCCGTCGTATGGCATGTCAGACAGAACTCGCGAACTCCCGCATCCGTGCTGGTTTCCAAGCTCGCACCGAGCTCATCTGAAAGCATCGAGCTGTTTGCGCGAGTCGAACCATGTGGGTTGTGGCAGTCGTAGCACGGCAGCGGAGAGCCGACCGGCAGAGTCCCCCCCGCAGTGACGATCCGGTGGCCTGCCGAGCTATCGGCTCCCGTGGCGAAGCGCTTGATATCGACGGTGGGGGTCGCGAACCCACTCGGCGTGACACCGCCGTGACACGCGAAACAGGAAGCAGCGTACGTACCGTCGGCCTGATCGGACGCGAGTGTCGATGGGGTTGGCGGACGGTAGGCCGCCTTCAAGCCGTCGTACTTGTTGGGCCCGCGGTGCGCCGCATGACAGTACAAGCAGTCACCCTCGGCACGCTTGACCGAAGCACCTGTCTCAACCGTCTGAGTCGATTCCGGGATCAGGCGATGTGCATTCGATGTGCTGGCATAGGCGTCTGGTCCGAGCCACGTCCCAGACACCGGATATCCGCTCGCATCACGCGACGGAGCGTCAGCGGAGGGGTAGTCGCTGCCGAACGCAGTGTTGGTGGCATCGTGGCAGGTTTCGCACCAGGCGGGGCCTGCCGCCGAGACAGTTGCGCTGCTGACATAGGCGGCCGACAGCATCGGGTTGTCGGCAGCTGAACCGTGCACCTGATGGCAGCTCGCGCAATCTTGGATAGATGACCCGGTGGTGCGCGACTCATCCATCGAGTGCCCGCTCGACAACCCGAAGGAGTCCACTGTGCCGGTCATGACATTTGCGGCGCCCCAAACCTTGCCGTCGTGGCAACCACGACACAGCGCGGTCGGATCGGGACTGCTTGATGAAAGCTCCGGCCTTCCAAGCATCACCGTCGAACCATCGTGGGAAGTGTGGCACTCGACGCACACCGTCGAGTCCTTGCTCTCGTCAACGTGTGGCGTCGCTCCCCAGCTTGAGGTCACGGGACCACACTGCGCATAGGCGGTTTGATGCCCGTCCGCCAAGACGGCGGTCACGCGGAAGTGGTAGGCCATGCCGGCCAGGCCATCTACGAAATCGTAGTGGGTCACATTGGAAAGGCCAACGTAGCGATACGGTCCCTCGACGCTTGTCGCCTCGAAGATGAAGTAGCCCTTCGGCGAGACACCGCTCGGCTTGGTCCAGGACAGCGAGGCGATGATCGGTTGTGTTCCCTGGGTGGCAACCAAGTCGGACGGAGCATCCCCGTTCGCGGCAAAGACGAGTTTCGGTACGGCAAGAGCGGCGAGTGCGACAACGCATGCGGCCGCTGCCACAAGAGTTCTACGTGCGCCGATTCTCACGTTTGCGATCCGTCGGACCAAGCGTTGCCCTCTCCCATGTGCTCCCGACGCGACGTCTGCCAGAAGTTCTTGTGCGATGCCGGCCAGGGAAAAGACCCTCTCTCTAGAGAGGATGACGCGATTATATCACCGAAATAGTCTCAATATGTCGCGCATTCATGGAGAACTAGAGTGTTTCAGTCGCAAAAAGCTTGCCCATACGCGAACGTGCCTGAGGGCAAGCCTTCGTGCGAACGCGACCCTACGCGCGAGGAAAGAACGGATTCAGCTGCCGCTCTCGACCGATCGTCGTGTCAGGGCCATGGCCCGGATGCACGATCGTGTCGGCAGGCAGCCCGACCAGCTTGCTCGAGATCGACGTCGACAGCGCCCTTCCGTCGCCTCCGGGCAGATCGGTGCGCCCTACGCTGCCCGCGAACAGCGTGTCGCCCGAGAACAGTCGCGGCGGTGCCCCCGTGGGTTCCTCGGCGAACAGACAGATGCTGCCAGGAGTATGGCCGGGCGTGTGCAAGACCGTGAGTCGGAGCTGACCCGCCTCAAGGTGGTCGCCATCGTGCAGGAGGTGATCCGGTTGAGGTGCCGTCTCGTCAAACCCGAACATCGCCCCGCCTGTTGCAACTGGATCGCCGAGATCGGCAGAGTCATCGGCATGCGCGTACAGGGGAGCATCGGTAGCAGCCTTCAACTCCCGCACCGCACCGATATGATCGAAGTGCTTGTGCGTCAGAACGATGGCCGCGAGGCGTCGCTCCCCTACTGCGTCGAGAATGGCCGAGGCGTCGGCGGCCGGGTCCAGCACCACGGCAGGCCCTCCCACATCGTCCCTGACGATCCAGCAGTTGGCCTCAAGCGGACCCAACACGAGGCGTTGTACGAACATCAGGTTTCACTCCCGCGTTTCTGACCCGCCTCGCCGGGCATCATTCGGCGAGCCTCGAACACACCTTCAACCCCACGCATTTCGCGCAGTATGCCGTCGAGCCTCGACAGGTCCCCTAGCTCGAACAAGAAGCGCATGTCCACAAGACCGTCCCTGTGAGTTGTGGTGGAGGACGCCAGGATGTTCACTCCCTGTTCGGCAAGTGCAGATGTCACATCCTGCAGAAGACGCAGCCTGTCCATGGCTTCAACGAAGATCTCGACCTGGAACGTGGTGTCCTTGCCGAGATCCCACTCCACGTCGATTATTCGCTCCGGTGAGGACAGCAGCTCACGCGCGTTTGGACAGTCCTTCCGGTGCACCGAGACCCCGCGTCCGCGGGTCACAAACCCGATGATATGGTCACCCGGAACCGGATGGCAGCAGTTCGCCAACCTGATCAGCGCGTCGTCGAGTCCCTTGACCTTGACACCCCCGGCGGCCCGCCGGCGTTTGCTGCGTGGGGCAAGCATGGGTTTGTCGAGCGTGAACTCCTCGTGAGCTGGCTCTGGCTCGACCCCCTCGCCCTCCTTGGCCATAAGCTTGAGCAGCTTCGTGCCAACATGTTTCGCCGAGACCTTGCCAGCACCTATCGCCGCGATTATGTCGTCGGCATGCGCGTAGTTCATCTCATGCGACACCGTGCCGATTGCCTTCTCGGCGGTCTTCGACCCAATGCCGAGACCGTGCTTGCGCATCACCTTCGACAGCTCATCACGACCGCGGACGAGGTCATCCTCACGAGTGACCTTGCTGAAGTAGCTGCGGATCTTGCTCTTCGCCGATGACGTTCGGACGATGTTGAGCCAGTCGCGCGAGGGACTCGCGTTCTTGTTGGTGAGGATCTCTACGCGATCGCCCATCTGCAGTTCATAGCCGAGCGGGACGATGGCACCGTTGACCTTTGCGCCCACGCAGTGATTCCCGACCTCAGTGTGGATCGCGTAGGCAAAATCGATGGGCGTCGAGCCTCGCTTCAAGCTGATAACGTCGCCCTTCGGGGAGAAGACGAACACCTCCTCCTCGAACAGGTCGATCTTGAGCGCTTCCATGAACTCACGTGGATCCTTGAGTTCTGTCTGCCACTCCAGCATCTGGCGCAGCCATGCTAGGCGCTCATCGAAGCTGTCTTCGCCGCGAACGCCCTCTTTGTAGCGCCAGTGTGCCGCAACGCCGTACTCTGCCGTCCTGTGCATCTCCTCGCTGCGAATCTGGATCTCAAGCGGCGCGCCCGTTGGCCCTATGACCGTCGTGTGCAGTGACTGGTACATGTTGAACTTGGGCATCGCAACGTAGTCTTTAAACCGCCCGGGCACCGGCTTCCAGATTGAGTGCACAGTGCCCAACGCGCCGTAGCAATCCTTGACCGAATCCACCAGCACTCGCAGCGCAATGAGATCGTAGATCTCGTTGAAGTCTTTGCCTTTGCGCGTCATCTTCTGATAGACGCTGTACAAATGCTTGGGTCGGCCGGAGATTCGCGCCTGAATACCGACGGCAGCAAGCTCATCGGTGAGCTCGTCGATCACACGCTGCATGTATTCTTCGCGCGCCTGTCGGCTCTCGGCGACCATGCGCGACACCTGATGGAACTTGTGCGGCTCGAGGTAGTAGAAAGACAGATCCTCGAGTTCCCACTTGATGCTGGAGATGCCGAGCCGATGCGCCAACGGCGCGTAGATCTCCATCGTCTCGCGAGCCTTGTCGATCCGTCGGTCCTCAGGCAGCGCCGCGAGCGTGCGCATGTTGTGCAGCCGGTCGGCGAGCTTGATGAGGATGACGCGGATGTCTTTCGCCATGGCGATGAGCATCTTGCGCAAGTTGTTGGATTGCGCCTCGGACAGCGATTCGAACTCGATCTGCCCGAGCTTGGTGACCCCATCGACAAGTTCGGTGACCTCATCACCAAAACGCTTGCGCACCTCGTCAAGCGTCACTCCGGAATCCTCAACAACGTCATGAAGCAGCGCAGCCTTGAGCGTCGGCGTGTCCATGTGGAGTTCAGCGAGAATGAGCGCGACCTCGATGGGATGATTGACGAACGCCTCGCCGCTCTTGCGAGTTTGCCCTGCGTGGGATTGGACCGCGAAATCGTACGCGTCATCCAGACCGGTCAGATCGGCGTCAGGGTTGTACGCGAGGACCTGCGCCTCGATCTGCTCAAGAGTCGCGGACATTGGTACCCTTCGGATGCAAGGTGGAGCTAGGGGCTAGGACAGCACAGGAAACCGTCATTCACACACAACAGTGTACGTGACGGTCGTGGCATACGTCCCAGGATCGAAGGCCCACGGCGGTGTCAACACGAAATCGAATCGATAGTCGTGCTCCCACACATGGCCATCGCCTGCCGAGGTGTCTAGCTTGTACGGCGCGACCGTGAACGGCTGTTCCGACTGCACTATCCACCCGCTTGTGCTGTACGTGAGCGTGTCGACTGGCATCGTCGGGGTGACCGAGCCGGAATCGGTGTTCGTGAAGTCCTCGGCACTGCACCACAGGTCATAGGTCAAGTCGCCAACACCGCCGACCAGAACCGTCGTCGCGCTCGCCACCGTCGACGACTCGCCAGGATTGATTGCCCCCATGTAGACGGTATCCGCGGACAAGGACATCCATAGCGCGGCGTCTGGCGTCGTACCAACAACGGTGACACTGTGTGCCGAGGTAAGACCCGCGTGGTTGTAGGCCACGATGTAGTACGAGTAGCTGGTTCCTGGCGTCAGGCTTGTGTCCGTGTATGCAAGCGCTGTGGTGGTTGTCACCAACGATCCATCGCGATACACCGCATAGTAGGAGACGCCAGACTGAGCATCAGTCGATGGCGCCCACGAGACCTCTATGCTCGTGGTGCTCACTGCGCTCGCGCCAACCGACGTGGGAATCGACGGCGGTGTCGTGTCGAGCTGCAGGATGGCCGTTTGCGCTGTCTCGATGTGCCCGACATTGTCGACCGAGTAGAAATTGAGCGTGTGAGTGCCATCGACCCCTGGGGGGAACGGCGCAGTGTAGTTGGCCCACGGGCTGCCGTCGTATCGGTACCTCGTGTAGGCGACACCTGAGCCGGCATCCGTCGCGGTGATGCTTATGCTCGGCAGCGAACTCGTCCATCCGACCGGGATGTTGCATGTGCTGATGGGCGGGAAGCTCTCAATGAGGAACGGTCCTATGCTCGTAGCAGTTGGGTTCCAGTTGTCGCGCCCGTCGACCGCTCGGACGTTGAAGTACCAATGGCCATCGCCTGGCGCGGCGGACGTGCTGTTGGGTGTAGGGACGACACCAACGATCGAGATCTCGTCCCAGTCGACGTACTCCGTCCACCCCCGCACATTCGCTCCGAAGCGAACCATGTAGGCGCTGCTCAAGTTCGGCAGGGCGACGCTGTGCTGCGTCCAGTTCTGCGCAGGGGGTCTTCCCGATACGTAATACAGGTCGGTCCACGTTGCTCCACCGTCAGTCGAATAGCTCACCGACTCGAAGTTGGCGTTGCGATTGAATGCACTGTGACTGTCCCACCACGTCAGCGTCGCGGACTGGAAGGCGGACAGGTCATACGTCTTGTAGAAGTAGTCCTCTCGGTACGTGTTGCTGTTGGCCCACACCTCGGCGGCGTTTGGAGCAAGGTGATAGCGTCCTGCGGCGCCGGTGATGCGCAGGAAGCCGTCGTTCGAAGCCGGCTCCGTCCAGTCCGCCGGGAACGAGGCGCCGTCAAACGCCTGGTTCTCCTCGGTCACCGAAGCGGTGACGCCCGGTGTGTAGGTGACCGTGTCGGTGGCGGTGTCTGGCAGCCCCGGCGCGTCTCTCGTCCAGCTGAAGCTGTACCCGGCGAGGCCACTCCCGGCATCAGTGGAGACACTCCATGCCGCTGTCATGGTTGCAACGCCAGACCATACATTCGGTACATGAGTTGGCGACCACGCCCATGGCTGAGTGGGAGGCGTCGTGTCAACGACCGTGATCGTCTGCGTTGCCACCGTTGTCGCACCGTCGTCGTCAGTCGCCGTCCAAGTGACCTCAGTGCTGCCAAACGGCAGCAGACTCCCGGCGACGGGGTTCCGCGTGAACGAGACGACCGTGCCGTCGCCGTCGGTGGCCTGCGCGTCCGTGGCGCCGCTGTAGCCTGTGTAGCCGGTGGTCGAGTTGGCTTCGAGAGTCTTCGTCGTGAAGTCCAAACTGATAGTGGGTGGCACGTTCACAACCGTGCCGTTGCGCACTTGCCATATGTAGCGCCCGAGGACGCCACCCGAGTCCAAGGAGTTCTGAATGAGCGATGTCGAAGAACTAGAAGAATCGAGAAGGGCACTCGGGCCACCCATCGGTGCGAGGGAGCCGGCCAGTTCGTAGGACCCGTCGGCGCCCTGCGCAGTCGACCAGCCGACAACGGCACGACCAGGCTGCCCACCGGTCGCAGTCCCCGTGTCCCAATTGATGGTGTTGTAGTTGAACATGATGTCGAAGTTGCCGGCCCCCGTGTCCGAGCGGTCAACAAGCACCATCTGAAACGAGTTCGTGTTCGCTGACGCCCACCCGTTGTTGTACGACATCACGTCAATCCAGTTGACGATGAAGCAGTTGTGTCCCTCGAACGTTGGTGGAGTCGCCGTCCCGCTGTAGGTGAGCTGGCCAGAACCACCGTTGCTCGTATCCACATCGGCGAAGAAGGGCGCGATGATTGGCAGATACGGCCGCGGCCACGCGTAGTACCGCGTGGTGGTCAGGTCGTGCGACTGGTAGGTTTCCGGATAGTTCGAGTCGCAATATGGATCCACGAACGTACAGTTGCCGTTCATGTTGATGTAGATCTGGCTGTAGGGCGTCCCCAGCCAGTTCATTGCGAACGGCAGATTGACGACTAGGTTGTTCGAGTCATCTCCACGGGCGACCGTGTTGTCTGCGTAGTGTGTCGGCGTGATGATCGCATCCGCATCCGCGAACGCCGAAACCGGCGAGACAGCGCACCAGGTCAGAAGAACCAGGAACGCCAACAAGCCCACGAGTACCCGTCCTCGCGGGCTGGCGGCAGGCCTAGACGCTTGCACGCCCAGAACCGGCCCTTCTCTAATGCTGGCTCTGCGCTCCTTCATGTGCGTTTCTCCGTCCGGCACAACGGCGTCACGTCGCGTGTTCGTGTCACCAAGCACCGGGGTCCGGCGGATAACGCTTGTCCACCTAAGAATCGGCCGAAATCGATACCTCCTGAAGGTCGGGGCGCTTCCCGTGCACTTCAACATCAGACGGCTGGGAGGATCGGGCGGTTGAATCGGGCAAGCAGCTCATCGGCCTCGGCTGACAGAACCCAAGCCTTGAACCCCCGGAACTCCGCTATCTCATCCTTGCCTTCAGCGTATCGAAGGCTCTCGTCGAGGTTCACTTTCTGTTCGCTGGGCGTAAACGAGAGTCTCCGGTAGGAGCCGTGCCCTTCTCCAGCGACGAATCCCAGGTCACGCAGTATGCCGAGTGCCGAAGAGACCCCTCTCTCGTCGAGTTGGCAACTCCGCCGAACTCGCTTGCAGCGCTCGGCGAGTTCGGCGTTTGTGATCTCGAACAGGCGCCCCTCAGCTGCTGCGACATCGCGCAGCACGACGTAGAGCGCCGCCATGTCGTCGCGCTCGGGCGCCAGCGAGGACAAGATCGACTCGTTGATGCGCGCGTCCTTCCCACCGAAAAGCAAATGAATTCGCGCGACCGCACCGTCTCGGCCAGCTCGGCCGGACATCTGATTGAACTCGACACTGCTAAACGGCATGTGAAAGAGCACGACGTTGCGAATGTCGGGGACATTGACGCCCTCGCCAAACGCGCTCGTCGCGATGATTACGCTGATCTCGCCCGCACGAAAAGCCCTCTCCACCGCATGGCGCATCGACCGACCCATACCGCCGTTGTAAAACGCTGTACGCATCGCAAGGTGCGGAACATGCTTGCGAAGTCGCCGTGCGAGTCGAACGGTCTGTTCGCGGGAGTTCACATAGACAACCGTCTTCTCTCCACGCGAGACGATCTCCTCGACGTACGCTTCTCGGTTCGCGACATCTCTGCGATCCTCGACCACCAGATTCTCTCGCACGGTCGGATCGAGAACGACCGCCGATATCTTCAATGAGGATCGGATCGCCTGCGCCGCAGCATCGTCCGCAGTCGCCGTGACGGCGAGAACCGTCGGGTTGCCCAGGGGCTCGAGTGTCTCGCCCAGTCGAGCGTACGCGGGCCGGTTGCCTGCGCGCGACAATCCTACGTGATGCGCCTCATCGATCACGAGGAAACCGACTCTCCCAGACTCGGCAAAACGCCCCGCGTAGAGGTGCAAGAACTCTGGCGTCGTGAGCGCGACGTCTAGAGTACCGTCACGCAAGTCGGCAAATGCTTGATCGCGTTCCGCTTGGCTGGATTCGCCGGTAATCGTCCGAACGGTGAGGCCGACCTCGGCGAAATCCTCCTCAAGGTGGTGCGCCTGGTCCGACACGAGTGCTCGCAACGGGTACACGAAGACACTTGCCCGCGCATGACGCAGCGCGATGCGAGCCGCGTGAAGATGGAAGATCAGTGACTTGCCGCGCCCCGTAGCCATGACGGTCAGCGTGGACTCGCCAGCTGCAAGATGGGAAAGCGCTTGCGTCTGCGCGACGTGGAGGCTCCGCTCACCAAGGAAGCAGCGCACGAGTTCGGCATCAAGCGCCGCAGCGTCTAGCGCTGCAAGTTCCGCCCGCCGTCTCGCCCGCACGGCAGCACGCTCATCTTGAGTGTCGGCGGTGTCTCGACGGGTGAGAAGAACGTTGACCCCCAAAGACTGCCCGTCCGCTCCTCCTGTGACCTCCGTGACCTCAACGTCGTAGCCAACACCAGCGTCGATGGTCGGAGCGAGTGCCGCCGCCAGACGACGGTTCAGAAAGCCAACTTGATCCCCTTGGGGATCAAAGAGGGCACACGCGTTGGTGTCGAATTGGTTCTCTGGTTGCCGTTCGAGTCGAAGTGGCGTTCCTGCCGAGACACGCACAAGCACCTCTTGACGGCCTTCGAACGTCACACCAGCGAGCTTGGTGTGAAATGATGGCGCGTCGCCGATACCTGCGTACTCTTCGCGCGCCAGGATTTCATCGGCACGCGAGAACAGATCTTCGATCAGGTCGTGAGCTGGCGCGTCTTCTGAGGGCTCGTGCGCCACCGCATCCTCAATCCGCATCTGCACACGCCTGCGTCCACGCCACTCATCGACCGAGACGGAAAATGCCAAGTCCACCGCCGCCTCGTGTCCAGCCATCCGATCAATCTCGGGACACCGAAACGCAATGGCTTGCACGCTGACCGCCCCATCAAAGGCGGTGAACCTCAGGTGGTTCGCCAGCTTGCCGACGCGCTGTCGACCGTTCATGAAGACTCCGCCGACGGCAAGAACTGGTCGGCGATTGCCATGCCCGAACGGCTCCAGTTGGGAGAGTTCTGTCGCCATCTCCACGCCGATGTCCGAGAGATCAACAAGCGCATCGACGCTGCGCTCGACGCGGAACTGCTCGGCAGGTAGCGCATCGAGATGCTTGAGAAGATGTTCGGTGAACCGGTCGAGGTTCTCGGCAGGTAGCGCACAACCGACGGCTGCGGCATGCCCGCCAAAACGCGTAAGTACATCCGAGCAGGACTCAAGCGCCCGGAAGAGATCAACGCTGCCCACAGACCTCCCGCTGCCTGAGGCGACCCCGTCATCGATGGCAAAGAGCAGCACCGGAACCTTGAACCGCGCTGCCAGCCGAGATGCCACAATGCCCTTCACACCCTCGTGCCAGCCTTCTCCGGCCAGAACCAGCGCGCGCTGGCCGGAGTAGATACGGTCAGCCATGGCAGAAGCCGCCTCGCTCAGGTCAGCTTCCGTGGCCTGTCGTGTGCGATTGAGTTCATCGAGCGACCTGGAGAGCGACTCGGCGAGGACCGGATCATCCGTGAGCAGCAAGTCCAACGCGACCTGAGGATCAGCCATGCGACCAGCGGCGTTCATCCGGGGCGCGAGCGCGAAAGCCACTGAGTCCGTGGTGAATGAGTCCAGAGCGGTACCGGCCACTGCCGCCAATGCGGCGATCGCCACTCTTGGTTGCATGCGCATGCGCGCCACCCCGTCGGCAACCAATGCGCGATTCTCAGATGTCAGCGGGACTATGTCAGCGACGGTACCGAGCGTCGCCAGATCCGTTAGATCTCGCCACACCTCGGGAAAACCAAGCCGCTCGCCTACAGCCTGTACGAGTTTGAGCGCGACACCAGCGCCTGCCAAGTCAGCAGACCCGCACGACGAGTCATCGAGTTTGGGATCGGCCACGGGTACGCCCGTTGGCAGCCGATCACCAGGTTCGTGATGGTCGGTTACCACAGTACGGACGCCCTTATCGGCTAAGAGCGCAATTTCGTCGGCCGCTGAGATACCGCAGTCGACGGTGACGAGCAGATTCGGTCGCAGGGGCATGATCCGCTCTATCGCCGCAGCTGAAAGACCGTAGCCCTCGGTGAACCGGTGTGGAACCACCGCGGTTACCCGCGCGCCCATGGCTTGAAGGCCACGGGTGGCAACGGCCGCCGAGGATATGCCGTCGAGGTCAAAATCGCCAAACACGACGATATGTTCGCCGGCACGAACAGCCTCGGCAACAACTTCAGTAGCAGCGGCCATGCCAGGAATGCGCGTCGGATCGAGCCAATCGCGCTCCAGGCTCGGCGAGAAGAAGCGCTCAACCGCGTCCGGAGTGGCAATACCGCGTCCAACCAAGATGCGCGACGTTATGGCAGAGACGCCGGTCTGAGCACGTATTCTCTCAACAAGCGCTTCATCCGCAGCGACGAGTGACCATGGGTTCTCTGGCAGCAGTCTTGTCATGGATGCATAGTAGCCGAGGGGGCTGACACAAGAGTGCCAGCCCCGCAGGACGCTTCCGCTGCGGGCACGTCGCCTACGACGCGTTCGCGTACTTCTTGGCGAGCGCCTTGTACTTTGGCTCGGTTTCTTTCCAGATGGCAAAGATGGGCGCGGCAACCCCGATGGACGAATAGGCTCCGGACGCCAGACCAATCACAAGCGCCAGCGCGTAGTCCTTGAGCGTCACTCCGCCGAAGATCAGCAGTACGACGACGGGAATCAGCGACGTCAGCGACGTGTTTATGGATCGCATGAGCACCTGGTTGACCGACTCGTTCGCCATGCTCATGAAGGACTGCTTCACCAGCCCTGCCGAGTTCTCCTTCATGCGATGGAACACGACGATCGTGTCGTAGAGCGAGTATCCGAGAATCGCCAGGAGCGCAGCCACGACGTTCGGCGAGACTTCCCATCCAACCAGAGCGTAGAGTCCGAGCGTGATCAAGATGTCGTGGACGAGCGCGACGATCGCGGTCACGGACATCTTGTATTCGAATCGGATCGACACGTACAGCAGAATCGCCAGGATCGAAACCGCGAGCGCCACCAGCGAGCTGCTGGTGATGTTCTTGCCCCACTCCGGACCAATGGTCGTGACCTGGAAGCCGTCCGAAGGAAGCCCCACCTCGCTAGAGGCCTTCGCGGCCGCGGTGTTGGCGATCGCCGCACTCGTCTCACTACTTCGGACGATGTAGCCGCGCACGCCTCTGACAGTCGACTGCTGAACCTGCACATTGGCAAGCCCCGCCTTCTTGAAGGCCTGACTCATCTGCGCCTGTGTGACACTGCCGGACTTGGAGACATTGACGACCGTTCCGCCTTCGAATTCAACTCCGAACTTCAACCCACGAACAGCGAGGGCACCGATGGCCACGACAATGAGAACAGCGGAGACAATGAACATGATGTTGCGATTGCCCATGAAGTTGACGTTGAACTTATGCATGCGAGGCACCGCCCTTCTTGCCAGTCGTCGCTCGCGCGGCGATCGCCTCTGGAGGTATCCCCCACAGCGCCGGAGACTTGGCAATCAGCGTCTCGCCCAGAAGCATGATGAGTGGTCGGCTGAACAGCAGCATCATGACCAGGTCGCACGCAATGCCGAGCATGAGCGTGAGCGCGAAGCCCTTCACGGGACCAACGGCGATCGCGAAAAGCGCCAGCGCCGACACGAAGGTCACGATGTCTGCGTCTGCGCTGGTGATGATCGCATGCCGCGTTCCGGACGCGGCAGCAGAACGCACCGTCTTCCCAAAGCCGATCTCCTCACGAAAGCGTTCGTTGATGAGAATGGATGAGTCGGCCGCCAGACCAATCGTCAGCACGACGCCCGCGACACCGGGAAGCGACAGGGCAAAGACGCCGAACTGCGACAGCCCCGCCAGTAGACCCAGGAATAGCGACGCGAATATGCCCAGGCCCAGAACCGAGATGACGCCCATTCCTCGGTAGAAGACGATGAGATAGATTGCCACAATCAACATGCCGATGAGCGCCGCGACCACGCCTTGGCGCAGCGAGTCCTGCCCAAGCGTCGCACCAACCTCACGGGTGTCAACCGGCTCGAGCTTGACCGGCAGCGAGCCTGTCTGAAGCACCGTAGCCAGATAGTTGGCTTCGTCAACCGTGAAGTTGCCAGAAATCTGGGTGTCGCCCGTCAGGATCGGCTCCTGAATGACCGGCGCTGATTGCACGACACGGTCGAGCACGATGGCCACCTGCTTGTTCACGTGGGTTCGGGTGTAGTTCGCCCATGCCTGCTGACCTTTGGAGTTCATCGTGAGATTCACGGTGATCTGGCCAGCGCTCGTCCCACCGCTTGATTGCCCCGCGTTTGCGGTCTTGATGACTTCCCCGCCGAGCACCGGGGTGTACGTAACCGTCTCGGGAATCGAAGGTGCACTCGAGCGAGCCGCACCGCTGCCTTCCCACGTGTTGATCGCATCAACCGTTGCGCTGGGGAGTGTGGACATGTCCACGAACTCAAGCTTGCCAGTTGTGTTGATGATCTTCAGCGCTTCGGTGGCGTTCTTGATTCCAGGAATCTGAACAAGCAGAGAGTCGCTGCCTTCCCGCTGCACGCTCGTCTCGGATGCACCGAGCTTGTTGACGCGGTTGTTGATGATCAGCTGTGCTTTGTCCATGTCGGCAGAAGTGATGGAGTTCGCAGACTGCCCTGCGGACGGGACCGCCTTCAAGATGACCGACAATCCTCCCCTGATGTCGAGTGCCTGCGTGATCTTCGTGTCCGGGGGCATGAACAACACCCATGAGCCGATCACGAGAAGCACACATAACGCCAACAACAGGTAGTTGCGTTGCTTCGGGTCCATTCTCCTGCCTTCCCTGCCTGTCCTTGTGTGAGCTCCCCGCTAGAGGAACTTGGTTCCGTTCATGACGAGCGAAAAGCTCGCGTCCAACACAGTAGCGGCTCGGCGGCACAACTGCATCCGCTCCAAGAATATCTCGAAGTAATCGATGATCTGTATCTCGCTCGTTTCGATGTCTACTTCGAGAGTGAGTGTACGGGTATCGGAGTCCACGCGCAGAAAGCTGCGTTTCGCCGCATGATTCACCCGATCGTGAATGTCGTAGTTGGCGGGGTCCATCTCGCGCACACGCGTGGCGTGAACGTCAGCTTTGTCCGCGATGACCACGGCCGCCGCCACGGGAGTGGCCGGATCTGACGCGTCCTCTTCGTGATTGCCGACGGCGTTCATCACGAGCGCAATCTCGGCGAAGTCCATCTCGAGTCGCGCAAGCACGTCGCGAGCAATGCACGCCGACGAGACCCAGTGATCTGAGCGCGACACGCAGTTGCCGATGTCATGCATGAAGCCGGCGATCGAAGCGACTTCCGCAACGCGATCGTCGTAGCCAAGCCGACGCAAGATGTTGCCCGAGATGTGTGCGGTCAGGTTCGCGTGACGCATCCCGTGCTCGGTGTAGCCAATTGCGCCGAGGTACGTGTCCCCCATCTCGAGATAGGCCAGAAGCTCGGCGTCTTTCTCGACAACATCCAAGGTCACGTGGCCGGAAGCGGCCTCTGTGCGAGCTGGTGGCGTCACTCGTCCGACCCCTCGGACCCGGCTTCAGTGTCCTGCGCCGGGCTCTCATCAGCCTCGCTGGTCTCGGCGGACCCCTCCATCAGCGGCTCGGCGTCCTCATCCTCGGCATCTTCATCCTCGGCATCTTCGAGCGCCGGAACGACCGCGCTGACGGCGCGGGGGGCAATATCGACCTCCGAACCGTCGGCGAGCGCCATGCGAATGCGATCGCCTTGCGTCGAGAGCACGGTTCCGTAGATGCCACCGATGGTGACGACCTCGTCGCCAGATGAGAGTCTGGCGACCATCTCCCGCTGACGCTTCGCCTGCTGCTGCTGCGGTCGCACAAACAGAAAGTAGAATGCGACGATGATGACCGCGAAGAAGAGAAGTTGTGTGTACTGCATGGGTGGTGAACTCTCTTTCGTCTGCCAATCCGACCGAACTGGGCGACCGACGCCCCATCATACCTGCTCGTCGGCCACGATTGAATAGTATTGACAGCTTTGTGGCGGCGCGCCCCGTGCCGTCTGAGGTACTAGTAGTCGTTGGCGGCCGGTGAGGCGCGCCACGCCGAGAGAAACTCGCCATAGGTGTTCACTTCGATTGCCTCGCGAGCACGCGCGGTCAAGTCGAGCAGGAAGTGGAGGTTGTGCACGGAAAGCAGGATCGCGCCGAGCATCTCCTTCATCGTCACGAGATGCCGCAGGTAGGCCCGAGAATACTGCGTGCACGTGGAGCATGTGCACTGCGGGTCAAGCGGCCCGAAATCACGGGCGTACTGGGCGTTGCGCAGGTTCATCCTCCCTGCCGAGGAGAATGCGGTGCCCGTGCGGGCGGTGCGCGTCGGCAAGACGCAATCGAACATGTCGACGCCCAAAGCGACTGCCTCAAGGATCGACGTCGGGTTCCCAACGCCCATCAGGTAGCGGGGTTTGTCGGCAGGGATGGCTGGCGCCACGACCGAAAGCGACTCTAGCATCAGCTCGTGGGGCTCGCCCACCGAGTAGCCGCCGATCCCAAAGCCGGACAGTTCGAGGCCGACGAGCCGCTCGATGCTCTCCAACCGCAGGTCATCGTAGACGCCTCCCTGTGCGATCCCAAAGAGCGCCTGATCCTGTCGACGGTGAGCCGCCTTGCAGCGTGCGGCCCACTCGGCGCTACGCCGCACCGCAGTGGCGACCCGGTCCTTGTCCGCAGGATACGGAGGACATTCGTCGAGCTGCATGATGATGTCGGCGCCGAGGTCGTTTTGGATCTGCACGTTGTCTTCCGGCGTCCAGCGATGCCGACTTCCGTCAAGAATCGAGCGGAACTCGACACCCTCGTCAGACACCTTGAGCGTATCGGCGAGGCTGAACACCTGGAAGCCACCGGAGTCGGTGAGAATTGCGCGATCCCAGTTCATGAATGCGTGAAGGCCGCCCGCGTCGCGCACGATGTCAGAGCCCGGGCGTAGAAAGAGATGGTAGGTGTTCGCCAGGAGCACATCCGCGCCGAGCTCGCGCAGTTGGGGGGTCGTCACCCCTTTCACGGTCGCGCGAGTGCCAACGGGCATGAAAGCGGGCGTCTCGATCGCACCGTGGGGGGTGTGGAATCGGCCTCGACGGGCAGCAGTTGAGGCATCGCACGATAGGAGGTCGAACGCGAAAGGGTCCATGGACGGGATTGTAGCCGATAGGTAGCGGTAGACTGATCGCGAACCAAACAGTCCGCACGCTCGTCATACGGGGAGATATGTCCGCGAAATCGCTCGACGACACCGCGTTGACACAGGCCGCCAAGAGCGGTGACCTCGATGCTTTCGAGTCGCTCGTACGTGCCCACACGCCCGCAGTGTACGCTCACGCGATTCGATTCTTCGGAGACGCGCAGGCCGCCGAGGACGTTGTGCAGGAGGTATGGATCAAGGTGTATCGCTCTCTGGACACCTTCGATGAGCGCGCGCACTTCTCCACCTGGCTGTATCGGGTCGTTCGCAACACATGCCTCGACGAGGTGCGCCAGGGCAAGCGACGCCCGATTCCGGTCGAGTCGCTGACCCCGCCACCAGCACTCACCGACGTGGCGGATGCAGCCGCCCTGTCGGCATCGCTCGAATACGCGATGCTGCAGCTCCCGCAAGAGGACCGCGACGCCCTCTCGGCGGTTTCGGTGTTCGGGCTTTCGTACGCCCAGGCCGCCGACAGTCTCGGCGTCCCGGTCGGGACCATAAAGTCCCGCGTGTTTCGAGCGCGGCGCCTGCTCTCTCGCGCTCTGGGGATTCCGGGGGGCGGTGCGTGATGGAGTGCCGAGAAGCCCTGTCACTGGTGTCGGATGCAATGGACCGTGAGCCCGTGAACGTGGATTCCCTCGCCGCAGCCAAGGAGCACTGCCAGACATGTGCGGAGTGCACCGAGTTTGTTCGGGCGCAGCTGACCGTGAGGTCGGCCCCACTGCCGTCGCCACCCTCCGACCTCGTCGACCGAACGATGGCGCGTATCCGTGCCGAGGCGGCTGCGGCGCTCGCTAGCGAGACCGGCGCCGATGCCGAGCGCGCTGGCACGACAGAGCACTCTACGGCACTTGAGTTTCCCGCAGTGTCTCTCGCTCGACGACCCAAGCGCCAGATCAGACTCCCTCGGCCATGGGCGGTGGGCACCGTCGTGCTGGCAGCAGTTGTTGCGCTGCTCCTTACAGGGACAATCATCGTGCTCGGGATCAGACTCATGTCGGGGGGATCCAACCAGACCTCTGAAGAAGGGGTGCGAGACTACATTTACACCCCGGGCCAGAACAGTCAGGCCACACTGGGAAACACACAGAATGCGAGCAAGGGTCCTCAGTTCATCGTCGTTTCGAACTTGGTCTACACGGAGTCCGGTACTGGCAGCCCGACGGGCAAACAGACTCAGGTGGGAACGACAACGTCCTCGCTCGGCGGAGGAAGCGCCACGCAGCGCACGGTCTATGCCGGATCGTCAGAGAACACGGTGTATGTGGCCGACGACAGCAAGACCATGCACGTCTTCACCCTCGTAACCCGCTCCTACCTGGGCCAGATCTATGCCCTGACTGCGGACAACGTGACGGACTTCGGTCAGTGGCCGGATCTTCCGAGTCAGCTGCAGAAGCCGGCTTCATCGGACGGATCCCCAACATTCACGCGTGTCGGGGAGGACACAAACGGCGTGGGAGTATATGTGCGAGCCGGCACCTCGGCCATTGGGGGGATCGCAATCGCCCCGAATACCGATGTCGGACTCATGCAAGGCGAGCCAAACTGGACGTGGTGGACGCCACCGCGCTAGGCACTCAGAAACTCCCTTCGGCACGATGACTGGTGCACGACGTTGGCAAGTCTCGATCGCGCTGGACCGCTCGCTGGACCGCTCACGCAGTGCCATTCGTGCAGACGGCTTCGCCTCTATACGATGAGCATTGCGTCGCCAAATGAGAGGAAGCGATAGCCTTCTTCCTTCGCCAGCTCGTAGACCCGCAGCACCTGCCGTGTGCCAGCGAACGCGCTGATCATCATCAACAACGTCGAGCGCGGAACGTGAAAGTTCGTCACAAGTGCATCCACTACGTTGAAATGATAGCCGGGCAGAATGAACAGCGATGTCGAGCCACTCGTGGGCTCAACTCGGCCGGTATCAGCATCCCACGCGCTTTCCAGCGCGCGCACGCTCGTGGTTCCAATGGCTAGCACGCGTCCGCCCCGGTCTCGCGCTTCGTTGATTGCCGTGGCGGTGCGCTCGCCCACTGTGAAGTGTTCTCGATGGATGTGATGGTGCTCAGGGTCGTCTTCGCTGATCGGCCTGAATGTGTCGATGCCGACGTCCAACTCGATGCTTTCGACGTGCGCCCCGGCATAGCGAACGCGGTCGAGGAGCTGTTCGGTGAAGTGCAATCCCGCGGTAGGGGCGGCCGCTGAACGCTCAGCACGCGAAAACACCGTCTGATACAGCTCGGGATCATCAATCTGCCGAGCGATGTAGGGCGGCAGTGGCATCTCGCCAATCTGATGCGCGACATCAAGTAGGTTCCGCCGATCGGGAGCCACCTTGAATTGAATCAGCCGCCCGCCAGACTCCTCATCTTGAGCGACCACGAGTCCCGTCATCATCCCATCGCCGAAGACGACTCGCGCACCGGGCTTCAGACGACGCCCGGGCTTGACGAGGCACTCCCACGTGTTTTCATAACGCTCCCTCAGAAGCAGGACCTCGACCGCCCCGCCCGTCTCCTCCTTCACCCCGTGCAGCCGAGCAGGCAGCACGCGCGTGTCATTGACCACGACAACATCTCCGCGGCCGAGATACTCCACAAGATCAGAGAACACCCGGTGCTCAACCCGACCAGTCGACCGATCGTAGACAAGCAATCGGCATGAGTCGCGCGGCTCCGCGGGATGCTGAGCGATCAGCGCTGTCGGCAGGTCGTAGTCGAAATCATCCGTGCGCACGCAGACGCCCTTCTCAAAGCCATCGTCGGAAACAGCGCCAGTGTAGCGCAGGTTCCACGCCCTCTACGCAAACATGCAACACGCACGTGATACCATGCCCCCGCTATGTCGACGATCACCGCATCAGCAGACCTCCATGTCCACACGACCGCCTCGGATGGAACCGCCACGCCGACGCAGGTCCTGGCCTGGGTCGCCGAGAACACCGACCTGAGAGTGATCGCTATCTGCGACCACAACACGAATGAAGGCGCCATCGAGGCTGCATCAGTTGCAGGCCGCTACGGGGTGGAAGTTGTTGTCGGCCAGGAGGTCGAAAGCGCTCACGGCCACATCCTCGGATTGTGGACTCCTCGGCCCATCAAGCCGGGCATGCACGCAGAACAGACCGTCAGAGAAATCCACCGCCAAGGCGGGCTTGCTGTCGCCGCTCACCCGTTCGCCCCACGATGGTGGAAGAACTACGGGCTGTGCCGAGGCGACACGCCCGTCTACGACAGCGTGGACTTCGACGGATTCGAAGTCGCGAACTCGACACCCCTGCTGTTCTTCGCGAACTGCCGCGCCCGGGCGTACCTGCGCTCCAACACCCAGCGCCTTGCCGCCACAGGCGGAAGCGATGCTCACATACTGTCCGCGATTGGAAGCAGCCGAACGTACTTCTCGGGTTCCACCGCCGCTGATCTGCGTCGTGCGCTCGAAGCGCGCACCACTCGAGGTTGGGGGCCGTCTTTCAACCCCGTTCGTGCGCTTGCATACGCGCGCAAGGTCCGCGAGATCCGAGCGCACGACCGCGCAAGCAAAGAGCGCGCAGCCGAGCAGGATGCGGCCAGTTCCTGCACAGCCTGCGAGGGCTGCTCTCCCGCCGGCACCAGCTAGGTCAGGCGTCTTGCTGCGCTCTCCTCGCGGCCTTCTCGGCAGCTCGCTGTGCCTTGCGCGCGGCACGCTCGGCGTCGGCCTCCACCTTCGAGAAGATGCACCCACAGTAGTTCTGCCGATACATGCCGAGACTGGTCGAGCGCGTCACAGAATCGCGATACCTGTCCCGGAAATCATGCTCAAGCCAGATGATGCCAGCCTCACTGGCAGCACGGCTGCCCTCCTCTTGAATGGCA
Organism: uncultured Eubacteriales bacterium; assembly: GCA_964541225.1. GTDB lineage: Bacteria > Actinomycetota > Coriobacteriia > Anaerosomatales > JAAXUF01 > CAZIPN01. Next base: position 81,289 of record CAZIPN010000003.1, read on the forward strand.
GCGTGACGCTGGTGAGGGCTGACCGTGAGCGTGGTCGCGAGCGCGTCGAAGCCGTGCTCGGCACCGTAGCGGGCTGACATTGTGAGTCGCAGTCGATAGCACGCGCGACAGCGAGCCTCCCCCGCCGATGCGAGCGGCGCAACCTGCGCGTCCCACGTCTCGCGATCATAGGGCAGTTCGACAACCTCAACGCCGAGCGGCCCAGCGTAGCCAAGAAGCGTGTCCCTCCGGCGCTCATACTCCTCGATTGGATGGATATTGGGGTTTGCGAAAACGACCGTAACGGAGTCCGCCTGCGTCGCAAGAGCATCAAGGGGCTCTAGCAAACACGGGCCACAGCAGGCGTGAAGAAGCAGACGATGTATACGTGTTGGCTGGCTCTCGCTCATGCGCTCAGTGTAGCTGCTTGGCCATCGCAGGGACGACGCATCTCTCGCGCGCAATCGGACACCGCGCAAAGAGGCGACCCGAAGGCCGCCTCTCGTTGAAGCTCTATGTGATGCAGGCGCTAGCCCTTGCGGACGTTGCTCGCCTGGAGCTTCCCATTCTGGCCGGTCGTGACGTCAAAGACGACGGCCTGGCCCTCCTCGAGGGTCTTGAACCCGTCCATCTGGATCTCGGAGAAATGCACGAAGAGATCCTCACCATCCTCACGAGAAATGAAGCCGTAGCCCTTGTCCGGGTTGAACCACTTGACCGTACCTTCTGCCATCTCTTGCCTTTCCTTCCGCTCACGAGGAGCTCAGATCATGCGACCCCGACGCTGAGCCAGTGCCGCGAACCAGCGAGCCGCAATCGACCCGCATTGGGAGTGTAGCCACAACCATTCCGCCGAGGCAAGAATGTCCAGCTCAACGCCGCCTGGAAAGGCGAGACACTAATCGCCGTCGGTTTCGTCGTCTTCGTCGGGCTCTTCGTCCTCGTCGCCGGACTCGTCGTCATCGAGTGAGTCATCGTCTTCATCCTCAGCGAACTCGTCGTCGTCGAACTCATCGTCTTCATCCTCAGCGAACTCGTCCTCATCCTCGTCTTCATCCTCTTCGGACTCCTCCTCCGACGACCCGTGTCGCGCAACGAAGGCGATGATCGCGATGAGGACCACCAAGAGAATCCCCAGGAGCATCAGAAGGGACGATGATGATGACGCCAACGGCTTAGAGGTTGACGCAGCTCCTTGCGTGTAGGAGATCGACAGCGCCAGCTTGGTGCCGATCGGCAGACTCTGAGTTCCGACGTAGTACAAAGACTCGCCGGTCGAGTTGGTCTCGGGAGATCCAGACGGAGCGGGATCGATCTTGACGTTCGATGCATTCGCCGGGATGCGGACGGCGAACTCCGTTGAAGTGCTCGGCGCCGATTGCACGAACGACAACTGCGCCGAAACCGCCGCTCCCTTGACCGTCAGAGGACCGGCCACTGTGTCAACCTGCCCGCGACGAGACTGCGTCATCGTGAATTCCGCGTACTGTGCTCCACCAACGCCATCGTGAAGCGTGTATGTCCTCTGCGGATCAGCGCTGACATCCCCGCCGAGAACCTCTCCCGCCCACGTGACCATGGCTCCTGGGGGTATCGGAATTCGCACGCGAGCTGGAAGCGGGACGTCCGGCGACAGGTTGACGCTCATGATCACGATGAGTTTGCCAGGCTGTCCAGGATCCTGGTTTGGGCCCACTTGAACGCTGAACGGGCCCTGGGCCAGTGGCGCGGGAGTCGCCGCATTGGACGGTGAGGCCGAGACCGACGCGGAAATCGACACCGAGTCTCCAGATCCCGTGCCAGCTGCAAACGCCGGGGACGAGGCCATCGCCGCGAAGGTCAGCGCGACAACGAAGGCAAGCGCCAAACGCGATCGCCAGCGCATTCTCACACCTCCACGCCCGCGAGGCGGGCCGCCGCCTGAGCGGTGTTGAGCACCAGCATCGCGCGGGTCATAGGCCCTACTCCACCGGGAACTGGAGTGATCCAGCTTGCCACCGGCTCGACATCTGCAAAATCGACGTCACCCACCATGCCCTCCTCGGTACGATTCATGCCAACGTCAATCACGACAGCACCAGGCTTCACGAACTCGGCGGTCACCATCTTGGGGCGGCCAACCGCTGCAACCAGAATATCCGCCTCTCGGCACACTGACGCGAGATCAGCGGTTCTACTGTGACAGACCATCACAGTGGCGTTGCGCTCAAGCAACATCAGGGCCATCGGCTTGCCGACGATAGAAGAACGGCCAATCACCACAGCCCTCTTGCCTGCGGGATCGATGCCGTAGTGGTCCAACATTGCCATGACGCCCCACGGCGTGCATGCGCGAGCCGCCATTACGCCACGTACAAGCTTGCCGAGATTCTCGGGGTGCAGTCCATCGACGTCCTTCTCGGCACTCACGCGATCGAGCGCTGCCTCCTCGTCGAATCCTTCCGGAAGCGGAAGTTGCACGAGGATACCGTGGACAGAAGGATCTGCGTTGTTCTGGTCGATGATGTCATTGAGTTCCTGTTGTGTGATAGTCGCTGGACGTCGGAAGTCCAGTGACCGGATTCCGACCTCCGCACAATCGCGTTCCTTCATCCGAACGTAGGACTGTGATGCGGGATTGTCCCCAACGAGCACAACAGACAAGCCCGGCTCCACACCGGCGGCCTTCGCGCGCTCGACAAGTGCTGCCGCCTTCTGCCGAGTGAGAGATGCGACCAGTGTGCCGTCGATGATCTGCGCCATGCGGAGTGTCCCTTCGCGCGAATTGTCCGGTACGAGCCTACTCCTTGACGATCTTGAGCAGCTCGCGAAACTCGTCGGTTGCAGCCTCGCCGACCAGTTCGTACATGATCGACTCTGCGACCGTCACTACCGCTCCCGCGCCGCGCATTCTCTCCAGCGCGATGGCATGACTCGCATCATCGCGAGAACAGCACGCGTCAGCAACGACGTGCACGCCGAAGCCCTCACGAATGCCTGCGAGCGACGTCTGGGTAATGCAGATGTGTGTCTCCATGCCCGCGATCAGAATCTGGCGCCTCTCAAGATGAGCCAGCTCTTCTACAAACCCCACATCGCCAAAGCAGTCGAACGCGACCTTGTCGACCACGCTCACCGACGCCCCTTCGCTCTGTGCGCGCCGAAGAGCCTCAAGCAACACGGGATCGGTATCACCCAAGCCCTTGGGATACTGTCGTGTCACCACAATGGGCATGCCGACAAGCGCGGCAACTCTCACGAGACGGGCAGACGCTGCAAGGACCTGCTCACGACGGTCCATGGCAGCGACAAGACGTTCTTGTTCGTCGACGACGACCAGCACGGCGTCATCTCGGCGAGCAACAGTGTCCGGCGGCATACTCACTACTCCTTGGCGAGGCTCACCTTGCGATGATGAGCGTTTCAAGCGATTCTAGCTGGCACCCGAGCCGGGTATAAACCGCTCTACCCCCGAACGGCGGGGCCATGTCCGTGAATGACACGAAAGGTGCGCCGAGATGAACGAGTCCCCAATCCTGGGTGGAGTACACCGCGTCGAAAACCTCGACATTGCTGATGACTTCTCCAAGAAGCACGTCCCATTCATAGCAACTGCCCGAGAAGGCGACGTCGTCACCATCACCGTTGAAGTCGGGCACTACGTCGCCCACCCCAATGTCCCGGATCACTGGATCGACCTGATCGAGATCTTCGCGAACGACGCGCCGATTCTGACGTGCGATTTCGCCGCAGGCGTGGTCGCTCCAAAGGTGACCGCCGTCGCAACGCTCGATCCCAGAACTCGCATCACCGTGTTCGAGCGATGTAATCTGCACGGCCTCTGGGTCGCCGAAACCGAAGTCTAGCTGCCACACAAGCACGGCGCCGGGTCACCGGACTCGGCGCCGCAAGCTGCCCGTCGTTGCAGGCGCCTGCTGTCAACGCCCGAATCGTCCAGTGCACGTCTGCGAGACGACGACGTGTCCCGCGATCGCTTGGTTGAACTGCGCCAGCGTCGCGTTGGCCGGCACATCGAGCGTGGGTACGTCGAGCGCATACAGCGTTGCAACGTAGGGATGCGCGCCGGTTCCAGCTGGTGGTTCGGGACCCCCATAGCCGACGGACCCATACGTGTTGTGAAGCTCCCTCGCGCCAGTCGGCATGAGCTCCGTGCCTGACGCACCCTCGGGCAGACGCATAGCATCCGGCGGAATGTCGATGACCATCCAGTGCACCCACTTGTTGGCCGCAGGGGCCTGATCAACCAAGGTGAGCGCGAAGGACTTGGTACCTGTCGGCGCCAGATTCCACGAATACGGAATCGAGACGTTGCGGCCACCGGGTATGCCCTTCATCGCGAACCTGGACGGAATAGTCTCGAGCAATCCAGCAGTTTCCGACCCCGCAACCTCCTGAGCGCGAAACGCTGATGATGTGAGTCCAAGCGACACGGTTGCTGGCCTTCCTGTAGGTGACGCGTTCTCGGCTGCCGACCCACTCCCGATTGATGCCGACGGCCGAACGGGCGCGCTCGAGGCGCAGCCCGCCATCGCACACACTCCAACGAGAAGTGTTCCCGCGATTGTGATTCCCGCGATACGCTTGACTCGCATCAGACGCTGCTCGCAATCCTGCGACATTGCCTGCTAGTTTGCGCGAGCCGGGTCGATGAACTCAAGTACCGCAGAGGCCTGCTCTCGGCGAGCCCCGGCCTCGATGAGGTAGCCCTCGGCTTGGAAGACGTCGGCTTGGATAAGCAGCGCTTCGGCAACCTTCTGCAGCATGCGGTCGTCGGATGTCGAGACCTCAAGCAGCGACACCATTGTCTGGGGCGACATGCGCACGAACAGCTCGGCAGGCATCTCGACGGCCAGGCTGATGGCGCCGTTCGTGGCATCGATTGACTCCTGGGCCGACGCACCCTCGGAGAATCGCTGAGATGCGGCGCGCAAGACCTCGTCCATCTCGGCGATCACTCGAACATCATTGTCGCTTCGGTATTCCACGTGCATCCCCCAAGATTCTGATGCATCTGCACCCGTTGTCACGGGGATGTGTATCCCCCAACTCAATGCGGGTCCACTATCAGAGAAGCCTCATCCGTGCACGACAAGCGCAACAACCACGCAGATCGCGAGTACGCTTGCCACAACCGACGTGACCACCTTCGTCTTGATGGGAATGCGCTTCGAGAACCACAGAATCGCCATTCCCGGAACGAAGAAGATCAAGAACCCCAAGACGACCGCAAGCCACGTCACACGAATGTCATTCTCTTGTGAAAGCCCGGCATTGAGATCGGGTTCCAAGTCGTCGGGCTTGAGCAAGTCAGGGTTGATCTCGCCCAGCCAACCTTTTGGTTCGTTCTCGGGGAGTTCGGCGATTGGGCTCCTCAGCGCCTCTTCCAGCCCCGACGCGGGCGCACCTCCCAGCTCCGAATCAGGCGTCTTCGCCGACCGCGACGTGGGCGCCTCCGGCCGCTGTGGTCTCTCGGCAGGATCTCGGCCGACGTCGGGGTCGCGCTCCGACGCCACGTCAGAACAGCCCGTCTTGGGCGGGCGCTCCCGCCGGCGGAGTCACGCCGAGATGCTCGTATGCCCGCACCGTCGCCTGACGACCCTTCGGCGTGCGCATGAGAAGCCCGAGTTGCAGCAAGTACGGCTCGTAGACATCCTCGAGTGTGTCGGCTTCCTCACCCACCGCACTGGCAAGCGTGTTCAGCCCCACCGGATTGCCGAGAAACGTCTGCGCGAGCGTCGTGAGAATCTTGTTGTCCATCGTGTCCAGACCCAAGTGGTCGACCTCGAAGAATGCGAGTGCTTCGGCGGCTATGTCCTCGTCGATCGAGCCTTCGCGACGCACCTGCGCGTAGTCACGCACGCGCTTGAGCAGCCGGTTCGCCAGTCGCGGTGTCCCGCGGCTGCGCCGCGCGATCTCGGCGGCGCCCGCCTTGTCGACCTCAACGCCGAGAATCCCCGCACTGCGCTCGATGATCGCCTGGAGTTCCTCGGCCGTGTAGTAGTCGAGCCGAAACGCCATCCCGAAGCGATCGCGCAGCGGGCCCGTAAGCAGCCCGGTGCGCGTCGTGGCCCCTACCAGGGTGAATCGTGGCAGGTCGAGCCGTATCGATCGCGCAGCTGGGCCCTTCCCGATAACGATGTCGAGCGTGAAGTCCTCCATCGCCGGATACAGCACCTCTTCGACCGCCCGGCTGAGGCGATGGATCTCGTCGATGAAGAGCACGTCGCGCTCGTCGAGATTCGTGAGTATGGCGGCGAGGTCACCGGCCCGCTCGATTGCCGGACCGCTGGTCGTCTTCATCTGCACGCCGAGTTCGTTTGCAACCACTTGCGCGAGCGTGGTCTTTCCCAGCCCTGGGGGGCCCGAGAGCAAGATGTGGTCAAGCGGCTCGTCGCGGCCTCGAGCGGCTTCGATGAGCACGCTGAGGTTTTCTTTCACGCGCGACTGGCCGAGGTATTCGGCAAGCCGCTTCGGCCGCAGATTGCGGTCGATTTCCAGGTCATCTTCGATCAGTGACGCCGACACGAGCCTCTCGACATCTACCTCGCGCGCCGCGCCGGAATCGCGTCCGCTGTCGTCAGCTTCCCACACGGTGCTCACACGCCGCCGCCAAGTCGCCTCAGGGCGTGCTTCAGCAGCCCCTGCGCGTCATCGGCCTCGCCCTCGTAGCCTTTCACCGCAGCTGCGACCTCAGCCGCCGAGAAACCCATTCCCAGCAGCGCTTCGGTGGTCTCCGCGAGAGCGGCTCCCGATCCTTTGGCCCCCCGCCCGCTCGCAGCGCCTAGCTCGGGCGCTCCCAGCTTGTCCTTCAGATCGAGGATAATCCGCTGTGCGGTCTTCTTGCCGATGCCGGGCACCGACGAGATCATCGCCACGTCATCGGCAGTGACGGCCTGTGCGAGCGCATCGGGTGACAGTGCCGACAACGTTGCGAGCGCGACCTTCGGCCCGACCCCGCTGACAGTAATGAGCTGCTCGAAGCTCTCCTTCTCGGCCTCGTTCTCGAAACCGAAAAGCGAAAGCTCGTCTTCGCGGACGTAGAGGTACGTCCAGGCGGTCACCTCATCGCCCTCAGCGGGCAATCCGGCAAGCGCACTCGTGGTCATCGCGAGCTTGAAGCCCACGCCTCCTACGTCAAGCAGCGCGTGCGAAGCACCCTTGTCGACGACCCGACCGGTGAGAAACGCAATCATCTCGCAGCACCCCGCGCACCAGCGCCGCGACTCGGCGCGTCCGAGGTTTCCGCTGCGCCGCCTACCGAGCGCGCCACTGCGCGTTCAAGTGCTGCGTTCCCTCTCAGGCGAGCGTGTGTGATGGCTGCGGCGAGCGCGTCAGCCGCGTGATCCGGCTTCGGCTCATGGTCCAGGCCGAGCGTCACACGCACCATGTACTGCACCTGCTTCTTGTCGGCCCTGCCCGTGCCAACCACGACGCTCTTGATCTGCACTGGCGAGTAGTCGCCGAGAACAAGCCGCGCGTCAGCCGTGGCCAGAAGCGCAACGCCACGCGCCTGTCCTGTCGCAAACGCGCTCTTCGTGTTCGCGCCAAAGAACACGCTCTCCACCGCACAGTCACTCGGCGCATAGCGCGAAATCACATCGCGAACCTCGTCGTGAATTGTTGCGAGACGCTGCGCGAGCTCATCGGTTGCGTGAGTCGCGATGCAGCCGTATGCGATGCACCGCAGACGCGAGCCATCGGCTTCGACGACACCCCAGCCGGTGCTCGCGAGCCCCGGATCGATGCCGAGGATGGTGACCCTCACGCCCACCTCCCGCCGTCGTTCGTCCAGCCATCGCCTTCAATCGAACATATGTTCAGTGTAGCAGAACGGCCTGACATCATCGCCAGGCCGCCAACCCACTCAACATGGCGTGCGCGAACTCTCACTCGTCGAGTGCCGCAGCGATTTCATCGGTGACGTCCATCGTGTGATAGACGTTCTGGATGTCGTCGTATTCCTCGATCCTGTCGACCAAGCGCATGACCTTCTTGGCGTCTTCGATACTGATCTCCGTTGGATTCGTGGCCTCCATGACCAGCTCTGAGCCTTTCACGGCCACGCCCTCGGCCTCCAGCGCTTTGCTCACAGCCATGAGATCTCCGGGTGCAGTCACGACCACCCATTCCTCGTCGCCGTCCTCGAGATCCTCGCCGCCCGCGTCCGCGACGAGCAGCATCAGCTCGTCCTCATCGGCCATCGCGCTCTTCTCAATCAGGATCTGGCCCTTGCGCTCGAACTGAAATGCCACCGACCCCGTCGCGCCGAGATTCCCGCCCGCTCGCGTGAAGGCGGCACGGACGTCGGCAGCCGTGCGATTGCGGTTGTCGGTGAGCGCCTCGACGTAGATGGCCACGCCGGCTGGGCCATAGCCCTCGTAAACGACCTCATCGTAGCTGGCGGCGTCCGCGCCGGCGCCGAAAGCCTTCGCGATCGCGGTCTCGATCTTGTCCTTGGGCAGCGAGTAGCTCTTCGCCTTGGCAATCGCGGCGGCAAGGGAGGCATTGTTCTCGGGGTTCGGATCGCCACCGGTCTTGGCGGCGACGGTGATGATGCGTGTGAGCTTGGAGAACAGCGCAGAGCGCTTCGCATCGACTGCGCCCTTGCGGTGCTTAGTCGTCGCCCATTTTGAGTGTCCGGACATACGGGGATGTTCCCTTCCTTCGCGCGCGGCTCCCAGGCACTTCTTCCCGAGACCCGCGCGGCAGTAGACGCGCGCAAGGATACCACTCGGCTGGGGGGAGAAGCACGTGCGGCCCTGCGCACGCACCGTCCAGCGCGGGCGCGAAGACCCGTGCGCGGCGCCTCTTCAGCCACCCCGGATTTTCGAGCGAACCGTCGACGCCTGGCCTTGCCGAGCGGGATTTCAGGCTTCGCCGACGACTTGCTCGATGAAGTAGCGGTGGATGCGAGGATCGCCCGTCAATTCCGGATGGAAGGTGGTGGCCATCAAGCGTCCCTCTCGAGCCGCGACGATGTGCTCCTCGTGCCGAGCCAGCACTTCGACAGCATCGCCGGTACCTTCAATCCACGGCGCACGAATGAACACCCCGCGATAGGGCTCTCCGATTCCCGCAAACTCCAGGTCGGCTTCAAAGGAGTCAACCTGACGGCCGTAGGCGTTGCGCCTCACGGCAATGTCCATCAGCTCAAGCCCGCGTTGCCCCTCGATCCCGTCCACGATTTCTTTGGCGATGAGAATCGCACCTGCACACGTGCCCCACACCGCCATGCCGTCGCGGTACCGTTGCGCGGTCGGCTGGAAGAAACCGTACGACTCCATGAGCTTGGAAATCGCCGTTGATTCGCCCCCAGGAATGATCAGTCCGCGACAATCGTCGAGCTGCTCTGGCAAGCGCACAGCAACCGCTCGGCAATCAAGCGCCTCAAGCGCGATGATGTGCTCGCGAAACGCGCCCTGAAGCGCGAGGACCCCTATGCGCACTCAGTGCACCGCCCCGTCAGTTGAATCCTCCGCCGACACTACCAACCACGCTCCTGCATGCGCTCAGCAGCAGGAATCTCCGGGATGTTGATGCCGACCATCGCCTCGCCAAGGTTGCGCGAGACGCGGGCGATGATGTCGGGATCCTCGAAGTGCGTCGTTGCCTCGACAATCGCTCTGGCGCGTTTGGACGGATCGCCGCTCTTAAAGATCCCGCTGCCGACAAACACGCCGTCGCAGCCAAGCTGCATCATCAGTGCGGCGTCGGCCGGCGTCGCGATCCCCCCTGCCGAGAAGTTCACGACCGGCAGCGTGCCGTTCTCGGCGACCCATTGCACGAGTTCGTAGGGCGCCTGGAGTTCCTTGGCGGCTGCGAACAGCTCCTCGGGGCGCAGCGCCGAGATGCGCGCGATCTCGGCGGTGACGGTGCGCATGTGCCGGACGGCCTCGACAACATTGCCGGTCCCAGGCTCGCCCTTGGTCCGCACCATGGCGGCACCCTCGGTGATGCGCCGCAGCGCCTCGCCGAGATTTCGGCAGCCGCACACGAACGGCACGGTGAACTCCCACTTGTCGACGTGATGCTCCTCGTCGGCGGGAGTCAGCACCTCGGATTCGTCGATGTAGTCCACGCCGAGAGACTGCAGCACCTGGGCCTCGACGAAGTGGCCGATGCGACACTTCGCCATGACCGGAATCGTGACGGCCGCTACGATCTCCTCGACCTTGGTGGGGTCGGCCATCCGGGCGACGCCACCGTTCGCTCGAATGTCGGCCGGTACGCGCTCTAGAGCCATGACTGCAACTGCACCAGCATCCTCGGCGATCTTGGCCTGCTCGGCGGTGACGACATCCATGATCACGCCGCCCTTGAGCATCTCGGCGAGACCAGTCTTCACGCGCAGTGTCCCGATCTCCCTGCTGGTGTCAGCCACGTCTAACGACTCCTTCCGGCGCCCGGCGCTTCAAAGCCGTGCGATCCGCATCTTTGTGGGCAAGTAGCCTCAGGATTGTACCTGCCGCGCTTCGAGCATAACAA
>CAZIPN010000004.1:0-23402 GCA_964541225.1 uncultured Eubacteriales bacterium
TACTCGGCGACGAGGAATTCGAGCGCTTCCTTGCGCGCAATGGCCTTCCTGTCTGCCACGTTCGTTTCTTCGGGGGGCTCGAGGTGAGCATTGGCGGGCGATCGATTCGCGAGAAGGACTGGCGCAAGAGAAAGGCGCGGCTGCTCTGCGCCATGCTCGTGCTCAGGCGCGGGCAGGACGTGCCCCGTGAACAGCTCCTCGAGCACCTCTTCGCCGAGATGGACCCGGAGCGGGCGAAGAACAATCTGTATGTGGTGTGGAGCACGATGAAGTCCGTCCTCATGGGGGATGGTGCGAAGGGCGCTCCGTTGCCCTACTTCGAGGCTGTCGGAGGAGTCTGTCGTGCGGTGCGAGACAACATACGCTCGGACGTCGACGACTTTGACCGCCTCCTCGCCGCAGCCGCCAAACACGAGGCAGAAGGTGAGCTTGGCGCCGCCTTGCGCGACTACGAGGCGCTTTCGTCGCTGTACCGGGGCGAGTTGTTGCCGGGCGATGTCTATGACGACTGGTTTGCCGAGCTACGAGAGCACTACAAGATCACGTTTGTGAATGCGATGCTCGCCGCGAGTGGGATTCTCACGGGCGCTGGGGATCCCGGAAATGCCCTCATGTACATCCGCCGAGCGATCCAAACGGACCCGCTGCGCGAGGACCTGTATCAAACGGCGCTTCGCTGCCAAATCGCTGCGGGGCAACGAAGCGGTGCGATCGACACGTACTTGCAGTGCCGCTCCAGACTCTCCGAGGACCTGGGGCTGGACCCATCGGCGGAGACTCGGGCGCTCTACGAGCAAATCCTTGCGATGGAAGATCGGCCGCGACTTCCGCCGAAGGACTCGCTTCTGGACTGACGGGCCGATGGCAGGCGACGGGTTGTCTGTCTGTTTGGTGCCGTTCGACTGAACTCCGGCAGTGTCCGATTGATGCCCTCGGGGGACGTGCCGACCAAGGAAGTGCGCGGGTAAGGTTACAGTAAGGTCCACTGCCTAGGATGTGCACATGTCGATCGTCCCACAGCGATCGGCGAGCGCGGGGCTTGCTGGGTCTTCCATTTCATGGGACGTCGCGAGCGTCGGTGCAACCCAAAATGGTGAGGAGCTGGAGTCTCCTGAGGGGCACCGTCGGGGGGAGCACGTCTGACGTTCGGACCCAGGATGTCCCGCGCTCTCGTGCGCTCGAATCCCGGCATCACAAGCGGCGGCTCCGGCGCTTTCTCGGCAGGCCCCTGTGCTAGAATCGTGGCTGCTTTCGCTCACCAAACCCCACCATTTGAAGGTGTAGATACTGATGGCCAATCTCCTCCAGAAAATCCTCACTCTCGGTGAGGGGAGGCAGCTACGCGCCTACGAGCAACTCGTTGGACGCATCAACGAGTTGGAGCCGGACACGAAGGCACTCTCCGACTCCCAGCTGGCAGGCAAGACAGTCGAATTTCGCGAGCGTCTCGACAACGGCGAGGAGCTCGGCGACATGCTGCCTGAGGCCTTCGCAGTCACGCGCGAAGCGTCGGTTCGCACGCTCGGTATGCGTCATTTCGACGTGCAGTGTGTCGGCGCGATGGTGCTCAACGACGGCATGATCGCCGAGATGAAGACGGGCGAGGGCAAGACGCTCGTCTCGACATTGGCCGGCTATCTGAATGCGCTCCCTGGCAAGGGCGTGCACGTGGTGACGGTCAACGACTACTTGGCCAAGCGTGACAGTGAGTGGATGGGGCAGATCTACCGATTCCTCGGCATGGATGTCGGCATCATTCAGGCGCAGATGGATCCCGCGCAACGCATACCGGCGTACCAGGCTGATATCACGTACGGAACCAACTCGGAATTCGGCTTCGACTACTTGCGCGACAACATGGTCGTGCAGGCCGGGGATCGGGTGCAGCGGGGACACGCGTATGCCATCGTCGACGAAGTCGACTCGATCCTCATCGATGAGGCGCGCACGCCGCTCATCATCTCGGGCGCGGGCACCAAGTCGGCCGACATGTACAAGCGGTTCGCGAAGGTTGTGCCTCGTTTGCGCGTCGACACTGACTTCGAGCTGGACGAGGCCAAACGCACGATTGCCGCGACCGAAGACGGCTTGCGCAGGATCGAACACGAACTCGGCATCGACAACATCTACGCGGACGCGTCGGGGCAGCTGGTCAACCATCTGCAGCAGGCGCTCAAAGCGCAGTTCTTGTTCAAGCGCGACGTGGACTACGTGGTCAAAGACGGCGAGATCATGATTGTCGACGAGTTCACCGGTCGCCTTATGTACGGCCGACGCTACTCGGAAGGCCTGCACCAGGCCCTTGAGGCCAAGGAGCGAGTGCATGTTCGCGAAGAGAACCAGACGCTTGCGACCATAACGTTGCAGAACTTCTTCCGACTCTACGAGAAGCTCTCGGGCATGACCGGCACGGCAGTCACCGAGGACGCCGAGTTCCGCCAAATCTACAAGCTGCCGGTCATGGTCATACCGACCAATCAGCCCATGGTTCGCGACGATCGCAACGATCTCATCTACCGAACGGTCGACGCGAAGTTCCAGGCGTGTGCCGATGAGATTCAGGAGCGGCATGACAAGGGGCAGCCCTGCCTGGTGGGCACGATCTCGATCGAGAACTCCGAGAAGCTCTCACGATTGCTGGTCAAGCGCGGCGTCAAACACAACGTCTTGAACGCGAAGTTCCACGAGCAGGAAGCGCATATCGTCGCCCAAGCGGGCCGCGCTGGTGCCGTCACGATCGCCACCAACATGGCAGGTCGTGGTACTGACATCATTCTCGGCGGGAATCCAGACTTGCTGTGGGAAGAGATCGCGCGCTCGGGTGGGGTCGATCCGGTTGAGGCCGACGAGGCACAGCAGGCTCACTTCCGAGCCGAGGCGAAGCGCGTCACCGCCGACGAGCACGTGCGCGTGGTCGAGTCTGGCGGTCTTGCGGTTCTCGGCACCGAGCGACATGACTCGCGGCGTATCGACAACCAGCTTCGAGGTCGGTCGGGACGCCAGGGCGATCCAGGCATCTCGCAGTTCTACCTCTCGCTCGAGGACGACCTGATGCGCCTGTTTGGCGGCGATCGGATGGATCGCATCAGCTCGATGATGCAGCGCACCGAGATCCCCGACGACATGCCAATCCAGGCCGGACTTGTCAGCAAGGCGATCGAGAGTGCCCAGCGCCAGGTTGAGACGATGAACTTCGGAGCGCGCAAGTACGTGCTCGAGTACGACGACGTCATGAACAAGCAGCGCGAAGTCATCTACCAGGAGCGCAACCGCATCCTGGACGGCAAGGACATCCACGAGCGCGTCGAGGAGATGATGGCCGAGACGGTTATCGCGGGTGTGCTCGAGTTCTGTCCTGAGCGCACGTACTCTGAGGAGTGGGACTGGGACGGACTTGCCACATGGTATCGCGACCTCACGGGCATCGATGGTTTCGTCGAGGCCGCGCGCGGAGATGTCGACAACCCCCATGAGCTCGCGGACACGTTGACGGGCCGGGCGCTCGAGGTCTACTCGGAGAAGGAAGTGCAGATCACTCCGGAGAACCTTCGAGAGCTGGAGCGCCAGGTCATGCTGCGGGTCATCGACACGCGGTGGATGGACCACTTGCAGGAGATGGACTACCTCAAGGAGGGCATCGGACTGCGCGCAATGGGTCAACGCGACCCGCTGGTCGAGTACAAGACCGAGGCCTACGAGATGTTCGGCGGGCTCGTTCAAGCGATCAACGAGGACTTTCTGCGCACCATCATGCACGTGGAGGTTGTCTTCGAACCGCAGATCGAGATGGCCGCGTCGCTTTCTGGCGCAAGCTACTCCGGACCTGCCGAGGCCTCGATCTTCGAGGGTGCGGCCGCCGCCGCCGACCAGTTCGGTGTTGGCGGACCGTCGCAGGACCAGATCGCGGCGGCTTCGGCTGCTGCAGGCGGTGGCGAGGGACCGCGGACCGCTACGATCGTGAAGGACGCAAACGATCCCTGGGCCACCGTCGGCAGAAACGATCCATGCCCGTGCGGGAGTGGCAAGAAGTACAAGAAGTGCCATGGGGCGAGCGTGTAGGTGCCAATGATCGAGAACCGCGCCCCCGAGATCACCTCGCTACGCGGCCGCGCTGAGCAGATGGCCGAGTACCTGCACCTTGACGCCCGCAGGGTCGAACTCGCGAAACTGGAGGCGAACACCGCCAAGCCTGGCTTCTGGGACGACCAGAACATCGCACAGGCGACGATGTCGCAGCTCACGGGCATTCGCGATGAGATCTCGGCATATGAGGAGATCGTCGCTGCACTCGACGACGCCGAGGCCGCCAACGAACTTGCGCTCGCCGAGGACGACGAAGAGCTTGCCGCCGAGGTGATCGAGGCCCTTGCTGATGCTGGTGGACTAATCAGCGCGCTCGAGGTCAGTTCATGGTTCACCGGCGAGTTCGACCACGGCGATGCCATTGTCACGATCACCCCGGGTGCAGGAGGGCTCGAGGCCCAGGACTGGGCCGAGATGCTCTTCCGGATGCTCACCAAGTACTGCGAGAACAAGAAGTGGAAGGTGGAGGTCAACGACCTCACGCCGGGCGTTGAGATCGGCATCGACCGCGCGACGTTCACGGTTCACGGTCGCAATGCCTACGGAATGCTGAGTTCTGAGGCGGGGGTTCATCGGCTGGTCAGAATCAGCCCAACCGACGAGAAGAAGCGTCGGCAGACGACATTCGCGGGCGTCGAGATCATGCCGCTGCTGCCTGATGACGTTGAGGTCGACATCAGGGACGAGGATCTCCGCATCGACGTCTACCGCTCAAGCGGTCCCGGGGGTCAGAGCGTGAACACGACGGACTCGGCGGTTCGGATCACGCACCTCCCGACGGGCCTGGTGGTCACGTGCCAAAACGAGAAATCGCAGCACAAGAACAAGGACGCGGCGCTCAAGATCTTGCGCGCGCGCCTCTACGAGATCGAGAAGGCCAAGCGCGACGCCGAAATCGATGAGCTGCGAGGGCCCAAACGAGATATCAGTTTTGGCAGTCAGATTCGCAACTACGTGCTGTACCCGTATCAGCTGGTCAAGGACGTGCGCACAGGCGTCGAGACGGGCAACGTGGACGCTGTGCTTGCTGGCGACATCGACCAGTTCGTTGTCGGCTACCATCGGTGGCGCGTCAAAGGTGAAGGCGCCGTTGACGACGCGGTCGCTGCCTCGATTGCCGAGGAGGAATAGCGATGCGGTTGCTCGCCGACCTCCACACGCACACGGTAGCCTCCGGTCACGCGTACTCGACGCTGGCCGAGAATGTGCACGTCGCGCGATCGCGCGGGATGGAGCTGGTCGCGGTCACGGATCACGGTCCGCGAGTGCCGCAGGGCGCACATCCCTGGTACTTCTGGAATCTCAAGGCCGTCCCAAGCGTGCTCGATGGCGTTCGCATCCTGAAGGGCTGTGAGGCGAATGTCGTGCCCGACACGGAGAATGGTCTCGATTTGCCTGATATCGTGCTGGGGCTGCTCGACTTCGTGGCTGTTGGCTTTCATCCGACGGGCGGGTTTGACGAACCAGATCGCGCGCGCAACACGGAGGCGCTGCTGCGAGTCATGGCCAACCCGCTGGTGGACCAGATCACACATCCGGGCAATGACGACGAGTTCCCCGTCGACATGGACGCTGTGGTGGAGGCAGCAGTGCGCTACAACGTCATCGTCGAACTCAACGATCACAGCTTCGCGCCGACAAGTTCACGGGCAGCCTCAACGGCGCGCGAACGCGAATTCGCGCGTGTCGCGTACGCTGCAGGCGCCCCAATCTCGATCGGGTCCGACGCTCATTTCGCGCTGAGTGTCGGTCGGTTCGAGGCGGCGCTGGCAGTTGCCGAGGAGCTGAAGATTGTTGAGGATCGCATCGTGAACCGCAACGCCGAAGCCGTGATGGCCCATCTGCTCGGTAAGCGGGAGCGTCCCTATCTTGACGCGGGTGGGGAATGGTCCTGGCCAAACGAAGAGCATTTCAGCCACATTCATAAATAGCGACCTATTTACCCCCATTGACCTCGTGATTTGCCGCATATCCTAAGCTCAGAGCGGCTTCGTCGTCAATCCGACTACCCTTTCTTCTATCCCTCGAGGTCTTCAATAATGTGGCGTTTTCGTGTAGAAAGATGTTTGGGCGATTAATCTTCCTGCATCCGGGGCGAGTGTCGCGATCGGGGCGAGAGCGAGGGGCCGTGGACCAAACCCCTAGTGACTCGGCTGCCGCCGAGTCGGAAGCAGCTGAAAAGAAACGTCGTAGAGCCATTATTGGGGTCTCTGTGGCTGTTCTCGTGCTGCTCCTCGTCGTCTTCATGACGTGGCGTTTTCTCCAGCGTCCAGCGACTTCGGATCAGACCGGTTTGAGCGCATCGAATTCCGGAGCTCCCAATGGGAGCCAGATGGGCACGCTGCCACCCGGAAGCGTCGTGACAAGTGCTCCGATGAGTGCATCGGACGCGAGTCCGACGATAGACGCTTCGTCGACGGTTCCTTCTGCTGAATTGGGGCAGACGGCGTATCCCTATGACAGTGGTTCGTCGACCGTGGCGCCAGCAGTGACCACCGCGTCGAATACGACGGCCAACTCGACGTCGAGCAATACGACGGCGAAGAAGACCACGACGTCATCGAAGTCCACCACGGTCAAGACCAAGACAACGACCGTGACATACGTTCACGTCTCGGCGGTCCTGACACCGCCCGTTCCGAATGGCTCCAACAACTGGTATGTGACACAGCCGAAGCTGACGTTTTCACCGTCGGGTCGGCCTACGTGGTACCGCTGGGGCACGTCGGGTGGCTGGACCAGGTACAAACACTCCGTCTACGCGCCTGACGGGGATCACACCCTGCAGTACTACTCCCGCGAACCGAATGGCACGCTGGAAGCCAAGAGTTCTCGGCATGTGGCCGTGGACCGCACGAAACCTTCGACGCCGGGCAATCTGCACATCACGAGCGCTTCGAGTTCGGGCATATCGCTGGCATGGACGAAGTCGAGTGATTCGCACAGTGGCGTAATGCGCTACGAGGTGTATGCAGGCGGCAGTTTGCTGGCGTACACCTCAAACACTTCGATCTCACTGTCGGTGAGTTCCGGGACCTCGTTTAAGGTGCTTGCAAGTGACTTCGCCGGCAACAAGTCCGCGTTCTCGAACTCCGTGCTAGCGCCGCCCACGACCCTCGTTGTCCTGGCGAATCCCGCGAACCCCAATGGCGACAATGGCTGGTTCAAGAGCAACCCCACAATCTCGCTGGTCTCCAACGAATCAGGGACTACGTACTACGCCTGGGATTCACAGCCGAGCTTCACCACCTACTCGGGGTCGCTCACGGTGCCCTCCGACGGCGATCACACTCTGAGGTATTACTCGGTGAACTCAGGCGGTCTGACCGAGACGGAGAAGAGCCGGGAGTTCAAACTCGACACGGTAGCACCGCCCGCCCCGACTGCGAGCGCGATCGCCTCAGGCACCAACATCGCGAAGTTGACGTGGGGCGCCGTCGCCGATGTCAGTCCCGGAAGTGGATTGGCTGGATACCGGGTGCTGGATCTGGTCGGCGGGACCCACACGAGTTTCGATGTGACGCCGAGCGGGAGCATGACGGAGTCATTCACGGTCACCGAACCCGATGGCACGACTATCACCGGCCACACCTTCCAAGTGGTCGCAATCGACAAGGCCGGCAATCAGTCCAGCAGCTCCATCTCAGGCCCGTTGGCGGCATCAGGCCACTCTCCGGCGAAGCTGGCGGGTTCGAAGCACATCATGGCGCATCCGGCTTTCGCATCAGAAACCCCCGGGCTGACAAGAACTCCTGTGAGCAGCCCACCGGCCGCGCCTCTGGGCTATACCGCTGTTCCGGGCACGATTGTGGACATTGTGCCGCCGTCTGGGTTCACCGGTTCAGCGACAGTCGTGCTGAGCTACGATCCGGCTTTTCTGCACGCCGCATCCTCGGAAGTCAGGTTGATGCACTACCACAACGGCGAGTGGGTTGACATCACGACCGAGGTTGACTCCGGCGGGCACAAGGTCATCGGAGTCACCGATTCGTTCTCACCATTTGGCGTCTTTGAAGCCAACTCAACATCCACGCCGGCGTCGTCGTGGGAGAGCCTCGTTGCTCTCGCGTTTGTCGGCCTCCTCGTTGCGGCGTGGTCACTGCGCCGTCGCGGGCAAGAGGCGTAGTTGTCAACCTCTCGTCTTGGAAAGGCGACCGCTGGCTGCCTTACCAAGTGCTCGCGGCCTTGAGCCGATTCCAAGCCCTCCGACCAGTGGTATCCTTGCTGCGCCATCGAGCAAGGATTGCCGAAGTTGTGCGAGGACACTTGCTCGCAACCCTGCAAACTGATCGTGTGATTGGAGTGGCGTGATGCCTGATGTCAGGGCGGTCGAGGCAGTGGCCACGAGTATGCGCAAGGACATCGTCGAGATGATCGGCGAGGCCGGAAGCGGTCATCCCGGCGGGTCACTATCTGCTGCCGACATCGTGGCGACGCTGTATTTCGGCGGGACACTGAAATACGATTCCGCGCGCCCCGGCTGGCCAGAGCGCGACCGGTTCATTCTGTCCAAGGGGCACGCGGCACCGGTTCTCTATGCTGCGCTGGCTGAGGCCGGGTATTTCGGCCGGGATCACCTCAAGACGCTGCGCAAGCTCGGCTCGATGCTGCAGGGCCATCCAGACAGTAAGAAGACCCCGGGGGTTGAAGTCTCCACCGGCTCCCTCGGGCAGGGGCTGTCTGTGGCCGCTGGGCTGGCGGTCGGTCTGCGAGGTGGGGAGCATCCGGAACCCACACACGAAGACCGCACGGTCTTCTGCCTTCTCGGCGATGGCGAGATTCAGGAGGGGCAAGTGTGGGAGGCAGCGATGTTCGCTGCGCACGAATCGCTCGGCAATCTTGTGGCGATCGTGGACCACAACGGGCTGCAGATTGATGGCGCATGCACCGAGGTGATGTGCGTGGGTTCGGTTGCCGCGAAGTTCTCGGCGTTCGACTGGCATGCGGTCGAGATCGATGGCCATGACGTCGGCGCGATACATGATGCGCTCCAAGCCGCCAAAGCCCACCGCCAGGGTCCGACGGTCATTGTCGCGCACACCATCAAGGGCAAAGGCGTCTCATTCATGGAGGGCGAAGCTGGCTGGCACGGGAAGGCCCCATCCGCCGAGCAGGTCGAAATCGCGCTTGCCGAACTCACTGCAGCAGAGGGGAGCGCCGGATGAGCGGCAAAGCGACGCGGGAGGCCCTCGGCGAGACACTGGTTGAGCTGGCTGGCGAGGGCGTCGATGTGGTCGCCGTTGAGGCTGACCTGTCCAAGTCGACGACCACGTCGAAGCTGGGGGATGCGTACCCCGAGCGGCTCTTCAATGTCGGCGTTGCCGAAGCGAACATGATCGATGTGGCCGCAGGGCTCTCCATCGCCGGCAAGGTGGCATTCACGGGTTCGTTTGCGGTCTTTGCGACCGGCCGGGCCTACGATCAGATCCGCAACACCGTGTGCTACTCCAATCTGAACGTGAAGCTCACGCCGACCCATGCCGGGATCTCCGTGGGTCCGGATGGTGGCAGCCACCAGATGATCGAGGATCTGGCACTCATGCGCGTGCTGCCGGGTATGCGGGTGCTCGTGCCAGCTGACTACCATTCCGCCAAGGCGGCCATTCGCATCGCAGCGGCGACGCCGGGGCCGTTCTACGTTCGTCTCGGCAGGGCAGGGGTGGAGCAGGTCTATCCACCCGAGCACGAGTTCGTCGTCGGCAAGGCGAACGTTTTGCGCGAAGGCGCCGATGTCACGCTTGCCGCGTGCGGGCTGATGGTCGGAGCGGCGCTATCGGCGGCCGAACTCCTCGCGGCCGATGGCGTCTCGGCGGAAGTGATCGACGTCGCGTCCATCAAGCCCATCGACTCCGAGACGCTTCTCGCCAGTGTGCGCAAGACCGGTGCCGTTGTCACCGCCGAGGAGCACAGCATCATCGGCGGGCTGGGCTCGGCGGTTGCCGAGGTGGTGGGCGAGGGCGCGCCGTGCATGTTGAGACGCATCGGCGTGCGGGATGTCTTTGGGACTTCGGGCGAGCCGGTCGAACTGCTTGCGCATTTCGGACTCACCGCGCGCGACATCGCGGATGCGGCCAAGGAAATTGCCAGCTAGCTGCGGTGTTCTTGGGTGATCGCGGGTTGGCCCAGAGTTCGCAGCAGGGCGTCTTCGAATTTCACACAACGCGCACAGCGCTTTTGAGGTGGCGGGCCCACACTTTGCTAGAATGGCCCCCAGGGAATCGTCGCCAAGAAACGGAGCATCCCTGTGACAGATTTGAATCAGACGCCGGTGAATCCGGCGTCGCTGGCGCCTGAAGTCCCGGGGCCATTGCCGAGAACGGGCCCCGCAATGATCTCGATGCGGGGAGTCTCCAAGTACTACCTTGCCGACAAACCCGCTCTACGCGACGTCAACGTGGAGATTGGGTCAGGCGAGTTTGTCTTCATCGTTGGGCATTCCGGCTCAGGCAAGTCCACGTTCATCCGTCTGTTGTTGCGTGAACTCATGCCGACGCAAGGACAGATCATCGTCGCAGGTCAGGACTTGGCGAAGATGAAGAACTGGAAGGTGCCTTACCTACGCCGCAACATCGGCTGCGTGTTCCAGGACTTCAAGCTGCTGCCCAACAAGACCGGGTTTGAGAACGTCGCGTTCGCGCTTGAGGTTATCGGCAAGTCCAAGCACGTGATTCGGACGCAGGTGCCAGAAGTGCTGCGGCTTGTCGGTCTGGAAGACAAGATCGATAGCTACCCGGATGAGCTCTCGGGCGGCGAGCAGCAGCGGGTTTCGATTGCGCGCGCGTTCGTGAACCGCCCGCCGCTGCTGCTGTGCGACGAGCCAACCGGGAACCTCGACCCGCAGACGTCGCTGGGCATCATGAAGCTGCTTGAGCGCATCAACAAGACCGGCACCACGGTTCTCGTGGCCACGCATGACCGCGACATGGTCGACAACATGCGCCGCCGAGTGATCGCACTCGATAGTGGGCGCATCGTTCGCGACCAAGACCGGGGGGTGTACGGCTATGTCGATTAACATCGGGTACTTCGCGAGCGAGTCGCTCCTGAACTTTCGCCGCAACTGGGTCATGAGTCTCGGTGCGGTCATCACGATCTACCTGTCGCTGCTGCTCGTGGGCGTCTTCCTGGCGACAGGCGTTATCGTCAACAGCGTGGTCAAGTCGGTAGAAAACAAGGTGTCCATCCAGATCTTTTTGAAGGATGGAGTTCAGACCAACGATGTGGACACGTTGCAGCAGTCCTTGCTTGCCGATCCACTCGTCGGCAGAGTGCAGTACACGAGCAAGGACCAGGCGCTTCAGAAGTTCAAGCAGGACATGAAGCAGAGTCCGGAGATCATCCAGCAGCTCGAGGGCAACCCGTTGCCAGCCTCGTTGGATGTGACGCTCAAGGATCCGCGCCAGGTTGAGACGATGGTGGCCAAGATCAAGGCTAGTCCCTTGTTCAAGAAGGTCGCGGATCGGCCGGACAATCCCGAGCAATCGCTCAAGTACGGCCAGCAGGTGGTCAAGAAGCTGTTCGCATTCACGCAGGTGGTGCGCTGGATCGAGGTGGCTTTCGTCATCATGCTGGCTGCGGTCTCGCTCATCTTCATCAACAACACGATTCGGCTCGCCATCTACGCTCGGCGCAAAGAGATCGGCATCATGCGCTTGGTAGGTGCGAGCAACTGGTTCATTCGAACGCCGTTCTTGCTTGAGGGCGTGATGCAGGCACTTATCGGCGCGGCGTTCGCGATTCTCACGATTGCCCTGCTCGAGGCTGCGATTGTGCCCCGACTTGGCGAGACGTTGCCGTTCCTTCCCGTGAACATGACGAGCACAGCGACCGCGCAGATTGGGCTCGTCTTGGTGCTCGCGGGCGTCTTCATCGGTCTGCTTGGTTCGGGTTTTGCACTCAGGCGGTATCTCAAGGTCTGATTGACGGAATCCAGCACGCCCGAGCCATCCACACGAAAGCGGTATTGGTGCATGAACAAGACCACCAAGGTCATCGTCGGTTTCGCGGCTGTCGTCATCATTGCGTCGGTCGGCTTCATGGGCGGCTTCGCTGCAGCTCATCTCGATAGCGTCTACATTGGCGCGGCGTCGGGTGCCACAAGTCCGCTGGCAGCCAAGATCGCCGAAGTCGACTCGTTGCTGCAAGCCCAAGCATTGGTTCCACCCAATGAGGCGTCCGCAACGGCTGGCGCGGTCCAGGGACTACTCAGTGCCACGGGCGACAAGTACGCAATGTATTTCAACAAGAAGATGTTCGCCGCGTTCAACGAGCAGACGATGGGCTCGTTTGGCGGCATTGGTGTGGTTCTCGGCGAGAACAAGAAGGGGCAAGCGTACGTGGTTGAGGTCTACAAGGGCACACCGGCGTACAAGGTCGGCATGAAGGCCGGCGACATCTTCCATTCAATCGAAGGCACGACTCAGGTGAAGTGGTCCACGGACGACATCGTGAGACTCGTGCGTGGTCCCAAGGGCACGAAGGTGCACCTTGTCATGACACGACCAAGCACGAATCCGTCCAAGCCGAGCAAGGACATTCCGTTCACCATTACTCGCGATCAGATCAACTACCCGAACACCAAGACAGAGATGTTCGGGGATGTGGGCTACGTTCGCCTGGCCGAGTTCAACGCCAACTCCGCCGGAGACATGGAGAAGGCCATCAAGGAAGTGACCGGCAAGGGAGCGAAGTCGCTCATCCTCGATCTGCGCGACAACCCCGGTGGACTGCTGGACGAAGCGGTCGACGTGTCGTCCTTGTTCATCGCCGACGGGGTGATTGTGCGCGTGGATCAGCGAGGTGTTCCGGAAGAGATCCACAACGCGACTGGTCACAAGATAACGGATCTGCCCATGGTTGTTCTGGTTGATGGGGAGTCCGCCTCGGCCAGTGAGATCACGGCGGGCGCGTTGCAGGACTACGGCCGAGCCACGCTTGTGGGCGAGAAGAGCTACGGCAAAGGCAGTGTTCAGACTATCGAGAAACTCTCGGACGGTTCTGGAGTGAAGTTCACGATTGCTCACTACTTGACGCCGAAGAAGCGCTCCATCAACGGCGTTGGGTTGACTCCCGACTACGTTGTGGTCATGGACCCGCTCAAGCAGCTCGACAAGAAGACGGACACGCAACTTGCCAAGGCCATTCAGATAGCGAAGTCCAAGGCCAAGTAGGGCGTGCTCGATATGAGGAACAAGTGAGCCCCGACCACGTGCCGGGGCTCATTGCTAGGTCCTTGAGGCATGCGTCGCTGCGATCGCGGCTACTCGTCATCCTCGTCGTCGTCCAACGCGATGAGAGACTCGAAATCGGGTGCGGTCTCCTCGGACAGAAGATGTGGCCTTCCGAGTGGCGCCGCCTCCTCTTCAGGTTCGGGTAGCGAGATCAGTTCGAGTGTCGATTGGTCGCCGTGTAGCACGAAACGCCAGCGATCCTCGGGAAGAGGCTCGAAGTCGAGGTAGCGGAAGGAAAGCACGTTCAAGAAGAGGCATCCGTTGACGACGATCGTTGCGGACTCAGGGTCGGCCATCAGCTTGACCAGGGCCGCACGGCCTTGGTCGGCCTGCTCTCGGTGAACGGTGAAACGATATTCGACGTTCTCGAGCGTCTCGAGCGCCCTGAGCATGTCGCGAGGGTTTGCGAGTGTGCCTCTGCCGATCAGGCAAGGAGCGAGGGAGTGTTCGAAGTGCATGGCGAGGCTCCAAACGACCACGGTGTTTCGTTTGAGGGATTGTATCATCCTCCAACCTGCCTGAACGTGCGGTCTTCGTTCGGCTAGACTTCGGTGGACGGACGCCTTGGACGGAGGAGCGGCTGGTGGCCAAGCAGAAGCGCAGCGCGAAGGCCCGCCAGACAGGCTTGGTCGTCGGCAGAATCTCGATGACCCGTCACGGCTACGGTTTTGTGGGAGCTCCTGAGGGTGACTACTTCGTCCCGGCCCGCGACATCGCAGGCGCGATGCACGGTGACACCGTTGCGCTCAGGCCGGACAAGCATCGCGGCAAAGCTGGACGTTCCGGCTCGGTCGTGCGCGTTGTCGAGCGCGCGAACACCACCGTTGTCGGCAGGTTTGATCGGCATGGGGCTATCGGCATCGTGACACCAGCCGACCGTCGGGTTCGCCACGATCTGTTCATTGCGCCAAGCGCCATTGGCGACGCCACAAGTGGTGACGTAGTGGTGGCGCGAATCACAGCCTATCCCTCTCGCGGGCACTCCGCGCAAGGCTACGTCGAGGAGATTGTCGGGCGCGAGGATGATCCGGACATCCAGATCGAAATCGCCATTCGCGAGCATGGTCTGCGGACCGAGTTCCCCGCGCGCGTGCTCGAGGAAGCAGCCGCGATTCGTCTGGATGTCGACGAGGCGCTTCGCCGAGAGCCTGATCGCCGAGACATTCGCGATCGCTTCACGTTCACCATCGACCCCGTTGACGCTCGCGACTTCGATGACGCGATCAGCATCACCCATGCCGAGGACGGGCGTACGGTCCTGGGCGTGCACATAGCCGACGTGAGTCACTATGTGCCGTGGGACTCCTCCATCGACAACGAGGCCAGGCTGCGCGCAACCAGCGTCTACCTGGTCGATCGCGTGCTGCCGATGCTACCCGAGCAACTCTCGAACGGGATCTGTTCGCTTAACCCGGGCGAGGCGCGCGTGACATTCAGCGTCGACATGACGCTGTCTAAGGACGGTGCGGTTGAGGGCGTCGAGATCTTCCCGAGCGTGATCACGAGTGATCGTCGCTTCACCTACGACGAAGTCGACGCGTGGCTCTCGGGCAAGGAGCCGTTTCCGGATGCCGACAGCGAGCGTGCGCTGCGTGAGTTCGCGCGTGTCTCGGCGAAGATCGGGGAGCGTCGGGTGGCACGCGGCGGACTGGACTTCGAGACGGTGGAAGCCAAGGTACGCCTTGACGCCGATGGCAAGCCGCTGGAGGTCGTGCTGCGGGAGCGCACTGCGGCTACGAACTCGATCGAAGAAGCGATGATTGCCGCCAACGAAGCGGTTGCTCGGCACATGCGCGACGCCAAGTCGCCCATGGTCTATCGCATTCACGAGGAGCCGGATCCAGAGGCGCTCGATCAGGTGGCGCTGGTCTTGAAGGAGTTCGACTACCCGATCAAGGACTTGCGTGGCGCCTCGCCTGCGACGTTTCAGCGCATCATCACGTTCGCGCATACCCGGCCAGAGAAGTACCTCATCAACTCGCTGCTCGTGCGCTCGCTGGAGCGCGCCCGCTACGTCGACTACCTGTCTGCGCACTTCGGGCTGGCCAGCGAGGCCTACACGCACTTCACCTCGCCGATCCGCCGATACCCAGACCTCATCGTGCATCGGCTGCTCAAGGCGCAGCTCCGCGCTCAGCTCGATTCCGACCCCAGCGCGTCGCGCATGATCCCCGAACTCGGCTGGCTCGCCGAGCACAGCAGCTTCATGGAGCGCGAGGCCGAGATGGCCGAGAACGACTCGACGCGCTACAAGCTTACGGAGCTGATGGGCGAGCATCTCGGCGAGAAGTTTGGCGGTCTGATCACCGGTGTGGCGAACTTCGGACTCTTCGTGCAGCTCGACAACACTGCCGAGGGTCTCGTGCATGTCGACTCGCTGAGGGGCGGGCCGTATCGCTACGACGGTTCTCGGCACATGCTGGTCTCCGAGAAGCGCAGCGAGGTCTTTCGGCTCGGCGAGCGCGTCACCGTGCGCATCGCGAGCGTCTCCCTCGCCGAGAGTCGCATCGACATGGAGCTCGCGTAGCGCGGCGGGCAACGCCACGCCAGCCTCCTCCGACACGTGCGTAGCGCGCGCGGGTTCGCGGGCGAGTTGGTGGCGGACAGCAAACGGCGATGGCGGCGCGGTTTCGCTGATGTGCTAGAGACTGCTGGCGAACAGCGAGGGTGGCGCGAGCCAGAGCAGCCTGCCGATGGGCCCGGGAGTCTCGCTAATCTCGATGAGCGCGATCGCACCCTTGCGCACGTCGATCTCGCTTCCGCCGGTTGCTGCCGACAAGACCGCTGCGAAACTCGGGTTGTGTCCGACGATCGCGATCGCGTCAGCGCTGCTTCGCTCGGCGATGATGCTCGCAAGCGCGGGAAGGTCGAACCCGTGGCCGAGCCGCGCGTCCTCTTCGATGAGGGGCGCGCCGCCGAGCACGTCGTGCAGAAGCTCGGCGGTTTGCATGGCACGTACCAGCGGGCTGCTCACGATCACGTCGCACGCGAGCACGCCCGCCCGGACGAGCGCATTCGCACCTGCCGAGAACCGCTCCCGGCCTCGCCGTGTCAGCGGACGCAGATCGTCATCGCTATCCCAGGAAGCCTTGCTCTGGGCGCTTGCGTGCCTGACGAAGTAGAGATTCACTGTGCTCCTTGCGTCGGCCGTGTGTGAGCATCTCTGCATGTGGCGTGCCTATTCCCATTGTCGGCGGCGGGGGTGACCAGCGCCATGGCATGTTCGCAAACACTGTGTGAAATCGTGTGTGGAAGCTGCCAATACCGGCAGTGGTATGGCGCGCGGCACACCGCTAGACTTAGTGCTCGACAATCCCGATGCGAAGGAAGTCGCATGCAGAAGAAGGATCTCGAGTTCCTCGGCAAGCTCGTAGAGGCGCCGTCGCCTTCGGGCTTCGAGCAGCCAGCAGCCGAAGTATTTCGCGCGCGGCTTTCCAAGGTTGCCGATCGCGTTGAGACGAACGTAATGGGCAGTGTTCACGCGGTGCTCGACGGGACGAAGAAGGACGGCGTCTCGGTCATGCTCGCGGGCCACATCGATGAGATCGGGCTGATGGTCAACTACATCACGCCCGACGGGTTCATCGCGTTTTCTGCCATCGGCGGGGTGGATGCGGCGATTCTGCCGGGCATGCGGGTTCGCGTGCACACGAAAGATGGTGCGCTCCTCGGCGTGATGGGGCGCAAGCCGATTCACCTCATCGAGGAAGACGAGCGCAAGACCATCACCAAGATCGACAAGCTCTTCATCGATGTTGGGTTGAGCGGCGATGACGCCAAGAAGCGCGTGCGCGTTGGCGATCCGATCACCTTTGACGTCGGACTCGAGACGTTTGGCGACGGGCTCGCGGTTTCTCGGGCATTCGACGACAAGATGGGCGCGTGGATTGCGGCTCGGGTGCTTGAGGAGGTCAAGAAAGCAGGCCGCGCACCGGGCGAGTTGACGGCTGCGGCGACCGTGCAAGAAGAGATCGGTCTTCGCGGCGGCACCACGAGCGCGTGGTGGTGCGACCCGCAAGTGGGCATCGCGGTCGAGGTCGGGCACGCGACCGACTATCCCGACATCGACAAGCGCAAGCACGGCGAAGCGAACTGCGGCGACGGGCCCATCATCGGCCGAGGCCCCAACATCAACCCGATCCTGTTTGACCTGCTCACTACAGCTGCCGACAAGGCCAAGGTCCCATACCAGATTGGCGCCGAGCCGCGCGGTACGGGTACGGATGCCAACGCGATTCAGCTCTCGCGCGGCGGCAAGGCTGCGGCTCTGATCTCGATTCCGCTGCGCTACATGCACACGCCCACCGAGGTGCTCGCACTTTCGGATCTCGACGCCACCGTCAAGCTGCTGACGCGGTTTGTCCTCGACCTGAAGCCGGGGACCGACTTCACGCCGTAGCACTCCTGCGCACAGCGTGGCGGCAGGCCACCATCGGGGTGCCGGAGCGTTGCGCGGCTGTAATAGCTACCGAGCCACGGGGGGAGCGCGATGCAACACGCACCCGTTCTTGAGGTGAGCGGCTTGTCGTTCAGCTACGATGGGCCGCCTGTCTGGGCGGGTGTGGACTTTGTGCTCGCGCGCGGGCAGACGGTTGTGCTGATCGGCGCCAATGGCGCAGGCAAGTCGACGCTTCTGCGCTGTATTGCCGGGTGGGCGCCTCCCGACTCGGGTGAGATCCATCTGGACGGGGAGTTGCTCAAGGGCGCCGATCGGGGCTTCCGCCGTAACCTCGTGTTGGTCAACGACGCCCCGCCGTTCTACAACGATCTGACCGCCGAAGAGCACGTATGGTTCGTGCTTCGCGCCAATCGTGCAGCCCAGCGTGAACCAGCGGCACGCGCGCTGCTGGACAAGTTCGGTCTTGCTGACCACGCCGCACAACTCCCGTCGTCGTTCTCTCGTGGCATGCGCTACAAGCTGGCTCTCGTCATGGCGCTTGCGCTGGAGCCAGCCGTGCTTCTGCTCGATGAACCCTTCGGCCCGCTTGATCCTGTCTCCGCGCGCATCTTGGTGTCGGAGTTGCTCGCGGCGAACGCCCGCGGCGCGGCGGTGCTGCTCAGCGGCCACCATCTCCCGTCAGGTCTCAGTCCGGACGGCTATCTCGTGCTTGAGCATGGGCGCCTTCGAGCTGCAGAGCGCAGAGCTCCAGCCGACGCGGCCGTGCCTGACGATGAGGTGGAAGAACTCTTGACCGAGCCTGGCGCGGCCGAGGACTCGGCGTGATGTTGGGCGACCTCAGCCTGCTGACATGGCTGCGGGCGCGACACGCGTGGACGCAGCTTGTCTTCTGGATGTATGCAACAGGGGCCGACATCGAATCCGGTGATCTGTTTGAGCGGTTCTACGAGCTGTACCTCGTCGTGCTGTTTAGTGCATGGGCCCTCGGGATGTCGATTGTGTCGATTGCCCAGATTGGGCAGAGCTTCGCGGAGCTGTCGGCTATGCAACTCGATGCCGTTCGCCAAGGTGCGATGACTGCCCCTTTGCTCGTACTGGCGGCACTGTTCACACGTAGTCTGCGGCGCTCTCCGGTGCAGCTAACCGCACCTGACATTGCCTACGTGGCGGCGACCCAGATATCGACCCGCGCGCTCGTTGCGGTCGACACGGCCATTGCAGTACTCAAGGCGGGCACATTGGGTGCGGTACTTGGGACGCTCTTCGGATCAGGCATGTATGCGGCGGGGGCAGGCGCGACTCCGGGCGCGGGCGCAGCTCTGGCGAGCCTCATGGCTGTCGTGCTCGTCATCGGAGCGCGGGTCGTGGGGATGGCCAGGTTGACCGTGGATCGATGGTTGAGCCAGTGGTGGTGGATGGTCGTGTGGCCGGCTGTGGGCCTGGTCGTTGTCACGCGCCACCCCGTCCTGGAATGGACGGCGTATCCCATCTTGACCGCACTTGAGGGTGGATCGTTGACCACGACGTGGACCGTTCTTGGCCTGCTGGTGCTTCTCGAAACCGTGCTTCTCATGGCGATTTCCCCTCGAGCGGACATGACGCGCATCATCGATGACAGCGCGCTGTTCGCCGAGCTTGCGCCGCTTCAACTCATGCGAGTGCTCGACTCGGCCGGGTATCGCGAGATCGCCCGCAGCAAGCGCCGTGCAACGCGTCGCCCGAGGTTGCATCCGCCAATCGGCCAAGGCGAGATCGCTCCGGTTTCGCGCGCGGTGCTCTCCTACGTGCGACAACCACTGAGGCTGTTCACCCCGCTCGTGTGGGGCGCGTTGGTGGTACCCGTGGGGGTACTGCTACTGCCGTGGCGGGTCAGCGGTTTCGGCTATCTCCCGTGGATGGCAGTCGCGCTAAGCGGTCTGTCGGCGGAACTGACGCGTGTATTTCGCGACGATCTGCAACATCCGACGATCCGCCGTGCGCTGCCGTTTGACACCCTCACGTTGCTCTTGCTGGACTCCGCGCCAGCGACGGTGCTGGCGGCTGCACTCTCGATTGCTGTGATCACGGTGTTTCAACCACCGGGCGGAGATGCGGTGGGAGAGGTCGCGCTGGCCGTTCTTCTCACAGTGCTGGCCGTGCTGTGTCGAGGCATTGGTCTGCTTGAGCATTCGTGGACCTCGCGCACCGTCAGCTTTCAGTCGAGCATGCTGCTCTCCCTGGGACTCATCGTGGCAAGTGCGCTGCTCGGCGGAGTGTGGCTCGCTGTCATCGCGGCCGCGTCGGCGGCATGGATCGCGGTGATGATCGTTCGATGGGCGCACGAGTAGCTGGCTGTTGACGACCGGGGGCCTAGGGGCTGTTCAGCGCAGTGACGTTCTCGCCGCCAGAGGCACCATGTGCCCCGGGGTCGACTGAAGGTGCTGGTCGCTCCGGGTCGACGTGCACTACGACCCAGATGTCGCCGAAAGCCGCCGTGATCGCGTCGTGAACCGCGTCGGCGATGGTGTCGGCCTCCTCGATGGTGATGCCGCGCTTAACCTCTACGTGTATGCCGAGGTGGATCTGCTCACCCACTTGTTCGGCGATTGCGTTGTGTACCTCGCGTACGCCCGGTACAGAGAAGGAGATCTCGCGCACCTTGTCGTAGAACTCCGGCGCGGGGGATGCCCCCATGAGCACGGCCGCGTTCTCTCGCCACAGCATGACGGCGTTGAACGCGATCACAAGCGCGACCACGATTGAGGCGATCGGGTCGGCCATCGGCAGTCCGGCGGCGACCAACAGGATGCCGACCAGTGCCGCAATCAGTGCGATCTCGTCGTTGATACCCTCGATGAGCTGGGCTTTGCTTGCGGCTCCGCGATTCTTCTCACGCGCGATTGCGATGATCGGCAAGGCGCTGATGACAAGCGAGATCACGATCACGCCGATGGCAATCGCGATGTTGGAGTGCGGGCCCTCGGCGGGCTGGAACAGCTTGGGGATGGATTCGCGCAGCGTCTCGAGGGATGTGAATGAGATGAAGATAGTGGCAGCGACGAGTGCGGCGATGTTCTGGGCCCGTCCGTAGCCGAAGCGGAACTCCTCGTCGGCCGGTTTCGACGAGATCCACGCTGCAATAAGCAGAAAGACCGCGATGAGCATGTCGGCCATCGAGTGCATTGCCTCGGCGAACATGACGCCGAGATGCGTAAGGAAGTACGTGGCAAGCTTGCCGACGAACAGCACGCTGTAGCCGCCGAGTGCGATCCACATGCCGCGCGTGCTTCCGTTGCCCGAGACTCCCGCCATCGATCTCCCCTCCTGTCGCAATCACGGCGAGTAGTGTCGCATACGGCGGTGCGGATCTGACAACGAGTTACGCGCGTGAAGTCTTCGCGATGCGGGCGGATCTGACAACGAGTTACGCGCGTGAAGTCTTCGCGATGCGGGCGGGACTCTCGGCAGGGGGAGGTCGCCGAGGCTCGCCGCCATTGTCGCGGTACAATGTGCTTTCGCCAGCACCCCGGCGAGTGGATTCGGAAGGTCTTCATGCCGCGCGAAGAGAAGCTCATATCCGTCAACAAGAAGGCGCGTCACGACTACTTCGTGGACGAGGTCTTCGAGTGCGGCATCGAACTGACGGGCACCGAAGTCAAGTCACTTCGCGCGAACAGCGCATCACTGCGCGAGTCGTACGCGACGATCCGGCGAGGTGAGGTATGGCTCCTCGGCGTTCATGTCGCGCCGTACTCTCAGGGAAACCGTTCGAACGTCGACCCCGACAGGGCTCGCAAACTCCTGATGCACAAGAAGGAGATTCGCTACTTGATCGGCAAGACGAAGGAACGCGGCTTCACGCTCGTGCCGCTCAAGATCTACTTCGCGCCCAGCAACCTCGTCAAGATTGAACTTGGCCTCGCCCGTGGCAAGAAGCTCTACGACAAGCGCGCCGACATCGCCGCGAAGGACCAGCAGCGCGACGTCGAGCGCGCGCTGCGGGAGCGCCAGAAGGGCGAGTAACCCGCAGGAGCGCCAGAAGGGCGAGTAGCCCGGGAGTACCGCCGCGAGCGCCACGCGGGTGTCACGCAGGCGCGTGTCGAGTCGCTCTTGAATCATGGGATCGTTGCCCGCGCTGCGAGTTCACTACTTGTTCGCTCGTTCTTACAGTGTGCGCCTGTTTTGGGTTCGACGCCGGACGTAGGGTCAGGGCACAGAATCCAGCAACGTTGGAGTGGCGCAATGGCTCGCAGGCGGATTGGGATCGGGCTCAGGCTTGGCCTCGGAGTTGTGGTTGCGCTTGTCATGAGTGCGGCGATCCCCGTCCCTCAGAGTGACTCTGAGAGCGCCCCCGTCTGGAACGCTCCTCAAATGCGCGCGAACGCGTGCGGGCGTGTCTGCGACTCGGCGGGCAACGGAGTGGCGGGCATTACGGTCATTGCGTTTCACAGCTCAACGCCGGGCACGAGAGATGTCGTCGCGATGGCCACCACGGATGTTTCAGGTTCCTACCGCATAGAGGGTGTTTCCGATGGCGTGTATGGATTCTGGATCCGGCCCAACGACGTCACTGGGTGGATTCCGACAACGGTCGGCGACAACGTGGTGATCTGCGGCGTGGAGACGAGCCATGTTGACTTCGAGTACGACCCCGTATCGTGGGGGCGCGTCACAGGGATCGCCGAGAACGAGTTGGGTCATATCGGCGGCGCCAGGATCTCTTTGGATGATGCACAGATGACGCGAGCGTCTGCCGACGGGCGCTTCTGCTTCGCCGGAGTTGCACCAGGGACGCACACGCTGGTTGCGTCTGCCGACGGATGCGTCGCCCAGAAGGTTGAGTTCGAGGTGGGCGCAGGCGATATTGCGGTCGTTGATGTGTCGCCGTCGCCAACGGAGGCAAGGGGAGAAGAAGTCGCGCGTCAGTGAGCCGCTGCTTGCGCACGCGCAGGCGCGAGCACTCGCCCAGTGGGCATTCGGGAAGCCCGGTGGCGTTCAGCGGCACGGACTTCGCTCGCAACCTGGGCGTTGGGTATCCCGCACGCGTTGAGCCGGGTATACTCCACCAGCGGTCCGGGTGGGCCGCAGCACCTTGACATGTTCGATTACCACCCCACGTGGGGGCGACTGGATTCGACACGATAGTTCTGAGGGAGGAAGCAGGCCGCGGTCACCTCACCGCGTTAAACAGGGGTACCCGCCAATAGATGGCGAAAATAACTACGCTCTCGCTGCCTAGATAGTCAGCGACGCCAACCCGGTGCACGTCTCCGACACCGGCACGGCGCAACAGAGGAGACTGCCGCTGAGGACGTAGTCCGTATGCCGAAGCGAAAGACCGAACGGACTGGGAAGGGACGCGCTGGTCACGGCGCGTAGTCCCGACCGAGACTGTAGCTGTGACTGAGCCTGGAGATGCCTCCCAGGGTGCTATCGTGGACCGGAGTTCGATCAATAGGGTCGCCTCGGCTGGTGACAGCCGAGTGAAAAGAGGGCTCGAACGGTGAAACCTAAGGCGGGCGACCGCTATGGCAACGCCGTCCCGTGATGCTGAAAGGCGTAAGCGGGCTAGAGACTCATAGGCGCCTAAGGCAATGAGCTATGGCGCACTAGGGTGGAAGAATGAATGCTCAGATTCGAGTTTGTCGCGCCCAGCTAGGTCCCGCGACGTACGCGTCGAGCACTTCCACAAACGCCCTCCTCTCTCGATG
>CAZIPN010000004.1:23502-91104 GCA_964541225.1 uncultured Eubacteriales bacterium
TAGGTCCCGCGACGTACGCGTCGAGCACTTCCACAAACGCCCTCCTCTCTCGATGCCGACTCGCGCATGATAGCGAGCGTGTCTGACATCCGAGGAGAAGGAATAGTCCACGTCCGGCCGAAAGGTCGGGTAGCGGGTCTCCGCGCCTCCACCAGATATTACACACGGCTGCCGAGAGGCGGTCGTGGTCTTCAGGCCTGTCGGCTCAGTCGGCAGGCCTGGTGTATGTTGGTCCCGCATGCTGTCGAATGGAGGAACCGCCGTGATGAAAGCCCTCGCTGTGTTGGATGCACTGGGTCTCTTTGTGATCGGTGTTCTTCATGCACTTTGGGCGTTCAGCCCATGGCCGTTCGGGACGTGGACGAAGTTTGCGCGTACGGTGCTCGGAGCGACAGACGGGCAGGTGCCGGCGTCTCTGCCGCCGTTCTCGGTGGCCGTAGCGGTCCTGCTCTTTGCTGCGGCGTACATCGTTCTCGGCAGGGCGAAGCTGATGCCGGAGCCGGGGCCCAAGTGGATCTTCCGCGCGGGTGTGTGGGTCGTGGGCCTGGTGCTTCTCGTTCGCGGGACGGTTGGGGGGCTCGTGCCGTCGGCCTTGGGGCTCGGGGGCGCGCCGGACTCCTACACACGCGCTGACCTGCTCATCTACTCGCCGCTGTGCATTGTGCTCGGCGGCATCGCTATCGTCGTTGCCTTGAGCGCCCGTCGGCGCGAGGCGTCCGGCCAGCAGGACTCTTCGCCTGCCCGTTGATCGGCTCTTGCGCGCGTTCGCCCGGCTTCGTAGGGTCTGACCAGCTACAATCTTTGGCGGACCGACTCGGCGAGACTGGAGGTGACGCGTGCCGGAGAAGAAGCGCTGGGGTTTCTCGGCGGCTGAGTGGCAGCACGCGCGCCATGAACTCGAGATGATGCTTGCCGAGGTGGGGCGGTCGCGCTCGACCGTCACCTACGGTGAGGTCGCGCGACGCGCGATGGGCGGCCGTGTGAGCGCGCGGTCCTCGGCGCTCATGGCACTGCTGGGCGAGGTCGACCGAGAAGCCGACGAGCGGCTCGGCTGCATGGTGGCGTCGCTCGTGGTTCGCGCCGATACCGGCATGCCGGGCGATGGCTACTTCGGCTTCGCGGCGCAGCAACTGGGACGGCCGATCGCCGACGCGCGCGCCTTCTGGGCCGCCGAGGTCCAGCGAGTCTGGGACGCGTACGCACCGCAGGATTGCCCGCCCGTGGCGTCGCAGATTGCGTTGCGCGGTGCATCAGCTGGTGAGTCGCAAGAAGCCTCTGCCGAGCTGCACCCTGGCGCGGGCATCGCGGCGGCAGCGCCGTGAGCGGCGCCGACATGCGCGCGGCGCTGCACGGAGAGCCCACCGGCTTCGTCGCAGGGATCACGTGGCTGCCGACTGAAGTGCTCGAGGCGGTCGCCGACAGCGCGCGCAAGGCGGGCCCAGCCGAATCGCTCGCAACGATCGCGTCGGCGCTGTCCCTCGACTTTGCCGTGGTGCCTTCTGCCGAGCCGTGGGCTGCAGATGCCGTTCGCGAGCTGCGCGAACAGGGCGTGGCGTCGGTGTGGAGCGTCAGCGGCGTACTCGGCCGCGTCGGTGATCGGATCGGATGGGCCGAGATGCTTCGCATGACGGTCGCCGAGCCCGGGGGACTGGCCGTGCACATGGGCGAGGTCCTGCACGAAGCGATGGACTCAGTGCGCGCTGGTCTGGCCGAGGCCGTCGACGCCGTGCTCGTCGCCGACGATGTCGCAGGCGCGACGGGTCCGCTGGTCTCGCCCGATTTCGTGCTCGATGGGCTCGTGCCGTGCTATCGATCGCTCGCCGAGGTAGCGACGGCCGGCGACATCCCCGCGGTCTTCCATTCCGACGGCGACGTGCGTGCGTTCTTTCCGGCGTTGTGGCGCGTGGGGTTCTCGGCAGTGCATTTGGCGAGCCTGTCCCCGGGCCCCTTCGTGTCCTCGTACGCGGCGGCGAGAAGCGCCGGGCTTGCGGTGATGGGCGGCATCGAGACGGTGGCGCTGGGATCGGGTCCTCGGCGGCTGGGCTCGCGGGCCGCCGACGTCGCGCTTTCGTGCGGCATGCTCATCTGCGACGACGGGGGGATCACCTCTGCCGAGGAACTCGCAGCGTACGCCTCGGCGCTCGATTCGGCGCGCGAAACGTACGCATCGGGTGGCGTCGGCGACGAAGAGGAGTTCTAGCTGCCGAGCAAGCCCGCCTAGCCTGCGGAAGCGCCGAGGTGTCGGGACGCTGCGGCTGTCCGCTAACTGCCGAGGAGTCCCATCTTTGTGGCGGCCGTGACCGCTTCTTCGCGCGAGTGCACGCCGAGTTTCTTGTAGACGCGGCTCGCGCGCTCCTTCACCGCACCTCGCGAGATCTTGAGCTTGTCGGCGATCATGGCGAACGTGAGGTCCGTGCCGAGGTAGTGCAGAAGGCGCTTGTCGGCGGCGGTGAGGGTTGAGGTTGCCTCCATCTGGGCCGCGAACTTCTCGGTGGCACGCATCTCCTCGAGCGCCTCCATCTCCCGAATCTCGGCCTGCGCGGCGACAGTCTCGGCCTCGTCGATTGCCGCTTGCTCTTGGACTGCAGCGGCCTTGGTGATGCGCTGCGCCTCAGCGATAGTGGTCCGCTCTTCGGCTGCTGCACTCTCGGCGACGCGCTGGGTCTCGGCACGCGCCGCGTCCCGCGCGATCTCGGCCTTCACGACCTCGCGCGCGACCGCCTCGGCGCCGGTCTCCGCTGCTTCGGACGCGATGACGCCCGCTTCAACGAGTGCGTCGGTGGCTTCATTGGCGGCGGCTTCCTCGATCAGCCCGGCGGCGACCAGCGCGTCGATGGCCTCGGCAGCAGCTGCGCTGCGAATGGCGTCGGCGGCGTCGACTGCCGCAACAGCGTCCCCGAGCGCCTGGAACGATCGCAGCCGTGCGGCGGCCTCTGCGGCGTGGGCCTCTTCGATCGCCTGCGCTGCCTCACTCGCGGCCTCTACCTCGGCGCCGATGATGACCTCGCCTTCCTCGGTGATGAAGCCCTCGGAAAGCAGCTCACCACCACAACTCTCCACTGCCGAGAACAAGCGGCCCGCCCACAAGTGCTCGACCAAGACGAGCGCCATGGCGGTTCCCGGCTCAAGAGCGCTGGCCAGTGCCTCGACTTCGTCGGGATCGATCTCTTCAGGCGTGCGAGGTGCGATTTCATCGTCGAATGCGAGGAACCCGCCGAGAATGGTTCCGTAGTCGTCGTCATCGCCTACATCAAGGATGGCCAGGTCACCGTCGTCGGTCTTGGTGACGAACAGGAAATCCAGAAGTCGCAGTACGCCCCGGCCTTCGAGGGCGTCGAGCTCGGCCATGATCCCGGGCTCCGCGCAGGCATCTGAACCATAGCCAAACGCCATCAACTGTATTGGTCCGCCGCTCATATCGGACTCCTTCGACTGGGGAGGTGCTTATCGACGCGAGAAGTTACTCTGGATCGGGCCGTTCGTGCGTTGTTGATTCCCTCTTGCGCGTTCCTGCGTGCGAAATAGTGCGGGCCGATCAGTGCATCGGCAGGTCGGTCACTCGTGGGGGTTGGCGGCACGAACCCGGATGTGTTGACATGTGAGACGAACGCTACCACAGTCATGTCAAGCGATCGGTGGGGTCGCGATGGCGGGGTGCTGACCGTGGGGGGTCACTATGAAAAGGGGACTTTGCCTACGACGGACGTCTGGGAATGGTCGCGTTCCTGCAAGGTTTGTTCTGCTCGCACTGCTGTGCTTGACCGCCTTCGGAGTGGCTGCGTGCAAGTCGCCTGACAAGGCGTCGCAAACGCAGGTGTCTGCGGGCAAGACCGCCCCAGTCTCCAGCGTGCTGACAACAGCTGACGTCGCCGAGGTACTCGCCGGTATCGACAACCACAACTGGGATATTGCGGGTAGTGGGCGCGTCAACGTGCCGGCCTTCGCCAGGTCGATCCTTCTGCAGCTGCCGCCCATCTACTCTGGTGTGCCCGCCAACGACACGAAAAACAAAGCCGCGCGTATCGAGCACGCCGTGACCGCCTACGAGAACGTAGCGGCCACACAAGGTGAAGTCGCGGCTTCGCGCATGTATGACAACCTCCAGTTCGTCGGCACGAATGACCAGACGAGTTCGACTCACTTGACTGCCGAGCAGGCTGCGATGCAGCCTCTTGTGAACGGCATGGAAGCCAGCACTCTCATGTTCTCGCACGGAGACACTCCGATGTGGGATTGGAACATCGAGTCGATTTCCATCATGGGGAACTCGACTGCACGCGTGTCGTATGCGACCACCCTTCCCGCGGGGGTCGAACTTGGCGAAGCCGATCCGCTGAGATTCAAGGATCCTGCTGCGACCTACGACAAAGTCCTCACGTTCCAGCGGACGAGCAAGGGGTGGCGGCTCTCGGGGTGGGACAACTTCCTCGAATTCAAGCAAGCGATTGAGGCCAACGTCCAACCCGCATCGCTGGTTGGCGGCTACGGCTGGTGGGAGCAAGGGCCGACGCAGTAGCGGCATCGTGTGTGGCGTCTCGGCGGCATTGGGCGCTGAAGTGTCGGCGCCGATCGGTCGTGGTCGGCCGTTGCGTGCGCGCACACTCACCACGCATCCGGAAATCCGTTCGCAACATTGCGACATTTCTGTCGCAAGCGCTCACGGAAATGTCGCAATGACTCGGCCTTAACCCATAAAAACCGCAGGTCAGAGCCATATTAGCTTTGGCACGCCTGTTGCGCTTCTCCTTGCCCAATATCGCGGAACGCACCGTCTGCGAACAGGCCAGATGAAGGAGGAGCCATGCGGCAGATTGCTATCTATGGAAAGGGCGGCATCGGCAAGAGCACCACGACGCAGAACACCGTCGCTGCGCTTGCTGACGCCGGCAAGAAGGCGATGATCGTCGGCTGCGACCCCAAAGCCGACTCGACCCGACTGATACTGAACCAGAAGATGCAGGTCACGGTCATGGATCTCGCACGCGAGCGGGGCAGCGTGGAAGACCTCGAGATCGAAGAGGTGCTGCAGACCGGCTTCGGCGGAATCCGCTGCGCCGAGTCGGGCGGGCCCGAGCCAGGTGTTGGCTGCGCCGGCCGAGGCGTTATCACCGCCATCAACTTCCTCGAGGAAGAAGGCGCCTACACCGACGACCTCGACTTCGTGTTCTACGACGTTCTCGGCGACGTCGTGTGCGGCGGCTTCGCGATGCCGATCCGCGAGGGCAAGGCCCAAGAGATCTACATCGTCACCTCCGGCGAGATGATGGCGATGTATGCGGCCAACAACATCAGCCGAGGAATCCTGAAGTACGCGCACTCCGGTGGCGTTCGCTTGGGCGGGCTCATCTGCAACTCACGCAACACGGACCGCGAGGACGAGCTGATCGAGGCGCTCGCCAAGAAGCTCGGCACGCAGATGATCCACTTCATCCCGCGCGAGAACGAGGTTCAGCGCGCCGAGCTGCGGCGTCAGACCGTCATCCAGTACAACCCCGAGCACGCACAGGCCGACGAATATCGCCAGCTCGCCAAGAAGATCGCCGAGAACGACATGATGGTGATCCCCACGCCCATCACCCAAGACGAGCTCGAGGAGCTCCTCATGGAGTTCGGCATCATGGAAGCCGAGCCTGCCGAGGGGGCTGCCTAGCATGTCGGCCTCCAACATCAATCAAACGCAGAAGATCATCGACGAGATTCTCGAGGTCTACCCCGAGAAGGCTCGCAAGGATCGCGCGAAGCACATCGCGCCCAACGATCCGAGCGGCAGCTGCTCAAGCTGCGCGGTGAAGTCCAACGTCAAGTCGCGGCCGGGTCTGATGACCGTGCGCGGCTGCGCGTACGCCGGATCGAAAGGCGTGGTGTGGGGCCCGGTCAAAGACGTCGTGCACATCAGCCACGGCCCTGTGGGATGTGGCGCGTACTCGAACTGGTCGCGCCGCAACTACTACAACGGTACGACTGGCGTCGACGCGTTCGGCACGCTGCACGTGACGAGCGACTTTCAAGAACGCGACATCGTCTACGGCGGCGACAAGAAGCTCGACAAGATCGTCGATGAGCTCGACGCGCTCTTCCCGCTGGCTCGCGGCATGTCGGTGCAGTCTGAATGCCCGGTCGGGTTGATCGGCGACGATATCGAGAGTGTGTCCAAGCGCAAGACCGAGGAAATCGGCAAGCCTGTTGTGCCGGTGCGCTGCGAGGGCTTTCGCGGCGTGTCGCAGTCGCTCGGCCACCACATCGCCAACGACTCGATCCGCGATCACGTCTTCGGCAAAGCTGAGAGCGAGATCGAGACGACGCCCTACGACATCACGATCATCGGCGACTACAACATCGGCGGGGACGCGTGGGCGTCTCGGCGAATCCTTGAGGCGATGGGGCTGCGCGTGATCGCGCAGTGGACGGGTGACAGCACGATCGCCGAGCTGGCCAACGCGCCCAAAGCCAAGCTCAACCTCATCCACTGCTACCGGTCGATGAACTACATCTGTCGGCACATGGAGGAGGAGTACGGCATCCCGTGGCTCGAGTACAACTTCTTTGGGCCGACGAAGATCTACGCCTCGATCCGCGAGATCGCAGCGCAATTCGATGAGACGGTGCAGGCCAAGGCCGAAGCGCTCATCGAGGCCATGAAGCCGGAGATGGACGCCGTGATCGAGGAGTTCCGGCCGCGTCTCGAGGGCAAGACCGTGATGCTGTACGTCGGTGGTCTGCGCCCGCGCCACGTGATCGGCGCGTACGAGGATCTCGGCATGGAGGTCGTCGCGGCGGGATACGAGTTCGGCCACGCCGACGAGTACAAGCGCACGTACCCGCTGATGGCCGAGGGCTCGATCGTCGTCGACGACGCCACCCCCTATGAGCTCGAGGAAATCACCAAGCGCGTGAAGCCCGATCTCGTCGGCTCCGGCGTGAAGGAGAAGTACGCCTACCACAAGATGGGCGTCCCTTTCCGCCAGATGCACAGCTGGGACTACTCGGGGCCGTACCACGGGTTCGACGGCTTCAAGGTCTTCGCGCGTGACATGGACATGACCGTCAACAGCCCCACGTGGGATCTCGTGCGCAAGCCCGCAGGCGAGCTAGCAGGAGGGTGATCAGATGCAGATCAAGGACCACAACGAGCTCTTTGCCGACCCTGCCTACCAGGAGCAATTCGAGGGCAAGCGCGAGTTTGAGAACGCGTACTCTCGCGAGGACATCGCCCAGGTTGCCGAGTGGACGAAGTCGCAGGAGTACCGCGAGCTGAACTTCGCCCGTGAGGCCGTCTCGATCAACCCGTGCAAGGCGTGCCAGCCGCTCGGCGCGATCTACGCCGCGCTCGGTTTCGCCAAGACGATGCCGTTCGTGCAGGGTTCGCAGGGCTGCACCGCGTATTTCCGCAGCTACTTCTCTCGGCACTTCAAGGAGCCCATCGCTACGGTGAGTTCCTCAATGACGGAGGATGCGGCGGTCTTCGGCGGGCTGTCGAACATGACCGAGGGCCTGGAGAACACCAACGCCGTCTACGCTCCCGACATG
The DNA here is from genome assembly GCA_964541225.1 of uncultured Eubacteriales bacterium. Classification (GTDB taxonomy): domain Bacteria; phylum Actinomycetota; class Coriobacteriia; order Anaerosomatales; family JAAXUF01; genus CAZIPN01. The sequence goes on from CAZIPN010000004.1 coordinate 31,030, forward strand.
ATCGCGGTGTCGACCACATGCATGGCCGAGGTCATCGGCGACGACCTGCGCGCTTACATCAAGCAGGCCAAAGAGAAGGGCGCCGTGCCCGCCGAGATGCCCGTGCCGTTTGCGCACACGCCCAGTTTCCAGGGCAGTCACCTCAACGGCTACGACGCGATGCTCAAGGGCATCCTCACCGAACTCGCGGGAGAGAAGACCGACGGCGACGATGGCTCGATCAACGTCGTTCCCGGCTTCGACACCTACCCAGGCAACCTGCGCGAGATCAAGCGGATGCTTGGCGTGATGGGCGTGAACTTCCGCATGCTTGCCGACAATAGCGATGTGGTCGACGCGCCGAACTTCGGCACGTACGACCTGTATCCCGCTGGCGGCACGACGCGTGAGGAAGCCGCTGCGGCCACCAACGCCAAGGCGACGTTCATGCTCCAGAAGTGGGCGACGAACAAGACCGCCGAGTACATCGCTAGCGAGTGGGGCCAAGAAGTCGTTGTGGCCAACCCGATCGGGATTCGCGGTACCGATGAGTTTCTCGCTGAAGTCTCTCGCGTGACGGGCCTCGCGGTGCCCTACGAGCTGGAAGTCGAGCGCGGTCGCGCGGTCGACGCGATGGTGGACTCGCATCCCTACGTCTTCGGCAAGCGATTCGCGCTTGTCGGCGATCCGGATCAGCTGCTGGGCCTGATGTCGTTTCTGCTCGAGCTCGGCGCGCGACCGGTGCACGTCGTGTGCACCAACGGCGACAAGAAGTTCAAGAAGGCCGCCGAGGCACTGCTCGCTACCTCGCCGTTCGGCGCGGATGCGACCGTGTGGATTCGCAAGGACATGTGGCACCTGCGCTCGCTCATGTTCACCGAGCCGGTGGATCTGCTGATCGGCCCGTCCTCGGCGAAGTTCCTGGTGCGCGACACGGGCACGCCGCTCATCCGCATCGGCTTTCCGATCCACGATCGGCACCACATGCACAAGACGCCGATCGTCGGCTATGAGGGCGCGAGCAACTTGCTTGCGATGATCGTGAACACCGTGCTCGACGAACTCGATCGCGCCTCTATCAACACGACCAGCTTCGACTTGGTGCGGTAGGCAGTCGTGGCCATCTCACTCGACAAGCTCTTCGAAGCCGGATGCGACCCTGAGGCTCGCCATAAGGTGTGCCGGTCGCGCGGCGGGGAGTCGTGCGCGTTTGACGGTGCGGCCATCGTGCTCATGCCGATCGCCGATGCCGCACACGTCATTCACGGCCCCATCGTGTGCGCCGGCAACGCGTGGGAAGGTCGTGGTGTGCGCTCGACGGCTGGTGACTTTCATCGCCGAGGATTCACGACCGATCTGACCGAGCTCGACATCATCTACGGCAGTGAAGACAAGCTTGCCGAGGCGGTGCGCGAGGTTGTCGCTCGCGAGCATCCCAAGGCGGTCTTCGTGTACGCGACGTGCGTCTCGGGACTTACCGGTGAAGACATCGACGCGGTGTGCATGAGTCTCGCCGCCGAGCTGTCGCTACCGGTCGTGCCCGTGAACGCGCCCGGCTTCGTGGGCCCCAAGAATCTCGGCAATCGGATTGCGGGCGAAGTGCTGCTGGAGCACGTGATCGGAACTGCCGAGCCACCCGAGAGCACGCCCTTCGACATCGCCCTCATCGGCGAGTACAACGTTGCCGGGGATCTCGATCTCATCGAGCCGCTTCTTGCCGAGGCAGGCATTCGACTGCTCTCGCGGATCACAGGCAACGCACGCTTCGAGGAGATCCGCTGGGCGCATCGCGCGAAGCTGTCGGTGGTGTCGTGCTCGCGCGCGCTCATCAACGTCGCCGCCGGGCTGCGACGTACCCACGGCGTGCCGTACCTGGAGGTGTCGTTCTTCGGCGCTGCCGAGATCGCTCGCTCGCTTCGCGCGATCGCAGACGCTCTCGAGGCCGCGTCGCCGGAGGCAGTTGGCGTGGGCGAGCGCGTGGAGCGCGTGATCGTCACGCACGAGGCCGAGCTGGAGTGCGCGCTCGAAGCGCACCTGCCCGCGCTCAAGGGCAAGCGAGCGGTGCTGTACTCCGGCGGTGTGAAGAGCTGGTCGATCGCTTCAGCGCTTCGGGATCTGGGTGTGGAGATTCTGGCCGTCGGCACCAAGAAGTCCAGCGCCGAAGACGAGGAGAAGGTGCGCGCGGTTCTCGGCGAGGGTGTGAGGCTGATCGAGAACATCTCGCCGGCGATCATTCGGCAGATCATGAATGAGGAAGGCGGGCAGCTGCTCGTGGCCGGCGGACGCAACCGCTACCTCGCGGCAAAGGAAGGCTGGCCGTTCGTCGACGTCAACCAGGAGCGCGAGGCCGCCTACGCTGGCTACGAAGGACTCGTGAACCTCGCGGCGGACCTCGCCAACAGCGTGCGCTTCTACGAGCGCCAGGTGCGGGAGCCCGTGTGTGGGGATGTGCTCGCCGACACGCCCGTGCATGTCAGCGAGCGACACGCTGCGACCGATCCGCTCAAGAACGCGCCCAGTCTCGGTGCTGCAGTCGCTCTGCAGGGCATCGACGGTGCGCTCCCGGTGATTCACGGGGCGCAGGGATGCACGTTCCTGGGCAAAGTGCTGGCGATTCGGCATTTCAACGAGCCGATCGCGCTGGGCACCACGAAGCTCTTCACCGAAGATGTCGTGCTCGGCGGGGATGAGACGCTGCGCACGACTGTGACCGGGCTCGCCGACTCCGCGCACCCGTCGCTGATCGCCGTCATTTCGAGTGCGGCTGCCGAGGTCAAGGGCGACGACGTCGACGCGACAGTGCGCGAACTCGAGCGCGAGGTCGACTCGGCGGTGATCGCGGTGCACGCGCCGGATTACGCCGGAGGCTTCGAGGAAGGCTACCTCGCGGCGGTGCGGGCGCTCGTGGCGCTGGCGGGCGGCTGCGACGGCGGTCCGGTGGTGTCTCGGCAGGTGACGGTGCTTGCGGGCGCACATCTGACGCCCGCCGATGCGCGCGAGGTCCGCGACATGATGGAGGCGTTCGGGCTCAGGCCGGTGCTCGTGCCTGACGTGGGCGCGCTGGACGGCAGTCGCGAGGGGCTCTCGGCGGTGGCCAGCGGCGGGACGACGCTGGGTGAGGTGCGCTCGATTGCGGCGAGCGAGCACACGCTGGTGTTGGGGGCGTCGCTGGAGTCGGCGGCACGCGATCTCGCGGAGCGCTTCGCGACGCCGTACACGGTGCTTCAGGCCACGTGTGGACTGGCCGCCACCGACCAGCTCCTCGCGGTGCTGACGCTGCTGTCCGGCAAGACCGCGCCGCCTCGCCTCGAGCGCGACCGCCGGGTTCTGGTCGACGCGATGCGCGACGCTCACGGCCGTATCTCCGGTCGCCGAGTCGCTCTCGCGCTCGAACCCGATGCCGCGCTCGCGATGGCCGCGTTCTTCGACGAGCTTGCGGCCCGGCCTCATGAGGTCGTCGTACCGACATCGCCGCCACATGTCCGGCGCATCGCGGCGCATCGCGTCACCGTCGGCGACTTGGCGAGCGTACCGCAGGCTATCGACTTGCTCGTCTCGAACTCGCATGCCGAGCGCATCGCGCACATGCGGGGCGTACCGCTCCTCGAATGCGGATTCCCGCGTGCCGAGACCTACGGGGCGTCTCGGCAGCTCACGGTCGGCTATCGCGGTGCTGCCGCTGTGGTCGATGCGCTCGCCAATCTCTTGGCGTCGCACTCACACTTGCCCGCACGCATTCCGGAAGACTCGCCGGACACAACCGCACAACCCGAAAGGAGCATGTCGTGAAAGTCGCGTTCGCAACCACTGGCGGCACTGCCGTCGACGAGCACTTTGGGCGGGCCGCAACGTTCGCGGTCTGGGACATCACGCCTGAGGGCGCCGACTTCGCCGAGCTTCGGCACGTTGCCGAAGGCGACATGGACAGCGAGGTCGTCACGACCCGCGGCATGGGTGACCTGCACGAAGAGGCAATCGCCGCCAAGATCGAGAAGCTCGCCGACTGCAAGATCGTGTACTTCGCCGAGATCGGCGGGCCCTCGGCAGCCAAGCTCGTGCGACGCGGCATCATGCCGCTGAAGGCTACGACGTCCAGTGACATCGACGGTCTGGTCGACGACTTGAAGACGGCGTTTCGCGAGCGACCCACGCCCTGGATGCGCAAGGCCCTGCAAGCAGATTCGTGATCTCACACCGTCCCGACAGAGAGAGGAAGCGACATGAAGATGGTTCGTGCGTTCATCAGGCCAGAAAAGGAGCAGGAGGTCGTCCAGGCGCTGGAAGGCGCGGGGCACGGCTCGCTCACCAAGATGCCGGTCTTTGGCCGAGGCAAGCAGAAGGGACTGCAGGTCGGTCCCATCTACTACGATGAGCTGCCCAAGACACTGCTCGTGCTCGTGGTGGAAGACGACGATGCGCCGGGCGTGATCGGCGTGATCGAAGACAAAGCCCGCACCGGGTTCATCGGCGACGGCAAGATCTTCGTCTCGGCGGTCGAGGAGGCCTACACGATCCGGACCGGCGAGGTGGGACTGTGAAGGAGATCACCGCCATCATCCGCCGAGACAAACTGCACGTCACGAAGGAAGCACTGGCCGATCTCGGGCTACCGTCGCTGTCCATCCAGAGCGTGGAAGGTCGCGGCAAGCAGCGCGGCGACGTCGCGTGTTCGCTGCAGGACATGGACGAGGACGGCCGAACGTGCAACACGACTGTCGTCCCGCTTCTTCCGACGCCATCCGAGTACGCGCTCGAGCACACGCTGCCCAAGGTGCTTCTCTATGTGCCAAAGCGTCTGCTGACGATCATCGTCGATGACGCCGACGTGCCCCAAGTCGTTGAGACTCTCATCAAGGTGAACCAGACCGGGCAGCCGGGTGACGGCAAGATCTTCGTCTCGGCGATTGAAGAGGCCACCCGCATTCGCACCGGCGAGCTCGGCGCAGAGGCGGTGGCGTGAGATGACTACCGCCCTGACCCGAGACGGCCGAGAGTGGGTTCCGGCCTATCTGCTCTCGATCGACTACGACAGCTGCATCGGCTGCGGGCGCTGCTACAAGGTATGCGGCCAGTCGGTGATGGCACCCATGGAAAAGCCGATCGACGACGATGACGACGAAGACGAGGAATGTGCCACGACGGTGATGAGTGTTGCCGACGCGGGTGCGTGCATCGGCTGTGGCGCGTGCGCTCGCGTGTGTGCTCGCGGCGCACACAGCTACGTGGCGTAGCGCGAGCCTGTGACCAGCGGCGACGGCATTCGGACCGCTCACAGAAACGCGCTCGCCGTTCCCGGAGCAACGCTCAACGCTACGCTCCGGAACCTGTACGCTTGTTCCAGCCGAGGAGGACGAACCATGGACAGCATATCGGCCACGGCGTGCAGCTCGAAGGCCAACGAGCGCTTGGTGATGGCCACGCATCCGTGCTTCTCGGCGGACGCGCACCGCACGACCGGGCGCATTCACCTGCCGGTTGCGCCTGAGTGCAATATCCAGTGCGGCTACTGCGTGCGCAAGTACGACTGTGTGAACGAGTCGCGTCCCGGTGTTGCGAGCATCGTGCTCACGCCCGAGCAGGCGCTTGAGCGGGTGCGCGCGGTTGTCGAACGGGGCGGGACGCGGATCGCCGCGGTTGGCATCGCGGGTCCAGGCGAGCCGCTCGCCAACGAGGCGACGTTTGAGACGCTCGGTCTCGTTCGCCGAGAGTACCCCGAGGCGATTCTGTGCGTGTCCACCAACGGCCTTGCGCTTTCAGATCGCATAGCCGATCTCGTGGCCGTAGGCGTGCGCAGCCTGACCGTCACCATCAACGCCGTGATGCCCGAGACCGCCGAGGCGATCTATGCGTGGGTGGGCGGGCCTGGCGGCGAGCGACTCAAGGGCGAAGACGCGGCGCGACATCTTCTCGAGCGTCAATGGCAGGGGCTGGCTCAGGCGGTCGCCGCCGGTCTCGTGGTGAAGGTGAACTCGGTGCTGATTCCGGGCGTTAATGAGGACGAATTGCCGGCGATTGCGATGTTCGCGCACGAGCGCGGCGCGCATCTGTCCAATGTTCTCCCGCTCATCGCGCAGGGGAGGTTTCGTGCAGTGGTGCCGCCGACAGTGGCGCAAATCCACGCAATCCGCGACGCTTGTGGGGAGTACCTGCCGCAGATGACGCACTGCAATCAGTGCCGGGCGGATGCTTGCGGGTTGATCGGCAAGGATCGTGACATGGAGACAGAGACCCTTTTTGCTCGGCTCGGAGACGAATACTGCGAGGCGGTGTAGGGATGAGGCGAACTGCGGGGATCGCTCGCGTCGCGCGAATGGCGATGATGCTCGGCGCGACACTCAGCGCGCTCGCGCTTGCGATGCTCGCCGCCGGGTGCGTCGCGTCGCACAACAGCACGACGGCACCGTCTCCGGCGCACGGCGCTCCCGTCGAACTCAACATCTCGGCGGCCGCCACACTCAAGAGCGTGCTCACGAGCGTCGCACCGGCGTTCGAGAGAACCAACGGCGTCAAGCTTGTCATCAACTACGGGGCTTCCGGCGTGCTCATGAAGCAGATCGAGGCGGGGGCGCCAGCCGACGTCTTCCTTTCGGCGAGTCCGGTACAGATCGACGCTCTGACTGCCGAGAGGATCATATCCGCCGACACAACCATGACGTTTGCCGGCAACGATCTCGTGATTCTCGTGGCCAAAGGCAATCCCAAGGGCATTCACGGGCCGGCGGATCTCGCGAACGCGGTCAAGCTCACGACAGGGGATCCCGCTACCGCCCCGCATGGCACCAAGGCCAAGGAGTGGCTGACCGGTCTCGGGCTTTGGGACACACTGCTGCCGAAGTTCGTCTACGCCGCAAATGCGGCGCAGACCGACGATTTCGTGGCTCGCGGAGAAGTTGACGCAGGCATAGGCTTTGCAAGTGATGCAAAGGGGCGTTCGGACATCGAGGTTGCCTACACTGTCCCCGCAGGCCAGATCAAGCCGGTGAGGTACGTTGCGGCGCCGATCGAGGGGACCTCTCAAGCCGAGCTTGCCAGTCAGTTTGTGACGTATATGCTTTCACCTGAGGTTCAGTCAGCCCTCGTCAAGGCCGGTTTCAAGGCGGCTCCAGCGAAATAGGGCTGGTGCCGACGGGATCGATCCGGCATCGAATGCGGCAGTCTCGCCCAGCGAGAGGAGGTGCACCGTGGACATGTCGACCATAGCGTTTCCGCTGCGGCTCTCGTTGCAGGTCGCGGGCGTCTCCACGGTGTTCGTGGCGCTGATCGGCGTGCCGCTCGCGTACGTGCTTGCCACAAAGAAGTTCCCCGGCAAGCAGGTCGCCGATGTCGCGGTGATGCTGCCGATGGTCTTGCCGCCGATCGTCACCGGCTACTACCTGCTGCTCATCATCGGCAAGAACGGCCTCTTCGGGCATTTCATGCAGGCGGTCACGGGCACAGCCGTTGGGCTGACATTCACGTGGCAAGCGGCGGCGATCGCGTCGTTCGCGATATCGCTTCCTCTCGGCGTGACGACCGCGCGCGCGGCGATCTCGGCAGTTGATCCCGCTCACGGAGACGCGTCGCGCACGCTCGGACGCTCGGAGATCGAGACTGCGCTGTTCGTGGTGATCCCACTTGCAGCTCGCGGCATCATCGCTGGGCTCGCGCTGTCGTTCGCTCGCGCGGTGGGTGAGTTCGGCGCCACCATCATGGTGGCTGGCAACATTCCTGGGCGCACGAATACCATGGCGCTCGAGGTCTACAACGCTGTCATCTACGGCGATTGGCGAACGGCGACCATGCTGGTTGTCGTGTTCACCGTCGTGTCCGCTGTCGTTCTGCTCGGCGCGACGAAACTCAGCGCGGCGGTCGTGCAATGAGCGCACTCTCGGTGACATTGCGCAAGAAGCTGCCTGGTTTCGACCTCGACGTCGGATGGGCCGTGCGCGATGGCTTCACGGTGCTCTTTGGCTATTCGGGCGCGGGCAAGTCGCTGACGCTATCGATGATCGCAGGAACGCTGCGCCCGGATGAGGGCCGCGTCGTCCTCGGCGGCGAGAGTCTGTGCGACACGCGCGCTGGAGTCTGGGTGCCTGCGCAGAAGCGACGCATCGGCTACGTGTCGCAGGGCTCACAGCTCTTCCCGCACATGACGGTGGTCGGCAACGTCGAGTACGCGCTCAAGTCCACCCCACGTAAGGAGCGTCGCCCCCGCGCGACGGAGCTGCTCGAACGGTTGCGGGTTGTCGAACTTGCCGACAAACGCCCGCACGAGCTGTCCGGCGGTCAGAAGCAGCGGTGCGCGCTCGCGCGGGCCTTGGCGCTCGAACCCCAGGCACTCTTGCTCGATGAGCCACTCTCTGCACTTGACCTGCCGATTCGCGTGGAGATGCGCGAGCTGCTGCGCGCGGTCCAGCGCGACACAGGTGTTCCCTTCGTGATGGTCACGCACGACTTGGTCGAGGCGTGCACGCTTGCCGACACGCTCGTGGTCTACTCAGGAACGGGTGCTGTTCAGGTCGGTTCGCCTGCAGAACTCGTGGGCAATCCCGCAACGCCAGAGATACGCAAGCTCCTGCACGCGATGGAAGTACCGGAGGCCGTGTTCGATCAGGCACGCGCCCCCCGGCTCGTCACATCCCGCCGAGAGGAACACGTCGCATGAAGCTCTCAGCCAGAAACCAGCTTGCCGGTACGGTCGCTTCCGTAACGCGCGGTCCCGTGACCTCGCTCGTCAAGATCGACATTGGGGGCGGTCAGCACATCGGCGCGACACTCACGACCGAGGCCGCCGACGAACTCAATCTGACCGCTGGCACATCTGTGACTGCCGTGTTCAAAGCGAGTGCGGTTATCATCGGGGTGGAGTAGGCGTCGTCTGCGGGTAGCAGCGCTTGCGCGGCCGCCGGAGGCCACTCCGTACCGCGTCGGTGTCGGCGACAATCGCAGGAGCAAGAAGATGTCTGTAGCTCTCACGCCTATCGGCGTGATCCACACCCCGTTCGCCACGAAGCAAGACGCGCCCATTCAAGGTGCGTTTCACCCCGAGCACGAAGGCACGGTCGAGGTTCTTCCCGAGTTCGAAGAGGGACTCTACGACATCGACGGATTCTCGCACCTGTTCCTCATCTATCAGTTCGATCGGGCGATTGAGGCGCAGATGCGACGGCCGACGTTTCTCAGCGACGAGGAGCACGGGCTGTTCGCCACCCGACATCCCGCACGACCAAACCCGATCGGGCTCACGGTTGTGCGACTGCTCGCCCGCGAGGGCACGCGCTTGACCGTCGGCGGCATCGACGTGCTCGATGGGACCCCGCTCTTCGACATCAAGCCATACATCCCGCGCTTCGACTGTTTCCCCGACGCCACTGAGGGCTGGTTCGCGGGCGTGACCAACCGGCCAAAGCCCCCCGGACGCGAGTAGTAGACACGACGAAGCCCCGCTGCGGAGGGGGTGGTCGCCTCGGGGCTCCGTTGCGAATGGGGGGCAGATGAGACCGGTGTACATCTGCGCCAGGGGGATTGGCTAATCACATCCCATTCGCTATCGCTAGGACTTGCCCTGACCGGGCAGTGAAGAAACGCATGGCCCGTGCTATTGGACGGGAGGAGCAACATCTTCGACCAGCGGATACAATTGGTGTACGAGCGCGTGTCGGAGGGGTGGGTGCGATGGCTATCGTTGACAGGCAGCACTACGCGTTGCAGACAATCTTCTCCTTTTTCTTGGGTCTGATGGTGCTTGCGTTCATCGGCGTGGGGGTGAATACCTTCTACCAATCGCCCGAGGAACGGCTCCAGCCGCAGCAGACCAAGATCGAGCGCCAAATGGATGCGATCAACACCAAGACCGACAACCGCAGTCTCACTGCTACCGAGCAGGCGCAGATGGACACGCTGACCACGCAACAGAATCGACTGCAGGACGAGGTCGACGCCGACATGAAGACGTGGGCGCGCAATACGAGCATCGTCCTGGTGATCTTCGCGACGCTGGTTCTCGTGATTTCTCTTATCCGAAGCGATCAGCTACGCGTTCTGTCCAACGGGCTGCTGCTGGGCGGCTTGTTCACGATGCTGTACGGCACCGGCTGGGTGATCTTCAGCGGCAACTCGGTGGCGCGGTTTGTTGTGATCGCGTTCGCGCTTGTGGTCGCGATTGGCCTGGGCTACGTGAAGTTCGTCTGGCAGCGCGCGAGCAAGGCACCTGCCGAGAGCCCCGCGAGTGCGCAGGGAGTGGCGCCTGCCCAGGAGTCGGCCGCCTATGCCGAGCTGACTGCGCGCGTGGCAGCGCTCGAGGAGCGGGCCACCGCCGCCGCGTCGGCGCTCGGTGGGGGACAGCCACCCAAGCCGCAGTAGCGTGCCGCGGCGTTGTTGGCCGTTGGCGAGTCAGCCGGCCTCGAGGTCGTACTTGCGCACCTTGTAGCCGAGCTGTCGAGCGGTCACGCCAAGTTCCCTCGCGGCTTTGGCTTGCACATACGCGTGTCTGCGTAGTGCGCTGACGATCCGCCGCCGCTCGAGCGCCTCGACTTCGTCTTCGAGCGACATGCCCGCAGTATCTGACTCAGGAAGATCGTGCATGAGGAGGTGCATCGGCAGGTCACTCGGCTGGATCACGTCGTCATCCGCGAGCACGACGAGCCGCTGGATCGTGTTCTCCAGCTCGCGAATATTGCCTGGCCACGGATAGTGCAGCAGCAGCCGCAGTGTCTCTGGCGCCAGCGTCACGACGCGCCCGGCGAGCTGGCTGAAGCGCTCGAGGAAGTGCTCGACGAGCAGCACGATGTCTTCTCGGCGGTCGCGCAACGCCGGCAAGAAGACGGGCACGACGTTGAGGCGCCAGTACAGGTCCTCGCGGAAGTCGCCGGCCTTGGTCATCTGCTCGAGATCGCGGTTAGTTGCCGAGACGATGCGTGCGTCGGTGGTCAGCGTCTTGGTGCCGCCCAGTCGCTCGAATGTTCGCTCCTGCAGCACGCGCAGCAGCTTGGCCTGCAATGCCGGCGACACGTCACCTACCTCGTCGAGGAAGATGGTGCCCCCGCGGGCCAGCTCGAAGCGACCTTGCTTGCTCGCAACGGCGCCGGTGAATGCGCCTTTCTCGTAGCCGAACAGCTCAGCCTCTAGCAGGTTTTCCGGAAGTGCGGCGCAGTTGATCGCGATGAACGGTCCCTTCGCGCGCAACCCCTGGTAGTGCAGCGCGTGCGCGATCAGTTCCTTGCCGGTGCCGCTTTCTCCGCGCAATAGCACGGTGGCCTGCGACGCCGCGACCTTGGCGACGACGCGAAAGACCTCTTGCATCGCATCGGAGTCGCCAATGATGTTGGGCAGTGAGTACCGTCCGCGCAACTCTCGGCGCAGGCTCTCGCGCTTCTCGACCTCGCTCTGATACGTCCAGTAGAGCCGCACAGCATGGGCGATGATCGATGCGACGATCTCGAGCACACGCACGTCCTCGTCGAGAGCGACCTTCTCGTCGCCGAACACGCGGTCTGCCGAGAGCACGCCGAGCACCTCGCCGCGCAGCACGATTGGCACGCTGATGAAGGCGATGTCGGCGCGAGCCGGTCGCGACTCGGTGCGGTTCAGGAACAGGGGTTCCTCTCCGATGTTGGGCACGACCATCGTCTTGCCGCTGCTCACCACCCGGCCCACCACGCCCTCGCCGACGCGGTAGATGCCGCGCGCGATCTCGGCCCGGGTCAGACCGTGAGCCGCAGCAATACGCAGTTCTCGCGTCTGGGGGTGCACGAGCGCCACGGTGCCACGTTTCAGGTCGAGGCCCTCGGAGAGCACTCGCATCGTCTTGCGCAGGTTCCTGTCTATGTCGAAGCTCGAGACCATCGTTTGGCTGACTTGCAGCAGAGCGGCAAGCTCGTCGATGCGAGGGGACGATTCGACGTGGGATGTCTTCTTCGGCGTCATGGCAATGAGTCAACCACGGTCTTGTTTCGAGTGAATGGCCAAGCCGTTTCGAGTTGGCGTTTGCCGAAGGGTGGACAGGAGCCAGCCGAATAACGCCGCATGCCCTGCCGCATGCGGACGTTCGCACACGAACTCAGCACGGCGTTCACGCCGCGTTCACGGCATCAGGCGATACCTAGGGGAGTATCCGCATCGGCATTGGAGAGAGCCATGTCTGATGACACGAGGAAGACCCTCGCCTCGCCAAGGGGCACGCGGCCCCCTTCGACTGTCCACTCGCGGCGCACATCACGGCGCGTGCGGCTTGTGGTGCTCGGCGTCGTCCTGGCAGCTATCACCGGCCTTGGAATTGCGCACCAGCAGGGAGTGCCGGTCACGGGTGTGGATGCTCTGTGTCCGTTTGGCGGGCTCGAGAGCCTATGGTCTCTGATCACTGCGGGAACGTTGGTCCAGCGTATTGCAGTGTCGAGTGTGATCCTGTTGATCGGCGTGATCGCGGTCGCCGTCGTCTTTCGCCGGGCTTTCTGCGGCTACGTGTGTCCGCTGGGCGCTCTACAGGAGTTCTTTGGGATGCTCGGGCGTCGGCTGTTTGGCAAGCAGCGTCCTCACGTTCCAGTCGCAATCGATCGCGTCGCGCGCTATCTCAAGTACGTCGTGCTCGTGGGCTTCACGGTCTGGACCTGGCAGGCGGCCACCCTCGTCCTGCGCCCCTACGACCCCTGGGTTGCCTACATGCACCTGACATCTGCGGAACTGTTTGCCGAGTTCGCTGTCGGCGTAGCGGTGCTGGCTGTGTCGCTGGTCGGCTCGCTTGTCTACGAGCGATTCTTCTGCAAGTACGCGTGTCCCATGGGTGCGTTCCTCGGCATCATCTCTCCTGTGTCCATCTTCAAGGTTCGGCGTGACGAGAGTGTGTGCACCTCATGCGGGTCGTGCGACGCGTCGTGCCCGGTGAACGTGAAGGTGTCCACCGTCGCGACCGTCAACGATCCGGAGTGCATCAACTGCAACGAGTGCGTGAACGCTTGTCCCACCAAGGGAGCGTTGAGCGTCTCGGCTCCCGGTCCCGCAGCATCGCGCCGCAGCCTGAAGCCGAACGCAGTGCTGCTCGGCACGGGCGCGATACTTGGTCTGCTCATCCTGGCCACCACCGCCAGTGGCTCGTTCGCGTGGACCGTCCCAAACGCCCAGAAGGCGCTTCGCGGGGGTGTGTCGGGCACCTCGACGCAGACGATCAACGCAGAGGAGATTCGTGGCTCGATGACGTTTGCCGAGGTATCCAAGACCACCGGTATTCCGGCGTCTGCGTTCGAGAAACGCTTTGGGATCACCGACGCAGAGATGGACATGCCCATGAAGGACCTGGCTGAGGCACACGGCTTCGATGTGCACACCGACGTGCGGGAGTGGGTCGAGGGACAATTGGGCGCTCAACCAGCGAAGTAGGTGCCCCTTCGATGCACGGCTTTGTGGCCGCCGCCGCTCCCCAGGACTATTCTTGTTGTGGCTGCACCCGTGCGAAGTGCAGCCGACAAGTAGGCTTCCCGGCCTGACCCCGGTGACAACCGGATCTGAGTGCGTGACAGAACTCAGCGAGTGATCGGGATTCTGAACCCCACCGTTGCGCCGCCCTCAGGGTTGCGTTCGGCGAACATCTCACCGCCATGGTCGTGGACTATCTGGCGTGAGATGGCCAGTCCCAGGCCGGCCCCGCCGGTCTCAGCGGCGCGCGAAGGGTCCCCGCGATAGAAGCGCTCGAAGATGTAGGGAAGGTCCTGCTCGGCGATTCCTTCGCCCGTGTCGCGGATCGCGACTTCGGCCAGTCCGCCGTTCTCGGCGATTGCGACGCTCACGCTGCCGACGTGCGTGTGGCGCAGTGCATTGCTCAGGAGGTTTCGCATGACCTGTGAGAGGCGGGTCTCATCTCCGAGCACGGAGAAGGAGACCGCGTCGCTGTCGGCGGTCATTCGGACCGCTACCTCCGAGGGGGCCATGGCGCTTGCGCGCGCCACTTCGCGGCGCGACAGCTCGGCAATGTCGATCTCGTGCATCTCGTAGCTGAGTCGGCCTGACTCCGCCGTGCTGAGCTCTCGGAGCTCCTCAACGAGCACCGAGAGGTGCTGCAGGTCGTCGAGGAGCGAAGCCAGGCGCTCCTCGTTGATGGGGACGATACCGTCGACCATCCCCTCGGCCTGTGCCCGCGCGGCTGCGATGGGGTTGCGCAGTTCGTGCGAGACGTCGGCGACGAGGCGGCGTCTGAGTTCCTCGGCATTCTCAAGGGAGTCGGCCATCGAGTTGAACGCATCGCCGAGAGCAGCGACTTCCGTGGGGCCGGCGATCTCGACGCGATGAGCGAGGTCGCCGCTCGATACCTGCTCGGCGGCGTGTTCGAGGCGACGAAGTGGGCGCGTGAGATACGCGGCCAAGAAGTAGGCCACGACGGCGGCGACCACGACCGCAATGAGGCCGCCGATGTAGACGCTCTGGTCTACGCTCTGGATGAACGTTTGCTCTGCAGCACCGAGCATTCTGTGCCCCATTCCTCGGCCCGCGCCCATTGGCGAGGAGGGGAGGCCGGCCAGGTAGGCATCGAACGCTCCCGAGAGGGCGTCACGGGCGATGAGCCCGACCGCCACTACTGTCCCGAGGGCCACGAGGAGGATTGATGCGAATACCTCGACGCCCAGACCGATTCGACCTTTCATGACGCATCCAGCTTGTATCCGACGCCAATGACCGTGCGTATGTATCTCGGTGTCTTCGGGTCGTCGCCCAGCTTGTGGCGGATGTTCTTGATGTGGGCGTCGATGGTGCGCTCGTAGCCGTCAAAGGCATCCCCCGCAGACGCCTCAAGCAGCTGAAGCCTTGAGTAGACGCGGCCGGGATGGGCAGCCATCGTCGCGAGGATGTCGAACTGTGCGCGAGTCAGCTCGATGTTGTTGCCATCAAGCGTGACCGAGCGCCTCTCGGGATCGATTGCCAGCTCACCGACGGTCAGTGTTGCCATGCCGCCGCGAGGCTCGCAGCGCCTGAGGACGGCCTTCACTCGCGCGACGACCTCCCTTGGGCTGAAGGGCTTGGTGACGTAGTCATCAGCGCCCAGCTGAAGGCCGACCAGCCGATCGACCTCGTCGCTTCGGGCTGTGACCAGGATGACAGGGATGCCGTCTGCCTGGAAACGGCGCGTAAGTTCGAGCCCATCGATCCCGGGGAGCATGATGTCTACGAGAGCCAAGTCAGGACGCGCGCTGCGGGCCGATTCGAGGGCCGCGGTTCCGTCAGTCGCAACGACCGCTGTGAATCCGTCCGCTCGCAGGTACTCGGCGAGGACGTCCACGATCTTTGGGTTGTCATCGACCACCAGTACGGTTGGCATACCGTGCTCCTCTGTTGGCACCGTCTCCTACGTTTGTACCGCACAGGCAGAAACGAGGCGGCTGCACAGCCACCTCGTTTCCGGCCGAGGAGAGCGAGACTCAGTTCATGCACGATCCATCGCGGGCGCCGCCACCTTGCCCGCCACCTGAACCGCGTCCGGATCCTGCGCCAGCGCCTCTGCCACTGCCAGCTCCTGCGCCCGAGCCGCCATTGGGACCACTACCGTCGCACGCAGACGGGTCGGTCACTCGCTGGGTGACTCGGCTCTTCATTGCCGACAACGCCGTATCAGCCTGGCTTTGGCTGATCGAGCCTGCCTTGACCTTAGTTGCCAAGACCTGCTCGCGCACCTTCAGAGCCTGAGCGACGATCTGACCGGTGCTGACGTTCTTGTCGGCAGCGATCTGCGCGAACGTCTTGCCGGATGCTCGCTGCGTTGCGACTTGCGCCGGGGTCTGACCCGTCAGGTTTGCGACAACGTCGAGCATTCTGCCACCGGCAGCGCCGACCGCGCCGCCGAGTCCCGCGCCGCAACGCGCGACCGCCTGTGCGGGCGCCGAGTTAGTGACAGTCCCGGCGAACCCCGTTGACACGCTGCCGAGCACCAGACCGGCGACCAGGCCGCCTGCGAGGGCTGCCGCCCACTTCTTCGATCGAAACATGTCGTGCTCCTCTCTCTCTGTGTGCCTATCCTCCTGTTGAAGAAGATGGGGCCGACGTGTGAATTTCGCGTGCGCGCCGAAAGCGAATGGAGTGAACGACGCCTCAGTGCCCGGCGAGCCGACGATCTGCCCGGGCATTCCTCCATGTCGAATGCCACTGATCAGGTCCAGATTGTGCAGCGCTGGCATTAAGCTTGCGTAATGGGTCGCGGCGTCTGCCAGCCCACCAAAGGAGACCGCCATGGCCAAGGCCCGAGGCATTCTCGCGACGTACTCTGCACAGCCAACACGCGACGGGGCGGGGGTGCACCTGCGACGGGCTTTCGGTTCAACTCACTCGCCGCTCTTCGATCCCTTCTTGATGTTGGATGACTATCGGTCTTCAGAGCCGGCTAGGTATCGGAGGGGCTTCCCGTGGCACCCTCACCGTGGGATCGAAACGGTGACATACCTGCTGCGTGGTGACATTGAGCACTCGGATTCCTCGGGGAATCAGGGGGTCCTCGGCTCGGGATGCGCTCAGTGGATGACTGCCGGCCGAGGCATAGTGCACCAAGAGATGCCGATTGGCGATGTCGACGGTGTCCTTGAGGGCTTTCAACTGTGGGTGAATCTGCCTGCAACGCACAAGATGACCGAACCGTCCTACCAACACGCTTCGTGCGAAGCGATTCCGCTGATAGTGACGATGGATGGCGTTGCCGTGCGTGTCATATCGGGCACCGTAGATGGCGTCACGGGTCCCGTACAGGGGCTTGCCACAAACCCCGAGTTTCTCGACATCACCGTTCCTCCGCAGTCGCGTTACGTGCACCCCACTCCCTCTGCGCACACGGTGTGTGCCTACGTGATTGCAGGATCCGGATCGTTCGCGAGTCACATTCGCGCAGAGGAGCGGGTCTTTGACGGCAGCGCGATTCTGTTTGGCGAAGGCGACCTGGTCACCGCTGTCACTCGCGAGGACCCGCTGCGGTTCTTGCTGTGCGCCGGGCGACCTCTCCGTGAGCCCGTGGCGTGGTCCGGTCCCATCGTCATGAACACCCAGCAGGAACTCGAAAGTGCGTTCGACGAACTGCAGCACGGGACGTTTCTTCACCGTGGAGCTGCCTGACGGCCAAGGGCGCCCGCGCGCCCGGGTTCTTGTATCCGCAAGAGCGGGCGCGCAGCCTACGGCTTCTTGGTCCATACGTCGAAATCGGCGACCGTCTCAACTCTCGTGTAGCGCGTCAGCAGCTGTTCAATGAACGGATTGTCACGCGCTGCGTTCTCGTAGGGCAGCAGATGGAGCCTCCTCATTGAGAACAGATCGACGAAGATCACATCGGGCATCGCCTCGTGCTCCTCGAAGTAGTCCAGGGCATACCCGTCCGAGCGTGACGGGTAGAGCCACACAGCGTTGGTGTAGATCTGTCCGCCCACTGCCAGATACCCTTGCCGTTCTCCGTAGAACGTGACTCGGGATGTCGGCCTCACCAACCGTTTGCCGGTTGCCTCGAGGGCGAGGATCTCCCGTTGGCGCTCAGGGGTGGTGTGCATTCCCGCATACATGCCCCCACTGACAACCGCCGTCATGTTCTGAGGCCGTCCGTTGTCGACCGACTCCGACCACACGGTGCCCACAGCGATGGCGAGGATCGCCACCGACGCCACTGCGAGAACGCGCTCTCCGGACAACGTCTCAAGGGCACTGCCCCATGTGGCGATGACGGCGATCGCAGCCGGAACGATTCCGATGACGGCGACCCCGCGCATCCACGGGGCATCCGTCGAGTACGCGACGGCAGCAAACCCGACCGCTGAGGCTGGGAGCGTGAGGACGAGCAGCGAGAGCAGGTCGCGGCGCTTCTCCGAGGTGGCCCACACGGCTGTGGGCGCGATGGCAGCGAGCGCGAACGTGATGAGCCAAGCGCTCGCGGTCATGCCGAACACGCGCTGGCTCAGGACAATGGCCTGAACGGTGGGCGGCAGTGCGAGTATCGGTAGTGAGAACAGCAGCCAGGCGCGAACGTTGCGTGAAAACCGAGGCACGCATGCGAGTGCTGCCGCGACCCACATTGGCCACAAGAGCGGTTGTCCCAAGGACCCGGAGAGCCGCGTGGCCGCGCGCTGCAGCTTCTCGGCAGGGGAGCGGAAGCTCTCGACGTTGGAGGATGCGTAGCGCAGACCCCGAGTGATCTCGGTGATGGACACGAACGCCAACAGGCTGCCGACGAAGACCAGGCTGGTCACTGCGGCCGTGATCAGGAGCGGCAGAACGATCCGCCGGTCACGCGTGCGAACGATCAAGACGAAGGCGAGGGTCGCGGCTGCAATCGCCAATGGCGGGTAGGTGACCGATGCGAATACGAGGGCGACGCCGGTTCCAGCCGCCGCGAGCGGGCTGCGGTCGTGTTCGGCGCGATACGCAAGGGCAACAGCCAGCACAAAACCGATGGTGGTCATCTGGTTGTAGCCGGGGGCGAACAGGTTGAACGGTGGGCACAGAAGCGGAACGCTTACGGCGAGTGCGGCGACGAGCGGATGCAACGATCGTCGGAGCTGGACGTAGGCGACAAAGGCCACTCCCGCTGCGAGGGCTACGTAGAACAGACGGAATGCGGCTACCAACCCGAACGTGCCGAAGAGGTGAATCCACACCCACACGAAGCCTGCTGCCGGCAGGAAGCCGAGTGATTGCACCGACATCTCGTCGGCGAATGGTCGCGCGCCCTCGGCAAGACGAAGCGCCACGGTGACGTAGTGGCTGTCGTCGTAGAAGGAGACACCGAACGTCGAGCGCAGCGCGGTGAGTGCGAGGACGATGAGAGCCGCCATCGCGATCGCAATGCGTTCGGCTCCCCATCCCTGTCGGTTGGTAGGCGCTGGCATGCGCGAAGGATACGGCGGCACGGGTTCGTCAGCAAGCAGCGGGACGGGGCGCGGCGCAGGGGACGGGGCGGCCCGGGTTCCTCGGCAGGCATGAGTGGGCGGGGCGCCGTGGGAAGCCACAAGCGGGGAGAATCGAGACACAGAGCGCGACAGGGGGATATTCAACGGAGTCTACGAGCCGAAAGGAGCAGCTGCTATGAGCGACTTCATCGAGCTGACGAGTACTGAGGGTCTTGAACCTGGGATGATGCGCCGTGTTGCCCTCGAGGACCATGAGTTTCTTGTGGCTAGGATCGGCGATGAGTACTACGTGACTGACGGGCGCTGTGCACATCTCGGCGGAGATCTGAGCCGAGGAGTGCTCGACGGAACGGTGGTTACATGTCCGCTTCATCACTCGCAGTATGACCTGAGGGATGGTCGGGTCTTGCGGTGGACGGACTGGTCGGGCGTCGTTCTGTCGGTCGCCGAGCTCCTGAGGCACCCGCGGCCGATTCGCGCTTATGAGAGCAAGGTGGAGGAGGGCAGAGTGTTCGTGGGGCCGCAGAAGCCATGTCCGCCGGTGGATATCGCGAGCCAGGAGTCGTCTCCCCCCGTGTAGCCGCTGGTCGAGGGCCGCGCACGGTGTTGCGACCAGATATTCGCGCTGGCTCTCTCAATGTGGAGGCAACCGGCATTTTGCACTTCATGGCGATTGGCAGAACGCCGATACTAATTGACAAAGGGATGACAGGTCCGCGCAGCGCGCATTCGCTATGCATGGCGGGCGGCGTCGCCAAGGATCGCGCGGACCCGTTTCGAGGAGGAAACCGTGGCACTCGAGGGCAACCTCAAGGACTTCTCACTTGCCGACATGTTTCGGCTGCTGGACAAGGGCTCGAAATCGGGCACTTTGCACGTGACGACCAGGGACTCCGAAGGCATCGTGTGCTTCAGGGGTGGCCAGATCTTCTACGCCTCGGCGAGCACGCAGCGTGAGCCCACCGGCAAGCGGTTGACGCGGGCCGGCATCATCACCGAGAAGCAGCTTAGGCAAGCGCAGGGTCTGATGAAGATCCAGAAGCGCGACAAGGCTGACCGCAGACTCGGCCAGATCTTGGTCGACGAGGGGTATGTCGAGCCGGGCATTCTCGAGAATCTGGTCTCCGAGCAAGTCGCTGACGCGCTCTTCGTGATGCTGCGATGGGACGACGGCGAGCTTCGCTTCGAGCCCGACGAGCATCGAGCCGATGTGGACCTTGGCTTCACCCTGCCGGTTGACCAAGCTGTCACTGACGCCGAGAAGCGCCTGGATGCATGGGAGCGTATTCGGGAGAAGGTGCCATCACTGGACACCCGCTTCGAGATGTCTGCTATGCCGGGGCAGAAACCGACCGAGATTCATCTGAAACCGCGCGAATGGATGCTGCTGTGCTTCATGCACGGCGCCAAGAGCGTGTCCGAACTGGCCCAACTCACCGGCTACAACGATTTCGACACCGCGAGAACCCTATATGGGATGTTCACCGGGGGCCTCATCGAGAAGGTCGAGTCAGCCGGGGAGAGTTCGTCGGGCTAGCCCATGGCGGCCTCCGAAGAGAACCTCAAGAAGGATCTGACCGCCGAGGAATTCGGTCGCTTCCGTGACTGGATTCACAAGCATTCCGGGATCTACCTCGAAGACAACAAGCTTGATTCCTTGAGGATATCTCTGGTTTCGCGCGCGACTCGATTCGGGTTCGTCGACTACGGCGAGTACTACCGGATGCTTGTGTCCAGTGACGATGAGTTCAAAGAGCTCATGAATCTTGTCACGATCAACGAGACGTCGTTCTTTCGTTTTCCCGCCCAGTTCGAGGCGTTGCGCGACCACGTGATCCCGGAGATTCTTCAGAGCAAGTCAAAGGTGAGCCGGTCGTTTCGGATATGGTCGGCGGGCTGCTCTACCGGCGAGGAGCCCTACACGCTTGCGATGACGTTGCTTGACTCAGCCGTTGGAGGTGCTGGGCTTCGGCCCGAAGTGCTTGGGACGGACGTGTCGACTTCGGCACTTGAGCGAGCTCGCAAGGCCGTGTACCCGGCGCGCGCGCTCGCAAGTGTGTCCCAGACCGTGGTGCAGCGCTGGTTCGAGCCCGTAGCCGGAGGGCACCGTCCGATCAAGCGCGTGCGTGATCTCGTCGAATTCTCCTATCACAATTTGGTGAAAGAGCCCTATCCGATAGCGTTGCTATCGAGCTGGGATGTCATCTTCTGCAGGAACGTCACGATCTACTTTCGCCTGGAGTCGACAAAGCGCGTGGTGAGCAACTTCTTCGACTCTCTCAACCCGGGTGGCTATCTCTTCATCGGCCACTCAGAAACCCTGTCAGCAATTTCTGATCGTTTCGAGGCGGTGGAGGTCGGTGGCGTGTTCCTCTATCGCAAGCCCCTTCAGCAGCACTTCTTCTCCTTCGACACCATGACGAGGGGGGCCGACGGGGAGGCTTCGGTGAGTCGTCGGCGCAGTGCCAGCCACTCATCCCGGCCGGGGATCTTTTCCAAGTCGTCGGCGGTGCGGCGGGAATCGGCGGTGCGGCGGGAGTCGGCCGCGCGTCCGAAGCGGCCGAAAGCCGCAGGGGCTTCGGCAAGCGGCGCGAATCCAGCGCAGACGCGAGCATCCGAAGAGACTGATGTCGCGGCTCAGAGTGCCGAGGCTGCTATTGCCGAGGCGCACGCACTCCTGGAATCGGCTCGCCCGGCCGAGGCGCGCGAGGCGGCCGACAAGGCTCTCGCGGCCCAACCACGCAACGTCCAGGCGATGCTGGTGCGCGCGTATGCCAACGCGGACAGCGGTGACT
Organism: uncultured Eubacteriales bacterium; assembly: GCA_964541225.1. Classification (GTDB taxonomy): domain Bacteria; phylum Actinomycetota; class Coriobacteriia; order Anaerosomatales; family JAAXUF01; genus CAZIPN01. Next base: position 52,637 of record CAZIPN010000004.1, read on the forward strand.
TTGAATCTGCAACCGCGGACGCGAACGCGGCGCTCGCCATTGACCCGCTTCTGGCACCCGCGCGCTACGTGCTAGGGATTATCTATCAACGGGCTGGCGACGAGCGTGCGGCGCTCGGGGAATTCAAGCGCACCATCTACATCGATCATGAGTTCGTGCTCGCACATTTCAACGCCGCAAACATCTACCGGGGCCGCGGGGCGATGGAAGATGCCTGCCGAGAATACGAGAACGCGCTGACAACGTTGCATGCGAACCCAGATGGATCGTGGACGGTCTTTCTCGGCGGTTTCAAGCCTGATTTGCTGGCAAAGACCTGCGAACGCAGTCTGCTAGAGTGTCGGAAGGGGTCGTAGTCTGGCCTAAAGACGCCCGCACTTTGGGGCGATAACTGGTAAGACATGCCCAATCGGAGGGGAGCACAGTAGAGATGCCGAACGCGCGAATTCTCGCGGTCGACGACAGCCCGACGATCCTTGAGATGATCAAGGCGATCCTGCAGTCGGGTGGCTACGAAGTGATCACAGCCACGGACGGGGCTGAGGCGCTCGAGACCGCACGTGCCGAGATTCCCGATCTCATCTTGCTCGACGTCATGCTTCCCAAGCTCGATGGCTATCGAGTGTGTCGGCTCCTGAAGTTCGACCAGAAATACAAGAACATCCCCATCATCATGCTGACGGCCAAGACCGAGGAGCAGGCGATGGCGACGGGTATTCGGACGGGCGCGAACCAGTACTTGACGAAGCCGATTGAGCCCGAAAAGCTGCTCTCGGCCGTGGCCGACGAGCTGTCCAAGATCTCGGGCTGACGGATGTCATGACGATGTCCGAAACGACTTCAATTGCCGGACGCGTACTCGACGGGCTGGTGTCGGCGGGGATTCTGTCCGCCGATCAAGAAGCCAGCGCGCGAGACGGTGCGGCATCCGATGCAGACGCCGGCCGTTCTCTGGTCTCCCTCGGGGCCATCAACTCAGCTCAGATCGCGACCGTGCTCGAAGAAGGCATGGGCGTTCCGCGGGTTGACCTGGCGAGCTACGCGCCCGATGATGACGCGCTTGTGCGTGTTCCCGCAGACATCGCGCGGGCTCATCATGTGCTCCCGCTCTTTGAGATCGAAGGAATGCTGACGGTTGCCATCGGCGATCCACAAGACGTGTTCGGGCTCGACTCCCTAGGATCCGAGCTCTCGCTTGAAGTGGAGATGGTGCTTGCCGACGCTCCGGCGGTCACCTCTTCGATCGCGCAATACTATGGCGCACCTGCAGCCGAGCAGGAACAGCTTGAGGTCGCAGAGCCCCTGGGCGCTGCGGAGCCGGTTGCCGAGTCCGTCACTGAGCCGGTTGCGCAGGTTCCCGAGATGTCAGAGATCGTTGAGCCAGTAGCTGAGTTCGGGGCCCCAGCCGGCCAACCTGGCGGTCAGGTGCCGGACGAGGGCGTGTACTTCGATGGCGTGCCGGTTGTGGCGGACGCTGACGAGCTTGAGATGTCGGCGACGGACTTCTTCGAAGTGAGCGAGGACGTTCCGGTCGTTGTGGACGCGCCCGAGGCCGTGCACGAGGAACTTGAGAGTGCCGAGGCCAATACCGTGCAGACGGTTGAGGAGGTCGTCTCGGCGACCCCGGAATCCACGTCAGGCATTGACCTCGACGTGCTTGCGGTCGCGGACGATCGCAAGGTCAGCGTGCTGGTCTCAGACATCCTCGACCAGGCTGTGGCGCGCGGTGCAAACCGCATCCACCTGCTGCCGTATAAGAACGACTTCTTCCTGGTCTTTCGCATCCAGGGACGGCTCGAGAAGATCGCGAGCGCTCCGCTCTCAATGCAGGGGCCGCTTATCGAGGGTTTCAAGAACTACGCGAAGCTGGGTGCCGTGCCCGCCGACTTGCCCGCGCTCGGCAGACTCCATGCCGACATCGGCGGCAAGGGGCTGGTGCTCACCGTTTCGTCGGTACCGACCGTGGCGGGACAACGCCTTGTTGTGTCGATTGCCCCAGCTCGTCCTCAGCCGCGGGATTTCCTCGAACTCGGCATGACAGAAGCTGAGTCCAAGGCGCTCCAGGCAATGGTTGAGCGCGGACGCGGCATTCTGCTGGTCTCAGCACCCGTCGCCGGTGGGCGTTCCAGCACGTACTACGCTCTGCTGCAGCACGCTGCTCAGGCCGGAAAGACGGTGTATTCGGTCGAACGATCCATCGAGTATGAGATCCCCGCGGTCGCTCAGGTCCTTGTGAATCCGGGCTCGCCCGTTGGTGCGGCGTCCTACTTCGCCGCTGGCATGCGGCAAGACACGGACATGCTGGCGATCGACTCGATTCAATCGGTCGAGGACGTTCACCTGGCGATCGAGGCCGCCGGTCTCGGCAAGCTCGTGATCGCGACGTTTGCGGGAGCCGACATCGTTACGGCCGTGCGCAGGATGCTGGATCTGGGCGCCGAGCCGGTTTCGCTGGCCAGCGCGCTTACGCTTGGAATCGGGCAGCGCGTTGTGCGGACCAACTGTCCGAGCTGCACGGTCGAGGAGGAGAGTCCGCTGGCCGCCAAGATTCCGGGAGCCAGCGCGGGCATGACCGCCAGGCGCGGGGCCGGGTGTGCGGCGTGCGCCAACACCGGATTCGCTGGGGCAACCGGGATCTTCGAAGTGCTGCCCTTCACCGAATCCATGCGCGCTGAGATCGCGCGCGGCGCAACTGCCGAGCAACTCCTGGCCGCCGCACGTGCTGCCGGCATGCGCCCGATGATCGCGTCGGGTCTCGCGAAGGTGCGTGAGGGCGTGATCAGCGCCGAGGAACTCGATCGCGTACTGCGTTTCTCGGTGTCGAGGTGAGTGCGTTGGCCAAGACCAACATCCCAGATCGTTCTGAGGTCGCGGCACAGGCGGACACCGGCGAGATCGAACGAGTCGTCGCGTTTCATCTGAGTGGCCAACGCTACGCATTGCCCATCGGGCGGGTTCGTGAGATCCAGCAGATCGTGGCACTTTCCGATGTTCCCGAGGGCGTCAACGGCGTTGTCGGGATGGTCAATCTCCGGGGCCAGGTCATTCCAGCGGTCGACATGCGCCGGTTGGTTGGGCTCGAAGTGCGCGAGTATACGCTGGAGACGCCGATGGTGATCACCGAGATTCATGGCCGGGTTGTGGCGCTGCTCGTTGACGAGGTCGAGGACGTGCTTGAGGTGCCCGAAGGCGCGATGCAAGAGGCGCCGCCCCTGCACCAGCTGTCCGGAAGCATGATCGGCGTCGTTCGGCTTGCCGATGGTCTTGTCTACGTCCTCGATCCCGATCGGCTTGTCGGGATGGACCTTCTTGAGCGGGCCTGATCGTGAGCGCCGAGAACTCCTCCCGGGACACGAGCACGGCCGCTGAGGACATCCTCGCTCGTCGAGCCGAATCGCTGGCCATGGAGTCGGTCGAGGAGGAAGTGTCGGATCGCATTTCGATGCTGCGGTTTCGCATCGGAGATGAGTGGTATGCGGTGCGAGTCGCGGACGTGCGCGAGATCTTCCAGGAATACGACGTCACGGGAGTGCCGGGTACTCCGCCCTACGTTCTCGGCGTGACCAACGTGCGAGGTGAGATTCTGTCGGTGACAGATCCAGCGCTCTTGGTTGGATTGGGCAAGATCGTCGGAACGGGCGAGGGGCAACCCCCGGCTATCGTCGTGAAGAATGGTGTGGTGACAACAGCGCTGGTTGTCGATGAGATAGGTGACATCGTTGAAGTTGCGAACGAACTGCTGGAACCGCCGGTCGGCTTGATGGATCGCGCACAAGCTGAGTTCGTAGCTGGATCGGTGTTTGTGAACGGTACCATGATCGGTTTGCTCGACGTAGGAAGAGTGCTTGAGCCGGTGGATACGTCCAACCGACGCTAGACCGGGAGGTCGACGGTAGCAATGCAGATCTGGAAGAAGCTCAACAGTCGGATTCTGTATCGGCTCACGCTCACGACGGTGGTGATGCAGATCGCCTACGTCGTGATCCAGCTGCTGCTCATTGACGTGTTCTTCAGCAAGCAGATCGCGGCTGACCCGCGGATCATGCAGAGCCTCGCGCTAGTCATCGGTGCGTCCGTGGTGGTGCTCGTGGTCTGGGCGTTTGCGGTGTACGCCGTTGCCAGGCGGTCGCTTGGGCCGCTGTCGGCCATCGTTACAAGTGTTCAGGCGGCATGCCAAGGCGACATCGGGCACAAGGTCGAAGTCAACACTGCCGACGAGATCGGGACGCTCGCGACTTCTTACAACCAGATGCTCGACCTGATCGTCTACCTCATCCGGCAGACGCAAGAATCCTCGAAGCGTTTGGCAGGTTCGAGCAACGACATCCTCTCGGCGACTGAGGAGCAGGCTTCTGGAGCCGCTCAGCAGGCCGCTTCCATCAGCGAAACGACTGCGACGATGGAGGAGCTGGCGAGCACCTATCGGCAGATCGCCGAGAACGCCGATCACGTTGTGACGATGGCCGAGGCCTCGCTCGGCAGCGCCGAGAATGGGCAGCAGGCCGTCGCGAATACGCTCTCGGCGATGGAAGAGATCAAGACCCGTACGCAAGCCAGCGCGAACAAGATTCTGGCGCTCGGCGAGCGCAGTCAACAGATCGGGCAGGTGCTCTCAATCATCAACGGGATTGCCGACCAGACCAAGATCCTCGCGCTCAACGCCGCCATCGAGGCCGCTCGAGCTGGCGAGGCGGGGAAGGGCTTCTCGGTCGTTGCCATCGAAATCCGCAAGCTCGCCGAGTCGGTTGTCGATTCGACCGGAGAGATCAGCGGCATCATGACCGAGATCCAGAGTTCGGCCAACGATCTGGTGATCTCGACAGAGCAAGAGCTGCGTCACGTGCAGGTGGGCGTCGACCTGGCCCACACCACGGGCGAGAGCCTGGACAGCATCCTGGAACTCATCGAGCAGACCACCGTGGCGGCCAAGGAGATCTCGGCGGCCACGCAGCAACAGAAGAGCGCGACCGACCAGGTCGTCAAGGCGATGCGCGAGGTTGCGGCGGTTGCACAGCAGACCGCAGCGGGTTCTCGGCAGGTGGCTTCGGCTGCTGAGGCGCTATCCGGCATGGCGAAGGAGTCGAGCCAGGTTGGCTCGGCGTTCCAGATCGTCGAGGGCGCCTAGTCCCGCAACGCGTGACTCCCGGCAAGGAGCGGAAGGCCGATGGTCGAGTTTGACCGCAGCGCGTTCATATCGAAGTTCCAAGAAGAGGCGCAGGACCTTCTGCAGCGCCTCAACGAGGGCGTTATCACACTGGAGTCGGAGCCGGCCAACCGCGAACTCATCGACCAGATGCTACGCGACGCCCACACACTCAAGGGTTCGTCGCGCATGGTCGGCCTCATCGAGATCTCCGACGTGGCCCATTCGCTCGAAGACATCATGGTCAAGGTTCGCGAGAAGGAGATCGAGTACACCGCCGACATGACCGACTCGTTCTTCGAGGCGCTCGACGCGATCGTCTACCTGACTGAAAACGCTGGCGTCAACGTGGACGATGCGATCGACCTCGGCGTCATCAGAGAGCGGCTGAACTCGGCTGCGGGCATCGTCGAAGAAGAAGAGGGCACGCAGGAGTCCAACGAGTCAGCGCCCGCTCCGGCAGCGCCCAAGAAGCGAACCCGGCGCAAGAAGGCGTTGAGTGCGTCTTCAGAGGCCGCTGGCCAGCCGGGGCGTGAGTCCGACGAAGAGGCACCCGCCGAGGACCAGACCGCCGAAGACCAGACCGCCGAAGACACCGGCTCCGAGACAGAGGGCGAGGAACTCGCCGAGGGCGGGCACACTCACACCGTCCAGCGCGAGGGCGAACTCAAGTCCAAGTCCCAGCAAACCATCCGCGTCCGCACCCACCAGGTCGATGAGCTCCTCAACGTGATCAGCGAAGTTGTGATCGGCCAGATCAAGACCGAGCAACGCACGCTGGATGTGCGGGGAGTCCAGTCTCATGCCAACGATGCGTGGCAAGCATGGGTTCGCGTGAAATCGGCGCTCTCATCGATGGGCAGCCTCGAACTTGTGGAGGCGCTGTCAGACGATCTCAACGCGCTCGACGTGGCGCTTGCGGAGTCCAAGCGTGAGCTAGCGGAGTTCTTGAAGCAGTACAGCGATGACACATCTCGGACCTCGGTGGTCGTCAATGACTTGCAGGAACTCGGCATGGGGCTTCGCATGCTTCCGGCCAACACGATCTTCCAGGCGTTTCCGCGCGCGGTGAGAGACCTTGCGAAGCAGTTCCACAAGGACATTGAGTTGGTCATCGAAGGCGGTACGACCGAACTCGACAAGAAGGTGCTCGAGGAGATCAACGATCCGCTCGTGCATATCATGCGCAACGCTGTCGACCACGGAATTGAGTCTCCCGCCGAGCGGGTTGCTGCCGGGAAGCCAGCGACCGGAACGATCACGCTGGCCGCTCGGCAAGAGGGCGACCGTATCGTCATCGAGATCGGCGACGATGGGGCGGGCATCGACCCAGTCAAGATTCGCGAAAACGCCGTTCGCAAGGGCTACGTGACTGAAGCCGAGGCCAAGGGCATGTCTGACCGCGAGGCACAGTACATGATCTTCGAGGCTGGGTTCTCCACCGCGCCGATCATCACCGAGATATCTGGACGAGGCGTCGGCATGGACGTCGTTCGTGAGTTCGTGGTGGAGAAACTGAAAGGCTCGCTCGATCTTGACTCCGCGAGGGGCAAGGGCACGACGTTTCGCCTCACCATTCCGCTCACGCTCGCGATCATCCGTGCCCTGCTGCTTCGTGTCGGCGAGCACATCTACGCGCTGCCTACCGGCTCGATCGAAGAGACCATGCGCGTGTCGCCGAGCGAAATCATCAAGGTCGAGGGGCGTGAGGTCATCCGGCGTCAGCGCAGAACGATTCCACTTGTGCGCCTCGCCGACATCCTCGGCGTTGCTTCCGATCCGCCGTCTAGCAAGGTGCCGATAGCGACGATTGGGTACTCGGGCCACCGCATGGGCTTCATCGTCGACTCATTCGTCGGCGAGCAGCAGATTGTGATCAAGACGCTCGGGTCGCACCTGATCAAAGTCGACAACGTCGCGGGCGTGACGATTCTTGGCGCGGGCGAGGTCGTCCCAATCCTGAATGTTCCAGATCTCATGAACAACGCGCGCACGCGAAGCGGTCAGCGGGTCGGGAGGATCGAGAAGCAGGAGAGGGCTGGTTCTCGGCGCATTCTGATCTGCGAAGACTCGTTTACCACGAGGGAACTCGAGCGATCGATCTTCGAGGCGGCCGGCTATGAAGTTGAGACCGCCAACGATGGCGCTCAAGGGCTCGGCAGGCTGAAGGAAGGGCTGAAGATCGACGCGGTGGTGACCGACGTCCAGATGCCCAACATGACGGGTTTCGAGCTCACGCGAGCGATCAAGAGCGATGCGAACCTGGAATCCATTCCTGTCGTCATCGTGACCTCGCTGGAACGCGATGAAGAGAAGGCCGAGGGCGTCGAGGCCGGTGCGGATGCCTATATCACGAAGTCAGTGTTCAACCAGGACACGCTGCTCGACACGGTCGAGCGCCTGATCCGCTAAGCGCGAAGGCGGCACACATGCCTCCAGCAGGCAGCAAGGTACGCGTGGTCATTGCGGACGACTCTCTTGTCGCCCGAGAGATGCTGTCCACGATTCTCTCATCCGACCCCGACATCGAAGTTGTGGGTCTCGCATCGGATGGTGCCGAGGCGGTCGAGCTTGTCGAGCGGCTGCGCCCGGATCTCGTGACCATGGACATCCACATGCCCAAGATGAACGGCCTGGAAGCCACGGAACGCATCATGGCCTTTCATCCCACTCCCATTCTTGTGGTGTCCTCGTCGGTGCACGGAGAGGGCATTGGGCTGGCGTTCGACGCGCTTACGCTCGGCGCACTTGAGGTGATCAAGAAGCCGGAACCGCGCGATTGGGCGGACCTGGAGCGCATTGGCAGCGAGGTGCTGCGCAAGGTCAAGATTCTGGCACGCGTCAAGGTGATTACGCATATCAGGGGGCGACGCGACCGCTCGGGTGAAGTGAGGCCCCAGAGCCACGCCGAGGTTCCGGCTCGCGGGGTCGTCGCAATCGGATCCTCAACTGGCGGGCCTTCGGCGTTGCTGACGGTCTTTCAGCAGTTGCCAGCATCGCTTCCCGTGCCGATTCTCGTGGCGCAACACATCGCCGACGGCTTCATCCCCGGGCTCGTGAGCTGGTTGGACGCGAGCGTTCACGTGCGCGTTGTGGCCGCCGAGAAGGACGCGTTGCCAGAACCTGGGGTGGTCTACATCGCACCGACGGGGACCAACATGGTCCTTGAGGGCAAGCGCATAGCGTTTCGTCCACCTGGCCCCGGTCAGCTCTACATCCCGAGCGCAGACAGCCTGTTCGAGTCTGTCGGGCGCTCGTATGGCAAGCATGCAGTCGGCGTGATCCTCACCGGAATGGGGGCCGACGGAGCGTCGGGCTTGAAATCGATGCACGACCGTGGCGCCACAACCATCGCTCAGGACGAAGCCACCTGCACGGTCTTTGGCATGCCCAAGGCGGCGATCGATCTTGGCGCGGCCGATCAGATCTTGCCGATGGAGAGCATTGGCTCGGCAATCGTCGAGCTCGTAGGGTAGCGCTGCCGCTCCCTCAAGCCCGCAGGTCGCTCGTCCGTCGCGTGCGCTCGGCCTGCCCGAGTGCGACTACACCGAGCGTAGGGGCGGTATACTCGCACGTATGGAATCAGCTGCCATCGGCATCTTCGACAGCGGGCTTGGCGGACTCACGGTTGCGCGGGAGATCGCTCGTGCGCTGCCCGATGAGTCCCTCATCTACCTCGGCGATACGGCGCGTTGGCCGTATGGGCCGCGCGACTTCTCTGAAGTCCGGCGATTCGTGCTTGAGATCGGCTGCTGGCTTCAGTCTCACGACGTCAAGTTCATCGTCGTGGCGTGCAACACGGCGACCGCCGCCGGTCTCATGCTCGCGCAGCGCGCGTTCTCCGTGCCTGTGATCGGCGTCATCGAGCCAGGAGCCCGAGCAGCTGTCATGGCCACGCGCAACCGCAGTGTCGGAGTTATCGGCACAGTCGGCACGATCGAATCGGGCGCCTACAGCCGAGCGGTTCGCGCACTGGACGCTGGCGTGACGGTCTTCTCGATCGCAACACCGCGCTTCGTCGACATCGCCGAGGAGGGTCTGCGCCTCGACGTCGGGCCCGTCGAGGGCCTGCTTGCTGACTCGGCGGACGTCTTCGTACGGCCGTCCTTCCATGAGATCGCACGCGACTACCTCGATCCTCTCAAGCGAAACGGCATCGACACCCTCGTGCTGGGCTGCACGCACTACCCGCTTCTGTCCACGGCGATCCAGCAGGTGGTCGGTGCTCGCGTGCAGCTCATCAGCTCGGCACATGAGACAGCCATCGAAATCGCCGAGACCCTTGCTCGCCGAGGGCAGCTCGCGCCAACCGGCGCGACACCGCACCACCGCTTCGCGACCACGGGGGACGCTATCGAGTTCCGGCGTCTTGGCTCGCGGGTCTTTGGCTCGCCGATTCCGCGTGCCGAAACGGTGCCGGTGGCCGCGCTCACGGGCCTACCGAACGGCGAGCTACTCGCGCTTATGGACGATCGAGCGACGTGGGAGGCTTCATGCGCGTGACAGTTCTTGGCTCCTCGGCGAGCTACTCCGGACCGCAGCGAGCGTGTGCCGGGCACTTCTTGGAGGCTGCGGGCGCCCGGCTTCTCCTTGACTGTGGGAATGGCGTGATTGCCAATCTCGCGCAGATCCAGAACCCGGAAGACATCGACGCGGTGTTCATCACGCACAATCACCCCGATCACTACGCCGATATCTACGTGCTGCACGCCGCATTGCGCTACGCGCCGAGCGGTCCGCGTCCACCGCTGCCGCTCTACCTGCCGAAAGGTCTGTGGGAGCGGCTGCCATGTCTGCTCTCCGAGCGAGGTGCTGCCGACTTCGCCGAGGCGTTCATTCCGGTTGAACTCGAGCCCGCCACTGCAATCATCATTGGCGGTGTGAAGATCACGCCAATCCCGGTTGAGCACACCGAGCCCACGTTTGCGTTGGTCGTGGAGGCGGACGGTGAGCGATTCGCCTACACGTCGGACACCGCCATGTGTCCAGGAGTGCGTGAGGCAGCCCACGATGTCGACCTGTTGCTTGCGGAGGCGACACTTCCGGAGCGATACGCCGACCAGGCGCCGCATCTCACGGCGTCCCAGGCAGGGACGCTTGCGCGCAAAGCTGGTGCGCGGGCGCTCGCGCTCGTTCACGTATGGCCGACGAACGATCGCGTCGAGATGGCTCGGCAGGCAAGCGAGGCATTTGGCTCGGCGGTATTTGTCGCCGAGGAATTCGATGTCTTTGACATCGACACACGAGATGGAGATGACTGAATGGGCCTTCGAGCCTCCGGCCGCGCCAACGATGCTCTGCGACCCGTTCGCGTGACTCGGCGCTACCTCAAGCACGCGATGGGCAGCTGCATCTTCGAGCTCGGCGACACCCGCGTGCTGTGTGCCGCCAACGTCGACGAGGGCGTCTCGGCGTGGAGGCGCGGTAGCGGGCTTGGGTGGGTGACTGCCGAGTACGCCATGCTGCCGGCGGCGACGCACACCCGTTCCCGCCGAGAGAGCACCAGCGGTGGCCCCAAGGGCCGCACGCAGGAGATCCAGCGACTTGTCGGCAGGTCGCTTCGTAGCGTTGTCGATCTGGCGGGTCTCGGCGGTGAGGTGACCGTCACGGTTGACTGCGACGTCTTGCAGGCCGATGGCGGGACGCGCACCGCGGCAATCACGGGCGCCTACATCGCGCTGCGCGACGCGCTTGGCGTGTGGATGGCGGCTGGCAAGATCGCGAGCCTGCCGCTGATCGAGCAGATCGCAGCGACGAGTGTGGGGATGGTCGACGGCGAGCTGCTGCTGGACCTGGAGTACGCCGAGGACTCCATCGCCGAGGTGGACATGAACGTCGTGATGGACGGGCGCGGGCGATTCATCGAGGTGCAGGGTACCGGCGAGCGGACACCGTTCGAGCGCGAGCGTCTCGACGCGCTGCTCGATCTGGCTGCCGGTGGGATCGATCGCCTCGTCGCGATTCAGAACGAGATTGTGAAGGGCGATATCGATGTCTTCGAATCCTGACGAGGGAATCGACGTCGTTGTTGCGAGCTCCAATCACGGCAAGCTCGCCGAGATTCGCTCCGCTTTGGATTTCCCCGGCTGGCGTTTCAAGTCCGCTTCCGAACTCGACGAGGAATGGCCGAGTCCCGAAGAGACGGGGGACACGTTTGAGGCCAACGCGCGCATCAAGGCCAGGGCGGCCTATGAGCGCTTCGGGCTGGCCGCGCTCGCCGACGACTCGGGACTTGAGGTCGACGCGCTCGACGGCGAGCCGGGCGTCTACAGCTCGCGCTACGCAGGTCCCTGCGCGACCGACGCCGAGAACAACAGCCGACTGCTGCTCGCGCTCAAAGACGTGGTCTCGTCCGATCGGCGCACGGCTCGCTTCCGCTGCACCATCGTATTCGTGGCACCGGACGGGACCGAGATCGTCGGCACGGGTACCTGCGAGGGCCGGATTGGCTTCGCGCCTCGCGGCGATGGCGGCTTCGGCTACGACCCGCTGTTCGAGCCCGACGCCACGCGTGGACGCACGATGGCCGAGCTCTCCCTTGCCGAGAAGAACGCGATCAGCCATCGGGCAGCGGCACTCGCCGACGTGCGTGCCAGACTGAGGGGAGCGTAGGCGATGGGTGTTCAGTGCGATTCGTTCGCGGAGGGCCATTCGACAGGCCGAAGGCTCATGTTCGGACTGCTGGCGGTGATGCTATGTGCGACCGTTGCTCTTGCGGCGTGCGCTCCCAGCAAGGAGAAAGTCGCCGAGCAACAGCGCCAGGAGTGCTTCGCGAATGAGCAGAAGATCAAGACCGCGATGGACCTCGAGCACGCTGACAGTGGCTTCTATCCCGACGTCAACGCGGTGGCCAAGGCTCTCGGAGCGAAATGTCCGGCGGGCGGCACCTACGTCTTCGACCCGAACACCGACACGGTCTCATGCACTGTCCACGGCCATCCGTAGGCAAAGGCCCCGTCCAGCCTCGCCGCCGTGCGGCTTGCCCGAGTTGAGGTGAGCCGATACAGACGATCGGGGTTCGGGCGAGTCGAGGCGCAGCCGCCTACGCGCCGGAAACGACCTCGCGCAGCGCGCGCTTGTCGGCAAGCACGACCGACGTCTCAACCTGGCGTGTCGGGATGTCCCAGTACGCCTGCAGCAGCCGGTCCTTCTCGGCGGGGGAGACGAGCGAGAAGCCGTTCTTCTCGTAGAAGCGCACAGCCCATGTCGCGGCCGCCCACGTGCCGATAAGGACGGGTCGCGTGGCGTGCGACACCAAGTGGGCGAGCAGTGCCGAGCCGACGCCGTGGCGCTGCGCGGAGGTGCGCACGTACGCGTGGCGGATCAAGGTCACGTCAGCGACGTCCTGAAGACCCATCACGCCGAGCACCTCGCTGTCCGATCCGTCGGCGGCGGCCTCAAAGGCGAAGAACTCAACGCCCGCGTCCATCTCGTGGTCGAGGCAGGCGCGGTCCATGTACGGCTGATGCCAGCAGTCGGCAGGAATCGCCTGCCGGTAGGCGAGCGCGGCATCGTTGATGATGGCGAGCGCGAGATCGCGCTCGTTGTCGGCGAGCGGACGAATCATGGCGCGTCCTCTGCGGGTTGCTGTGCTTCGGCGTGGCTCTGAAGCATATCGGCAGCGTTGCCGATCATGCGGTTCAACAACTCCGCGAGTTGCGAGAACTCCTCCTGCGACAAGCCGCGCGTGGCGCCAGCGGTCCAGCCGCGCAGGATCGCTCGGATCGCAGGTTCTTCTCGGCGGGCGCGCTCTGTGAGCAGTACGCGATAGGCTCGCTCGTCGGTGGGGTGCTGCTCGCGAGTGACGTAGCCGTCGTCCTCGAGCTTCTTCATCGCGCGAGCCATTGCGCCCTTGTCGACGTGAAGCTCGCGGCCGATTTCGTGCTGCGATAGGCCGTCACCTTCGAACAGCACGATCAATATCTGCACCAGTGTGAAGTTGAGACCGAACGGCGCAACGCAGGGGTCGACGTAGGCTCGCGCCATGCGGGCGAGTGACGTGATGTTCTTGCCGACGTGTCGTTCGCGTGGTCGTTCGGCGGGCGGCGGCGTCATGTTGTCGTTGCTGGACATGGCATGAGTCTCGCATGATATAGTTGCCGAAGCAACCAATTGCGCACGCGCCAGCCGCGAGGTGGAGCGCGTGCGTTTCGTTCCCAGGAACCGAGAAGGAGAGCATGTCAGCCACCAAGCAAACCCCGGCCAAGCGCGACCCAATCGCCTACAAGTACACGGCGCTCGGCAACACCACGCTCGGAGTCTTCATGGCAGTACTCACGGGATCAGTGATCATGATCTCGATGCCCGACATCTTCCGTGGGCTGAAGCTCGATCCGCTTGCTCCGGCCAACTTCCAGTACCTGCTTTGGATGCTGATGGGCTATGGCCTCGTGACAGCGGTGCTCGTGGTGACCCTCGGCCGAATCGGCGACATCTTTGGCCGCGTGAGGATGTACAACCTCGGCTTCGTGGTCTTCACCCTCTCGTCCATCGCGCTCTCGGCGATATGGATGACCGGTCCAGCTGGCGCCATCCAGATCATCGTCATCCGCATGATTCAGGCGGTAGGCGGGGCGATGCTCATGGCCAACTCGGCGGCGATCATCACCGATGTCTTTCCTGCCGAGGAACGCGGCATGGCGCTCGGCATCAATCAGATCGCGGCGCTGGCGGGCTCGTTTCTGGGGCTCGTGGTGGGCGGCATCCTTTCGGCCGTCAACTGGCACATGGTGTTTCTGGTCAACGTGCCGTTCGGCATCGTCGGCACGATCTGGGCGTATGCGAAGCTCAAGGACACCGGCGAGCGCCATCCCGCGCGCATCGACTGGATCGGCATGGCGCTGTTTGCGGCTGGTCTGTGGTTCGTGCTGTTTGGCGTGACGAGCGGCATCACGCCGTATGGCGGTTCGCCCATGGGCTGGAGCGACCCGATGGTGTGGCTGCAGATCGTCGGCGGTGTGGCGTTGCTCGGCGTCTTCGCGTTCGTGGAGACCCGCGTCAAGGATCCGATGTTCGACCTGACGCTCTTCCGAATCCGCGCGTTTGCCATGGGCAATCTCGCAGTGTTGCTTTCGCAGGTCGCCAACGGCGGCATGATGTTCATGTTCATCATGTGGCTGCAAGGAATCTGGCTGCCCCTGCACGGGTTCAGCTTCGAGTCGACGCCCGTCTGGGCGGGGATTGCGATGTTGCCGCTGACGCTGGGCTTCATGGTCTCTGGGCCGACCTTCGGCAAGCTCTCCGACAAGTACGGCGCGCGCATGTTCACGAGCGGCGGCATGCTGCTTGCGGCGGCCGTGTTCGCGACGATGATGCTGCTGCCCGCCGACTTCGCGTACTGGCAGTTCGCGGCGTTGCTCTTCCTCGACGGGATCGCGTTTGGCATGTTCGGCGCGCCAAATACTGCCGCTGTCATGAACAGCGTGCCGGCCAAGACTCGCGGCGCGGCCTCCGGCATGCGCTCCACCGCGCAGATGACTGGCCAGCCGCTGTCCATGGGCATCTTCTTCTCGCTTATGGTCGCCGGACTTGTCGCGAGTGTGCCCGTGACGATGACTGCGGGGCTGACCGCGCACCACGTTCCGGCTGTCGTCGCCGGCAAGCTCGCGCAGATGCCGCCGACGGGCTACTTGTTCGCGGCCTTCCTCGGCTACAACCCGCTCAAAGAGCTGCTCGGCCCGGTGCTCGCGCATCTTCCGGCCGCCGACGTGACGGCACTCGTCGGCAAGCATTTCTTCCCGACGCTGATCGCAGCGCCGTTTGAGCACGCGCTGCGGCTCGTGCTGATCTTCTCGGCGTTGATGTGCTTGATCGCGGCGGGGGCGTCGTGGATGCGTGGCGGTCACTTCGTGCATGCCGAGGAGGAGCCGGAAACGCACGCGCACCTCGAATTCGTGCCGGAGCCAGCCGAAGCCGAGTTGTAGGCGAGGCGCGCGGTGCAGGTGCCGGTCGGGTGCCACTGGGCCAGGGCAGCGATTGCGCGCACCGGCGCATTGCCCGAGTGCGTGGCCCCGGCTACACTGTTGGTCGCTCGTTTCCGCCTTGCTGGCGGGCGCGGACGAACAGTGTCGGGCCGTAGCGCAGCTTGGTAGCGCATCTGCTTTGGGAGCAGAGGGTCGCAGGTTCGAATCCTGTCGGCCCGACCATTGACGACACGGTGGAGGGCTTGCCTCGGCTAGAGGGGCGAGCCCTCACCTTGTTGCTGGGGGCTCTCGGCGGAGGTCTTTGGCTGCAGCACCCAATCGAGCAGCGTGTTCTTGAGGCTTGAGTTTCGGCTGCACGCGGGGCACAGCCCCTCAGTGAGGTAGCTCGCTGTCTTCCCGCACTGTGTGCAGACGCCGCGCTCAAAGACGCGCAACGTCCTCGCGTCTCGGCCCGGCTCTTCGGCCTGGCTGGAGATGGCGTCTTGCGGACAGACGAAACTGCATTGGCCGCAGTCAACGCAGATCTCGGGCTTGAAGATGAACTCCACTTTCGTGTCCGTCTCGACGCGGCTCAGTGCTCCCGAGGGACAGAAGCGACTGCACAACGAATGCGCCTCTTGGCAGTCGTCACAGGCGTCGCTGATAGCGAGTCGAGGGAAGACAACGGGGTCTGTGTCAAGCACCGAGGCAAGGAGGAGTTCTCGGCGGGCGGGGATCTTTGCGGGGAGTGGACGCGGTCCCCATTCCTTCTCCTCGGCGGCCGGAGGATCGCTCACGGCGTCTCGGGCGCGCTCCACGATACCCATGAGGAACGCTCGGCGGTCAAGGGTCTCCTCCTTCGGAGGGACGAGCTCGTCGAGAGTCTGGGCGAAAGAGGCGTCAGGGATGCTGTGCTCCTCGTGCATCTCAACGGCCAGACGACCAGGCCACCGCTTGCGCACTCGCTCGATCGTGCTACCGATGATGTCGCGGGCGTGAAGCACGCAGGCTTCGCCATCGCCCGTTCGCAGAACGAGCGTTTTGACTCCCTTGCCAGCCAAGGCAAGAAGCAGGTCGTCATCGAGCATTCCGAGGCAGGGGAGCACACGAGACGAACTTGCGGATGGGTCGCATCCTTGTGCCGAGGTGCACGCGCAGCTCAGCGTGAGGGTGTCTCCATCTCGGCCAACCCCGTTGTCGAGGAGCGCTGCGAGATCGAGGCCGCGCACCGAGAATACCGAAGTCGGGCACGCAGAGAGGCATAGTCCGCAGCCAATACACAGAGCCTGGTCGACGATCACGCGTCCGCCATCCAACGTGATAGCGGACGCGGGGCACACATCTTGACATCGCCTGCACTCAGAGTGCGAGTGCAGCCGCACGAGACACGAGGTCGACTCTGTCTCGATGACAGGCATCAGGTACCTGGCAGCGGACGTGGGCGCAGGATCTTGGCGGACGTGCTCGCCTTGGGTGCGCTATCAGCGAGCAGCGCTTCTTCCATCGAGAGGAAGTCGCCGAGAAGCTTGCCGAAAGCGCGATACAGGTCGAGCTTCGCGGCGCGCTGGATGTCTGCGGCGAACTTTGGCATCCAAGTGAGCAGGTGATTGGTCAGGAACGTCTTCTGGGCAGGCATTGTGTCGGTTTGGTCATCCTCTTCAGCCATGCGAATGACAAACGCCATGAACTCGAGTTCCGCTCCAGCGTAGTCGGCGAACTCATTGTCGACCTCAAGACCCCACTGCCTGTACGTGTGGGCCGCCGCTGCCGTCGCATTGCCCACGAGCGTCTTCTCGCGGTACGCAGACTCGTACGGCGGACACGGAACATGCGGGTAGTTGTTCACGAACAACCCAGTGTGCTCGCCCTGCAGGTTGTCCAAAGGCACTGTCTCCAGGTCATCGAGACCAGCGGCGAGGTCATCGAGCTCCTTCGCCAGAGGTCCAGAATCCTCGCCCGCCGACAAGACCTCGACCAACTGACGGAACTCGTCCGCAAAGGTCGGATGCGGGTAGACAAGCCCTTGGGCCAGAAGGATGTAGCACGCGGCCCTTGACTCTTCGTTCATGCGACTTCCTAGGTTGTCTCCTCCGGACTACCAGGGGAACTGGTAGTACCCGCCCAGCAGCATGAACCGCCGCAGCAAGTAGCCGCCGATCAAGATGAAGACGCTGACCAAGGGGAGCAAACGGGCAGCCATGCGCGAAGCCTCAGACTCTCCATCTGACATGATCTCGAAAAGCTCGATCGCCAGCGGAACGATGAGGCCAAGTGCAAGGAACCCGACAACGAACACCCAGTTGCCGAGCAGCGAGTTCACCGAGTACCAGGCGGCACCGGAGTGGATGGCTGAGTTGTAGAGCGCGAACAGAACAACAACCTCGGCGCCGATGAGTGCCGCATCAAGCTTGGCGATTCCGTTGAAGAGGTTGTGCAGCTCATGACGCCTGGACCACAGTGCCAGCATCAAGAATGCGCATCCCGTCGAGAACGCCGAGATTGTGAAGAGCACGGGAAGTCCCGCATTGTGCCACAGCGGAATTCCCTGGGCTGCGGAGAGAAGGAAGCCGGTGTAGACCGTCACGAACGTCCCGAGGGCGATGCTCACGATGCCAGTAACGTTCTGCCACTCCTGAAGTTTGGGGAAGGTGTCGGCGATCGGTCGCAGGAACGGAGAGTCCTTCGCGCAGGCGACGGAGTACAACACACTGCTCACCAGGTAGCCGCTAAGGGACAGAATGCCCCAGAAGATCCATGAGCCCGGGTTGCGCCAGAAGAAGATGGCGTTGAACGGGTTGAGCAGATCCAAGACCAGCAGTCCGCTTCCGACAGCGAGGAAGACGAATCCCCACATGGCCGACAGGAGCCCGATCCGGCCGTCCTTGTTCACGAACCGCTCGATTCCAATACCCAACGCTCCAACCGCACCGCCGAGACCTCCTAGAAAAAGGTAGGCTGCGATCTGCCATCCCCATGCGGACTGTTGTACGTAACTTGAGGCGATCATCGTTCCCTCCCTCTAACGGACGTAGTAGGTCTTCGGCTGGGGACCGGGGTCCCCAATGGGCTGTGCCTTGCCGGATTCAACGAGCTTGGAGACTTCGGAGTTCGGGTCGTCCAAGTCGCCAAAGAC
The DNA here is from genome assembly GCA_964541225.1 of uncultured Eubacteriales bacterium. Taxonomy (GTDB): domain Bacteria; phylum Actinomycetota; class Coriobacteriia; order Anaerosomatales; family JAAXUF01; genus CAZIPN01. The sequence continues at coordinate 70,815 of CAZIPN010000004.1, forward strand.
CCGTGCGTGCGCAGGGCAGACGGCCACGCACGCAGGTTCGCGGCCTTCCTTGACCCTGTGTACGCAGTAGGTGCATTTGTCCACATGGGGGGCCTGATGTCCGGCGTCTTTGCCAAAGATCTCGTTGGCTTTGTTCACGGCTTCTTTCTCGTAGCGATAGCGAGCGCCGAAGGGGCATGCGGCGATGCAATACCCGCACCCCATACACTTGTCGGCGTCCACGAGCACGATTCCATCGGCGGTCTTGTAGCTGGCTCCCGTGGGGCAGACGCGGACGCACGGGGCGTTCTCGCAGTGCATGCACAGCCGAGGGATGATCGCGCGTCCGCTATCGGGGAACGACCCGAAGCTGACGTCTTCGACGTGTGTCCTATACAGCCCATCCCAATAGGGGGTCTCATTCTCAGTGGTGCAGGCCGCGACACACGCGTTGCAGCCCACGCAGGTCGTCAAATCAACTACGAATCCATAGCGCGCCATTGCTTAGCCCTTCCCCTCTGCCGCTTTGCTCACTTTGACGGTGAACTGGCTAGCCATAGTCCCGGCGGCTATCGGTTCGATCTGGCGAGGTACCAGTTTGTTGTATGCGGCGCCGAGCCCAACTGCCGACGTCTGCGCCTTGTTTTCAGCGCCGAAGGGCGCCGGGAAGAAGAGCGTGTCCGGACGAATGAGGTCGGTGACGAATATCGGACTCTCCACTTGCAGGTCGGCTCGCGTGTTCTTGAGAACGACCGTGTCGTTGTCCTTCAAGCCCAGCTTGGCCGCACGCTTGGTGTTCATCCAGACGCGCATGTACAGGTCCGGCTTCTGTTCGGTCACGGCGACCAGCAGATCGTTGTCGGATGTCGATGTGTGGGTCATGGTCGGGATGTGACCATAGGTCATGTAGAACTCGTCACTGCCCAGACTCTCTCCGGCCGCAAGTCCGTCCCTGAAGACCGTGTCGGTGTACATCAGCAGCGGATCCATGTGCGGATCGTACTCGCCGCCTGCTAGCGTCGTCAGATCGGCGAACAGCATGGAGTACAGCTCGATGCGACCCGACGGGGTGGGTGCCGGGTACTTGCGAGGAACCCCGCTCTCGGCGACGATCTCGTCCTTCGTCTTCAGAGTGATGGCTCCCTTTTCGAGATCCTTGCCCATCTTCTCGGCAGTGAGCCCGAACCCGGGCGCCTCATGCGCAACCGCCATCTCGCGAAGCGCCGGAACAACCGAGCGCCCATTCTGACGCAGGTCGTTAAATGTCTTGAGCGTCGCGTTGGGATCCGCGCCCAAATTGGTGGCAAGCGTCTTGACGTACGGCTCATAGGAGCCCATACGTTGTGAAAAGTCGAGGAAGATGTCGAGCAAGTGCTTGCCGTCCACGACGGGTGGCACTGCTGGAGTCCTCGAAGCGAACGTCATGTCCGCCGACTGCGAATCCATCAGGACCTCAGGCCTCTCAAGGTAGGTCAGGTCCGGGAGGATGACGTCCGCATAGGCTGCGGTGTCAGTCGGCAAGACATCGATATCGACGATGATCTTGATGTTCTCGTTGGAGAACAGGGCCTTCTGATCTTCCGAGCTGAAGAAGCTCCGCACGGGGTTCGTGGCTGCGATGCCGATTGCTCGGGTCTGGTAGGGCTTCCCCTTGTATTGGAGCTTACCCTCTACGGATTCGGAGAGCCCAAGGTCAGTGAAGAGGTTGAAGGGGACCGACGGCTTGCCCTTCGCGCGCTGGTTCTCATTCCAGACTTCGCTGATTCCGGGGAACCCGTGCATCCACTGGCTGGGGTCGTTGAAGATCGCCTGCCTGATGAGGGGAAGTCGGACCCCGGGAGTATCGGGCTCCAACGTGGGCTCACCCTTGGCCATGTTGTCCCAGTAGTCCTTGATCAGTTCGTGCTGCTTGCCGGTGTAGTACCACCCACCGGGTCGGTCGATTCCGCCGATGAGCGCCTGGATCATTGCGGCGGTCTTCCAGGTCATCGGCGACGTGTCATATCGGCCGTCGGCCCAGCCTGAGTAGACCATCGCGGGATTGGTCTGCGAGAACTGCTTGGCGACCGAGTCGATCGTTTTGGTGTCAATGCCTGTGATCTCCGAGGCCCACTCGGCCGTGAATCCCGCCGTGCGCTCCCTGAGGAAGGAGAAGACGCTCTTGACCGGTTTGCCGTTCCACGATGCCGTGGCGTCGAGAGCCGGGCTCACCGATGATCCGTCCACGGCTTTGTCATTGCGGTTGCTCACGCCAGGAACTGCCACGACCTTGCCCGTGTTTTTGTCGACCACGTAGAACCGGCCGGGGGTTCCGTTTGGCCCGGCGTCCATTGCGAGCCTGAGCATCTTCCCATCCATGTACGCCAGGAAAGGAGCGTTGGTATGGGTTGCCAGGAACTCCGCATCGTACGTTCCGGAGGTCAGAATCTCGTGCATGACCGCAAGCAGGAAAGCGCCATCCGTGCCCGGCTTGATGGAAAGCCACATCTCTCCAGGCCGTGCAGCTTCGGTGAGTCTCGGATCCAGCGTAACAACGGTGGCTCCGTTGGCCAGGCCCTCGGTGTAGGAAACGATGCGTCCGGTCGACGCGGTTAGCGCTGCGTTGGACCTGAAGTTCAGTCCAAACTTGGCGCGTGCGTAGTCAGAGGAAACCTCGTCGTGGGCGTTAAATGTTCCGAGTGCCGAGTCAAGGCCAAGAACCTGGCCATACATGCAGCGCTGGATGGTCGATCCGACCAAGTTGGGGATCTGACTCGCTCGCATGAATGGCAGGAGGTAGGAGCCATACAACGAGCACACTAGCCAGCCGCCCATTGCCGTCATTTCCCACGGCATGATCTTGTTGTCCTGCGCGACTTGCATGACGTGCTTGTAGGCCTCGTCCCACGAGACGGCCTTGAAGTTCCATTCGCCGCGCTTCGAGCCCTTGACTCGGATCAGGGGCTTCTTGATGCGGTCGGGGCTATACAGGAGTCGCAGTCCCGATTGTCCGCGCGCGCACGTGTGACCTTGATTGAAGGAGTGGCCCGGATCGCCCTCGATCTTGACCGCTCGCTTCTGTCCGTCAACCTCTTTGACCGCAACTTGAATACCGCAGAAACTTGGGCAGAGGTTGCAGACGTTTGGCTTCCACTCGATCTCACCGGCGGTGGCCTGGGCGAGAGTTTCAGTCGCAGACGTTCCCACGTACTTCAGGAACATCAGGCCCGCTCCGGCGGCAGCGCCCGCCTTGATGAAGGTACGGCGGCTCAGACCCGCCTTCATGACGCTGCCCTCGTGCCGAGTGAGGCGCCGAATGAGTCTGAGTCTGATGCGCGCTTCAGGCGGCATCCTGGACGAGAGACATCGCGGCATAGGAACTGTGCATGGCGTTGCATGCCTTACCCCCTTGCTTCTCTTTTGCGGCTTCCGGCGAGCCGCCATCGGCAACGGTGCGGATGCCGACGATTGACTCGAAGGAAACCGATGCTTTCCCGCCTACCGGGACGGGTCGTACGGTGTGCGGTGCTAAAGCGTACACACCTATCCTGTAACACAGCATCGCACATTTTGGATTGGAATTGGAGTTACGTTTCCGGCGGCCGGTCAAATCAAGGCCGTGAGAGGCCACGTCCATCTGCGCAGCATATCGCTGCCATTCGAGTGCCGTATTAGATTTCGGCCGAAATGGGTACGGGTCCTGCCGCAGCCCGGCGCGTGCGGTGGCTTGACCGCGCGCGAGCGTGTGACTGTATAGTGTCCAAGCGACTTGGCAGGGGGTCAGCGACGAGCGCAGGGCAGTCCTGTCAGTGGCGATGAACTCGCGGTGTGCGGCCGTAGTTCAATTGGTAGAGCATCAGCCTTCCAAGCTGATTGTTGCGGGTTCGAGTCCCGTCGGCCGCTCCATTGACAACCTACGTCGTCGCAGGTACCGTACCGCTTCGCGGCACGGTCCTCGAGGGCGAAGCATGTTCTGCGCCCGTAGCTCAGCTGGATAGAGCGGGAGACTTCTAATCTCTAGGTCGGGGGTTCGAATCCCTCCGGGCGTGCCACGCCACTCATGGTGGGTGTAGCTCAGTTGGTTAGAGCGTCGGACTGTGGCTCCGAAGGTCGCGGGTTCGAGTCCCGTCTCCCACCCCATGAGTTGAAAACGCGCTGTGCCGCCGCGTCGACAAGCGCTGCAAATGGGCCGTTAGCTCAGCTGGCAGAGCAGGGGACTCTTAATCCCAAGGTCCGGGGTTCGATCCCCCGACGGCCCACCATCATTCACTCAGCGAGGGTGTCCGGGACAGCGGACACCCTCGTCGCTAGCGCCACTTCAGCTTGCGCTTGCACTCCTCGAGCGTCTTGTAGTGCCCGAATGCGCGCCAGTACTTCTTAGGCAGGTGGCCGACCTTGGTGATGCGCACCTTGCCGAGCCCCGGAAGCGCGATTCGTTTGGCACCACCCCACGCGATATCCACTTTCCGGTGCGTCGACTTCGCGGGACCGTAGTCGAGGTTGCAGTAGATGCCCGAGTACCACTTGCCGTGACGCCGATAGCTGATCTTCCACAAGTCGCCGAAGTGGCGCGTGCGCAAAGCGATGACGTTCCGCCCGTATGAGAGGTGTCCAGCATGCGGAGCGGCGATTGTGCTGCCGCAGTGATCGTGCGGTCCCCCATACATGGACGCGCGAACCGTTTTGCCGACGGCTGGCGATGCGAACCATCCCACCGCCATGACCGCAAGGGCGATGATCCCTAGCGTTCTTGTACGACGTGCACGTGTGCCTGGCATGTTGTTCCTCCTCGTTGTGCGAGCGTTGTGCCTGACGAGTCCTTGTGGTGCGCCACGGCGAACAAACGCAAGGCGACGGTTGTGGGCCACACCAATGGCGACCTATGGGTGCGACAACGGATTGAGCGGGTGCGGCGCTTGCGAAGCTGCCGCCCACGGATTCGAAGTGCGGTCAGGCGGTGACCACCTGGCTGGCTGGATGACGCCGCGCTGGATTCCGATCGTCTGCATGTGGACGGAGTGGGCAGAGTGAGGCGGAAGCGTCGATGAGCATCCCTTGTGACGGTGCCGGATGTTTCGGCACGGTCGGGCATCTCGGCAAGCCGCGTCGGGCGAAGATCACCTCGGACCACGACACCTCTGCAAGGACCTGGCCATGTGCGCAGGGAGTCCGTTCCTCACCACGACGGACTGCCGAGGAGGGGGGCTTGGGCCGCAGGCGCTCTCGCCGGCCGAGTTTGTGCTCTTCAACGACCCGAAATCACTTGTCAACGCGGGCCTATGCGACCTCGATGGACTCGACTAGCATGGTGTCGGCCGCCCCCTCAGTTATCGGAGAGCGCTTGTCACACGGATCACACGACGAAGAAAGCCGCTACAAGGCATTCTCCAACGCCTTCAAGACGGCTTGGGTGCTCGCGCTCACTCGGTCGACGGCGCTGTTCGTCAGCGTGTACTCCCTCGTCAACAGTGTGGCTCAGGCGCGCAGTGGCAAGGCAACCCAGGATCTCTGGTGGATCCACATGGGCTTCCTGCCTAGTTCAGTCGCACTTGGCCTGGGCGCAGGGGCCTCGGCGATTCTGCTCGCGTATGTGTTCGCGCCGAAGATGTCCAGATGGCGGCGTGTGCTCACGCTTGCCGCATGCGCGATGTTCGCGGTGATCGCGCTGGAAAATGCCGCCGAATTCTACCAGGCGTGGGGTGCGGGTCTGTTTCGGCCGAGCTTCGCGATTCCGTTCTCAGTCGTGGTCGCAGCGGTGTTTGTACTGCTCGGCTGGGGTGTGTGGATGATCCGTTCGAAGAAGCTGCTTGCTGCCGATCACATCGCGATGCTCCTCGGAGTCGCGGTTCTGATGATCCTGTTCCCACTGGCGCAGATAGCGTTCTTCGGAACGTCGGACTATCGCGCCAAAGCCGATGCGGCGGTCGTGTTTGGCGCGCGCGTGTTCGACAATGGCTCGCTGTCGCCGTCGCTGCGCGATCGCGTTGCCACGGCGGTTGACTTGTACCAGTCCGGTCTGGTCAAGCAGCTGGTGATGTCAGGTGGCGTCGAGCCAAACGGAACCGATGAGTCGATTGCGATGCGCAATGCCGCCGAGAGGGCTGGTGTTCCAGCGTCGGCGATTCTGCTCGACCCGCTAGGGATGGACACCGATGCGACGGTGCGCAACACCATCACGATCTTCAAGCGCGAGGGCGTCCATCACGCACTTGCCGTAAGCCAGGGCTATCACCTGCCGAGAATCAAGCTCGCGTTCCTTGCTGCTGGCTGGGATGTACGAACCGTTCCCGCGCAGCAGCTTGAGCCGATCTGGGGCACACCTGCATTCGTTGCTCGCGAGGTTCCCGCTTTCTGGGAGTATTGGGCTCGCGCGGCACTGAGACAGATAAGCGGCGGTGACCTGGTTCTCGTGAAGGGCGACTGACGCGGTGTTTCGCACTCGACGGCTCGGATGGCCACGATCATGCAGACACGGGCATCGATCGCGTGCAGACTGCGCCGTCGGCGATTCCGCGTGTTCGGCTGCCATCCCTGCCGCAAATTGTGCGCTTGAAGTGCGGAATAGCCGGTGTGCTTTTGCTATCATGGGTGACCGTGTCATGCGGGCGTGGCGGAACTGGCAGACGCGCCGGATTTAGGTTCCGGTGAGGAAACTCGTGGAGGTTCGAGTCCTCTCGCCCGCACCAGTCGACTGAACTCGCCGGACGGCTCCGGCATCACATCACGCGAAGGGATCCATCTGTGCTGACCACATCCGTCGAGCCCCTCGAGGGTTCGAACGCCAAGCTGACCGTGACCGTGCCGGCTCAGGGCGTCGACGCTTCGATCGCCGAAGCCTACAGTCGCATCAGCTCGAAGCTGCGCGTCCCCGGGTTCAGGAAGGGCAAAGTCCCTCGGCCGGTCGTCGACAACTACGTCGGCAGAACGCATGTGCTCGCCGAGGCGACCGAAGGGCTCGTCAACGACTGGTACCCTCGCGCGGTCGACGCCGAGAACCTGCGGCCCATCGAGTCTCCGGAGATTGACGAACTCGACACCGTAGAGCCGGGCAAGGACTACACGTTCACACTCGAAGTCGCGCTTCGGCCCGAACTCGAGGTCGAGTCCTACGATGACATCACTGTCGAGGTGCCTCGCCGAGAAGTCACCGACGCTGACATCGACGCCCAGCTCGGCGAGCTACGCGAGCGGTTTGCCTCGCTTGTGCCGGTGGAGGATCGAGGCATCGAAGCCGATGACTTCGTGCTCCTGTCCTTTGTCGGCTACGTTGATGGCGACACCTATGAGGGCAACACCGTCGACAAGTACCTCTACGAGACTGGCCGCGGCCTCATGCCCACCGAGTTCGACGAGGGTTTGATGGGGCTCAGGCCCGGCGCAGAAACCCACATTGAGTTTCCGATTCCGGAGGCGTCGTCTAACCAGGAGTACGTCGGCAAGACGGCCCAGTTCGACGTCGAGATTCACGAGATCAAGGCGAAGCAGCTGCCGGAAGTCGATGACGACTTCGCCGCCGAGATGGGCTTCGACACCGCAGAGGCCATGCGCGAAGACACGCGTAGCCGCCTGGACATGCAGCGCCTTCTTGCCTACAACCGCGAGAAGGAGAAGGCCGCCCGCGAAGTGTTGGCATCGCGCACGCCGGGTGTCATACCCGATCCCATGATCAAGAGTCGTGCGCAAAGCCTCGAGACCGATTTCAACACGCGCCTGCAGGAGCAGGGTCTCACGCTGGAGGCTTACGCAAACATGACCGGGATGACGCGCGAGGACTTCGAGGCGAACATCCTGAACGACGCCGAGCAGGCCGTGCGCGAGGATCTCGCCCTCGAGTCGCTCTTCCGCGCACTGGGCTTTGAAGTCACCGAGGACGACATCAACAAGGAGCTCGAGGATCTGGCGACAGCATCCAAGATCACGGCGGAAGAAGCGCGCAAGAAGTGGGAGTCGATGGGTTTGATGGCCATCATCGGCGAGGGAGTCATGCATCGTCGGGCCGTCAGCTGGCTGATGGAGAACGTGAAGACCGTCGAAGTCAGCGACGAAGATGAGAACGCATCCAGAGCCGCCGAGGGTACGAAAGAGACATCCACAAAGCGCGCGTCGAAGAAGAAGGAAGCGGCGAGCGAGGCTTCCGAGCAGTGATTCACCCCGAGACGAGGAGACTTACGTGATCCCAGATATCAAAGCACTCGTGCCCATCGTCATCGAGCAGACCAGCCGAGGCGAACGAAGCTTCGACATTTACTCCCGGTTGCTCAACGAGCGCATTGTCTTTCTCGGCACCGAGATCGACGATCATATCGCCAACCTTGTGATCGCTCAGCTCCTGCACCTCGACTCGGCAGATCCGGGCAAGGACATCAACTTGTACGTGAACTCGCCGGGTGGCTCGGTCACCTCGGGCTTGGCGATCTACGACACGATGCAGTACATCAAGTCGGATGTCTCAACGGTATGCGTGGGCCAGTGCGCATCGATGGCGGCCGTTCTGCTCGCTTCGGGCGCTCCGGGCAAACGCTATGCGCTTCCGCATTCGCGCGTGCTCATTCACCAGCCGTGGGGCGGCACACAAGGCCAGGTCACGGACATCGAGATCCAGGCCAAAGAGATGCTTCGTATGCGAGATGAGCTCGACGGCATCCTGTCGCATCACACGGGTCAGACGAAGGAAACCATCCACGCAGACACGGAACGCGATAACATCATGGAAGCTGAGGAAGCCAGGGAGTACGGGCTGGTCGATTCCGTCGTCGCGAGCCGCAAGGCCGTGGAGGAGGAGAAGTCAGAGGAATGACGCGAACTCCTGAGGGGCCCGAGTCGCTGAAGTGTTCCTTCTGCGGCAAGAGCCAACGTCACGTCAAGAAGCTCATCGCGGGCCCGGGTGTCTACATCTGCGATGAGTGCATTGACCTGTGCAACGACATCGTCGAAGACGAGCTTGCCGAGGAGGCCGCGCTCGAACCCGTTCTCGATGACTTGCCGGCTCCCCGGGAGATCTATGAGTCTCTCAACTCGTATGTGGTCGGCCAGGAGGACGCCAAGAAGGTCCTGTCAGTCGCTGTGTACAACCACTACAAGCGCGTGCACCTCACGCCGAGCGAAACCGACGAGGATGTCGAGCTCGCCAAGAGCAATATCCTCATCCTCGGGCCGACGGGCTGCGGCAAGACGCTGCTTGCGCAGACGCTTGCGCGCATCCTGAAAGTCCCGTTCGCGATCGCCGACGCAACTGCGCTCACTGAAGCGGGCTACGTGGGCGAGGACGTCGAGAACATCCTGCTCAAGCTCATCACCGCCGCCGACTTCGATGTGAAGCGCGCGGAGGTCGGCATCATCTACATCGACGAAATCGACAAGGTCGCGCGCAAGGCGGAGAACCTCTCGATTACGCGCGACGTGTCGGGCGAGGGCGTGCAGCAGGCGCTGCTCAAGATCCTTGAGGGCACCGAGGCGGCCGTTCCGCCGCAGGGCGGGCGCAAGCATCCCCAGCAGGAGCTCATCCGCATCGACACCACCAACATACTGTTCATCCTCGGCGGGGCGTTCGTTGGGCTGGAGAAGATCGTCGCGGATCGTGTTGGCAAGCGCGGCATCGGCTTCAACGCTGAACTCGCGGATTCGACCACGCACGACACGGGCGTGCTTCTCGCGCAGGTGCTGCCGGAAGATCTGCACAAGTTCGGCATGATTCCCGAATTCGTCGGTCGTTTGCCGGTCATCACCCACGTGGAGGAACTCTCCGAAGACGACCTCGTCCACATCCTCACGCAGCCCAAGAACGCGCTCGTCAAGCAGTACCAGCGTCTCTTCTCGCTGGAGGGCGTGCAGCTCGAGTTCACCGAGAGCGCGCTCGGTGCAGTCGCCGAGCAGGCCGTCTTGCGCGGCACTGGCGCGCGCGGACTGCGCTCAATCCTCGAGAAGATGCTGCTCGAACTCATGTATGACCTTCCCGGTCGCACCGACGTCCAAGAGGTGGTCATCACCGAGCACGTGGTCCGCGAGGGCGCTGAGCCCACCCTAGTGTGCGAGGGTGCTGCTGAGGAAGAGGCCGCTGGGGCGTAGAAGCGAGCCCTCAAGTTCTCGCGCGCAAGAGGGCACCACGTGCCACGTTCGCGTATCGGTGCCGAGTGCCTTGGCAGTGATACGCGGAAGCGCACCGAGCGCGGCAAATGCGTGACCGGGCAAGCCTACCGCCTGCGGAGGTCGAGGCGTGTACGGAATACCGATTGTTGCAGCGCTGGCTTTCGTGGTCGCCGCCACGTTCAGCCCGGGGCCCAACAACATAATGAGCGCGACGCTCGGCCTCATGCAGGGCTATCGAAAAACGCTGCCGTTCCTCTTCGGCATCGTTGGTGGGTTCTCGACGCTTCTGCTCGCCTCCGCTGCGGCTTCGTCCGCACTGCTCGGGGCCGTACCAGCTATCGAATCGATCATGCGCTGGGTCGGGGCAACCTACATCTTGTGGCTGGCCTGGATGACGTGGGTGAGGCGAAGGTCGTTTGGGGCGAGCACGAGCGACGAGGTCCCGCCGTCGCACGGGTTTGTCGGCGGGTTCGCGCTGCAGTTCGTAAATGCGAAGGCGCTGGTCTTCGCGATCATGATGTTCACGACGTTCCTGGCAGGCATTGCTCGCCAGCCATTCGCTCTGGCGGTGAGCGTGGGAGTTCTGGCGGCGCTAACATTCACGTCGACCTCGCTGTGGGCGCTCGGTGGAATGGCGATCCGCTTGTGGCTGAAGAAGCCGCGCGACCAGGCGATCCTGGCCGCCGTGCTCGCACTCACGCTCGTCTACACGGCCATCGAACTGGTGGTGTCAGGCGTTGGCAGGTGGCCCTAGCGGTGGAGCCCGGACCGGTTCGTCTGGTATACTGTCGGCACCGAATCGGATAGTTCATAGGGGTTCGCGGCCACGGTCGCGAAGGTCATGTGGATAGTCGGGCCGCTATCCGAAGTCGGCTATCCAGGCACATGCTCGGCGAAAGCGGATGACAAGCCTGGAAGAGACGGAGCGCCCATGCGGGACACTTCCGCCAAGCTTGGCCACGGCCTGAACGCGACACCTCCGCGCGCATCGCGGTGCTTGCTCGATGTAACTGAGGTTGGGGTCAACGGCAAAGCACATTCAGCAGACTCAGCGACCCAGTTCGCGTTCAGGGCGACCGATTACTACACGGCGCTCATCGACTGGAGTGATCCCGAAGATCCGATTCGTCGGCTGATCATCCCAGGCTCCGACGAGGCACTCGAGTTCGGAAGCCTTGATGCGTCCAACGAAGCTTCCAACACCGTCGTTCCCGGCCTGCAGCACAAGTACCGTGACACCGCGCTGCTGCTGCTGACTGATCAGTGCGCCGGATTCTGCCGGTATTGCTTCCGGAAGCGCATGTTCTTGGGCCGCACGCGCGAGACGCTGCGCGACTGGCGTCCGGCAGTCGCCTACATTGCGAGGCATTCCGAGGTCACGGACGTTCTGCTCAGCGGTGGGGACCCGCTCACCGTTGCGACGCCTATCTTGCGGGAGCTCATAGACGCGCTGCTTGCGATTCCACACGTGCGCAATATCCGTTTGGGATCGAAAGTCCCAGCGTTTAATCCCAGTCGAATCACGCATGATCTGAGCCTTCGGCAACTCGTAGGTGAGGTCGTGGCCACCGGCCGGTCGTTCCATGTGATGACGCACTTTGACCATCCGCGTGAACTCACGGCTCGAGCGGCGCATGCCGTTGGTGTTCTGAGGGAAGCTGGCGCGCTGTGCCTTAACCAGTGTCCGGTGACCGTGGGCATCAACGATGATCCGATGGTGCTCGCCGAGCTCTTCGAGCGGTGTACCGAAGTGGGCTGCCCGCAGTACTACGTCTTCCAATGTCGGCCGACCATCGGCAACGCATCATTCGAGATGCCGATTCAGCGCGCATTTGAGATCGTGGAGGAGGCCCGCGCCATGGTTTCGGGGCTTTCTCGGCGTGCACGCTTCTGCATCTCGCACGAGTCCGGCAAGATAGAGGTTGTCGGTACCGACAACCAGCACATCTATGCGCGTTATCATCGTGCCAAAGATCCCAACAACTCCGGCCGCATGCTTGTGTATCGGCGAAACGACGAGGCGTATTGGCTCGACCAGCTCGTTCCTGCGGACATGATGGGGCCTGCGGTGATGGGGCCAGGGATCGTCGAGCTGGACTCCGAGCGCGAGGCGGGGTAGTCCACGTCCGGATCGCAGCGAGGTTGCAGATTCTGCGTAGGTGGGCCCGAGTTAACTACTTGCGAGGCATTCGGTCCCATTTGTGAGGTAGACTGTGCGCAGGGGCTGGCCTTTTCCGTGTCCACTTTCGGCTGGCTGGCCGGCCGAATCGATCGGGCCACTGGGGATCCTGGATGACTGAAGAATCCGTCGACATGGCGGCGGACGATACGTCCGCGTCGCGTAGCACTGTTCCGGACGGGCCGCTGCATGCTGCCCTTGAGTCGGTGATCGCTGTGTCCGGAGAGGCGTCAGATGCCGCAGGGGCCACTCAAGCCATCGTTGACAGACTCGTAGTCGATCTTGAACTCGCCCGCGCTCGGCTCTTCATGCTCACGAGCGAGGAAACGGGTCCCGAACACACCCATCTCGAAACGGTCGCCGCAGCGGGTTCGCACGCGACGTTCACCAAGGAGATGCCCTCCGTGCCGCTCGACGGCTCGACCGACGTAGCCCGCGTTGGCGAATCTGGCGAAGCGGAGTTTCATGGCGACGTGCACGGGTTGGGCGAGGAGCCCGAGGGAGGCCATACCGGCTTGGGGCGCTGGCGCGCGGGTGTGACGACGCAGTCCAGCGCGGCGCTCCCGCTGTCGGTTCGTGGGAGGATGCTCGGCGTCCTCGCACTTGAATGGTCAGCGCCGAGGGATTTCGAGGCGCCGGAGCGAGCCGACCTCGACGCCACAGCCACCGCAGCCGCGCTCGTCCTCGACTCGTTCCTTGCCGAGGAACGCTCGTCAGTACCGCGACTGCCGAGTATCGGCATCACCCCAAGTCCGACGGCCGAGCTTGCGGTCACCGCCGATGGCCTCGTGATGCCAGTCGGCATTCCCGGAGCGTGGGCGTCTTCCCCGGCGCTTGCTCTGCACGTTGCAGCAAATGCGTCGGGAGCTCACAACGAGGAGGTCTTCTGGGACGTCGTCGGATTGCCTGGTGGGCTGGTCGTGCTCACCCTCGGCATGGCGCTCACCTCGAAAGGAGCCGCCTCGGAGGTTGCCGAGACTGCCCGTCACATGTTGAGAGCATCGGCGCTACAAGGTGCCGCCCCGGCCCGCAGTCTCGAGCTGCTCGCCGGGTGGATTGCTGCTTCAGGGCCGGGGACAGCGTGGGTCTCGGCGATTACGATTGAGATGCACGTGCAGCGGTCGACGGCAGTGTGGTGCGCAGCTGGATCGGTGGCACTGGTGTCGAGGCTTGCAGACGGCCGCATGGATGTTCTCGCTGCGAAACAGCCGCCTCTCGGCAGCACGGCCTCACCCGATCTCGAGGAGCAAGAAGCGCTGCTGCTCAAAGGCGATCGGATTGCGCTGGCGTGCGGCGAGGTCGCTGCCTTGGGGACGGAGTCTGCCAAGAAGGATGTCAAATCCTCGCTGGCCGAGGGCGCGAGGCCGGAGACGCTGGTCGAACTCGTGCGTACCCCGTCGTCTGTCGCGGGCGCGATCGTTGTCGAGGTCGGCCCGTAGCAAGCAGACCCGACGGGTCCCGGGGACGCTCACGGGACTGCGCTGTGCTGCGTGCGCACGGTGGTCTCCTCCCACATCGCATGCACCGGCCTGCACCTTCGCCTACAATCGGCACCACACTCCCGCCGAGCGAAAGGTGTTACACAACGTGAGCGAGATGCCCAAGGCCTATGACCCCAAGACCGTCGAGGGACTGGTGTTCTCGGCATGGCAGGAGGGCGGGTATTTCGGCGCCGAGATCGTTGAAGGCGTCGAGCCGTACTCGGTCGTGATTCCGCCGCCCAACGTCACGGGCTCGCTGCACATGGGGCATGCGCTCAACAACACCATTCAGGATGTCGTCATTCGGCGACAGAGAATGACGGGTCGACCAACGCTGTGGGTTGTCGGCACCGACCATGCGGGGATCGCCACGCAGAACAAGGTCGAGCAGAAGCTACACGCCGAAGGCAAGAGCCGTCACGACCTTGGCCGCGAAGCGTTCGTGGAGGCATGCTGGGAATGGCGTCGCAAGTACGGCGGCACGATCATCGAGCAACTCAAGGCGATGGGGTGCTCGTGCGACTATGAGCACGAGCATTTCACGATGGACCCCGGCTATATGCATGCGGTGCGCACGGTGTTCGTCGACTGGTTCAACGCCGGTCTCATCTACCGCGGCAATCGCATCATCAACTGGTGTCCGCGCTGCTCAACCGCGCTTTCCGATATCGAGGTCGAGCACGACGACGTCGACAGCCACCTGTGGCATCTGCGCTACCCGCTGAAGGTGCCGGTCGGGGACGTCGACCACGTCATCGTCGCCACGACGCGACCGGAGACGATGCTCGGCGACACGTGCGTGGCGGTGCACCCAGATGACGAGCGCTACAAGGCGCTTGTCGGCGCGACGGTCGTGCTGCCTCTGATGGGCCGCGAGATTCCGATCGTCGCCGACGAATACGTCGACCCGGCGTTTGGCTCCGGCGCCGTGAAGGTCACGCCGGCCCACGATCCCAATGACTTCGAGATCGGCGAGCGTCATGGCTGCGCGAAGATCAACATCATGAACGCCGACGCCACCATATCTGAAGAGGGCGGGACGTACGCGGGGCTCGATCGCTACGAGGCACGCAAGCGCGTGCTCGCGGATCTGGACGCCGCGGGCGCGCTCATCAAGACCGACGAGCATGTTCACTCGGTCGGACACTGCTACCGCTGCCACACCGTGATCGAGCCGTGGCTCTCTGACCAGTGGTTCGTCGACATGAAGCCGCTGGCGAAGCCGGCGATCGAAGCCGTCAAGGACGGGCGAGTCAGCTTCCACCCGAAGCGCTGGGAGAACGTCTACTTCCACTGGATGGATAACATCCGGGACTGGTGTATTTCTCGGCAATTGTGGTGGGGGCATCGGATCCCGGTGTTTTACTGCGATGAGTGTGGCGAGATGGTCGCGAGCATGGAGGATCTCGCCAACTGCCCGAAGTGCGGCGCGGGCGTTCGCCAGGACGAGGACGTGCTCGATACGTGGTTCTCTTCGCAACTGTGGCCGTTCGCCACGCTCGGCTGGCCAGAAGAGACGCCGGAACTCGCGTACTTCTACCCTACCAACGTGCTCTCGACTGCGAGGGACATCCTGTTTCTGTGGGTCGCACGTATGGTCATGAGCGGCCTGTACTTTGTGCCAAAGAAGCCGGAAGCCGACGCGACAACGGATGCAGCGCCGAGTGGCAACGCCGCACGCCACGGTGAGATCCCCTTCGATGACGTGATCATTCATCCGACCGTCTTCAACGCCGAGGGCAGGCGGATGAGCAAGTCGCTCGGCACAGGCGTCGATCCGCTCGATCTGATGGAGCACTACGGCGCGGACGGCATGCGTTTTGGGCTGATGCTGCAGGTCACCGGCAACCAGGACATCAAGTTTGCCGAGGAGAAACTGCTCTCCAGCCGCAACTTCGCGAACAAGATCTGGAACGCCAGCCGCTTCGTGACGATGAATCTCGAGGGCTACGAGCCTGGCGAGCCGGTCGCTCACACTGTCGCTGACCGCTGGATTCTCTCACGCCTGGCGGATCTCTCGGCTCGCGTTGACGAGGGACTCGATACCTACGAGTTTGGGGAGACTGCCCGCGCACTCTACGACTTCTTCTGGAGCGAGTACTGCGACTGGTACATCGAGCTGGCGAAGGGCCGACTTGCCGAGGGAGGCGAGCAGCGCCTCGCGGTGCAACGCATTCTGGTGTTCGTGCTCGACCAGGCGCTGCGTCTACTCCATCCGATGATGCCGTTTGTGACAGAGGCGATCTGGGGCAACCTGCCGCGCGCTCAGAGCGATGCCGCCGCCTCCCTCATGATCGCGAGCTGGCCCGACTCGGCGGACCTCGCTCGATTCGCCGACGAAGCCGCCGAGACGTCAATCACTCGCCTGATCGAGATTGTGGTGGGCATTCGCGGCGTGCGCGCGCGCTACAAGATTCCGCACAAGCAGCGGCTTGCGATCAGCATCAAGACACGCGGTGACGCCGAGAACGAATGGGTGAGCAACGAGTTCGGGCGCATGCATGCTCTTGCCGGAGTTGCCGAGTTCTCGGCCGGAGTCGACGCGGACAAGCCGCCTCACTCCGCGACCGTTCTTGCCGCAGGCATGGAGATATACGTCCCGCTCGAAGGGCTCGTCGACTTCGATGCCGAGGCTGCAAGGCTTGCCAACGAGCGCGCCAAGCACGTCACAGAACTCGAACGACTCGAAAGAAAGCTCGCCAACGAAGGTTTCCTCGCCAAAGCGGCGCCGGAGATCATCGAGAAGGATCGTGCGCGCGCGACCGAACTCTCGGAGGCGATTGCGCTCATCGAGGCGCAACTCGCCGAGTTGGCCTGAGAGGCTGGCGGCGTGGGCGAGACGATGACGTTTCCCGAGGCGGTCGATGTGCTCGGGCGGGCTTTGCGTTTTGGAATCAACCCGACACTTGAGGGAACGGTCGAGCTGCTCGACGCCCTTGGTCGACCCCACGATGCGTTCGCCTCTGTGCAGATCACGGGCACGAACGGCAAGACGTCGACCGCGCGCATCACCGCCGCGCTGCTTGCCGCTGAAGGCAAGCGAGTGGGGTTGTTCACCAGCCCGCACCTCCAGCGCTATTCAGAGCGCATCGAGATCGACGGCGCGCCAGTAGGTGAGGCGGAATTCGCTCGCGGCATCGAGGCGGCGGTTGGTGCCGCGGAGGCGCTGCGCGGGGAGGGTAGCGTCGGCACGGCCGAGGGCTTCACCGAGTTCGAGCTGCTCACGGGTGCCGCGCTTTGGCTCTTCCGCGAGCGGAGCGTGGAGGTCGCCGTTCTGGAGGTTGGGCTGGGCGGACGGTGGGATGCCACGAGCGTCGTGTCGCCCAGCGTGGCCGTCATCACCGGCATAGGACTGGACCACACGGGGATTCTCGGCGAGAGCGTTGAGGAAATCGCGGCCGACAAAGCCACCATCATCAAGCCAGGATGTGTTCCGGTGCTCGGTCCAGGCACTGCTGGCCTCGATGCCGTCTTCTTGGCGCGCACCGATGGGCTGGGCCTGCGTCCACGAGCCGTCCGAGCCGACGTCGACTTCTCGCCGGTCGCCGAGGAACTCACGGTCCGCTACCGCGTTGAGGGTCGGCCCAACTATCTCGGCGACCAGACCCTCATCGATGTTGACGGCATCTACTCACGCTACAACGCTCTTGCTGTCGCCGCGCCGAGCTACCAGGCGGCCAACGTCGCTACCGCAGTCGCCACCACGGAAGCCGTGCTCGCAGGCCCACTTCGACCCGAGCGCATGCGCTCGGCGCTCGCGAGCCTCACGCTTCCGGCGCGCTTCGAAGTCGTGCGGCGCGACCCGCTGGTGATCGTGGACGGCTCGCACAATCCACAGGCCGCTGGCGTGCTGGCAAGCGCGATCCGCGAGGTCTTCCCCGACCCGGGCAGCCGCCCGAGCATCTTGCTCGGCATACTCGCCGACAAAGACGCGGCTGGCATCGTTCGTGAGTTGCTTCAGGTAGCCGACGTCGTCGGCGTTGCGCAACCCGATTCGCCCAGGGCCCTTTCCGCAGCCAGCCTCGCCTCCCTCGTGGCGGCCGTGACCGGCAGCGAGCCTCGGCAGTTCGGCTCAGTGAGCGACGCGCTTTCCGCACTCGTGCCGTCAACCAGCGATGGCCTTGTGGTTACGGGCAGCCTCACCACGGCGGGCGAAGCGCGCGAGTGGCTACTAGACGGCTCGGAAACGCTGTCTGCGTAGGCGAGGGAGTCCAGCAAGCTTCTGCTAGAATCCGTGCAGTGCGTCGGGAGCGTGGCGCAGCAGTCCTGAAAGGGAGATTATGAGCGACATTGTCGGCCAGATCACCGGCAACCCGCTGTTCGGTTTGATCCGCAATCTGACGGCCCTGTTCTTCATCGTGATCTACTTCGCCGTCATCTTCTGGGCATGGCGCGATGCCAATCGCCGTGGCGCGATGGGCTGGTTCTGGGGTCTGGTGTGCGCGGTCTTTCCCTTCGTCGGGTGGCTTGTCTATCTCGTGGTGCGTCCTCCAGAGACGCTCGAAGATGTGCGCGAGCGCGAACTGGAGATCCGTACCGCCGAGGCACGCTTGTCTCGTGACTACGACACGTGTCCGTCCTGCTTCAAGCCAGTGGAGAAGGACTTCCTGATCTGCCCCTACTGCATGAAGAAACTGCGCAAGCCGTGCGTCGAGTGCGGCAAAGCGCTGAAGCTGAACTGGCAGGTGTGCCCGTACTGCAAGACGAAGCAGCAGCAGTAGCTCGTCGAGCGTGTGCGGCACTCTCACCGCTCCGCACTCAGCGGAGTGGTTTGTTTATCGGCCGAGGATAAGAGGGACGTCATGCCCGACATCAAGGTGAGCCTCCCTGACGGATCCGAGAAGAACGTCGCCGAGGGCTCGACGGTTCTCGACGTCGCCTCATCGATCGGTCCGCGGCTCGCCCAGGCGGCGATCGCGGGCAAGATCAACGGCGCGCTGGTTGACGTGACCACCGTCGTCACCGGCGGCGACGCCGTGGAGATCATCACCGACAAGAGCCCTGAGGCGCTCGGCATCTTGCGCCACTCGGCAGCTCATGTGATGGCCGAGGCGGTCAAGGACCTCTATCCGCTCGTGCAGTTCGGCATTGGTCCCGCGATTGAGGATGGCTTCTACTACGACTTCGCGGTCGAGAAGCCGTTCACCCCCGAAGACCTCGTCGCCATCGAGGCGCGCATGCATCAGATCGTCGCCGAGGAACTGCCGTTCACGCGCACCGAACTCGATCGCCTTGAGGCGTTCGACGAGTTCGAGCAGCAGGAACTCAAGCGCGAACTCATCGAGGAACTGCCGCAAGACGCCACGATCTCGATCTATCGGCAGGGCTCGTTCACCGATCTCTGCCGAGGTCCGCACGTGCCCACGACCGGCCGGATCGGTGCCTTCAAGCTCACCAAGATCGCCGGCGCGTACTGGCGCGGTGACTCAAGCCGTCCGATGCTGCAGCGCATCTATGGCACCGCTTGGTTCGCCCAGAAGGATCTCGACGCCTACCTCACGCGGCTCGAAGAGGCCGAGAGGCGCGACCACCGCAAGCTCGGCAAGGAACTCGATCTGTTCAGCTTCCACGAGGTCGCCGGCGCCGGACTGCCGATCTACCACCCCAAGGGCGCGCGCGTGCTGCGGCTCATGCAGGAGTGGCTGCGCGGAGTGCTCTACCAGCGCGGATACGTCGAGGCCATCACGCCGCACATCTACAAGACCGACGTGTGGAAGATTAGCGGCCACTACGACTTCTACGGCGAGAATATGTACTTCTTCAACATCGACGAAGGCGAAGGCAAGGTCAACGAGTACGCCGTCAAGCCGATGAACTGCCCGGGCCACGTGCTCATCTTCGACAACGACGTGCGCAGCTATCGCGATCTGCCGATGCGCATCAGCGAGTTCGGCACAGTCTACCGCCACGAGCTTTCCGGCGTCGTGCACGGACTCATGCGGGCTCGCGGCTTCACCCAAGACGACGCGCACATCTTCTGCACCGCCGAGCAGGTCCACGACGAAGTCGTCGGCATGCTCGATCTCGTCGACTACATCATGGGAGTCTTCGGTTTCGAGTACTCCGCTGAGGTTTCCACGCGTCCCGAGAAGTCGATCGGCGAGGACAAAGACTGGGACCTTGCCACCGACGCGCTGATCGAGACGCTGAAGGAGCGCGGCATCGACTTCGAGATCAACGAAGGTGACGGCGCGTTTTACGGCCCCAAGATCGATATCAAGCTCAAGGACGCGATCGGTCGCACCTGGCAGTGCTCGACGATCCAGGTCGACTTCAACTTTCCCTCACGCTTCGGCCTCACCTACCGGACCGCCGAGAACACCGAGGCGGTGCCGTTCATGTTGCATCGCACCATCCTCGGCAGCATGGAGCGGTTCTTCGGCATACTGATCGAGCACTACGCTGGTGCGTTTCCGGCGTGGCTGGCTCCAGTTCAGGCGGTCATCGTACCGATCTCGGACCGCCACCTCGACTATGCGCGTGACGTCGAGAAACGGCTTCTGGGCAGGGGCGTTCGCGTCGAGGTTTACGCCGAGAACGAGCCGATGCGCGTCAAGATTGCCAAGGCCCAGCAGCAGAAGGTGCC
>CAZIPN010000005.1:0-16273 GCA_964541225.1 uncultured Eubacteriales bacterium
GTGCCACCATGCCGCAACTCCAACCGCCCGTGCAACGCCTCGGCGGAGCCGAAGTCAGCCCACCTTCTCAGTGAGCTGAAGCAGCATCGCCGAGAGAGCACGCGTGAACAGCCCTGACGCTGGCGGTGACGCAGGGTCCTCCAAGAGCCGCTCCTGCTCCGACGACTCAAATGCCGCCGCCGTGAGCCGAGCCAAGTCCGCCGACGAGATCAGCGGCCGCCGACCAATCCGCCCCAGGGTCTCATCCAGCAAGGACGCGATCCGGTCGAACATGGCCGTCTCGCTTGCCATGAACTTCCGGGCGACTTCCGGATCGCGCAGCGCTGTGAGCTGCATCTCACGACGCACCAGCATCCACGACCTCCCGTGCTCCGGGAGGGTCTCCAGAGCATCAATTACCGCCGAGACCAAATCCTCCATGCTGTTGGGCTGGGTCGCGCTGATGGCAGCGCTCAGCGCGGTCTCTGCCTGCCAGATGAATGACTCCTGCTTCTGCTCGAGAAGCGCAAATAGCAGGTCCTCTTTCGTGGAGAAGTTGGAGTAGAACGCGCCGCGCGTGAAGCCTGCCGCTTCCGAGATCTGCTCGATGCTCGCCGCGCCGAAGCCCGTCTCGGCGAATACCTCAAGTGCCGCCGACAGCAGGCGTTCCTTGGTTTCCTTGCGTCGCCGAGTCTCGACGCGCTCCACAACCACTTTGCCGAGGTGCCCGATCGCCCTGGCCATATCACTCATCCTCCACCGCGCTCGTTTCACACAGGATACGCGGATTCCGCGGAGCCTTGACGATACAACATTGTATCCGATACAGTTCCGTATTGTCGATACATCGCTGTATCCATTCACATACGAACCGCTCAGGAGTCGTCGTGTCTATCGCCTTGTACCGGATTGGGAAGTACTGCTATCGCCACAAGTGGACCGTGCTCGCCGGCGCACTCGTGATCCTGTCACTTCTCGGCGTGCTCGCTGCCAGAATCGGCACCGGCACTCAGAACAACTTCCGCGTCCCTGGAACCGAATCGCAGCAAACACTCGACGCCGTCCAGGAGACCTTCCCCGAGATCGCGGGTGGCTCGGCGACGGTCGTGGCGGTCGCGCCCACGGGGCATCGCATCACCGAGCCCGCACTCAAGCGCGCCATCGGGCGATTCGTCCATGACGTCCAGGACCAGGAAGGCGTGAAGGGCGCCGTCTCCCCCTTCGACACGATGATGCACGGCACCGTGAGCGCTGACGGCCGAGCCGCGCTCATCACGGTCCAGTTCGAGCAAGCCTCGAGCGAGGTCACACCCGCCGAGAAGACCGCGCTCATCGCGGCTGCCGAGAAGCTGCGCACCGCGCTGGGCCCCGGCGCCACTGTCTCGACCGGCGGCGACATCTTCCTTGCCGTCCCCGCGCTATCGGTGCTCGAAGCGCTCGGGCTCGTGCTCGCGTTCGTGATCCTGCTCGGAATGCTGCGGTCGTTCGCCGCGTCGACGATGCCGCTCGTCACCGCCGTGCTGGGAGTGGCCATCTCCGGAAGCATCATCGTGGCGATGACCGCGCTTGTGACGGTGAGCTCCGCCTCGCCGCTGCTTGCCGTGATGATCGGACTGGCCGTCGGCATCGACTACTCGCTCTTCATCCTGTCCCGGCACATCGACCAGCTCCGGGACGGTCAGGATGCCGAGGAGTCGGCGGCGCAAGCTGTGGCCACCGCCGGTTCCGCCGTTGTCTTCGCGGGCATGACCGTCGGCATCGCGCTGCTCGGCCTGTCCATTGTCGGCATCCCGTTCCTTGGCGTCATGGGAGTTGCCGCCGCCATCGCCGTCGCAGTTGCGGTCGTCGTCTCGCTCACGGTCACGCCCGCGCTGCTAGGCCTCGCGGGCACGAGGCTGCGCCCGCGCGAGCGGATGATACGCAAGCGCACGCCGCGCGCGGGTCGTGTGCCGTCGCGGGAGCAGTTCTTCAAGGGCTGGGTTGCCGTCGTCACGCGCCATCCGATCGTGACGATCACCATCGTCGTTGTAGCGCTGCTCGGGATGGCCGTCCCCGTTCTCGGCCTGCACCTCGGGCTGCCCAACAACGGCACGGACCCGAAGGACAGCGCCTCTCGGCAGACCTACGAGCTGGTCTCGAAGTACTTCGGCGTCGGATTCAACGGCCCGCTGCTCGTGACCGCAAACATCATCTCGTCGAAAGACCCCGTCGGCGACGTCGACAAGATGGCTGCCGAGATCGAGAAAGTCGACGGCGTGGCGCTCGTGTCGATGAAGACGCCCAACCGCACCGCCGATACGGGCGTGATCGTCGTGATCCCCAAGACCGGCCCCTCCGACGCGCGCACCGAAGACGTGGTGAACCGCATCCGGGCTCTGCACCAGCACTTTCGCGAGAAGTACGGCTTCGATGTCGGTGTGACCGGCTACACTGCCGTCGGCATCGACATCTCGGCGCGTCTCGGCCAGGCGCTGCTGCCTTTTGGCGCGCTCGTCGTCGGGCTTTCGGTGCTCTTGCTCATGATCGTGTTTCGCTCGATCGCCATCCCCATCAAGGCGAGCCTGGGCTACGTGCTCTCGCTTGCGGCAGCGTTTGGCGTGGTCGGCGCGGTCTTTGGCAAAGGCGTCTTCGCCGAGCAACTCGGAGTGACCGGCGTCGGCGATGTGATCAGCTTCATGCCCATCATCACGATGGGCGTGCTCTTCGGCCTTGCCATGGACTACGAGGTCTTCTTGGTCTCGCGCATGCGTGAGGCGTACGTCCATGGGGCGAGCGCACGCGAGGCCATCGAGGTCGGCTTCGTCTCCTCGGCGCCAGTCGTGAGCGCGGCGGCGGCGATCATGTTTGGCGTGTTTGCGGTGTTCGTGCCGCACGGCGACTTCAGCATCAAGCCGATCGCCGTCAGCCTCGCGGCCGGCGTGTTCTTTGACGCCTTCGTCGTGCGCATGGTGCTGGTGCCAGCCGTGCTCGCGCTTCTCGGCGACGCGGCGTGGTGGCTACCGCCGTGGCTCGACCGGGTGCTGCCGCGCCTCGACGTCGAGGGCGAGGGCGTGCATCGCGTGCTCGATCTTGCCGAGTGGCCCGAGCCGGGCTCGGACTTGGTGGTAGCCGCCGAGGGCCTGTCGGTCCCCGGAGGCGAGCGCTCTGCGCACATCGACGCGCGGCTGGCCCCAGGCCAGGTCCTCGTGGTCGAGGGAGCGCGCGACTCAGGCAAGAGCGAGCTGCTGCTCGCGCTCACCGGCAGATCCCGAATCGCCGAGGGCAAGGTCAAGGTCCTCGGCTATGTGCTGCCCGACGAAGCCGAGCAGGTCCGCACCCGCATCCCGCTTGTGTGCTGCGAGCACAACGAGGTGTTCGAGCAGCTCGAAGAGGCGCTTGCCGCAGATCCGGTCGCCATCGGTATCGACGACATCGACGCGCTGCGCGGCGTCGATCGCGAACCCTTCCTTGAGCGGCTGGGCGACGCCATGCGTCGCTCGGCGGCCCGGGGCCGGCCACTCTCACTCATCGTCACGACCTCAACGCACAGCGCCGTCCCCTCGGCGCTCGGTCCGACATCAATCGTGCGGCTCGCCGAGAGCCACACGGAGCTTCCGGAGGCGACATCATGGGCTCTCGCATGAGCAGGCGCACGCGGCGTCAGCGCAGCGTTCCCGACTGGTGGATCTCGATGGCTGGCACCGCCGTGCTCACGGCGATCGTCGTCGCCACGCTCACGGTCGCAACCTCCCATCCCGAGCAACACCGCAACCGACTCGCTGCCGCGGTGGTCAACAACGATGCGCCAGTGACGGTGAAGGGGCAGTACACGCCACTCGGTCGCGAGCTGGCCGCCAAGATCCTCGACGCCCAAGACACCTTCGACTGGTCGCTCATGACGACCGAGACCGCCAAGACCAAGCTTGCCGACGGAGAACTTGCTGCGGTTGTGACCATCCCTAAGGATTTCTCGGCGAAGGCCACGTCCATGGCTACCGAGACGCCCACCAACGCGCGTCGCGCGATCGTGCACGTGCAGACCGCGAAGACGACCGGGGTTTCAGACGCAGCGGTGACCGAGGTCGTGACCCGCTCGGCGTTAGACGCCTTCAACAACGAGCTGCGGGAGAACTACCTCGACAACGTCTACGTCGGCCTTTCTGACATGCGCACGCAGTTCGGCAAGATCACGTCCGGTGCACACGACCTCGCCGATGGCGCGGCACAGCTCGACGACGGGACGAGCGCGGCGGCTTCGGGGGGCGATGAGCTCGTGGTGGGCCTTCGGAAGCTCGCGAGTGGAGCGACTGATCTCTCCGACGGGATCGACCAGCTGGCGGGCGGCGCGAGCGACCTGCACTCCGGCACCACGCTGCTGGCTGCACACGCGTCGCAGCTGTCATCTGCGACGGGCGGTGTCGCCTCGGGCGCGCACGATCTGAGTGCGGGACTGCAGACCGAGGAGTCCGGCATCGACGGCCTTGCCGCAGGTGCGTCGCAGCTCGCGAACGGGCTGGCGAGCCTCGACCAGCAGACCGCCGAGATGCCCGCACAGGCGCAGCAGCTCCAGGCGGGCGCGGCGGGTGTCTCGGCGGGTGCTTCGCAACTGGCGAGCGGCGCGCACGACCTTGCGCTGGGCACCGCAGGGGTCTCGGACGGCGCGTCGCAGCTCGCCAGCGGACTCGCCGAGTTCTCGGCGCAGATGGCAGCGCTGGCTTCCGCTTCCCCCGGCGACACCGCATTGCAGCAGGCAGCAGGCTCGGCTCAGGCGCTCGCCGACAACGCGGCCGCGCTCGCGGCCGGAGCGCAGCAGTCCGCGGACGGCGCCGAAGCCGCACGCCAGGGCGCCGCCGGGCTCTCGGCAGGAGCGGACCAGCTCGCCGACGGCGTGTCGCAGCTTGCGTCGGGCACGCCCGCACTCGCCACCGGCGTCGCGCAGCTGTCCAGCGGTGGAGCCGGGCTCTCGGCCGGGCTCGGTCAGCTGGCTGGCGGAGCGAGCGACATCTCGGCAGGCGCGGCTCGGCTGGCAAGCGGGTCATCGCAGCTCGCCACCGGCGTCGCGCAGTTCTCGGCAGGCGTGGTGACGCTCGACAGCGGGGCGGGCACGCTGGCGTCAGGCGCTCGCGACGCCGCAACCGGCTCGGCAACGTTTGCCGACGGGGTCGCGCAGGCCAAGGATGGTGGCGTCTCGCTTGCGAGCGGACTTGGCAAGCTCGCCGACGGCACGAGCCAGCTGAGTTCGGGGACGAGCACGTTCGCGAGCAAGATCGCGAGCGGGGCCGCCGATCTGCCCAACTACACGAAAGCCGACCGGAACACGCTGAAGCGAGTGGTGTCCTCGCCGGCGGGAGTCACCATCAGCGCCCCTGCTCAGGCGATCTACGAGGTCTTCTTCGCGCTGCTGGCGATCTGGATCGTCACGCTGGCGGCATTCTCGTTCCGACCGCCGCTGCCGCATCGCCTCGTCGAGTCGACTCGCGCGACGTGGCAGCTTGCTCTGGATGGCGCACTGCCCGCAATTGCCGCCGGGACACTCACTGCCGTGCTGTCGGGGATCATCGTGTGGTTTGGGCTCGGACTCGATCCTGGGCGCGCGCTCGCGCTGTGCCTGCTGCTCGTGCTCGCCGCAGTCGCGTTCGCCTTCGTGAACCAGGCGCTGCTCACCCTGCTGCATGGCTGGGGATCCCTGCTCTCGCTCATGCTCGCCGCGTCACTTGCAGCCCGAGCGTTCTTCTCGGAAGCCGGCTCCGCCTTCGTCGGCATCTTCTCGGCGACGCCGCTTGGCCAGGCGTGGAACGTCGTGTTGCGCTTCGCCGCCGAGGGAACCGCCGACCCAATCGCGGTGCTGGCCGTCATCGGCTGGGGATTGGCGGCGGCGGCCGTCATGCTCGCGGTCGTGAGCAGCAGACGCATGACCAGCGGCATCCCCATGCGGCGCGCGCGGCGCGCTTCCCACCTCCAGAGTCGTATCACCCCCGCCGAGACGAACTAGCCGCCTGCGCGGACGGCCGTGTCGTTTCAGATGAGGCCGAGTGTGGCATGCAGATACCGGTGGTGGGGAGACCACCGGCCGGGGTCTTGATCGTGTGGAGCTGCCGCCATCGAGCCTTCCTCGTGCAGCCCCTCTGGGAAGAACGAGACAGCCCCTGGCGTCAACGCCAACCTGAGGGGGTAGCGCGCGCATGGCGCAACATCCAGCCCGCAAGGTCCTGCTGCTGTTCTCCGAATTCGGCAGAAATCCCGTCTTCTTCGACATCATGGAACCGCTCGCCCTCGAGATCCTCTCGGCGATTGCGACTGAAGAGGGCTGCGATCCTTTGCTCATAGACCTGCGAATGGATCGATCGGCGCTCGAGAGACTGGTCAAGAGCGGGTACGAGCCCGACTTGATTGCCGTGACCGGACGCGCCTACTTCGAAATCCCAGCCCTGAACCGCCTGATAGCGAAGTGCAAGGCGCTCTGGCCAAACGCGCCCCTCGTGCTTGGCGGAGGGCAGGCGACGATCACACCGGAACTCTACGCCCAACAGTACGTCGATATTCTTGTGATGGGACCGGGCGAGCGGCTGTGGCGCACGATGTGCCGAGAAGGCGTCACACGCCACTCACCGACGCTCATCATGCAAGATGCCGAGAGCTCGGGCACGTACAGCTTCCCGATCCCGGACCGCAAGAGCCTGGCCAAGTACCGGAAGAAGTACGTGTCTTACTGGCCTCATCACGACGGGAAGTCACCGCTCAAGCCCTGGGCCTGCATGGTGACAAGCCAAGGTTGTCCCTTCAGATGCACGTTTTGCGCGGTCTGGCCGGCGAACTTGGGGCGATACCGGCGACGGCCGATTCCTGAGATTGTGGAGGAGCTCAGAAGCATCGAGGAGCACAGCGTCTACTTCTTCGATGACAACACGCTGGGAAGTCTCTCGTACGCCACGGAACTCGCTGATGCGATCGACGCCGCCGGAATCCACAAAGAGTACCTGATCTACAGTCGCGCAGACGACATCGTTTCGCACCCCGACTTGATCCAGAAATGGGCTTCAATTGGGATGCACTACGTCGTGCTGGGTGTCGAGGTCACCAGCGCGGACGACAAGCTCGGCGAAATCAACAAGCAAACGACCATGCAGCAAAACGAGCAGGCGCTTCGAATCCTGGCCGAGGCAGGAGTGCACTGCCACGCGCACATCCTCCTCACCCCGGAGATGACTCACGCCGACTTCGACCAGATGTATGACTTCGTCGCCGAGCATGGCCTCGAGTACCCGATAGCCCCGTTTCTGACTCCTCTACCGGGCACCGCGCTGTTCGACGACGTGAAGTCCAAGGGCCAGCTGCTGACGGAGAACCCTGAGTTCTACACGTTTAACTACATGGTGATTCGACCGACGAACCTCAGCATCCGCCAGTACTACCGGGAGGCGGACCGCTTGTACCGTCGTGTGTGGTCGTGGCGTCGCTACCTCTCCGGTCAGTGCGGAGATGTGACCTTGCTCGGCTTCATTGAGTGGTGGGCCTTCATGCGACTCTTCGTCTTCTACTTCAGACTGTCGCGTAGAGCCTTCTTCCGCGAGATCGAAGCTGCCGACGAAAACCGGGCGCCTGCCAAGACCGCAAACACTCAATGGGCCGTTCGCCAGAAGCGCCCGCAAACGCTCGGCCAGCCGCCAAGCGAGGACGCCGACGTCCCTGCAGCTCCCGATCGCACATCCCAAGGCGCTGGTACTCGCGCCCGCCCATGAACGCCAACGCCCGGACGGCGAGATCGTGCTACTCCAGCAGCAGCGACTGCCTCACTCTGTGGGGAGTATCGCGAATGTCTGCCAATGCGGGCGCCTGATGGAGGCGATCGTCGAACTCCGGCGTGAGAGAGGCGAGAGCCTCACGCGCCCTCCTGCATAGGGTGCCTCGACGTACTTCCCGCCTCCAACGTACATGCCGACGTGATGGATGTGGCCCTTGTCCCAGAAGATCATGTCTCCCGGCTTGATCTTGGAGAGCGGCACCGGCGTGCCCAGCGTGTCCCACATCTCTATCGTCTGGTGATGCCCCACATCAACTCCATAGTGCTGCATGACGTAGCACACGAGCCCCGAGCAGTCGAAGCCCGCCGGCGACATGCCTCCCCAGACGTAGGGCACCCCGCGGTACTTCAGAGCGTATGCCACGGGCGCAAAATCCACGGCGACGCCCCCGCCATCGGCCTTGCCGAGAATCCGGCGGCTGAGCGGCAAGCTCCCCGTCCTGAATCGCGTGCTCGGATTCGATTCGCCTGCCGACAAACCACCTTCCTGCAGAGCCGAGATCACATCGAGACACCGTTTGGTCGCCGCTTCCGGTTGCATGGGAACGTGCGTAGCGCCAGACGCAGCGAGCTTGGCGGCCAAGGCTTCGACCGGCGGATACGTGCTCGTCGCATTCACCCGGCCTGGACCGCTCGGCAGGTACGCATACGAGATTGAGGAGCGGACGAAGCGATAGATCTGCTCGGGGTCTGCTCGGCGGAAATCTCCATTGCACTGCACCGCCGTCAACGCCAGAAGGTAGCGCCACGAAGGAAGCCAGAGCGTCGCGTCGACAAGCTGTCCCGACGGTCCCTTGCTGGCAACATCGGTGATTGCGTCGTCCTGAAGTCGACTGGCAAGCGCCTCGAACTGGGGGACCCGCGTGCCGAGAGCCGCACGTTCTTTCTGGTCCACGAACGTCGCTGATGACGCTGGTGCCACGAGAGCTCCAAGAAGCATGACGGAGGCCAGCAGGATCACCGTCATCACGCCGGAGCCATCGCGAAGTGCGCTGTGCCGAAACCGCCTTCTGTTCCTAGCGCGAAGGACCGATCGTGGTCGACTCTTTGAAGCTGCCTGAACGGAGCCTTGCATCTCCGCCTCTTTCCTGCCGCACACAAGCGTCGGCCATCCGCATCACTTCGCGGCGATGGCCATGGTCGTGAAGATGGTGCCGCCCGTGCCAACTGCCCAGCAACTTGAGGAGTTGGGAAAGGCAACGCTTCGCAGATCCGCGTCCGCGTTGATCGTCATTTGGGCGTTCCACGCCGAGCCACCGTCGCTGGTGCTGAGAATCGTGCGACCCCCGACCGCGCACCCATGCATCGAGTCCGCGAAGGAAACGGAGTAGAAGACCTCGTCGGTGCCTGTGTCCTGAGCACTCCACGTTGTTCCGCCATCAGTCGTGCGCAGCATGATGCTGTCTTTCGCGTTCGTGCCAGGAACGCCGCTTCCAACCGCCCAGCCGTGACTTGCGTCGGTGAACGCAACGGCCATAAGGTTGTTCGTGGTCCCCGATTTCTGCGCACTCCACGTCGCGCCGCCGTCGCTCGTGTGCAGAATCACTCCCGCATCGCCGACGACCCACGCGTGCAAGGCATCCGTGGATGCAACCCCGTTGAGCGTGGTGACGACATTCGACTTCTCGGCGACCCAGTGCGAGCCGGCGTCTTTGGTCGACAGGATCGCGCCTCTGTCCCCGACCGCCCACGCATGGGTTGCGTCCGCAGACGACACGCCGAAGAGAACCCCGTGGTCTCCAGCGTCTTGCTCGCTCCACACGACGCCGCCATCGCTTGTGTGCACGATCGTCGTGTCGGCGTTGGCGACATCGTTCGAACCGCCTCCGACAGCCCATCCGTGAGCCGTGTCGGGGAAGGTAACGCCAACAAGATTGTGGTCGGTGCCAGAGCGCTGTCTGCTCCAGGTCACCCCGCCATCCTTCGTGGCGAGTATCGTGCCCCCCGGCTCCACAGCCCAACCATGAAACGCGTCGGCAAAGGCCAGCCCGCGAAACACCTCGTTGCCGTTGCGTCCCACGCTCAGCTCACGCCAATGCTCTTCGGAGGCAGCTGGCTTCCCCGTCAACGCTTTTCTCGGCAGGCCCTCGATATAGGCTGCGACCTCTTTCGTTGGCGCGAAAGCAACGCCTGCATCGGGCGCGCTGGTCTGATCGTGCGTCACGTGTATCGCCGCAGGTGGCGCGACCTCAAAGGTCTTCTTGCCGACGATCGTGTTCGCGGCCTTGTCGATGACGGTCACCTCGCACACCGCTGCATACGCGGCTGTCCCGTTAGAGAAGCGGCCCTCCGGGACTGCTCGGCAATCCAGCCAGACGATCGTGCCGATTTCATCCGCCCGCTGTGGATGGAGCTGCGCGACGGGCTTGTCGGCATCCCAGCGTAGGTCGATTCTGCCAGGACTCGACATCGGGACGGAGAGGGCTCCCTCGGGCTGCGCGGCCCAGACCACGACGACTTTGCCAGCGATGTAGGGATGCGCGAGATCGCCCGTCTTGGGCGACACGCCGAGGTACTCGCCCGCCGAGCCATACTGAGCGGGCGTCGTGGCGTCCTCGCGCACAACGTGCGCCGACATCGGAGCCCAGGCAATCCACTCCTTCACGAGCCAAACGCCGAGAACAACGACCGCGATCACCGCGACTGCGATCAGAAATCGTCTTGCACGTGACATCAACAGCAGCCTCCCGAGGTGCGTCCTCGCACAACTATACGCCGCGAGACTCGCTGCGGAGGAAGGCGGGAGTCGGTGAGCGCACGTCACCCGCAGTTCACTCGCTGGGACACCAGCTCCTCAGTCGGCCGATGTCGAGCCGCGACGCCAACCTGACCAGCGATGTTACGCGAAGGATTGCGCAATGACCGAACAGCGCTTCTCGGGCGGAAGGCATCTGTGTAGAATGCTCGGCACAACAGCATACGTGTCGTCGCCTTGGTGCCCATACCGCAGCTGCGGTCGGGAGAATAGGGAAGCCGGTGAGAGTCCGGCACGGGTTCGCCACCGTGATGCCGCCTCGATGCGAGGCCGCTAAGTCGGGAGACCTGCCACGAGCGACGCGGAGCCATCCTTCGAAACAGGGAACCTTCCGCACCGGTAGCTCATCGGCCCGGTTCGTCGGCCCCCCGAAGGCCCGACGAGTCGGGTTTTCGCGTTTCATGGGATGCACGATGAGTGAGGCGCGAAACCGTGCACGAGTCGACCCATGTTCAGCCGGCCCACCAGGCCGTCCACAGGCGCGTTCCCCGGCTAGCCCACGAGGCCGTCTGCATGCCCGCCCGTCGGCCGGTCCGAAGCGGGCGCGCATGAGCGCTCGCCTCGTCATAGCCGCTCCTCGCAGCGGCGAGGGCAAGACCTCGATCACGCTTGGCCTCATCGCCGCGCTCGCGAGTAGGGGGCTCCGTGTCGGCTCGGCGAAGGTTGGCCCCGACTACCTCGACACCGGCTGGCACGCGCTGGCAACCCACCGAGACGCCCGCAATCTCGACATGTGGACGATGGGCGAAGACGGCTCGCGCGCTTCGTTCTCTCGAGCTGCCGAGGACGCCGACGTGGTGGTGATCGAAGGCGTCATGGGGCTTTTCGACGGCCACCGGAGCACCGCTGCAGCGTGCAGCACCGCCGACATGGCCCGCCTGCTCGACTCCCCCGTCGTGCTGGTGGTCGACGCATCTGCCTCCTCGACGAGTCTCGCAGCTCTCGCCCACGGGTTCGCGACATTCGATCCGGGCATTCGCGTCGGCGGCGTCATCCTCAACCGCTTCGGCGAGCACCGCGATCGCACGGCGGAATCCGAGGCGTTCGAGCGGACCAGCATCCCCGTGCTCGGCTGGGTGCCACCCGTCGAGGACGCCGAGCTGCCATCGCGCCACCTCGGGCTCGTGCAAGCCGCCGAGAACCGCGCTGCTGGCGCTGACGCGATCGAGCGACTGGGCGAGATGGTGGAGAGCTTCTGCGACGTGGACGCGCTGCTTGCGCTGGCTCGCAGCGCTCGGCCGCTTCCGATTGCGGAGGCCACGTGGGCGCGCCTGCGCAAGGCCAGCGGACCGAGTCAGCGCGGGGAGGCCGGCCCGACCCCGCACATCGCCGTGGCGCGCGACGAGGCGTTCGCGTTCATCTACGCCGACAACCTCGAGGCGCTGCGCGAGCTCGGCGCCGAAGTCGTCGAGTTCAGCCCGATCGCCGATGCGATGCTTCCCACCGACACCGACGGACTCTACCTGCCCGGCGGCTACCCCGAGCTCTTCGCCGAGCAGCTCGCCGACAATGCGTCGATGCGCGAGTCGGTGGCTGCCGCATGCGCCGCCGGAGTGCCGGTCTTCGCCGAGTGCGGCGGCATGCTCTACCTGCTGGAATCGCTGGTGGACGCCGACGGCCGTGAACTGCAGATGACTGGCGTCTTGTCAGGCCGCTCTCGCATGCTGCCAACGCTACAGCGTCTCGGCTACGTCGAGGCGATGCTCGCGGCCGACGGGCCCCTGGGCGCGGCGGGCACGACCGTGCGCGGCCACGAGTTCAGCTTCTCGGCATGTGAACCGGCGGCGGGACCAGACCCGGCATGGCTAGTCGACGGCGAGCCGCGTGGATTTGCAGGCAACAACGTCATCGCCTCCTACGTGCACGTGAACTTCGCCGGGTGCCCGCAGGTTGCCGCCGCGTTCGTCGACGCCTGCCGAGAGCAGGCAACCGCGCGTCTCGGCCCGTCGATCGCAGCAGCCGACACCACTGGCCCGCTCGGAAAGACCCGTACCGGCGAATGAGATTGACCCGGGCCTAGCAACTGATGCAGATCCTCGTTCAACGACTGAAGGGAACGCAATGAGCTACGAATCGCAACTTGCCGAGGTCATCTCGGCGATCACACCGACCGACCCAGCTGCCGAGGAGGCCGCGTGGGCTCGACTCGACAGCCTCACCAAGCCGCCGCGCTCGCTGGGCAGGCTCGAGGAGCTGGCGGCGCGCGTGGCGCGTGTGCAGGGCACGGATCGGCCAAGCGTCAAGAAGAAGGCGATCCTGCTGATGGCTGGCGATCACGGCGTGGTTGAGGAGGGCGTGGCCGCCTACCCGCAGGACGTGACGTGGCAGATGGCCGCCAACATCGTCGGCAAGGGCGCGGCGATCAACCAGATCGCCGAGACGGTCGGCGCTGACGTGCTCGTGCACGACGTCGGCATCCTTCGCGACATGTCGGACATGCCCGGCGTCGTCATCCGCAAGGTCGCGCCCGGAACGCGCAACATGGCCCTCGGCCCGGCGATGACGCGCGAAGAAGCGGCGCAAGCTGTGATGGTCGGCGTTCAGGCCGCGCGAGACGCAGTGGCCACCGGTGTGGAGCTGATCGGCACCGGCGACATGGGCATCGGCAACACCACGCCAGCTTCTGCGCTCACGGCGGTGTTCGCCGAGGCGGACGTGACGAGCGTGTGCGGACGCGGGACTGGCCTGGACGACGAGGGCGTCACCCGCAAGGTCTCCGTCGTCGGCCGCGCGCTCGACGTCAACGGTGTCAGCGACCTCGATCCGCTCGGCGTGCTTGCGGCGGTGGGCGGACTTGAGATCGCGGCGCTCGCGGGTGTTGTGCTCGGAGCCGCCGAGCAACGCACGTGCGTGGTCTTCGACGGCTTCATCTCAGGCGCCGCCGCGCTCGCTGCCGTGCGAATCTGCCCGACAGCGTCGGATTACGTGTTCGCGTCGCACCGCTCCATGGAACCCGGCCACACCGTGCAACTCGACGCGCTCGGCCACAAGCCCGTGCTCGAACTCGACATGCGGCTCGGCGAGGGCACGGGCGGCGCGCTCACGATGGGCGTCATCGACGCCTCGTGTCGGATGCTCTCGAACATGGCCACGTTCGCCGAGGCTGGCGTGGACGACAAGGAGTAGCGGCACGGGGAGTGCCAACACTGCCGCCGTGGGCAGGTCCCCAATCAACGCCAACCCGCCATCGACAAGGAGTAGCGAGATGAAGCATCCGCCAGCAACCGAACATGCGCCCGTGCGACTCGTCGGCAGACATAGCGGCGCGCCGGACAAGCTCGGCCTCGTGCACGTCTATACCGGCAAGGGCAAAGGCAAGACCACTGCGGCCGTGGGGCTCGCCGTGCGTGCCGCCGGTGCGGGAATGCGCGTCGCGTTCGTGCAGTTCGTGAAGGGTGGACGCGAGTCATCCGAGCTGGAATCGCTGCGCACTCTGGGTATCGATGTCGTGCGACCCGCGACGCGCTCGACTGGCCTGATGCGCAACGCAGCCACACCGCACGACCACGAGGCTGCAACCGCCGCACTCGCGGCGGCACGCGAGGCGCTCTCGGGCGCGTTCGATCTCGTCGTGCTCGATGAGGCGTGCGTCGCCGCGCGATCCGGCCTCATCACCCCAGCCGACCTCGCCGCAGCCATTCGCGACCGCGCGCTCGACGTCGAGGTGGTGCTCACCGGCCGAGACGCCCCGCCCGAGATCCTCAAACTCGCCGACTACATCTCAGAGCTGCAGCCGCAACGCCATCCGTTCGAGCGCGGTATCCATGCCCGCCGAGGAATCGAGTTCTGATGTCGGCCCGCACCCTCATGGTCCAGGGAACGACGTCGCACGCGGGCAAGTCGGTGCTCGTCGCGGGTTTGTGCCGCGCTTTCGCTCGGCAAGGGCTCTCGGTCGCGCCGTTCAAGAGCCAGAACATGGCGCTGAACTCGGCGGTCACGCCCGAAGGCGCGGAGATCGGGCGCGCGCAAGGGTTCCAGGCGCAGGGCGCGGGCGTCGAGCCACACGCCGACATGAACCCGATCCTCCTCAAGCCCACGTCGGACACAGGCAGCCAGGTCGTGGTCATGGGCAAGCCGGTCGGCGTGATGCAGGTGCGCGAGTATCACGACTACCAGGCGCACGTCTGGCCGATCGTCACCGAGGCGCTCGCAAGGCTGCGCGCGCGCCACGACCTCATCGTCATCGAGGGCGCCGGCAGCCCCGCCGAGATCAACATCCGCGATCACGACATCGCGAACATGGCGGTCGCTTTGCACGCCGGCGCGCCGGTCATCATCGTCGCCGACATCGAGCGCGGCGGCGTCTTCGCGCACCTCGTCGGCACGATGGAGCTGCTCAGGCCTGAGGAGCGCGCGCTTGTCGGCGGCTTCGTCATCAACCGCTTCCGGGGACACGCCGCGCTGCTGGACTCCGGCTTGGCGATGCTCGAGGAGCGCTACGGCGTGCCCGTACTCGGCGTGCTGCCCTACCTCGAGGGCTGGCGCGGGGATGAGGAGGACACGCTCGGCATCGAGGAAACCGAGACGGCCGACGACGCCGAGGCCGAGCTGACCATCACCGCCATACGGCTGCCGTTTTGCTCCAACTTCACCGACATCGCGGTGCTCGGCGGCGAACCTGACGTCGCCGTGCGCTGGGCGCGCACGCCAGCGGATCTCGCCGAAGCCGACGCAATCATCATCCCCGGCTCCAAGTCCACTGTCGCCGACCTCGAGTGGATGCGCTCGGCCGGAGTTGCCGAGGCGATCGTGGCGGCCGCGCACGATGGCGTGCCCGTCGTCGGCATCTGCGGCGGCTACCAGATGCTCGGCAGGCGCATTGAGGATCCGCTCGGCGTGGAGGGCGGCGACACCGACGGCCTCGGGCTGCTCGATGCCACCACCACCTTTGACGCCGAGAAGCGCACGGTACGCGCCAGCGGCACGTTGACCGGAGCCGGGCTCGGCGACGCGGGCACGCCCGCGCGAGGCTACGAGATCCACATGGGTCGCACGACGCTTGGCCCCGGCGCGCGTCCGCTCATGCACCTCGAGGCCGCCGACGGCACCGTCGCCGAGGACGGCGCGGCCTCAGATGAGCTGCCCGTCTGCGGAACCTACCTGCACGGCCTCTTCGACGAGCCCGCCCTGAGGCGCGCATGGCTCGACGGCCTGCGCGCGCATCGCGGACTCGAGTCTCTCGGCGTGGGCGCCGCGCAGCTGCCCGACCCACTCGATCGCCTCGCCGACATGCTCGAAGAGCACCTCGACCTCGCAGCCGTCGCGCGCATCGCCGGACTGGCCGAGGCGTCATGAAGTACGACCACGGTGGCCTGCCGAGCACCTCGATCGACGCAAGCGTCAACGTCAATCCGCTCGGGCCGCCCGCCGCGCTGGGCGAGGTGTTCGCGCGCGCGAAGGAGCTGGCGATGCGCTACCCCGAGATCGACGCCGGTCGCGCTCGCGACGCATGGGCGACTCGACTCGGAGTCGACCGCGAGCGCGTGCTTGTCGGCAACGGCGCGAGCGAGCTTATTGGTCTCGCGATGCGGGCGCTCTCGCCAACACGCGTCGTCATCTTCGAGCCGTGCTACTCGGAGTACGCGGCGGCGGCCGAAGCCGTCGGTGCGAGCGTTGAGCGCCTGAGCTTCTCGCTGGACGGAGCCGTTTGGTCGACGCCGCTGGGCGACTACGACCCACACCCCGGCGACCTGCTCGTCATCGGCCAGCCCAACAACCCGACCGGCCACCTCACCTCGCCCGACGCGCTCGCGGCCCTC
>CAZIPN010000005.1:16373-42786 GCA_964541225.1 uncultured Eubacteriales bacterium
GTCACCTCGCTCACGAAGATCTTCTGCGTGCCTGGCCTGCGCGTCGGCCTGTTCTTCGGCGACTCCGATACCGTGAGCCGCATGTCGCAGCTGCGCGATCCGTGGAGCGTGAACGGACTCGCTGCCCAGGCCGCCGAACTCCTCGCCAACCAGGACGACTACCTCGCTCGCACACGCACTTGGCTCGCCGAGGAACGCCCGCACCTCGCGCGTCTGCTCGCCGAGATCCCGGGCATGCGCGTCTGCGAGAGCGCTGCGCCCTACGTGCTCGCCGAGCTGCCCGAGGGTCTCTCGGCAGGCGCTATGCGCGATGCGCTGGCCACGCGCGGGATCGGCGTGCGCGACGCGTCCACCTTCGCCGGCTTGGGCTCTCGCTGGCTGCGCGTCGGCGTGCGGACTGCCAGCGAGAACGCGCAGGTCGCCGCAGCCATCGCCGAGCAGTGCGAGGTGGGCGTCCGATGAGCTGGATCGCGGCACATCCGCTCGCGCTCGCACTCGCGCTCCTCCTCGATCTCGCGCTCGGCGACCCACGCTACCGGCTGCACCCGGTGCGACTTCTCGGCAGCACGATCGCCCTCGGGGAGCGGGTGCTGCGGCGCACGCACCTCCCGGAGTTGGCAGCCGGTGGACTCCTGACCGTCTGCGTCGTCGCACTCGCCTCCGCAGCGGCGCTCGGCATCAGTCTGCTCGCGTTCCACCTGGGCGGTCCGGCCGCTGGCGTGGTCGCTGACGCCGTCCTCATCTACTTCGCGCTGGCTGGACGCGCACTTGCCGACGAAGGCCGCGCGATTCGCACGCATCTGGCCGCCGACGACCTTGTGGCCGCCCGTACCTCGCTCTCAGGCGTGGTCGGCAGAGACACCGCGACGCTTGACGAGTCTCAGATCGCGCGAGCGGCCATCGAGACCCTCGGCGAGAACTCCGTTGACGCCCTCATTGCACCCGCCTTCTGGGCGCTGCTGCTGGGACCGGCCGGGGCGTGGCTGCACAAGTCGGCGAGCACGCTGGATTCGATGGTCGGCTATCGCAACGAGCGCTACGCGCGTTTCGGCACTGCGGGAGCCAGGCTCGACGACGCGCTGGCGTGGGCCCCGGCGCGGCTCGCTATCCCGCTGGTGACCGTGGCGGCCCTGCCCGCACGCACCGATTGGCGCTCAGCATGGAGGATCGGCCTGCGTGATCGCCTGCTGCATGCGAGCCCAAACTCCGCGCATGGGGAGGCGGCGTTCGCAGGGGCGCTCGGCGTGTCGCTCGGCGGGGTCGCGCACTACGCGGGCGTGCCGCACCCGCGTGCGCCCATCGCTGCCGAGAACACCGCGCCGAACGCGTCGGCCCTTGGGGCCGCGGTGCGGCTGCTGCTCTCGATCGAGACGCTCCTGCTGGCGATCGCACTCATCGCTGCAGTCGTCGCGGCTGCCCTGTAGCCTCGCGGCCCGCACCCCAGGGCCCGCCACGGTCGGCTCGCACCACCTCGCCACCTCGCCACCCGCAGCCGCAACCACGCCTGCGCCCGCAGCCGCGTCATGCGCCCATCTCACCTCGGCGCAGGTCGAGCAGCCGATAGACGAGCACCTTGACCTGATCGTTGACGAGCAACCAAACGCCGGCGTACACCCACACGACACCAGCTAGCATCCATCCGAGGGGGTGCATGAGCACGCCGTAGACAGCAATTAGTGTCGCAAGCACCTGCGTGCTGAGCACCGCAACCAGCAGAATCGTCGCTGGCCGATACGACCATAGCCGTCCGCGCGTCCGTGTCACGAATATCGTCATATGACCTGCAACCGACAGCTTCAGATACATGAGCGTCTGAACGAGATCGTGGTTCAAGTGCCACACCACCGCAGCCAGATACAGAAGGCCGAAGGACGCGATCACGCCCAACCCGCCAAGGACACTCGACACGGTAAGGATCGTGCGAAGTTCCCACTCGGCAGGCCGAGAAGACCCCGTCGCGCGGTCGTAGGCAATCGACAGGATCGCCGCGTCGTTGAGCAGCGCAAGCAGCACGATCATGAGTGCTGTGACCGGGAAGAAGTTCAGCACCAGAATCGACGCGCTCATGAGCAGCAGCACGCGGATCGTCTCGGCGATTCGGTAGATCGTGTAGCTTGTCATGCGCTCGAAGATCTTGCGGCTTGTGCGCACCGCCTGCGCGATGACCGACAAGCCCGGTGCGAGCAGCACTATGTCGGCGGATGCGCGCGCCGCATCGGTGGCTCCCGACACCGCGATCCCCGCATTGGCTTGCTTGAGCGCCGGGGCGTCGTTCACCCCGTCGCCCGTCATCCCGACTACGTGCCCGCCCGATTGCAGCAGGCACACGATGCGTTCCTTGTCTTCAGGAAAGACCTGCGCGAATCCGCTGGCATTCTCCACAGCGCGGACGAGGTCGGGATCGTACTCCGGCTGCCCGCCGTGCCGACCGCCTGCGCCCGGCTGATCGCCGGGCCGCTGACTCGGTGCTGACTCCCCGTCAGACCGAAGCATGGCGACGTCCTCAATGTTGGTGTCGAGCCCGACCTGCCGAGCGATCTCGCGGGCGATGGGAAGCTGATCGCCGGTGACCATCTTGACGTCGATGCCGAGGCCGTTTGCCTCGCGGATCGTCGCCGCTGAGTCCTCCCTCGCGGGGTCCGAAAGCGGCAAGACGCCGAGAAGTCGCCAGTCATCCCCTTCGTCCGCGCGCGCCACAGCGAGCGCGCGGAACCCACGGCTGGCAAACTCCTCCACCGCACGCTGGGCGGCTGACGACTCGGCGCCATCGGGCGTCAGCGCGAAGATGACCTGCGGTGCGCCTTTGGTGACACGAAAGCGGCCTG
Source organism: uncultured Eubacteriales bacterium (assembly GCA_964541225.1). Lineage (GTDB taxonomy): Bacteria > Actinomycetota > Coriobacteriia > Anaerosomatales > JAAXUF01 > CAZIPN01. The sequence goes on from CAZIPN010000005.1 coordinate 19,199, forward strand.
CGTCGGGACCAACGACGGTGGCCTCGGTCCGCTTGTGCACAGGATCGAACGGCACGAAGCGCTCTATCGTGAAGGAGGCGAGCTCATCGGCATTGCCCCAGGCACCAAGCACGGCGGCGTCGATCGGATCGCGATTCTCCGCCCGTGAGGCCAGCGCCGCCGCGAGGAGCACGTCACGGCTTGTCGAAAGCTCCCCGTCGGCGCGTGCCCCATCGACGACGTAGGGCTCGCCAACCTCGAGCTTGTTCTGTGTGATCGTCCCTGTCTTGTCGGCGCACAGCACGTCAATCGTGCCAACGTCTTGTACTGCCGGCAATCGAGTGACAACGGCCTGACGCTTCGCCAAGGCGGCGGCGCCCGCCGCCATCGTGACCGAGAGAACCGCCGGAAGAGCGACCGGCACAGACGCAATGCCAATGACGAGAGCGAACTGCAACATGGTGAGCGCGTCGTTGTGCCGAAGAAGACCGACCACGAACGTGATCACGATGAGCGCAACCGCGACGACAATCAGATAGCGGGCGATCTGCAGGATCGCGCGCTGGAAGCGGCTCACATTCTGTGCCGTCTCGACGAGCGTCGCTGTTCGTCCGAAGTACGTGTTGGCCGCGGTCGCGTACACCACAGCGTCGGTCTCGCCGCGTGCCACCGTGGAGCCGGAGAAGACCGCGCCGCCCTTATCTCTGTCCACTGGCAGAGACTCGCCGGTGAGCACCGACTGGTCGACCTGGATGCTCTGCTCGGCGAGCAACCTGACGTCTGCAGGTACGATGTCGCCAAGGCGCAGACGGATGACATCTCCGATGACGAGTTCCCGTGCGTCGATGACCTCCCACGTGCCACCTCTGAGCACCCTCGCCTGTCGCGCGAGATTCTCCTTCAGCGCGTCGATCGCGTTGCCCGCCTGAAACTCCTCCCAGAAGGCGACGCCTCCATTCATAGCGAGAAGCACGGCGATGACAGCCGCATCAGTCCACTTCTGAGCGATGATCGAAAGCACGAGAACGGCCTCGATCATCCACGGAATGGGCGACCAGAAGTACGAAAGGAACTTCAGGACCGGATTCGTCTTCTTCTCGGCAATCTCGTTGCGTCCGTATTGCTGCAGGCGCCGCGCGGCTTCGTCGGCGGTCAGGCCCTTCTCGCTCGTCGATAGCCGCGAGAGAACGTCGTCGAGTGGCGTCTGCTGCAGACTGTCCGCGTCCTCGCTCGCAACGCCCGAACGTGACCGCGCCTGTCCTTGAGTTGCCGACAAACCCAACCACGCTCCAGACACCAACCTCGACGACACCCGATGTTGAGAGCATTCCCGGCACGTCGCTCGCTGACAACACTGGTGTCACGGCGAGTCAAAGCACTAGCACGGCCGGGGTACACTGAGAAGTAGGCTCCACACTCGAACCCGCACCTCGCCCTAGGAAACGTGATTCGCACATGCACGACGATCCTCACACGACGAACCCGGAAGCACCATCGGTGGCACCGCACTCGACAGACACACACTCGTCAGACGTTGAGCCTGACGCCGAGACACAGAAGCCCCCCGCCCGTCGAACCTCGCGCTCGACTGTCGTATTGGTAGTTGTCCTTGCTTTGCTGGCCTTCTCACTCGCCTTTGAGCCCGTGCGGACATTCGCCTCCCAGGTGCTCAACGCCTTTCGCGAGCCGCAAGCGAAGACCGAGACCATAAGCTCAAGCGATTTGCAGGAGATGGGCCACGCACTCGAGAAGGGCAATTCGCACGTCGCGCTCAAGGGCCGACTGGGCAACATCTGGGTTCAGGGCAAGCCTGGCATCGACAGCTCGGAGGCGACGCTCACCACGGTGGCGGCAGCCCAGTCTGCGGTCGATTTCCCCCTCCAATTCCCGCGTGCAATCGAAGGCACGCAAAGTGTCTTCGTTCAGCCAGCGGCGACCATCCGGTTCAAACTCAACATCACACGCGTGAACAGACTCCTTCGCTACTACGGGGCACAGAATCTGTTCTCGGACTCTTTGAAGGGCAAGTCCTTCGAGATCAGGATGCCACCGACGGTCTACGTGACGTACGGTCCGGAGAAGCTCGACTTCACGCCCGTGGAATCCGAGGGCGATGTCACTCCCAACGAAGACACACCCACGGTCGCCCCAGACCCGACCAGCCAGGATGTGTTCATCGCGCAGACGCGTGGTCCCCAACTCATCGTTCCGCGCGGCGTTGATCCGGTCCAAGTCCGCGATGTGCTTCTGAACCTTCCGTTTCTGCCGCGGGACATCAGCGACCGACTCTCAGGCATACCCGACTGGCAGCACACGACGCTCGTCCCGAACACCTCCGGTTCGGCCCAGGAGACCACGGTCTCGATCTACCCAGCCGTGGCTATCTCTGCGCAAGACCCCAACACGCCGCCCGACGCGGTCAATCAATCACCAGCTGTCGTGATGTGGAGACAGGCCGAGATCCTGCGCGCAGTCTGCACTTCAAGCAGAGACGAATCGCTGCAGGTCGCAGAGTCGATGGCCGCATCGCAGACCACAACGCCGACGCCATAGCCTGCAGATTCCTTCCGTACTTGCCGACGTAGTAGGGAGTACGACGCTTCTTCGCCCCACAGTGTGACGGCCGTCACACACGTTGGCCTTTGGGCCACCCGGCTTCGGCCGGACCGCACGTACCTGCTATTCTGTGCGTCGCCCCTATCGTCTAGTGGCCAAGGACGCCGGCCCCTCAGGTCGGAAACCGAGATTCGAATTCTCGTGGGGGCACCATCGTAGTAGAAGAAGGGCCGCCCTCAGGGTGGCCCTTTGTTGCATCGGCGCAAGAAGCGGAGTCGGCGCGATACGCGTTCTTGCGTCGCACGCCCGCAAACTCAAGTTGCAACCATCACACGGTTGCGCCCTTCCTCCTTGACATGGTACAGCGCCTTGTCGGCAGCTCTGATCACCTCGTCCAGGGTGGTACCGTGCGTGGGGTATTCCGCCATGCCGATGGATGCGGTGTGCGGCACGGTCCTCAGCAAGAAGCCAAAATCCGCCCGAGCAAACGCGCTCCGGATCCGGTCGGCCGTTTCCCTCCCCTGTTTTGGAGTCGCTCCCGGCAGCAAGACAAGGAACTCGTCCCCGCCGATCCGACACGCAACGTCTGAGGCCCTGATGGTCTGCTTCAGCGTCTCGGCGAAGCCAATGAGCACCCTGTCCCCGCACTCATGGCCGCAGGAATCGTTGATTGTCTTGAACTTGTCAAGATCCGCGATCATGACAACCACAAGCTCAGCAGTGCGGTCCGCGCGTGCCGTCTCAGAGGCCCATCGCTCAGCCAGAGACCGCCGGTTGAACAAGCCAGTGAGCGGATCGTGTGTCGCTTGGTCGAGCAGCTGCTCGTGAGCGATTCTCAATGAGGCATTCGCGTCGCTAAGATCGCGTTCCCGTGCAAGCAGCTGGCTCATGGTGAGATCGAGGCGCTCGGCCATCTCGTTGAATGCCACCGAGAATTCGCCGAGGAAGTCGATGCGTTGGGAGAGATCACCGGCCGCAATCTCCTTGGCCTGCCATGTCATGTGCTTCAGGCTTGAGCTCAAGGACTTCAGCGGGCCAGCCATCGGCCCTCTTACGCTCAGGTCCCCGCGCACGTCGCCTTCAGCCAAGCTGCGCGCGAACCCACGAATCTGTCCGAGCGCCTCGTAGAGCTGCTCCAGCGCTTCTCTACCGGACAGGGTGCTCGGCCGAGTCCCAAGCACCAATTCGTAGAGATCCTTGAGCCGCTCACATTGCTTTTCGCTGCACGACTCCAGATTGTCGTGGGGCTCGCCCAAAGCGATCGCCTCCGCCTACCTGGCCGTGGCCTCAAAGCGGCACGTTCGGTCGCCCGTGCACCAGCAGTCAACTTCAACCACGTCGAAGTGCCTGCCCAGATGCGACTCGAGTACTGCGGCAATGAAGCCCTCGTCGTACGTGCACACACCATACCCGAGTTCAGGAAGACCGGAGCAGTCGAGGTCCTCAGAGACAGTTAGCAAGAACCGATTCGTGTCTGGGGCAGCTTCCTCGACCCTCATGATGCCTATCTTCGACTCCCGCAGGGCATCCTGAGCGGCCTTGACGAAGTCCGCGAGGTTCTTGTGCTCTCCGATGACGTTCTTGGCGAATTCCCGTCCAGCCAGCCTTCCGGCGTCGTGAAAGACCTCGTCGGCGATCTCTGTGCCGTATTTGCGCTCCAACACGTCCCGGAAGCTGTACTGCATCAATCGGTAGGCGTGAACCCCCACCATCGGACCGAGATTGGGGCGTCCCTCTTCGACGTCACCCAGAAGCGCCCAGTCAAACTCGTACTTGGTAGCCGTCTTCATTTGACTCCCCACTTTCCTGGCCGCAGGCACAAGATGCCTACTCTCCCCAACGCAGAATCCGTCTCCACAGGGTCCGACACCTGCAAGAACAAACCGGTCCCCATGGCGCCCGTTCCCATGCGAGCGCTTGCCTTTCAGATGGGTTATCGGTCACAACTCTGCCGTGCTACAGCCCCGTGCTACGATTTGCGCGTTTGGGAAGGAGGCACGTTGTCCCTAGTAGTTCGAGAATGGACGCTGGCACTGCTCGTTGTCGCCGGAGCACTCGTGCTCGGCTGGGCGCTCGACTGGGTGATCAACCGTTTGCTCAGGCATCAATCCGGACCGGCACACCGCGCGCGCGGAGCGGTTGCTCGGGCGCTCCGAGGCCAGCCGGAGATCTGGGTTGTCCTCCTCGCGACAGCAATCGCACGCCCCTTCGATTTCGTGCCGCCCTCAACATTGCGATGGATCGACCGTCTTGTGTTGGTCCTTGCCGTGCTCTCCGTGACGCTCTTCCTCGCGCGGCTCGCTGGTTCGCTCATACGCGCCTATCTCTCGAAAGAGAGCGTCGACGCCCCGAGCGGCTCGATCTTCGTCAACCTGTCACGCCTGCTCATATGGGCCGTTGGATTGACAGTGATGCTTGGGGTTCTCGGCGTGCAGATCGGTCCACTCGTGGCGTCGCTTGGCGTGGTCGGCCTAGCGGTGTCACTTGGCGCGCAAGACACTCTCGCCAACTTCTTCAGCGGGCTGCAGATCACGATGTCTCGCCAGATCCAGCCCGGACAGTACATCCGTCTTTCTACCGGCGAGTCAGGCGCGGTCACAGACGTCACGTGGCGCAACACAACAATGCGCTCGGCGAAGAATGATCTCGTTATCGTGCCTAACTCGGTGATCGCCCGCTCTCTGATCACCAACTTCACGACCGACGAGGAAGAGCACGCGGTCGTGATCCCCTTCACGGTTGCATACGGCAGCGATCTGGAAGAGGTTGAGCGCATCGGCCTTTCGGTTCTGCGTGAGGTTCGCGACGAGATGGAAGAAGCGGTGCAGGACGCAGAACCGCTCTGCCGCTTCCCGGGCTACGAGAACGCCGGGGTCTCGGCAATCCTGATTATCCGTGTCTATCGCTACGAAGAGCAGTGGGCCCTCACCAGCGCGATCGTGCAGCGCTTCCACGCGCGACTCACCGAGCGCGGTATCAAGTTCGGTAGCTGTGCGGTGCAAGGCCCAAGCTAGACGAGATCGCGACGAGGCGCGCTAGCTACCCGCGTTCAGGTCGACCCCGAAGCTCATCTCGGCGGTGTTGATGAAGGTGTCCTTGTCGCGCACGATCGCCTGCGGTGGCAACTGCGGACTGCGCGGCTTGGCAGCATCGCCAACGTACTTGACCGCCGTGCCGATGCACAGGAACTCGATCAGCCCATTGCCCAGCGAGTATACGTACGTCTTGATGCCGACAATGTCGTCGGCATCCAAACCCTGCGCCTCGGCGGCCATCCTCGCCAGCGAGCGCTCGCGAGCTTCGTAGATGAGCGTCGTGAGCTCGCTGATCTCGCCCTTCACGAAGTTCTTCGCCCACGCCGCGATACCGCCAGCCAGTCCCAGCGAATACACGCTCGTGCCGATCACGAGCTTCATTGGCACGTAGCCGGCCGCTCCCATGTTCCACATTTCCTCGCAGGTCATGTCGCTCGTGACGACCGGCGGCAGGTTGACCTGCCCGCTCTCGTGAGCGTCTCGGCAGACTGCCGAGTGCGACGCCGTCCCCAGCATCAGCATCTCTTGGACCGCGGTCGACCCGAACGGCAGAATCGTCGTGCGAATGCCGACAACCGCGTTCGCACCCACCTGCTGTGCCTCGGCGATCACGCGCGAAAGCGCCAGGTGGCGCGTGTGATAGAAGATGTCGGTGTACTCGGCGATCTCACCGCGAGCAAGCGTCTTCAGCCCGCCGAGAATGGCGTTGCCCACGCCAATCGAGTAGGCGACGTTTCCGAACACAAACTGCAGCGGCATATAGCCGCAGTCCATCTGTGAGTACAGCTCCTGGCCATCGCTTGAAGACGTGAAGTTCACGCCCTCCTGCTCGACGTGCACGGTCGAGCCGATCGACAGGAACTCGATGTTGCCGGGATGGAAGACAACCTCGCTCGTGACGCCAGTCGCGCCCTCGCCGCCGTGACCGGCGATCTCGGATTGCAGTCGACGCAGGGACAACGTGCGGCCCTCGGCGATCATCGAGGTGAAGTCAGCGATCTCGCCACCGACCATTCCGCGGAATCCGGCGCGCAGGCCGCCGAGCAGCCCCATCGAGAAGACGCTGTTGCCGATGACGAGGTTGCCCGGCTCCATGCCGAGCAGCTTGAGGCAGTAGATCTCGTTGCCGGAAAGACCTGTGAGTCGCATGAGTGGGCTCCTTGATGCCGTAGTCGGACGGTGCGAAGCGAGCGCGCGTGCAGGTGATGAGTCACGAACGGCTTTCGAGACGGGCTTCGGCCGAGGCGAAGATGCCGAGGGCATAGCCCGCAAGAAGCCTAGCGTTGCCAGGCCTCGTCGAAAAGTCCGCACACTGCCGAGAAGAGCGCGCCTCCACGCCCACGAACCGCGACAGCACCGCCGAACGCATTCGTGAGAAACGCCTCGTCGGCGGCTTCGAATCGCTCCCAGGAGAACGGCTCGACGCGGACGCTGAGGCTGGCCCGCTTGGCGCCGGCCTTCACGAACGCCACCGAGACGCTCGGGATCGCAGGCGGCGCGGGCGGTGTTATGAGCTCGCCGTTCTCGGCGATCCAGACCGCGGCGGTCGAGCCGTCGATGACACTGCCGTCAGCTGCGACCATCACCGCCTGATGCGCGTGGCTGGCTTCCGCGCGCTTGTGCGCCGCGTCCCACCAGGCACGGCTGGCGGGCTTGCCAGCCGGCGAAGGTAGCGGGGGTTGCTCGGCGACGTCCACGCGCGCAACGAGGATCCCGCCGGGGACGTCGAGCGACGAAAGCCGCTGCTCGACCGCGACTTCAGCATGGCCGTCGGCGTCCACGACGAGCGTGAGGCGCGCACGGCGGGTCGGCGCGTCGGCCCACTCGGCAGCGGCCTCGAGCGCGAGTTTCTCGGCAGCGGCGAGCACCTCGGCCGAAACGCCAGCTCCCGCCAGCCGCGCACGGTGCCACGGCCACAGCGCCACTTTCCCGCCGACAACCCGGCAGGTCTCCTTGAGGGCCACGACGTTGGGGGGCTCGTCAGGGGTGTGCGGCACGGCGCCAGCTCAGCCTTTCATCGCGAGGTAGGGCTGCACAGCACGTTAGCGCACTTGCGTGCGGAAATGCGCTAGTCTCTCAGCATGGTCCCAACGACGCGGGGAGGCGACGTGCAGGCCACCACCATCAAGGAGAAGGTCCAAGTCGTTGTGTATGTTGACGACTGGCGAGTTGAAGGCGATCTTCACGTGCTGTCGGAGAGTCGGCTGACCGACGCGCTCAACGCCAGGCTCAAGGATTTCCTCGCCATCACAGACGCGACGATCTATGACGCCAAGTCGGGCGAAGAACTCGTGACGACCAAGTTCCTCGACATCAATCGGGCGAGCATCTCCATCATCTACACCGTCGACAGCGGAACCTGAGCCGTCCACTAGCCTCGTGCGCCGAACAGGCCCCGACCTGCCGCCACGCCCGCCTCAGGCACTCCAGAGGCTGCTCAGCCAGGGGCCGGATCGGTCTCAGGCGCTTCGGGGCTTTCGTCGGCGAGAGTACGCTACAGACGCTACGACTGCCGCAATCGTCCCGACAATGGCCACCACAATCGCAGCCACGAACAGCGTCCGATGGTGGCGTACGGCCACTGCCACAAGGCCGGATGAGAGTAGCCATCCGGCCGCAACGCCCGTGGCCCGAAGCGCGGCGATGCCAGACGTGAGTTCGTCGCGCCTCGAGAGCCAGTTCAGCGCGAACCAGCCTGCTGCAGTCAGAAGCGCCACGGCAACCGCCAACGCCAGGAAATACCGAGCCGCAATGGGCTTGCCACTGCTCGCCGCTTGTGGAGCGGGAAGCACTGCTGAGGGAATGACGATCGGCGAGGTTGCCACCACCGTTGTGGGCGACGTTGCATTGGCAGACCCGACCAGCGGCAGTGTGTCTGCTGGAAGCGAATCGGAGTACAGGTAGCGCACGCCGTTGGCCTTCAGCATCGCTGCCGTCGAAGGTGAGTCGATCGTGTGAACCGCCATCGAGATTCCCGCTGCGCGAATCTGCGAGACGAGCCGCGTCGACCAACGCGTCATGTCAAAGACCACGACCCGAATGCCCTTGGCCTGGGCAAACCGCACGGCGCGCGAGTTGGTCGCGTCGTCGTTCTTGAGCCGATACAGGGTGTAGATCACGTTCTTGAATGGATAGACCGAGCGCACGTCCGCATACATCTGCTCGTTGTAGATCTGGACAATGATCCGATCGCCGAGTTCGGCCCTGTCCGGTCCTAGTGCCGCTATGAGTGCGTGCATCTCCTCAACGGTGTGCTTCGTGTCCCCGTATTTTGAGTCGGTGATCAAGTACATGTCCGGATGGGTGCGCATGAGCTGGGCGATGCGCTCCATATCCAGCGGAGTGAACGTGCCGAATACCTTCGTTGCCTGAAACTCCGAAAGCGTCGGCACGTGTCCCGGGTACTTCTGCCCGAGCGCGGTGTAGCGATCCTTCGACCAGTCGTGGCGCGCGGCGAGCTTGCCGTCGCTGGTGGGGATCAGATCGACTTCGAAGATCCGATAGCCTTTCGCGTAGTTCTGCTCGAACGCTTCGAGGCAGTTCGTGTAGGGCACAACGGTGGTCGCGCCCGTGCTCTTCCTGACGGTCAGCCCGCCCATCGCGTGAGCAACCATGCCTCCCGCAGGCATCCACGATCCGTTGCGCTGCGCAATCCCGGCCGTCGCTGCGCCCGCAACAGACGGCCTGTCGAGCCCGGATGTTGCTGCTTGCGCGGTCAGCGGCACCGCCCCGGCGGCAAGCACCACGAATGCAAGAACGAGCACAAAGAACACCGCAGTGCGGTGCGGGTGCATCGCTCGCAACGCGCATGCTTTCGCGATCATGACGCGGGCCGAATCTTCACTTTCCGGCCGACGATCTGCACGCGGTCCTCGGCAATCAGTTGCAGCACCTTGGGGTAGATGCGGTGCTCGATCTCGTGAATCTTGCTGGTGAGCGTCTCAAGCGTGTCGTCCTCGGCAACCTCGACCGCTTCCTGCGCCAGAATCGGCCCCTCGTCGAACTCCTCGTCGGCGAAGTGCACGGTGACGCCGGTGACCTTGACGCCGTAGTCAAGCGCGTCGACGATCCCGCTCGCGCCCGGGAAGCTCGGCAGAAGGGCCGGGTGGAGATTGAGCACGTGGCTGGGAAAGGCGTCGAGCACTTCGCGACCGAGCAGTCGCATGTATCCGGCCATCACAACCCACTCAACGTTGTGCTCTCGCAGCGCATCGCGAATCGCGAAATTGTACTCGCGAAACGACGCGAAACCGTCGCGATCGACAAAGAGCGCCGGGATATCGTGCTGACGCGCGCGCGTGAGACCGAACGCGTCATCGCGATTGCTGATGACGAGCGCGATCTCGGCGTCGAGTGCTCCGATGTCTCGTGCGTCGATGATTGCCTGCAGGTTCGATCCGGAGCCGCTAATGAGCACGCCGAGGCGAATCGTCACCGATACACCACCGTGCCCTCGCCCTCAACGATGTCGCCAATCTCATAGACCGTCTCCCCCGCCTCACGCAACAAGGCCGCAGCTTTGGGCGCGTCACCAGGAGTGAGCACCAGGGCGAAGCCGATCCCCATGTTGAAGGTCCTGAGCGCTTCTTCTGCCGAGAGCCCCGCGGCCTCGACCGCCAATTCGATGACGTGCGGCACACGCCACGCCGCCGGCATAAGAGCCGCATCGAGAGAGTCGGGCAAGACGCGGTTGAGATTCTCGGTGATGCCGCCGCCAGTGATGTGCGCCATCGCCTTGACGCGCACCCCTGCGCGACGCACACGTGTGATCGCCGAAGCGTAGATGCGCGTCGGCGTGAGCAGCGCCTCGCCAAGCGTCTTCCCGCCCAAATCCACCCGGGGAAGCGACAGAGAGTCCTCTTTGCCGTCGACGAGAACGCGTCTGACGAGCGAGAATCCGTTGGAGTGCAGACCACTCGAAGCCAAGCCGAGAACGACATCCCCAGCTTCGACGTCGCTGCCGTCGACCATCTCCGGACGATCGACCAGCCCGACGCAGAAGCCGGACAGGTCGTAGTCGTCAGGATTCATCACGCCGGGGTGCTCGGCCATCTCACCGCCGATGAGCGAGCAGCCGGCCTTTCGGCATCCCTCGGCAATGCCCGAGACGATCTGCTCCATCTTCTCGGCATGCAACTGGCCCACCGCGGCGTAGTCCAGGAAGAAGAGCGGCTCGGCGCCAGAGACCACAACGTCATTGACGCACATCGCGACGAGATCGATACCGACGGTGTCATGCACGTCCAGCAGTTGCGCCAGCACCAGCTTCGTGCCAACGCCGTCGGTGCCACTCACGAGCACCGGATCATCCATGTCTTTGGCGGCGGCTATCGAGAACAGCCCGCCGAATCCTCCAATGTCGCCGATGACTTCTCGGCGATAGGTGGAGCGCACTGCTTCGTGGATGGCGTCGACCGCGCGCGCGCCTTCGGCCGTGTCGACGCCAGCATCGCGATAGGTGACTTCGGGCCGCTCGGCGTCATTTGGCGACACTGCCGGTACCTTTCTGCTTCGCTCCGTACGGCGCCGCTGCCTTGCGCGCCTTGGGATCGGGAATCCATGCATTCCATAGACTACCCGCGTCCGCTCGCTTGGGAAGGCTTTTCACCCACATGTCCGAGAGTGCCGTGAGCTGGATTCCGCGCTCGTAGTCAGTCTTCTCACGAGATGTGATCTTGGCTGGCGTGCTATCCGCGACGTTGACGGCTGTGGCGTCGTCATACCCCAGCCCCGGCATGAACACCACGCGATCATTCGCGTACGAACCACCGGGCAGGTAGGAGTTAAACGGCACGAGCGCGTTTGAGGCCACGAAGGCGCTGCGGCCCATGTGCGGTACTTGCGACAGGTTCACGCCGAGCAGGTCGGCTACGGTAGGCATGACATCGATCTCGCCCAACACGTCCTTGCGCTCGATCTCCTTGTTCTGCCCCGGCAAGTGGATGACGAGCGACACACGCTGGCGATCCGCAGGCCCATACTCCCTGCCGAGCAACGCCTTGGCCACCTTGGAGTCGACGCCGGTCGGCGCTGCGTCCATGGCGGCGGTGTGATCGCCATAGAGCACGATGACCGAGTCATCCCAAACCCCGTTGGCCTTGAGCCCATCAAGGAACTCACCGAGCGCCTTGTCCATGTAGCTTTGGGCGGACACGTAGTTGCCGAACAGAGATCCGGCGTATTCGGGCGGCGTCTTGACGGGACGACGAGACTGCGGAATCGCGTCGAATGGCGTGTGGGATGAGAGCGTGATGACTTGCGCGTAGAAGGGCGTACTGGAAGCATCCTTGCGCGCAAGCTCCGGCAGGACCTTCTGGAACAGAATCTCATCGGAGCTGCCCATGGCGATCTTGTCTGGAACGCTGTGGTCCGGATTGCGGAAGAACTCCCGGTCGTAGAAGTGCTTGAAGCCGAGAGCACCGTAGAGTTCCTTTCGGTTCCAATAGGCAACCGCGTTGGTGTGCATCGTGAACGTGTCGTATCCCATGTCGTTGAGCAGACGCGGCAGCCCGGGCACGGTCTTGTCGGCGTACGCGACAGATGCTGCTTGCGCGCGCGGAGAGAAGAGCGAGCTGTTCACCGTGAACTCGGCGTCAGCGGTATTGCCAATGCCAGTCTCGGCATAGGTATTGGGGAAGTACCAGCTCTGACTGATGAGCTTGTTGAGGTTCGGCGTGATGACGTGACCGTCGATCGTTCGGTTCTCAATCATCTCGTTGAGAGCCTCGACCTGAATGATGATCAGGTTCTTGCCCTTGTAGGCGCCAGGTACGAACGTGGCGATGCGAGAGCCCTGAAGCGATCCCCGAATCCTCTCGATGCGCGCTTCCATCTTCGCGGCAGGCGTCGCAGCAGCGGTGGCATCGAGCGAAAGAGCTGACGACACGCCGGCGGCATGGACCGTCGGCGCCAAGACGTCATGACTCGGGTCGTCCATGTTCTCGAGGGTATGCGGCAGAAAGACAGCCGCTTGAGCGACCGTCAGACCACGGGCCTTCGCCAGCGCCACGCCATCAACGTAGGACGGCACCCTGCTCACACTCACAAGCTGGAACGTCGCGATGGCCCCCGCGACGAGCGTGAGTGCCACGAGGCCGAGGCCACGATGTGCGAACCACCTCGTGGTCTGCGAGGGCGCGTCAGGACCACTGTCCGCCGATGTCTGAGAACGCTGCTGTCCGTCATATCGCTGCAGCACATACGCCCAGTACGCGAGGAACGGGATGTCGATGAAGAGCAGCAGATACACGGGCTTGATGAGATCAAGGACAACACCGGACACTGACCCCAGCTGCCCGGCCATGGCCATCATCGATGGGTCGAAGAGTTGAGCGTAGAAGTGCACATAGACGGTGATGGCGAACAGCAGCACCGAGAGAACCGTGTATGGCACGAGATCGACCCAGTACCAACGCCTCGGCCGGATGAGCTCGAACACACCCATCACGAACACGAGCAGGGCGGCTTCCGGAAGGACACCAAGCGGGTTGCGTGAGTGGATGGCGAACACACGCATCAGCCAGGCCTTGCCGAGAACGAAGATGAGAAGGGTCACGAAAAAGGCCAGTGGATTCGCTGTTGCCAACCGACGCACGAGACCCATCGTTGGCTCTGCCTCGATGTGCGGTGCGGAGAGCTGTGAGGATGTTGGGGTCTCGTCAGCAGGACGGCTGGGCGTGACGTCGGCAGATCCCTGCGTATCACTCATGTACCGGGCCAACCCTCTCCTCGTATGTCACATAAACGCAATAAGTATAGCGAGCTGCTACTCGCTCCCCGCCGATCACACGAAAAAGACAAAGCAGCGCTGGCAGTCAGAACGCTTCAGGGCAAGATCGCATCCTTGATGCTGCCGGCGTCAGCCCGCTTGGGCAGACTCTTCACCCACGCCTCAGAAATGAGACTAAGCCGCTTTGATGCCTCGTAGGCACTGCGTTCGGCCTCACTGGGAGCCACAGCTTGGCCGCTGACAATGCTGAATGCCTGCCCTTGGTCAAACGAGAGGCCCGGTGTGAACAGCGTCGTGTCGTCGACGAAAGATCCGGCTGGCAGGTACGCCCGAAGGGGGATAAGCGACGGCGCGTTCACAAAAGCACTCCTGCCCAAGTGCGGCGCGGCAGATAGATCGGCCCCCACCAGATCGGCAATTGTCGGCATGATGTCCACTTGCCCGACCGGCTTGTTGCTGACCTGCATGGTCGTTTGACCCGGAAGATGGATGATGAGAGGGACCCTCTGTCTGTCGACTGAGGAGTATGGCCGTCCCAGCACCTTCTCGAGAATGCGCTGATCGTCACCAGCCAGAGTCGGAGTCTGCACCGCCGTGTGGTCCCCGTAGATGACGACGATCGAGTTGTCCCACAATCCGCTCGCTTGGAGCGAAGCCACGAACTCGCCAATGGCCATGTCCGTGTAGCTTATCGAGCCGAGGTATCTTCCCATGACCGTCTTCTCGTCACTCGCCGAGAGTCGCAAGGGACGGCGTTTCATCGGTATGCAGACGAATGGCGCGTGTGACGACTCCGTGATGAAGAAGGAGTAGAAAGGCGCGCTACTTGCGGCCTCGCTCTTGAGCACGCGCATCCCGTCGCTGAACAGCACTTGATCCGACGCGTGCCACATCTTGTCGCGATTCTTGAAGTAGCTCATGTCCCAATACTGTCGAAAGCCGAGACTGGGATAGAGATTGATGCGGTTCCAGAAGCGGACGTCGTTCGCGTGCAGCGTGATCGCGTCATAGCCCTGGTCTCTGAGCACCGCCGGCAGACCATGCAGATCCCGATCTCCGTACTCGACCGAGGCAACGCTGTTGGCGGGGGCAAACAGAGACGTGTTCACCGTGAACTCGGCATCAACTGTATTTCCGCCCGAGGTCTCGGAATACGTGTACGGGAAATACCAGCTCTGACTCGCAAGCTTGTTCAGATTGGGCGTGATTTGCTTGCCCGCGTAGGTTCTGCCCACCACGAAATCCTGAAGTGCCTCAACCTGAATGACGATCACGTTGGTGCCGCGATACTGGCCGTGCTGCACGGCGCCAATCCGCGCCCCCTGATCACCGTGCCTGATTGAGTCGATCTGCGCCTGCGCGGCCTGGCTGGGAGTCATGCTCTTCTCATGCGCGAAGGCGGCTGACGCGCTGGAGGAAGTGTCCGGCAAAGCAAGGCGCACAATGGTGCCGATCTGGTACGGGGCGAAGCCCTGTACCCGCGCCACTGCGGCACCATCGAGTTCCGCAGGCACAAGCAACACGAGAGCGACCTGCACGACCAGCACCCCGAGCGCTGCTGCTGCCACAAGCGTTGTGTTCTTTCGGGCGCGGTCCTCACCTGCGCGTCGCTGGCCCCATGTGAGCAAGGCCCACAGCCCGAGAACCGGGATGTCGGCGACGTACAGCAGATAGACAGGCCGCAGTAGCGAACTGACATCGCTGGAAACATCCCTGAGCTGTCCGACAACGCTCAGCATGCGCGGATTGGCAACCGCGCTGAACACCGAGACGTACATCACATTGCCCAGCATCAGCAGACTGATTGCCGAGTACATCACGAGATCGAGCGCATAGCTCCGTTTGCGCACGAATACGTCGGCGATGCTGAGCAGAAAGACGATTGAGGCGCACTCAAGTGCCAGTCCCACAAGACTCGCCGAGCCCAAACCCAGAACTCGACTCAGAAACGCCTTGGCGATGGCCAACCCGATCAAGACGATCAGGAAGAAGTCCCTGCTCGGGCGGGGTGTCTCCTCGTCTGGACTTGGCGGAAGAGCGCTAGCCGCAACTCTCCAGAACCAGTTTCCCAGCCTTGACTGCCTCAGGGATCTCAACTGGATACTCTCCGTTGAAGCACGCCAGACAGAACTCATCCGCACACGCACCTGTTGCCTCCACCATCGCTGGTAGAGAGAGATAGGCAAGCGAGTCGGCTCCGATGTGTTCGCGGATCTCCTCCACCGTATTCTGCGAGCCGATCAGTTGCTCTTGTGTGTCCGTGTCGATGCCGTAGAAGCACGGCCACTTGACCGGAGGAGAGGTGATCCGCATGTGCACCTCGGCAGCTCCGGCCTCGCGCAGGAGTGCGACGAGCTTACGTGTCGTATTGCCGCGCACGATGGAGTCATCGACCACGATCAGCCGTTTGCCGGCGATCGAACGCCTCAGCGGATTGAGCTTCAGTCGGATCCCCTGCTGCCTGATCGTTTGGCTCGGCGAGATGAACGTGCGACCGACGTAGCGATTCTTGGCAAGTCCTTCGCCAAACGGGATTCCACTCGCCTCGGCAAATCCAACCGCTGCAGGAACGCCCGAGTCGGGCACGCCCATGACCATGTCGGCGTCGACGGGAGCCTCACCGGCAAGCGCGGCACCCATCTGGCGACGCGCTTCATACAAGCCGGTTCCGCACATCTCAGAATCGGGACGGGCGAAGTAGACGAACTCGAACATGCACAACGACGGCTTGTTCGCGGGAACGGCCTGTTCGGCCTCAACTCCGTCGTCGCTGATCTTGAGCATCTCGCCCGGTGCAACGTCGCGCACGAACTCCGCGCCGACAATATCGAGCGCACACGTCTCACTGGCAACAACCCATCCCCGCTCATCGAGCTTGCCGAGAACAAGCGGTCGCACGCCATGCGCGTCACGGAATGCGTACACCGCGTCTTCGGTCGTAAGCACCACAGCGTAGGCGCCTTCGATCAGCTTCATCGTCTCGCGAATACCCTCGCGAATGTGACCACTCTTCAAGGTGAAATAGCCGACAAGCGTCGTCATGACCTCGGAGTCTGTGGTCGAGCGAAAGCGAATCCCCTGCACCTTAAGCGCGTCCCGCAGCTCCATCGTGTTCACGAGGTTACCGTTGTGCGCAAGAGCGATGACCTGGTGCCCGATCGCCGAGACATGCGGCTGCGCGTTCTCCCAGCTCGTCGAGGAGCCGGTGGTTGAGTAGCGCGTGTGGCCGATGGCGACATCGCCGGTCAGCGAATCCAGATCGCTTTCCTTGAAGATGCGCGAGACCAGGCCCAGGTTCTTGATGACCGTGACCGTCTCGCGGTCACCGACGGCGATGCCGGCAGATTCCTGCCCGCGATGTTGCAGCGCGTGCAGGCCGTAGTATGTGAGGCGCGCGACATCTTCCCCCGGAGCGTAGACCGCGAATACTCCGCACGCTTCTTCGGGTCGATCCGGCCGTTGATCGAAGAACCGTGCGTCGTCGGACTCGAGAACCATGCGGTGGGCGCCTCACCTTGCGTTTGAGGGTCGCGAACGCGCGTAGTCTAGCACGATTCGCGCCGAGACGACCCTCAGCCGCCTTCGGGTGCGCTACGAGCTGGGTCTGCTGGAGGCAACGAGGGCGGACCCATTCATGTGCGCTTCCACGCCATTGCGCAAGATGTCGCCGAGTTCTCCTGCCGAGACGGGCCTGCTGAACAGGAAGCCTTGAATCACGTAGCAACCGCGTTCGCGCAGGAAGGAGAGCTGGCTCTGGGTCTCAACTCCCTCGGCGACTATGTCGAGCCCCAACTCACGGCACAGCTCGATGAGCATTGACGCGATCGCCGCGCTCTGCGAATCAACATCGACGTCACGCATGAACTCCTGGGCGATCTTGAGCGTCTGTACCGGGAAGCGCTTCAGGTAGTTCATCGATGAGTAGCCGGTGCCGAAATCGTCGATCGCAACACGCACACCCATGCTGCGCAAGACGTGCAGAATGGCCAGCATCTGCTCGACGTTGTAGAGCGCAACAGTCTCGGTAATCTCGAGCTCGAGCATCGAGGCGTCCAACCCGGTGATCTCAAGTGCGTGCGCTACGTTCTCGGCGATGTTGTGTTGCACGAACTCACGCGCCGAGAGGTTCACTGCCACGCGCCCGAAGTCGAGCCCGTCGGCCATCCACAATTGTGCCTGCTCGCATGCCGTACTGAGCACCCATCGGCCGATCTCGCCGATGAACCCAGCCTGCTCGGCAAGCTCTATGAACTCGCTTGGCGGAAGCAGTCCGCGAGTCGGGTGGTTCCAGCGCACAAGAGCCTCAACGCCGACGAACCGCCCGTCGCGCATGTCGACTTGTGGCTGGTAGTACAGCTCGAATTCATCGCGTTCGAGCGCTTGGCGCATCGCGGCCTCAAGTTCGAGGCGGCCCGCAGCCGACTGACTCATCTCGGGCGTGTAGAGCCGGTAGACGTTGTGGCCCCACTCCTTGGCGCGATACATGGCCGCATCGGCGTTGCGGATGAGATCCGACTCGTGATCGCCGTCGTCGGGATATGTCGAGATGCCGATACTCGCGGTCACCCTGAGCTGGTGGCCGTCCACGTCCAGAATCTGGCTGACGGCCTCAAGGATGCGGTCCGCTAGCGTCGAGACGGCGTCCCGATCCTGAACTCGCGCGATGATCGTGAACTCGTCGCCTCCTTGGCGGGCGACGGTGTCTTCCTCACGCAACACCTCTCGCAGCTGACCTGCGACCGCCTTGAGCACGCCGTCGCCGATGCCGTGTCCGAGCGTGTCGTTGATGGCCTTGAAGTCGTCCAAGTCCACGAAGACCACCGCCACGATCTCCTCGCGGCGGCGCGCCTGTGCGAGCGCGCTCGCAAGGCGATCGCGGAACAGCGCGCGGTTGGGCAGATCGGTCAGCGGATCGTAGTAGGCCATGCGCTGGATGGTCTCCTGCGCGCGAACCCGATCGGAGATGTCACGCACGATGCACTGCACGGCATCGTCGCCTTCATGAGCGAGTCGGCCGACAGACAGCTCCACGTCGAGGAGTTCGCCAGTTGCCCTGCGCAGCTTGACGTGTGTCGGCTTGCCGAGATTGCCGACCTCGACCGCGCCGAGGAGTTCCTCGGCGGACAGGCCCGAACCGTTGGGTTCGATCAGCACCGCAACCGGAAGGCCAATCGCCTCGGCGGGGTTGGCGAAGCCCATGAGCCTGGCCCCCGGCGAGTTCAGGAAGACGATGCGTCCGTTGCGATGCACCAGCACCATATCCGGGGAGGCTTCGACCAGCTGGCGATAACGTAGCTCGGACTCACTGAGTGCGTCGGCCGTGCGCTGGCGCTCCAGAATCTCGGCCTCGAGCGCCTGATTGGTGCCGGCGAGATCCGCCGTGCGCGCCATGACCAGCTCCTCGAGTTGGTCGCGCGTTCGCGACAGCTGTTCTTGGGCCATGCGCGCGACCGTCACATCGCGCGTTGACTCGATGACCGACTCCACCTTCTGCTCGGCATCAAGCACGGGGTAGAAGGTCTGTTCGAGCCATCGCTTGCCTCTGGGAGACTCCTCGGCAATCGTTCGCTCTCTAATGCTGGCCGTCGCGAAGACCTCTTGGGCGGGGCAGTCCTCGCATTGTTTGGCGTTGTCGTACAAGCTCAAGTGACAGTGCGTGCCGACAAACCCATCGTCGGCCTCACCGAACGTCCGGTTGGTTTGCGGGTTGGCGTAGAGGACGGTGTACTCAGGGCTAACCCGAACGATTGAGTCCGGGCTGCGGTCGTACATCTCGCGCACCCGTGTCTGTTCGTTGGTAAGCAACTGCTCGGCGCGGAACCTTCGCGAATACACGATCTCAAGCGCCAGCGTAGAGGCCAGCATCACGACGACGGCCACGAGCCGCAGCACGAGCTGGGATTGGGTAGGAGCGAATGCCGCACTCGCGAAGGACTCGGAGTCGAGAACTCCGTTCACCCATGAGAGCAGCAGCCACATGATCGCCGACGACACCACGCCGCCGAACGTGATGATCGCGAGTCTGTCCGCGACCGATAATTGAAACCTACGGGTCCCGGACGACATGCACACCCCCAAAGGCCCTTCTATCGCACAGAATGTATCGGCGAATAGGGTTCTGGCCTTGAAGGCGAGGAGCAGCCGCGGCAGGTCGCGCTCGGATCAGGCTAGGCAGGTCGCGCGGGGTCGGCCGCGACAAGGCGCTCGGCTCGGCCGCGGCACACGGCTCCTGAGCGCAGTCAACGGCCGCGGATGAAGCTATCCCTCGTGAAGTTCATCGCTTGCAACGGCGCCTGCGACGAGCGACGCCAGCGCCGGCTCGAATGCGTCGCGCATCTCGTCGAGCGAGACGTCGAGCTTCTCGCCGATCACCAGGCGCTCCCCGCCCACGGTGCCGAGCACCGCGTAGGGCACCTGGCGCTCACCGAGCAACGCGACGAACGGCTCGGCGGCGTCCTCGGCGACGGTTACGACGATGCGGCTCTGCGTCTCGCCGAAGAGCGACGCGGCCGGGTGCAACTCGTCATCGAGATGCACGTCAGCGCCTATGCCGCCGGCCATGCAGCTCTCCGCGAGAGTCACGGCGATGCCGCCCTCGGAGCAGTCGTGCGCGCTCTTGACGAGCCCGGCTCGGATCGCGTCGCGAACGGCTGACTGCACGTCGCGCTCCAGCTCGAGATCGAGCGCGGGCGGACGACCGGCAACCAGCCCGTGCTCGACCTTCAGGTACTCGCTCCCGCCAAGCTCCTCGAGCGACTCGCCGACAAGAACGACCACGTCGCCCTCGTCCTTGAATGCGACCGTCGCGTGCTTGCTCACGTCGTCCAGCAGGCCGACAAGGCCGACCGTCGGCGTCGGGTAGATGGGCTGGCCGAAGCTCTCGTTGTAGAAGCTCACGTTGCCGGAGATCACTGGCACGCCGAAGGCTCGGCAGGCATCGGCCATGCCGCGCACCGCCTCGTGGAAGGTCCAGAACACCTCGGGCTTCTCGGGCGAACCGAAGTTGAGGCAGTCGGTGATCGCGGCCGGATCGCCGCCCGACGCCGAGACGTTGCGCGCGGCCTCGGCAAACGCGATCTGCGCGCCCACGTACGGGTCGAGATAGCAGTAGCGGCCATTGCAGTCGCTGCTCATCGCGATGCCGCGGCCTTCGTCGCCGATGCGCAAGACCGCCGCGTCGCCTCCCGGCAGCACGACGGTGTTGAGGATGACCTGGTGGTCGTATTGCTCCCAGATCCATCGCCGCGAGCAGATATTGGGGCTCGCCAGCAAGCCGAGCAGAACCTCGCCGAGGCGTTCTGGGGTGCTCGGCAGGTCGAGGGTCATCGGATCGAAGGCCTGCACCTCGTCGAGGTAGGCGGGGCGGGTCATGGCGGGGTCGTAGAGCGGCGCGTCGTGCGCGAGCGTGGCGGCGGGCATGTCGGCGACAATCGTCTCGCCCTCGCGCACCACGAACCTGCCCGTGTCGGTCACACTGCCGATCACCGTCGAACGCAGACCCCACTTCTCGCAGACAGCCATCGCCGCGTCGAGCTTCTCGGGCTCGAGAACGGCGAGCATACGCTCCTGGCTCTCGCTCACCATGATCTCGAACGGCTTCATCTCGGGCTCACGCTGCGGCACCTTGGTCACATCGATGTCCAGCCCGACTCCGCCACGCGACGCCATCTCCGACGCGCTGGATGTCAGGCCCGCCGCGCCGAGATCGCCCAGCCCCACAAGCAGCTTGGCCTCGAGCAGCTCCAGGCAGCACTCGATGAGCAGCTTCTCCTCAAATGGGTCGCCGACCTGCACGGCCGGGCGCTTATCCTCGGCACGCTCGTCGAACTCTTGGCTCGCAAGCACGCATGCTCCGCCGATGCCGTCTCGGCCGGTCGTCGAGCCGATCATGAGCACGAGGTTGCCGGGGCCGCTCGCCGTGGCGCGCGTAAGGTTCTCCTCGCGCATGAGGCCCAGCGAGAACGCGTTGATGAGGCAGTTGCCCTCGTAGGCTTCCTCGAAGTACACCTCGCCGCCGACGGTTGGCACGCCGAGGCAGTTGCCATACCCGCCGATGCCGGCGACCGAGCCCTCGAACAGGTAGCGCTGGCGCGGCTTGTCGAGCGTGCCGAAGCGCAGCGAGTTCAGCGACGCGATCGGCCGAGCACCCATCGTGAAGATGTCGCGGATGATTCCGCCGACGCCGGTCGCGGCGCCCTGGTAGGGCTCGATCGCGCTCGGGTGGTTGTGCGACTCCATCTTGAAGGCGACCGCCCAGCCGTCGCCGACGCTGATCACGCCGGCGTTCTCGCCCGGGCCCTGCAGCACTGCAGGACCCTCGTTGGGGAACATCCGCAGCGCCTTGCGCGAGTGCTTGTAGCTGCAGTGCTCGCTCCACATGAGCGAGTACATGTAGAGCTCCGTGACGCTCGGAACGCGTCCCAGGATCTCGGCAACCTTCTCGTACTCGACGAGCTTCAGTCCAAGTTCCTCGGCAAGCTTTGGAGCAAGTTCGGGCGAGAGGGACTCGGGCATAGGTGCGACTCCTCAGCGGGTCGAAGCGACGGCGACGAGGTCATTGTAGCCGAGCAACCCGCAGCGCATCAGCGCGCGGTCATAGCCGAAGCGCATCGGGCGGCGATGCGACACTCGGGAACGGGCCGGTCGAACGGGAGTGCGCCCACGCGGCGAGCCTCGCTAGCGTACGAGACCGAGGGTCTCGACCATCTCGGCAGCGCACGCTCCGGCGAACTGCTCGTCTCCGGCGAACCTGGTCGATCCCTTTGAGAAGATGTGGCCGTCCTTGTGTCGCGCCTGCTGCTTCAAGATGAATCCGATGTGCGCTTTGCCCCACGGGTAGGCGTACGTGTGGCCGGACACGAAGACAGCAACGTCCATCAACGCGATGTTGTGCCGCCTCACGGTCGACCAGTCGGTACCTTGCGGATAGTAGATGTTCGCAGTGGCAACCTTGCGCTTCTTGCCGTGGGACCTGACGGTCTTGGTCCGGTAGATGGTGCCGCCCGGTTTCCTGTATGGCCCGTGATGGAACTTCACTGCGGTCAGCCCGTGCCACATCGTGGTAGAGCGGTTTGAGAACTCCGATGGCAGATGCGTACGTGTCCACCCCGACACGATGAGGCCCTTGGCCTTCATCTCGCCCGGGGAAACCATGTAGTCGGGATGAATGATCGAGTGGTTGATGAGCGTGCCGTTGGAGTTGATATTCGACCCGCGAATTCGGCCGTCCTTGCCCACTTGGTCAGGAGTGGCGAACGCCACAAGCGCGTACCAGCGAGCCTGCGCGTCCCATTGCGAGGCCTTCACGGGATCGCCAGATGCGTACATGCGGGCCGCCAGAAACAGCAGTCCCGCATTCCACGCGTCTTCCTCGGCCTTCGAGTCACCGGGTGTCAGCACCCTGCCCGTTGCGTCCTTGTAGTAGGGAGGCGGAATCGCGAGTAAGCGATCTGCCTCTGCCGCAACTGCCTTGGCAACGAGCTCCTGCGTGTAGACGGGCAGCGAGTTCCATATCCTCTTACTGCCAGCCCCGAGGTAGAAGGTCCACAGTGCGGATTGCCAGTTCTCGCCCCATTCTCCCCGCGCGTGCGAAAGCGCCAGGCCGTTCGTCCACGCAACTGTCCTGCGCAGCGCCTCCGCCCTGCTGACTCCCACCCGCTTGGCGCTGTACGTGCCGTTGGCAAGCGCGAGCGCCGTGGCGTAGCTCACCGACGCTTGCATTCGGGTCGAACCCGAAACCGGCCCAGCCGCCGCAGCCATCGGCGACGAGAACTGGATGGCTTTCGCATGAGTCTCAGAGCTCCCGATCGTCGAGAACCCAGCTGGCGGCCGCAGAACCTCGATCGAGCCTGTGACCCCGGCGGTCGAGCTCGCCTCGACAATCGAGGTGACCGGGACCGCGGCATAGCGATAGCCAGCGGATCTGAACCACGTCGTGTGCAGATAGCGGAGGCTGTTGTTCTGCTCCTTGATGGCGAGATTGCGCAGTGTCTTCGCCATCGCCTTCTTGCTCAGGGCATCAGCTGGCGCGGCGCTCAGCATGAGCACAGCCAGCACGACGAGGCCGATGATCCGCGGAAGCTTCACTCTGATCCCCATCCCCCTGCTCGATTGAACTTCGCCAACGCTTCGGCGGCGCAGATCCCCGATGCCCCCGATCCCAAGCTTAGCGAAACGCAATCACAGACAATCCGAACGTATCGTACTCGAACCGCCGAGATGCTGCGGCCCCACGCTGCCTCACGTGGCGTCGCCTAGCCTAGCGGCCGTCTCGCGTCGCGCGCCTCACG
>CAZIPN010000005.1:42886-70504 GCA_964541225.1 uncultured Eubacteriales bacterium
CTGCCTCACGTGGCGTCGCCTAGCCTAGCGGCCGTCTCGCGTCGCGCGCCTCACGGGTGCACCCCAAACGCCTGGCGCAAGCGAGCCTCCTCGCCGATCTCGCTCAAGAACAGCAGCTCGTCGCCAGCATGCAGTTGCGTGTCACCCCTCGGCACGACCACCTCTCCTGCCGAGATGATCGCCATGACGTGCGCCGTCTTCGGCATGTTGAGCTCGGCGAGCGAGTGGCCGACAGCACTTGCGTCTTCTGACAGCGTCAGCTCGTCGATCACCATGTCTGCCGCCGAGAGCCCCATGAGCGTGATGACGTCGCCGAGGCTCACCTGCTTCTCGATCAGGCTGAAGATCACGCTTGCGGTCGACACCGCCACATCCACGCCCCACGACTTCGTGAAGAGCCATTCGTTCTTGGGATGATTGGTGCGAGCAAACACGAGCGGAACCTGGTGCGTGGTCTTGGCCAGGAAGCTCACCACGAGGTTGTCTTCGTCGTCGCCTGTAAGCGCTGCCACCAAGTCCGCATGACCAGCGTTGGCTCGATCAAGCACATTGGGCTCGCACCCGTCGCCTCGGATCACGTGGACCTCCGGCATGCGGCGAGAGACGTATTCTGCCCGATCCGTGCGTGCCTCGATCATGGTCACCGAGTGGCCGGCCTTGAGTTTCTCGGCAAGAAAGACACCTGCGTTGCCCGCTCCGACGATAAGGACATTCATCGCGCTCACCTATTCCTTGAGCCCGAGCAGACGCTCGAGCTTGTCGGCGCTCTCGCGCAAGACGTTGACGTAGAGTGTGTCGTCCTTCTCGAACGTGGTCCCCGCGTGTGGCAGAATCCCCTTGCCATGTCGCAGGATCGTGGCCACTGCAATCTCGCCTGGCACCGCCAGTTCGTCCACGCCCTTGCCGACAAGCCCGACCGGCACCTCGACCTCCATGAGCTCGACGTCGGCGTCGCCGTACTGGTACTCACTGTGCAGGTCAACATGCGTGACCATGTCGAGCAGCCGAGTACTCGTCCAGGTAACCGACGCGATTGTGGAGATGCCGAGACCGCGGTAGATCTCGGCACGCCGAGGATCGTAGATGCGCGCGATGACGCGCGGCACGCGGTAGTACTCCTTGGCAGTGCGCGCCGCGACGATGTTGCTGTTGTCGCCCGAGGTGACCGCCGCGAAGCAGTCGGCGTCGCGGATACCCGCGCTTTCGAGCACGTCGCGGTCAAACACCTGCCCGACGAACTTCTGGCCCATGATCTCCTCAGATTCCTCGCACTCGAACACGAGTTGGTCCTGATCGATCACAGACACCGAGTGCCCTTCAAACTCAAGCATTCGCGCCAGATACCGGCCCACTCGCCCGTACCCGCCGATGACGACGTGGAGATGGTGCATGCGGCACACCCCCGATCCTCTCTTCTGCTTCCCGAATTCTGCGGCGTACGAAGAACTTGCGTATCTCATCTGCGATGAGCAGCACCGGCGACAGCGCTGCCATCACAGCCCATTCTCGCCATGAGAGCGGTGCTGTGCTAAACACCGCCTGAAGCGGCGCCAAGTACATGAGTGCAGCCACGCCGAGCAACTCCCCACCCATGCCCCATAGTCGCAGCTTGTTGGAGAAGAAGCCGACTTTGAGGATCGACTGCGTGTGCGTGCGCATCGCGAAGCCGTTGCCTACCTGCGCCATCACTATGCCAAGCAGGGTCATCGTGGTAGCTGCCATGTAGACGCCGGTGGCCGGTGCCGTCACCGTTGGAGCAGCGCCGATCGTTGCCATGCCAGCCCAGTCAGCCCAGTGCCAGCCGGCCTCGAGGTACTTGTAGAAGAAGCCGAACAGCCCAATGGCGGCCGCAATCGGACCGAGGAACAGGTACGCCTTGATGATCATGCCGAAGGTGAGTATCGGCTCGTTCGGGTTTCTCGGCGGGCGTTCCATGACGCCGGGTTCCGGCATTTCCAGGCCGAGCGCGAGTGCCGGAACCTGATCGGTCAGCAGGTCGATCGTGAGTATCTGCAACAGCGTGAGCGGCAGCGGGATGTTCAGGAAGATCATGGCCAGGAAGGGGAACATCTCGGCGACGTTGGAGGTCTGGAAGTACGTCAGGAAGCGCCGGATGTTGTCGAAGATAGTGCGGCCTTCTTCAACGGCGGCCACGATGCTCGCGAAGTTGTCGTCGGTCAGTATCATGTCGGCGGCTTCGCGCGCTACGTCCGTCCCGGCCTTGCCCATCGCGATGCCGATGTCGGCAGCCTTGAGCGCTGGCGCGTCGTTAACGCCGTCGCCGGTCATCGCCACGACCTCGCCCATCGACTGCAGAGTCTGTGCAATCCGCATCTTGTGCTCGGGCACAACGCGCGCGAACACCACTTCGTCGGCGAGCACGCCTTTGAGCGCCTCATCGTCGAGGACCTCAAGGTCAGACCCAGTCACAACGTGAGGATGTGGGCTCACACAGATGCCGATCTTGCGCGCTATCGCCTCGGCGGTCAGACCGTAGTCGCCCGTGATCATGACGACCCGGATGCCCGCCGTGCGGCACTCGTCGACAGCGGCTTCAACCTCGGGCCGCGGCGGATCCTGCATCGCCTCCAGGCCGAGAAGCGTCAGTCCACCCTCCATAGCGCCCATGTCCGCCGCGTCCTCATCGGGTGCGACCGAACGCGACGCCACGGCAATGACTCGCAGGGCCTGGCTCGCGAGCCGATCGTTGGCCGCAAGCGCCGTGGCGCGATCGTCGTCCGTTAGGGCGCGCACCCCCTCGGCGTCGCGCACATGTGTGCACAGCGCGATCGTTTCCTTGGGCGCGCCCTTCACGTACGCGACCAGCTTGCCGTCGGTCTCGCACACCACCGTCATGCGCTTGCGCGTCGAGTCGAATGGATGCTCGAAGCGCCGAGGATGCTCCTCCTCCAGTTGCTCGATATCGAAGCCGTCCTTCTTCGCCGCCACCAGCATCGCGGCTTCAGTCGGATCGCCGACGATCCCCCACGCCCCGTTTGTCTCGGCAGGCGACTTGAGCCGCGCGTTGTTGCAGAGCGCCGCCGCCGAGAGACACTCGTCGAGCTGCGACTTGGCCACCGCGCCAAGCGCCTTGCCCGCAGCGCCAAACGATCCCTCTGGCGTGTAGCCGACGCCGTCCACCTCAACGTCGGTCCCCGGCAGCCACACTTCGCGCACCGTCATCTGGTTGGCGGTGAGCGTGCCGGTCTTGTCGGTGCAGATCACCGTGGTCGAGCCCAGCGTCTCAACGCTTGAGAGCCGCTTGACCAGCACGTTTCGCTTGGCCATGCGCTGGGCGGCCACCGAAAGCGCCATCGTCAGCGTGGGCAGCAAACCCTCGGGCACGTTGGCGACGATGATGCCGATCGCGAAGACCGCCGCAGCAAGCCACTGCATCCCCACGATGAGCTTGCCCAGCACGAAGAAGACGACGCCGAGCGTTACCGCGATAAGCGAGATGAGCTGCGAGAGCCGCACGATCTTTCGCTGCAGAGGAGAGAGCCGCTGCCCCACGCTCTGCGTGAGCCCGGCGATCTTGCCGAACTCCGTGCGCATCCCGGTCGCGTAGACGACCGCGCGGCCTTTGCCGAGCACCGCCGTGCTTCCCGTGAAGATGAAGCTCTCGACGTCGGTGATCGATGCCGGATTCACGCAGGTGACATCCGCACGCCGAACCACCGGATCGACCTCGCCCGTGAGCGCCGAGTTGTCCACACGCAGATCCGCCGAGTACACCAAGCGTGCGTCAGCCGAAATCAGATCGCCTTCCTCGATGACCATCACATCGCCAGGCACGAGCAGGCGCGCTTCAATCTGCTCGATCTGGCCATCGCGGACGACTCTGGCCTTGGGCGGCAGCATGTTCTTGAGCGCCTCGATTGCCTTCTCGGCGCGGAACTCCTGCACGAACGCGAAGACGGCGTTGAGCAGAATAACGAGGATGATTGCCCAGGCCAGTGCAGCCTGGTCAGAGATGAACGCGAGCGCTGCGGCGACCCAGAGCAGAATCGCGAATATGTTCACGAGGTGCGCCCCAAAGCGCATCCACATCGGAGTCGGCCGTTTGGCCGCAAGCACGTTCTCGCCGAAGGTCGCAAGGCGGCTCGCAGCTTCCTCGGCGCTCAGCCCTTTGCGGGATGTGCCGAGGAGGGCGTATGCCTGAGCAGGCGCCACCCCGCACAGCTCGGAGGGACCTGAATCCGGTACGCCGGACGACTCATGCGGGTTTTCACTTGCCGAGGGCACGAAGGGTAGTTACCCGACGACCTCCGCAAGCTTTCGCACGATCGCCGAGAAGAACGGCTGCCCGTCGGTGCCGCCGGTGATCGGATCGACCACGCGCTCGGGATGCGGCATCAGCCCGAAGACGTTGCCGCGCTCGTTGCAGATGCCGGCGATGTCGTCCAGCGCTCCGTTGGGCGCGCTCCCGCCGAGCGCTCTGGACCCGTCCGGCTCGACGTAGCGCAGCACGACCTGGCCGCTCGCGTTCATGCGATCAAGTGTCTCGGCATCGCAGTAGAAGTTGCCTTCGTTGTGGTTGATCGGGATTCTGAGCTGCGTGCCGGCCGGGACATCAAGCCACTGACAGACGTTCTCTTCGACCCGCAAGTCCACCGTCTTGCAGATGAACTTCAGGCCCTGGTTGCGCAGCAGAGCGCCGGGCAGGAGGTGCGCCTCGGCAAGTATCTGGAAGCCGTTGCAGATGCCCAGCACCGGACCGCCACGCTCGGCGAACCGCACGACCTCGGCCATCACCGGGCTGAAGCGAGCAACAGCGCCGCACCGGATGTAGTCGCCGTAGGAGAAGCCGCCCGGCAGTACGATCGCATCAAAGCCGGTCAGGTCCGTGTCGCCGTGCCAGATGTAGTCGCTCTCATAGCCGAGGAAGCGGGTCGCGCGGATGACGTCCTGCTCGCAGTTGGAGCCGGGGAAGATGACTACGCCGAAGCGCATGGCCTACCCCTCCACCTCTTCGACGATGCGATAATCCTCGATCACCGGATTCGCCAGCAGCTTCTCGCACATCTCAGTAACTGCCGAGAGATCCGCGTCGGCATCAAGCCGGATGAACTTGCCGATCTTGACCGAGTTCACGCCCTCATAGCCGAGGTTGCCGAGCGCGCGCTCGGCCGTCGCCCCCGGCGGGTCGAAGATGCCTTGCTTGTAGGTCACGTAGATCTCGTAGCGTGCCATGTGCGTCCGGTCCTTTCGGGTCGGCCGATCAGGTTCGGGCGTTCACTCTCTCTACGTCGGGCCGTCGTCGGAGTCGTCGAACTCGTCGGCGTCGCCGATCGCGCCTTCACCCACGTCTTCGGAGTCGACTTCGGGTTCCTGGGAACTCGCCTCAGGCTCCTCGGCTTCAACGGCACCCTTCGACGTGCTGGACTTGCTCGATTTCTTGCTCTTCTCGGCGTCGGCTGAAGCGATCACTCCCTGCCGCATCGGCTTCAGCTTTCGGTAGTCAACCCAGAACGCCACGATGAGAGCACCGTACGAAGCCACCATGCAGATCACGCCAGCCATCTGCAGCGCACCCTTGGCGTGGAACACGTACTGGAGCACCAGTGACGTGGACACGAACGCCATGCCTGCCAGCAGGCTGATCCACCAGATCTTGCGCCAGTACTTGTACTCCGGCGTGTCGGGCTCGGCGTACTTACCGCGCGAGGCAGCCGCGCTCGGTCTGGTCTTGGACTTCGACTTCGACTTCGACTTCGAGGAGGTCGAGCCCCCGCCGCCCATGCGCACAGGCTTGGCAGCTGCGGCGGACTTGCGAGTCCGACCCTTCGGCTCGGTGTACTTCTGATAGCGCGCGTTCGTGGGGCTTCGACGAGACACTAGACGCCCTTCCCTTCGGGCACGAACGTTCGGCCCGTGACGAGTTCGTAGGCTTTGATGTAGCGTGCCGAGGTCGCCTCGACCACCTCGGCAGGCAGTGCAGGAGCTGGCGGGGTCTTGTCCCAGCCGCTGTTCTCGAGCCAATCGCGCACCGGCTGCTTGTCGAAGCTCGGCTGGCTTGCGCCCGGCTCGTAGGTGTCGGCGGGCCAGAATCTGCTCGAATCCGGCGTCAGCACCTCGTCGATCAGCGTGATCTCACCGTCCACCGAGCCAAACTCGAACTTCGTGTCGGCGATGATGATGCCTCGCGCCGCCGCGTGATCCCTCGCCGCCGAGTACACCGCCAGCGACGTGTCGCGCAGCGTCTCGGCAGCCTCACGCCCGATGATCTCGGCGGTGCGCTCGAAGCTGATGTTCTCGTCGTGCTCGCCGATCTCAGCCTTCGTCGACGGAGTGAAGATCGGCTCAGGCAGCTGGCTCGACTCGACGAGCCCCGGCGGCAGAGCGATGCCGCAGACGGTGCCCGCACGCTGGTATTCCTTCAGGCCGCTGCCGGCCAGATAGCCGCGCACGACGCACTCGACCGGGAAGACGCTCGCCTTCTTCACCAGCATGAAGCGTCCCGCCAGATACTCGCGCATCGCCGAGAACTCGGCAGGAAGATCCGCGACATCTGCCGAGATGAGGTGGTTGGGCACCAGATCGCCGAGCAGCTCAAACCAGAACAGCGAGAGCTTGGTGAGCACTTCGCCTTTGTGCGGGATCGGCTCGTCGAGCACGACGTCGAAGGCCGAGATGCGATCGGTCGCGACCAGCAGGAGCTTGTCACCGAGGTCGAACAGGTCGCGGACCTTGCCACGAGAGGTTGGCGTCGGCGAAAGCTCTTGCACGAAGACACTCCTCCGGAGGTGGTTGCGGCGGGTCACCCGGCCTCTGAAGGCGCTTCAGCGAGGCGGGCAGTAGGTACGCGGCCATTGTAGGCGAAGGGGCCGAGCGGGGCGAGGGGATGGAGGGGCGCCGCGCTCAATCGGGCGACGGGCTCACGTCGTCGCGGGCACTGCGGAGCCAGGCTTCGCCCCGGCGATCACGGTCCAGGGCAGCGCCACGACGTTGTCGGCCAGACGGCGGATCTCGTTGCCGCCGTAGATCACTGCTCCAGCCACGGTCTCCGGATAGTCGCGCATGAACACTCGCAGAGCCTCAGTGTCGCCGAACCCTACTCTGTCGGCGAGTTTGAACTCGAGGGCAAGGAGGCGTCCGCCGTGCTCAACCACGCAATCGACCTCAAGCCCGGTGCTCGTGCGCCAGTAGTGCAGCCGTGCTTTCGGCGTCAGGAGACGTGCGAGCACCGTGAGATGCTGCATGACGAGCCCCTCGAACGCCCCTCCCGCTTCGCGCGACGCGGCGAGCGCTTCAGCGCTGTAGTGCCCCGCGAGGAAACTCGCCACCCCTGTGTCGAACCAATACGGTTTCGGCGACTTCACGATGCGTTTCGTGCGG
Organism: uncultured Eubacteriales bacterium; assembly: GCA_964541225.1. Classification (GTDB taxonomy): domain Bacteria; phylum Actinomycetota; class Coriobacteriia; order Anaerosomatales; family JAAXUF01; genus CAZIPN01. Next base: position 50,225 of record CAZIPN010000005.1, read on the forward strand.
TTGACCGCATAGGCCGGTAGCCGCGTGATTAGAGAGGAGGTCTCGAGCAGGTTGATGTAGCGGTGGGTCGTCGGCTGGGTCACCGAAGCATCGCGGGCAACCTCCGACTGATTGAGGAGCTGCCCCTGTCTCAGCGCGAGCATCTCCATCACCCGCCGGAAATCCGGCAACGACTCAACCTGCGACAGCTGGCGCAGGTCGCGCTCAAGGTAGGTCGCGACGTAGCCCTCCCACCAGGAAGCAGCTTGGTCCTCTGACGTGCCGATGAGCCGCGGCATCATGCCACGCGTCATGTGCGGCATCGGGGCCTCGCGACGCGCGGTGCCATCGGCTGGGAGGTGCCCCGCCAACAAGTCGCCGAGAATCCCAGTGGGCTCGGTTCCTTCGATCTCGCCAAGCGTCATCGGCCCCAGCTCGACGTAGGCGGCTCGTCCGGCGAGGCTCTCGCTTACGTGCTGCATCAGCAACAGGTTCGCCGACCCGGACAGAGCGATGCGGAGCTGTGGATCGGAGTCGACCGCCGCCTTGACTGCCGAGAGAACTCCGGGCGCTCGCTGAACCTCGTCGAGCACGACTCCACTCGCACCGGCCCAAAGCGCACCAGGATCTCGGCGGGCGGCGTCGAGCGCCCCGAAGTCGTCCAGAGTGACATAGCGCCATGACGCAAAGGGCGCTTCGTTGAGGAGCAGCGTACTCTTGCCAACCTGACGAGCGCCGGTGAGCACGACCACCGGGTTGACCTCAACAGCCGAACGCAGGATCTCGGCCACCCAACGAGACTTGTATGATTCGGCAGAATCTGAATGATTACTATTCACGATGTGAATAATATCTCACACACGGGGAGAGAGTCAACGAGGCGCGGCGCTGGCGCTGCCGGCAATGCGCTTGGACAGGATATCGGGCCTGGTGCATCGCGTGCCCGTCGGCCAGCGAGCTGCAATTGGTATCTCACGCCGCAGAGTCGCGCGGCGCGCCCTACGCCAGCGGCAAGCTGATCGCGAACACCGCACCCGGCGCGCCGTCTGGACGCGGCCCCGCAGTGATCGCGCCCCCATGCCGCTCGACGATCTCCTTCGTGACGGCCAGCCCAATGCCAAGACCGCCGCTCGTTGTCGCGCGCGCCCCATCGGCACGCCAGAAGCGAGCGAAGACGCGAGGGAGGTCCTCCTCGGCGATTCCGACACCCGTGTCGGCGACCTCGATGAGTGCGTTGTCCCCGTCACGACGCAGCGTCACATCGACATGCCCGCCCGCAGGCGTATAGCGAGCCGCATTCGACAGCAGATTGCCGACCGCCTGTTGCAGACGATCGCGATCGCCGAGAACATGCAGACCGTCCGCCACACGACTCGAAAGCGTCAACTCGCACGTCTCGAAGAGCGCCTCGAGTGAGTCGGCAGCCGCGCGCACGGGGCCCGCGGCATCGATGCGGCGCACATCAAACGGCACCGATCCGCGCTCAAGGCGCGTCAGCTCGAGGATGCCGTCGGCAAGTCGCGCCAGCCGCCGGGTCTCATCACGCACGATCCCGAGCCGCTCCTCATCGGCGGGCAAGACGCCGTCCTGCATCGCCTCGACCGTAGCCTGGATCGCCTGCAGCGGTGTGCGGAGTTCGTGCGCAACGTCAGCCGTGAGGCGCCGCTCCATGTCGCGATCCGCCTCGATCGAGTCGGCCATCTCGTCAAACGTCTTGCCGAGAAACCCGATCTCGTCGTCGGTGGCGAGCCCTGTGCGAGCATTGTGATCGCCACTTTGCAGTGCCTGCGCGGTGGCCGTGATGCGCTCGATCGGCCGCACAAGCCGCGTTGCATACCAGAAGCCGGCAAAGACCGAGAAGATGAGCGCCGCAAACGCGGCGACTGCAAGCCCCCAGAGCGCGCCTTGGCGGAACTGCAGGTCTCTCGGAGTCAGCAACGCTTGCGTCCCCTGGGCCCACACGCGCACGGTCCCAACCCGCTTGCCGGACACCGTGATGGGAACGGTGACCACTTGCCCCGTGGGCTTGAGCATGACCGGCGGTCGAGCCACATCCGGCGTGGTCGCGCCGTGATAGCTCTCGAACGCGTTTTGCACGAGACGCCGCATGGCAGCCTCGTCGTAGACGATCTTGCCGTCAGTATCGATCACTTGAACGTCGACGCTGTTCGTCGGATCGAAGGCCGGGATACGAAGAAACGTGACCAGACTGAGTTGCGAATACGGATACTGCTCGGCGACATAAGAAGCGTACACCGTCGCCGACCTCGACAGTCCGTCGTGTACGTAGCGCTCGAACTGATAGTTCCACGTGACCGACATGATCACCGCGGCAAGGACGACCGTCACGGCAGCGACCACCGAGAACGCGATTGAGAGTCGGCGCGCAAACGCGCGCGGATGTCGCCGCTCGCGTCGATTGGGCACTGGCGAATCCGCAGGATCCTCGGCGGATGCGGGTTCGTCTTGCAGCACGTCGATCACAGGGGCGTCAGATGTGGTGCTCTCAGGCATCCTGCTCCGTCTTGGGTGCCTCGAAGCGGTAGCCCACTCCATGGACCGTGTAGATGAACGTTGGCTCACGCGGATCATCGTCGAGTTTCGCTCGCAGGTTCTTCACGTGTGAGTCGATGGTGCGCTCGTAGCCTTCGAAATCGTAGCCGAGCACCTTCTCCACGAGTTCCATCCGCGAGTAGACGCGACCTGGGTAGCGCGCAAGCGTGGTAAGCAACTTGAACTCGCTCGCAGTCAGGTCCAACTCGTTCCCGCGCAGAAACGCCTTGTGCCCTGCGACATCAACTTCGAGATCGCCAAAGTGCAGCCTGTCGCGCTGCGGCTCGCTTTCGACATGGGCTCGACGCAGAAGCGCGCGCACGCGGGCCACCAGCTCTCGCGGCGAGAAGGGCTTGACGAGGTAGTCGTCGGCGCCAAGCTCAAGTCCGCTAATACGATCAGCTTCCTCACCCTTGGCCGTGAGCATGATGATCGGCACGTCGGAGGCATTGCGAATGCGCCTGCACACCTCTTCGCCCGGAACTTTGGGCAGCATGAGATCGAGCACCACCACGTCGAACTTGTGCTTCGCAAACTCCTCAAGGGCAACCTGTCCGTCCTCGGCAGGTGTGACCCAGTATCCTTCGCGCTCAAGATAGGCGGCGACAGCACTTCTGATCGACTTCTCGTCTTCGACCAGCAAGATTCGTCGTGTTTCGACGGCCATTCGACCTCCTCAGTTCTTCTTCGTGTGTCCCCCAGGAGCGAACACTACGCCGCGCACCGCGCGCACAACCCTTTCTCCACTGAATCTCCAGTCCACCGCCGAGGCTCAGCGGCGCTCTCGTGAGGCACGACTCCTACTCCCCAGAAAGCTGTGACGTGCAGCTCGGACACCGAGTCGCCGCGATTGGAATCGACGTCAGACAGTACGGGCACGGGTGATCCGTCGCCTCCTCGGCCTTTCGAAACCGGTTGACGGCCTTGATCACCAAGAACAGCGCGAACGCGATGATCAGGAAGTTCACAACCGCCGAGAGAAACGCGCCGTACGTGATCGCGACACTCGGCGTTATGTGTACCGCCAGCCCGTCCAACGCGGACTTCCCACCGCCGAGCAACCCAACGAACGGGTTGATCAGGTTGTCGACGAACGACTTGACGATCGCCCCGAACGCAGCACCTATCACGATGCCAACCGCAAGATCCACGACATCGCCCTTGAACGCAAACTCCCGGAATTCCTTAAGCATCGCAACCTCCCACAATGCACCACATGCGGCCCCGGCACTGCCCCAAGTCCTACCACAGGCGGCGCGCCGAAGAAACACCCGCAAGAGAGTTGCGCACTTCTCACGGCGCTCGATGCGGTAGCCCGACCGCGCTGAAGATGTAGCGAGGCTGGCCAAGGGTATCTATGTTCGGAATCGTCGACGCCCGACTCGGAGCGACCCTACGTGGTAGCGCTACACGACATCTTCGTGATCCTGTACGCGAGCGTCGCCGTTCTCGCCATAGCGGTAACACTCGTTGCTTGGCGCCACCGTGCCGCTCGCGGCGCGGTGTCTGTCGCCGCGCTCATGCTGGGAGTGATGATCTGGGCAGGAGCGTACGCGGTCATGTGGAGCACCACCACATTCGACCAGCAGGCACTGTGGGAGAAGGTCACCTCGCTCGGAAGCTGGATCGTGCCGGTGGCGTTTCTGACCCTGGCGTTCGATCTGGCCCGTATGGAGCGGTGGCGTACGCCGGCCCCGGTGACCGTCGTTGCGATTGCTTCGTTTGTTCTGAACAACCTCGAGTGGATCAACCCAGCTGGGCAATTCAACGTCGGATACGTCGCACAGGCGATAGGACCCTACACGTACTACCAGCCCATACGAGGTCCGCTGTACTGGACATTCATTGTCTACGCCTATGTGCTCATCATCGCTGCCGCCATCATTCTCCTGCGCGTCTCATTGAGTTCCACGGGAGCCGAGCGCACTGAGGCGCTCGTGTTGCTGGTCGGCGGCCTGATCCCAACCGTCGCGGGCACAGTGAGCGTCACTGGAGCAGTCGCGTCCTACGTCGACCTCGCACCGATCTCGTTCTTAGCCACAGGCGCGTTGTGGCTGGTCGCCATAGTCCGCGGCACTCTGCTCGACATCGTGCCGCTTGCTCGGGATGTGTTAGTCGAGCAGATGTCAGACGGCGTCATGGTCGTCGATGGCGACAATCACGTCGTCGATGCGAATCCCGCTGCGCTCAGCATCTTAAACGCACCCCGTCGTCAGACCGTTGGAGAACCAGCCGACGAGGTCTTCCGGCCCCTTCCGGGGGCAGTGGCGCTCCTTCACGGTAGCGGTACTCGCCACTCCGTATTGCCGGTTGGCACCAACGACGAGACCCGCTACCTGGAACTTGGTATCACGCCACTCATGGCCGACATCGGACGTTTCCCCTCACAGCTTGTGACTCTCCACGATGTGACAGAAGAGCGACGTGCCAGCTCAAGCCTGAGACTGGCTCGGCGGGTCTTTGACACCGCCAACGAGGGGATCTTGGTCATGCGTCCCAATGCGGGTCAGCAGGTGATCGACGTCAACGACGCATATTGCCGCCTTACGGGGCGCTCAAGAGAGGACACCATCGGCAAAGAGATCAGGTCTCTCCAATCTAAGAGACACCCCTCTGAGTTCTACGACGCAATGTCGCAGACGCTGTTCAGAACCGGTGAATGGAGAGGCGAGGTGTGGCAGACGAGGGTAGACGGCACAGCTTTCCCATCGTGGCTGTCGTTGTCTGTCGCCCGGGACGATCAGGGTCGTGCTGACAACATCGTTGGCATCTTCACGGACATCACGCAGATCCGAGACGCCGAGGAGAAGCTGGAGTTCAACGCGACCCACGACCCCCTCACAGGTCTTCCCAACCGAATGCTGTTTGACGATCGGCTCAACCAGGCCGTCGCCCATGCCAGGCACTCCAACCGCGGACTCGCAGTGCTCTTCGTCGATCTCGACAACTTCAAAGACGTGAACGACTCTCTTGGCCACGCGAAAGGCGACGCCGTGCTTGTCGAGGTGTCCAAGCGCCTCGCACCTGAGCTCAAGGAGAGCGACACGGTTGGGCGTCTCGGCGGAGACGAATTCGCGGTGATGGTCACCGACGTGGCCGACTCATCACAGGTCGAGGCGACTGCCCGGGCGTTGCTCCACGCCATCGCGTCGCCTGGCCAGCCTGGTTCCGAAGACCGGCGTGTCACGGCAAGCATCGGTGTCTCCATGTTTCCAGAGGATAGTGACGACCCTGCGAGTCTCGTTCAACATGCCGACCTCGCGATGTACAGTGCCAAGTCGCTTGGTCGCAACCGGATCCAGTTCTTCTCCCAGAATCTGCAGAACAGCCTGGACCGGCGCATGCTCGTCGAAAGAGAGCTGTGGAATGCCGACCAGGAGAATCGCTACTTCCTGCTCTATCAGCCCCAGGTCGATCTCGCGACTGGCACCATCACGGGAGCGGAAGCTCTCGTACGCCTGCGCACGAAGGATGGCACCGTCCTCTCACCGGCGGAGTTCATTCCGATCGCCGAGGACACCGAAGCCATCTTGAGGCTCGGAGATTGGGTGTTGCGCAAAGCGTGTTCCGACCTTGCATTGCTGCATGAGGTCGCACCCGATCTCACCGTGTCCGTCAACTTGTCGGCACGCCAATTCAAAGGAATCGATGTCGCGGCCATGCATGAGGTGTTGCGAGAGACGGGCGTTGATCCACACTCCCTTGCACTGGAGATCACCGAGAGTTCGCTGATGGTCGATCCCCGAGAGACTGCGGCCCGACTGGAAGACCTGCGGGACATGGCCGGAACCCGCATGTCGCTTGATGACTTCGGCACCGGCTACTCGTCGCTCACCTACGTGCGCATGTTCCACGCTGACACCATCAAGGTCGACCGAAGTCTCGTCCGACTTCTGCCCGACGACCCGGACGCTCAGGCCATCGTGCTCTCAACGATTGCTCTCGCCAAAGGCTTGCACGCCACCGTAATTGCCGAGGGACCCGAGACCGAAGATCAGGTGCGCTTCTTGAGGGCGCACGGCTGCGACTGTGCGCAGGGCTATTACTTCAGCCATCCAGTACCTGCCGAGGATCTCGCGGTCCTCCTCCGGAGCGGTCCGTTCGCACTCCCAGAGATCTGAAGTCCGCTAAGTCCGGGCACCGTTTCCCGGCCGACCCGGAGTCAACGCCTCTCTAGAAGCGCGAGATCGACCAGTGCCGCAACCACCGCGATGATCGCGGCCAAGACGTTGAGCCGGTGCGTCAGAGCGCCGCTCGCGAACATCCCGAGCACGATCGCCGCAATGGCCACGATCCCGACAGCCCATTCACGATGCCCGCCGCTCGCTCGGCGAGCCGCCTCGGCAGTCGCCACTCCCCAGATGATGCCAGAGAAGATGCCGAGCAGCGGGACGAAAGCAAGCACCACTCCGCCGCCAACGCCAACCGCGCCGCCAACGATGCTCGCGAGCAGGACCTGCCCGGGCTTGACCACCACGTACTGGCTGCGCGCCGGTTTCGCGCACACCGGACACTTGTAGCCGACCGGGGTCTCGACCATGTCCTTGGGGCAGATGTAGCGGCCACATTCGGTGCACCGCACCTCAGTCTCAACACCCGGATGAAATGAGCACTCTGGCATCCGTGCGATTCCTTTGCATCGAGGTCATCAACGAAGCGACACGTTGGCGAACAGCGTAGCGTATGCACGCTCAGCACGAAGCGTGTGCGAAGCCAGCTTCGCCACGGTATCCATACGCGGAATCGAGGGCCATACCCTACGAAGACACGGAACGCACTGAGTCTGGAACGATGCGCCCGACACTGCCGACAGCGCGTCCCACGAGGATCACGTCGGCGCGACGGTGAGCAAAAATCCCGTTGCCAATCACGCCAGGTATCGCATCCAGTGCGTCTTCCACCGCCTCCGGATCGCCGAGGTCGAGGCCCACGACGTCGAACAGCGGGTTTCCACTGTCGGTGAACGCGCCGGCTCGGCGAATAGCTTCTCCGCCGAGCACATGCAACGCCTGCTGCACTGACTCCATCCTCGCCTCAGCGACTTCGAGGGAGACCGAGGAATCGCACAAGGTGCTTCTCACCTTCGTCGCGTCGACAATGCACGTCCAGTACCCGCATGCTGTGGCCACGAGCTTCTCTCTCGTCAGGGCACCGCCCAGCCCCTTCAGCGCACGGCCCGACATGTCGACCTCATCGGCACCGTCCACGTAGAGAACCGGGTTCACGTCGTCAAGATCGATTATGTTGACGCCGATTTCGCGCAAGTGACGAGTGGTCTCTCGCGAGGTGGACACAGCGCCCGACAGCTGCGTATGTGACTCGGCAAGCATGTCGATGAACGTGGAAACGGTCGTGCCAGAGCCAACGCCGATGACGCTGCCAGGTTCGACGAAGTCGAGCGCAGCGCGCGCGGCAATGCGCTTCATCTCTCGCAGTCCCAAGGGACCGTCGTACTCTTCTTGCGCGCCCATGACACCATCGATTCTCGCTAGACACATGTCGCGTCAAACCTGCGGGCTGGGCTGTGCCGATACGCACGCGCTATGTGCCGCCCGCACCTCATACCCTGTTCTTCCGCATTGTCCTCGGAAGAGTCATCGTTTCGATGACGAGTTCGCCCTTAGCATCAGCAATCGGCAAGCCGAAGCATGAACTTCAGTCCGCGCACAGACTTGGCAAAATGTGACACGTGCTCTCGCACGACGCGAAGCCGCGCTCAACTGGGTGATGGTGAACGTAGGGGGCACGCTATGTCACCACGCGACCCCAGAACCAACGGGCACACAGTTCAGCAGCAGCCGCGCGAGATCGCGCGCCCACGAATCGATGGCGTTCCAGTCGCGCCAATCGCCCGCCGCGTACCGCGATCCCTGCTCCGAGTGCTCGACGAGTGCTCGCCATGGCATGGCAATCGTCTTGGGATCGATCTTGCCGGCGAACATCGCGATCGACATTGGTTGTACGGCGCTCACAACGCCGGAGAGATAGCGCGCGGCTTCGCAGACCGCAGACGGCGTTTGGTATCTCGGCACGGTTCCGACGCTGAAGACGGCATTTGGAAGCGCGGCAACGTCTGGCCCGAACTGACGAAGGAAGTGCTTCATCGGCTTGACGGGTTGTCCGAGACGAATGGCGGTTCCAAGCACGACCGCCGAGTATCCCTCAAGGCTCAGAACGTCGGTCACATCACACACCCGAACGTCGGCCCCCGCCTCTTGGAGAACCTGACCCATTTCTTCGGCTATCTCAGCCGTCGACCCACATAGACTGGCATACGCCACCAGGACGCGTTCGCCCATGTGCCCCACCCCCCTTGTAACGACATTACCCCGGCCCCAACCGGAGTAACGCAGGGTGCCCCACAGCACGTATGTTTGGGTGCCCCACAGCACGAATAGTTGATGCTCTCATCGGCAGGCCCGCCGAGAACATGAGTCACAATCGCGAAATGCACTTGTGCGATTGCGTGGCACGTGCTTCAATCCCCACACGCTCACAGGGCTGGGATTCGACGTGCACCCGGCACGCGGATACCCGGATGGGAGATCGCATGCGCCGTACAATGTTGGGTGGCAAGATCCATCGCGCCACCGTCACTGGAGCCGACGTCGAGTACGAAGGAAGCGTCACGATCGATCGCGGCCTCCTCGACGCCGCCGACATCCGCGAACACGAAGTTGTGCATATCTGGGACGTCGACAATGGCGCCCGACTGCAGACCTACACGATCGCCGCAGAGCGCGGGTCTGGCACCGTATGCGTGAACGGCGCCGCCGCGCATCTCGTTCGGCCGGGCGACCATGTGATCATCGCCAACTTCGTGGAACTTGAGGATGCCGAGTGCGCCCACTGGGTGCCGAGCGTAGTCTTCGTGGACGCCCAGAACCGCATTGTCGCCCGCCGAGAAGAACTCGCAGGCCAATCGGAGACGGTAGCACCCATTCGCTAGTCCGCTGCAGCCTGCCACTCGCTGGTCGGCCGCAACTCGCCGGGTGGCTGGCTGTTTGTCGCGGCTGCCTCAAGTTGCGCGAAATGCATCGGGTAGTGCTCGAACGTGTCCACGCCGACGGCCTCCCAGAGCGTGCGACCCTCAAGCCATCCCTCGTCCAAAGCCTCCGAAACCTTGCTGAGCGCTCCGAACTCCGAGTCCGCTAGGCCGGCGAGCTCCTCCATCATCGCTAGGAACACCCACGCTGAGTTCGCCAGGACGACCTCCGCGTCCTGATCGGCGGCTTCGGCCCAGATGCGGTCGTTGAATACCCGCCAGCCGAGACGATCGCGATCGAAATCCGTGCTCTCGCCCAGCCGAGCCGCGCGGAGCCGATCGAGGATGAGCTGCTCGTAGGAACTCACGTGCGCGACGATGTCCTTCGGCGAATGTATGCCCCCGGGCACTGGGCGATCGAGGGCCTCCGGCGGGATCGCGTCAACCAGCGCGTCAAACTCGGCACGCCGCTTCTTCAGCTGCTCGAGGACCTCATCGCGCGTCACAGACACCCCTCTCGTGATCGAGCCCGCCGACTGGCCCGATGCCCCTCGCCGATGTCATTCCAGTGCGTACCCACCCGAGCCGACCCGACCTCTCCACCGCCAAGCGCCCACGCTACCATCCTGCCGAGAAACCCGCCTCCTGATCAGTGGGTTTGTCGGCATGCGGAGGGCCTTTCGGCACGGTTCATGCGATAATCGCCCGAATGAGCCGACGCGTCGATTGTGAACGACGTTGGCCCTTTGCGCAGACCCGCCCGGCCGAACCGCAACCAACGAGACGAGCTGTCGTGAGCGAACCTTCGAAGAAGATCTATCGGCAACTTGTCGACATGATCGGCGACCCAGCGAATCCGACACCGCTCGCACAGTTGCGTCGTGTCGCACCAGCGGACACCGAACTCTTCCTCAAGCTCGAATGGATGAACCCGTTTGGCTCGGTGAAGGACCGCACCGCGAAGTGGCTGCTCGGCGGAATGGAAGCGCGCGGGGAGCTCGAGGGAAAGACGGTCTTGGAACCCACGAGCGGCAACACCGGTATCGCGCTCGCGGCGCTGTGCCAGCTTGCCGGGCACCCCATGACAGCGATCGTGCCGCACACCATGCCCGCCGAGAAGACCGTGCTGCTGCGCACGTTCGGGGCGACGGTGCTACGCACCCCTGCCGACGCGCCTGCGGACCGCCACCCGATGGACCTCGCGATGGACATGGCGCTCGAGATGCTTGCGACGTCCGACGAGTACGTGATGCCAAACCAGTACGATAATCCCGACAATGCGCGCGCTCACTATGAGTCCACCGGACCCGAGATCTGGGCGCAGACCGAAGGCAAGATCCGCTACTACTTCGCGAGCATGGGCACTGGTGGCACGCTCACCGGCACAGCTCGCTACCTCAAGGAGCAGGACCCGAGCATCCGCGTCATCGGCGTCGAGCCGGTGCCCGGCCACCACATCAGCGGGATGAAGAATCTCGAAGAAACGGCTGTCCCGAAGGTGCTCGACCTCTCGGTCGTCGACGAGCGCGTCTACGTCGACGACGCGCAGGCCCTCGCGACGGCTCGCAGACTGCACGGCGAGGAAGCGCTGCTCGTGGGTTCCTCGGCGGCGGCGTGCGTTGCAGGTGCAACGCGCTGGCTTGCCGAGCACGACCCAGACGGCATCGCGGTCGCGGTCGCTCCAGACTCCAGCATGAAGTCGATCAGCTACCTACAGGAGATTCTCGCCGGTCACATGACCGAGGCGTAGGAGACTGGCCGCCCTGCCCGCCGAGAGACTCGCGACTGACGGCGTGTCGCGCTGGCCAGCGTAAGCCGAGCTGAGCCGAGGCTGGCGCCGACATCTTCGCGTCCTATTGTCGGATTCACGAACTCTCCACGAATTCCTGATACGCTGCACCACATTGTGCATCACCGCTGATAGGAGGGTCCGTTGGGCTTCCGTACCAAGCTCGCCATCGACATCGCCGCGTTCCTTGCGTACCTTGCCGCCACCAACACCCCTCTGACCGGAATTCCTATACACGAATGGTTGAGCGTGGCTCTGGCGGTCCTTTTGGCGCTTCATGCGGCCATCAACTGGGACTGGACCATGAAGGCCTTCGCGCGCTTCATCAACAAGCTGCGCAATCTCTCGCGAATCAACCTCGTCGTGGATCTTCTGGTCTTCATCATGCTGACGGCGGTCATGCTCTCCGGGCTGATGGTCTCACGTGTGGTCCTGCCCGCTCTTGGATTGCCGGCGCTTTCGTTCGGACCGACCTGGCGCATCCTTCACTCCCTGACGGCGAAGCTACTTCTCCTCGTGCTTGGACTTCACGTCGGTCTGCATTGGCGGTGGGTGGTTGACGCCACGAAGCGCCTGCTCGCGCCGCGCCCGACGGCGGACCTCAAGCCGACAAGCACGGAGGGCTAGCCCATGCGACTCACGATGCGCACTATCCTTGTGCTGCTGCTTGGCGCGGCCTTGTCGCTCGTGCTCTACGTGGCCGCCGACTCAAGCTTCGGCAGCATGATTGGGCCCAACGGAATCAACCCCAACTTCTCGGCGTTGATCTCGACGTGGAGGGCGCTCGGCGGAACCGCCCAGCCGCTTGATGCGGGAAGCGGTGGCGGGCCATTCGGGGGCATGGGGGGCGGCTTCGGCGGTGGCTTCGGCGGTGGCGGCTTCGGAGGCGGCGGACTGGGCAGGCACTCCGGCCTTACTGACGGCTTGGATCTCAGCCGGGCACCAGGTCAAACCGGCAGCGACCTCGTATGGATCGGCATTCCAGCGCTCATCGGTGCGGCAATCGAAATCACCGCCACGTACACGCGACGCAAGCGCAAGCGCGCGCAGCCCCAAGCGCGCAAGAAATCGCCCGCAAGAGCTCACGCAAACCAATCTGCAAAGGCCCGCGCTGCGAAAGCCCGCCGAATCAAGCAGAGCTGAGCGGGCCGATCGGGCGAGCCGATCGCGAAGAGGCCGAGACGTTTCGCATCCCAGACCCTCCTGGGCGCAGCTCCGTCGGAAGCCGGGTACAAACCCACTACCACTCGGCCGTGTCTGAGGGAGGTCTCATGGCCAAGATCGTTCAGCGCAACGAGATCCTGTTCCGCGCGCCCACGCGAGTCGGCTTGCTCGCCGACGTCACTGAACGCATCTACGCAAAGGGCGTCAACATCCTTGCGATTCGCGCCTACGAAGAGGACGAGACCGGAGTCTTCCTGATCTACACCGACAACAGCCGAATCGCGAGCGAGGCCATCGAAACGCTTGATGAGGGGGTCGTCAGTACCGTCCCTGTCATTGCGGCGCTCATGCCCAACGAGCCGGGGCAGCTTTCGGACATTGCCCGAGCGCTCGCCAATGCCGACGTGAACGTCACCCAAGTGCATTGCACGACCACCGATTCACCGACCGCCGAAGTTGTTCTCACTACTGACGACAACGTCGCGGCGATGGACGCCCTGCAGCGGCTGTGAGTGGTGCGCCCACGATCGTGCGCCCTGCGCTCCCCGGGGACGAGTCGCCGACCACCGCGCAATCCTGTCGGCCGAAATACACCCTCTCACCGCAGGACGGATTCTCCAACTTCATCATCTGGACGGTTTTATATCGAACGTATGTTCGATATACTGGTCTAGGACGCCCCCAGACCCTGAGGAGGGAAAACCATGGAGCGCACGACCCAAGGTGAGTTCGCCACGGTCGATTTCGCGGCCAAGGATTTCGATGGCCAGACAGATTTCTACGAGAAGCTGTTCGGCTGGGCGCATGCGGACCTTCCCACTCCCAAAGGTCCCTATCGCATGTTCTCCAAGCAAGGAGGCTCTGTTGCTGGAGGATATCCGCTGAGCCCCGACATGGAAGCCGCCGGGGTCCCCACGATGTGGAACACCTACATTGCAGTCGACAACGTCGACGCCATGGCGCACAAAGCTGAAAGGCTTGGCGGCACGATCGTCATGCCAGCCGTGGATGCGGAGGGCTACGGCCGCTTCGTCGGCATACAGGACCCGACCGGCGGCATCTTGTTCCTGTGGCACAGCAACACACCGGATCCGGATGCCAAGTACAGCGAGCCGGGAGCGCTGGCGTGGAACGACTTGAGTACTCCGGATCCCGAGAAAGCAGTTGAGTACTTCAGGCAGCTCTTCGACTGGGATATCGCGGCGATGACCGGCGGCCTCATGCCGTACTGGGTCATCAGCGTCAACGGCACGCGCCAGGCCGGCATCATGCCGATGCCGGAGACGGTGCCCTCGGACGTGCCCGCCAACTGGCTCGTGTACTTCGGCGCCGAGGACGCGCGAGCGCTCGCGCAACGGGTCGTTGAGCTGGGAGGCCGCGTGCTCGTCGAACCCACACAGGCCGACGACATGGTGTGGGCAATCCTCTCCGATCCGCAAGGAGCTACCTTTGGGATCTTGCAGTCCGGACCGCAGTGAAGCTGGGGCAGCGCGGCGCGCGTGCGCTGGAGCATCAGTTCCGGCGTCACAGACAGACATAGCCCCACGTTGAGGGCATCCTATCCTCATGAACACCGACGCACTTCTACACATGCGACTGCGGTCCCAACTCGTTGAGGCCAGCTTCGCAACGTCTCCTCACGGCGTCGTGTCGCGTCTGCTCGCGATGCAAGCGCAGGACTACGCTGGCGCGCTGTGGGCAATCGGTCTGCGGCTGCCCGGCTCGACCCTCGCCGACATCGAGCAAGCAATCGCAGCGCGCACCATCGTTCGCACGTGGGCGATGCGCGGCACGCTGCATTTCGTTGCCGCCGAGGACGTGCGCTGGTTGCTCGGCCTGCTCGCGCCACGCGCGATCGCTCGGTTCCGAACACGGCACGAGCAGCTCGGGCTCGACGCCAAGACGTTCGCGCGGGCTCGGAAGCTGTTCTCGGCGGCTCTCGCTGGCGGGCGATCGCGTACACGGGCAGAGGCCATGGCGCTCCTCGCCGCAGGCGGCGTGTCCCCAAACGGCCAACGCGGCTATCACGTGCTCGTGCAGTTGGCACACGAGGGGCTGCTGGTGCTCGGGCCGAGGCGCAACAAGCAGCAGACGTTCGTGCTGCTCGACGAGTGGGTGCCGCCGACGCCACAGGACGCCGCGCTTGCCGAGCAGCCCCGCGAGGAGAGTCTCGCGCGTTTGGCAAGCCGGTATCTCGCTGGGCACGGGCCGGCGACCGTTGCTGACCTGGCGCGCTGGGCACAAATCCCGAAGCGCGAGGCGCTCTCGGCGATGGATACGGTGGCAAGCGTGTTGAACTCGGCAGAAATCGAGGGCGCGCGCTACTGGTGGACGGCTCAGAGCACGGATGCTGCCGCGAACGGTGGGTCCGACAATGGCGGCACGCGAAACCCGGAGGATTCGGCAGCCGCTGCGGCGCACGAAGCCACCAAGTCCTCGCGCACGAAGACCCGCACACGCCGAGACGCGCCTGTGGTCCACCTGCTTCCCGGCTTCGACGAGTACATGCTCGGCTATGTCGGACGCGGCCACCAGCTCGGAGAGCACCTGGAGCCGTACGGGGCGAAGGTCGCGGCACATGGGATGCTCGCACCGACCATCATCGTCGACGGCCGAGCTGTTGGTATCTGGAAGCGTACGCTGAAGTCGCGCACCGTTGCCTTCACCACGACCCCGTTCCAGCACCTGACCGCCAAGCAGCGCGCGGGCATAGCTGCCGAGGAGGAGCGTTACGCTCGGTTCCTCGGGCGGGAGCGTGTCTCCGGTTGAACGGCGACATGTCGCGCGACCCGGCCCAAGTCGAGCGCCTAGTGCAGACCGACCGACAGCCCTCACCGTGTGGAGTGGAGAATCCGACGTGGCCAGAATCGAAATCGTCCAAGGCGACATCACGCGCGTTGCCGCCGACGCAATCGTGAACGCCGCCAACTCCCGACTGCTTCCTGGTGGCGGGGTGTGTGGCGCGATCCACGCCGTCGGCGGACCATCGATCGCCGAGGAGTGCCGCGCATACGTGGCGGCGCATGGTCCCGTGCCAACCGGCGGTGCGGCCGTCACCGGCGCAGGTCGGCTGCCAGCTCAATACGTCATCCATGCGGTCGGCCCAATCTGGAGTGGCGGAGGCGCGCGTGAAGCCGACATGCTGGCGAGCGCGTATCGCTCGGCACTCGATATCGCCGAGCAGCTCACCGTCGACTCGATCGCGTTTCCCGCGATCTCGACTGGCATCTTCGGATTCCCGAGCGCGCTCGCCGCGCCGATCGCGATTGAGGCCGTGCGCGAGTGGTCTGCGGCTGAGCCCCACGCGAGCGGCGCAGGTCCGACCCGCCCACGGCTCGTGACCTTCGTGCTCTTCGACACCCATACGCTCGCGGTGTTTCGGCAGGCGTTCGAGGAGTCTGGCGCTTAGGGTGTCCGGACCCCGAGATGTAGCGATACATCCCGCCTAGGGCTCGAGATCTGCTGGGGCCGCGCCTGGCTCGCTAGCGGCTCCGCCGCTTCGCGTGACCGGCACCGAGCCTGCAATCGCATGTCGCCGAGCGCCACTCAAGAACATCCGCCGAATCCATGCGCTGAACGGCCCGATGAGCAGCCAGTAGGCCGTGAACAGCCTCGCCTGACTGCGCACAGGAGAGAACCCCCAGGTCTCGGTCCACATGCGTGATCCGCCGTCTGGAAGCGGGTCGGCTCGGAAGTTGGCGATGGCGGCCATGCGGCCTCCGTCGAGAGCCGCTCGAAACTCCTCCGGCGTCGCAGGTATGTCAGGCGGAAGATGCCCCCTGCCGAAGCGCCAGAAGGGTCCGACGATTCCGCCCACAAGTTCGCGTTCCGGGTCTTCGGCCAGAATCAGGAATGGCTTCGTTGAGAAGAACTCGCCGAGAGTCTGACCCGAACCCACGGGAATCCCGCGCAACGTCATGAGCGCGTTCACGAATGGCAAGTCATCCTGCTTCAGGCCGACAACCGCCGCAAGGGCCTCGGCAGGCGGCACCGGCATGTCGATGGCGTGATGCTCAAGCTTCCAGGCACCGGCGGGAAGCCAGTCATCGATGAGGGCCGACTCGCGCGCAGATGCGGGTCCGGTTGAGTAGGGCCAGGGCAAGGCATGCCTCCCAAATTGCGTCGCTGCGCTCGGCGCTAGTTCGCGTCTTCTGGCGTGGCGGCGGACTGCATTCCTGACTGCCCACGAGCGTCGTGTTTCTCGTCAGCTGATGGTGTTGCAAACGCCGACAAGGACGACCACGACAGGTCGACGGGCGCATCCGTCTCGGCAAAGGCCCCGTCAATTCTGGCAACGACCGCCTCGGCCCACGACAACCGGGTGCCGTCATCCGGAATCAGCTCGGCGTCAGGAAAACGCGACGCGATGATACGCATCGGATCGCCACCGCCTGGATCGCCGACAGTCGCTCGGCCGGTGTCGAGAACGACATCGACCACCCCCGTGCGGCTCATCAACACAAACACGCGACCAACGCGCGTGGGCATGACGACGTAGTGAAGAACGCTTGGCGTGTGCACCCACACCTCCCGAGAAGCCATGGTGATGCGATGTCCGTCCGCTGTGGTGGCGGAACGGTGTCCCCTTTGTGAGCTTCGCGTGGATTGCTTGCCGGGCGACGCGAACTCCAACTCCCCGCTCGATTGTAGGACTTCTTTCGACTGCATGTGTAAGATTCGGCCCCATTCCACGACTACTCCTTGTCACGTCCCGTTTTGACAGGAGGTAGGAAGATGCGCAGAAGGATCATGCTCGTTGGCGCGGCCCTGGTAGTGGTGGCCATCATCGGTTCGGCCGCTGTGGCCACAGCGGCGCCGCTCCAGACCCGCGATCGCGCGAAGGATGGCAGCTGTGTTGTGGCTGGAGATCAGCTCCGGACACATAGCCAGCTCAAAGATGGCAGTTGCGTGGCAGCCGGAGATCAGCTGCGGCTGCGCGACGGAAGCTGCACGGTCACCGGAAGTCAGCCACAGACTCGTGACCGTCTGAAGGACGGCAGCTGCCTGGTTGCCGCAGGTCAGCTCCGCACCCACGATCGCTTGAAGGACGGCAGCTGTGTCGTGGCTGGAGATCAGCTCCGGACACATAGCAAGCTGCGCGACGGCAGCTGCCTGGTGTAGCTCCCGCACGACCGCACGCACACGCACATCCCTACCCGCAGTTTTCGCGCGGAGCGGGGTTCACTCGGAAGAGTCGGATCCCGCTCCCACAGCGCTGTGGCATACTCAAGGCCAGGGAGTTGAGACATGAACGCCGTCGCTCGGACGATAGAAGGAATCGCCGTCCGCCGCTCCAAGGACGCGGACGTGTTCGACCGAGCGCTCCGAGGCGACCCTGTCGCATTCGCCGAAGTCTACCGTCGCTACCAAGACCGCGTCTTCGCCTACTGCCTTTCCCGTCTACTCTCGCGGGACGCCGCCGCCGACGCGATGCAGGAGACCTTCCTCCGTGCGCTCAGTGCGGACCCGTCTCGGATTGGCCTGGCAAGCGCGTGGTTGTTCGGTATCGCGCGCAACGTCTGCGCCGACACCATGCGCCACTCGGCGAAGGTCACCCTCGCGGGCCCTGATGAACACACCGAAGCCGCATCCGCGACCAATTCAGAGACTGCCGAGGACGTGGCGCTGGGGCAGGGCGCCGTCTCAGACGCCCTCATCGCACTGCGCCGTATGAGCGCCAGATACCGCAGCGCGCTGATCCTTCGCGACGTCCACCAGCAATCCGTACCAGACGTCGCCGAGGCCCTCGGCGTGGAAGTCGGCACAGCGTACACGGTGTTGAGCCGTGCTCACGACGCGTTCGGCAAGGCGTACTCAGAAGTGCTCAACTTGCGGCCAGCTTGTCGGCAGGCAGTCGAGCTCGCGTACCGCCAAGACGGAACAGGTATCTCCCCCGCCGAGAAGAGCATGCTCGAAGCTCACCGCCGAGTCTGCTCCTCGTGCCGCCGCGAGACTGCACCGACCGCGAGAAAGCACGCACTCGGCGGACTTGCCCTGCTCACATCACTTGGATCGCTCTCGCGCCCCACGCTGCTCCAGAAAGCGGGCTCGATGCTTGGAGCGAGAACGTGGCCGTGGGATGTGATCGCCAACGCAACGCCCGATTGGATGACCGCGAAGGTCGCGATGGCCGCGCTGGTCACTGCGAGCATGGCCGCGGCGGTCTCGATTCCGGGCTCAACGAACCCGCAGGCGGCAGCTGCGCGGCTCGTGCCTTCGGTTTCCTCGTCTGCGGCACACCCCGCGGACGCAGGCGCCAGCGACGGCAACCTCCCTGCCTGGGCTGCAGACGCCCGGCACCGACTGGAGGCGTGTGCGCCCGTGCTGTCCCGCGAGCGCGTGAGGATGCAGAACACCGCTTCCGGACAGACTGCGGCACAGACACGCGTCCGCGCGCAAGAAAGCGGGGGGTCTGGCGCCAGCGGTGGCTCGAGCTCTGCTGGCGGCGGCTCCGGGTCGGGCGGCTCCGGAGGTAGTGGCTCCGGGTCCGGCGGAAGCGGGGGTTCCTCGGCAGGCGGGACGAAGAGCAGCTCATCGAGCGGGTCGAGCGGTGGCGGGTCGCAAGGCAGTTCCGGGAGCGGCAGCTCGGCAGGATCCGGCGGCCAGAAGTCGTCCGGCGGATCCGGGAGCTCGGCGGGATCGGGGAGCTCGGCGGGCTCAGGGAGCTCGGCGCAGGCCGAGAGCTACGGAAGCGCAGGCGCGTCCGGCGGATCCGGGAGCGGCACCTCCGGCCACAGCTCGCAGTGATAGCTGTCGCAAATGGGCGCTCGGCGCTCGTGCGGCAGCATGCATCCCGTGTCCGGATGGCAGAACTGGCACTTGCGGGTGTCTACCCACGTTGGCAGCGTCGCCCGATACGCCTCGCCTTCTGGCGTGGGAAGGTGACTGAGCCGAGGGTCGTGTAGCGGCTGGACGCCCGCGCCCGCGACGTACGCGTCGCCATCTCGCACGAGCGCTCCGCTCGCCACGAACTTGCCGAGCCACTCCTCGATGTAGTCGGGCAGCCATCCGTCGCCGACGTAGGTGCCATCCTCGTCGTGCGCGAGGTAGAGGCAGCAGCACAGACCGCCGCACTCGTGGCAGAGCGCGAAATTCTCGGCGAGCGGATCAGGCGCGCAAGCGGGGGCCGACGTGTCGGCGGCAGAGGCATCAGGCATGGAGAGAGGATAGCGGAAGCAGAGAGCCGCCTGCTTCGAGGACTGCTGGATAACTCCGAAGGTATGTATAACATCTATGCTATATTACCAGCATGACATCTCCTTCCGACATCGGGCCGCTTCTCGTGGCCACACGTGTGGCGCAGGGTCTCACTCAACGCGCACTCGCCGAGATGGTCGGCGTCAAACAGCCCCAAGTCGCTCGCTGGGAAGCGACCTCGTATCAGTCGGCAGCGCTATCTCGTGTCGATGCCGTCGCGCGCGCTCTTGGCATCACTCTGGAAACCCCGGTGCCGCTCGCCGCCGAGGACGTGGCCGCGTACGGTGCTTCTCCGGCGACGGCCTCTGATACCGGCGCTCGCGCCCTGGCACGGCTCGGCGTTTCCACAGAGACGATCTCGGCGTTCTGCCGAGTACACGGGGTTGCCGAGATGGCGCTCTTCGGTTCGAGTGTGCGAACGGACTTCACGGCCACAAGCGACATCGATGTGCTTGTCACGTGGCGAGAGCAGTCGAAGCCACGATCGCTGGCGGACCTGACGGATCTTGAGGCCGAACTCGCTGGAATCTTCCGTCGTGACGTTGACCTTGTGGATCGCACAGCCATCGAGAAATCGGAGAATCATCTGCGCCGATCGCGAATCCTCGCCGGA
>CAZIPN010000005.1:70604-78877 GCA_964541225.1 uncultured Eubacteriales bacterium
CACAGCCATCGAGAAATCGGAGAATCATCTGCGCCGATCGCGAATCCTCGCCGGAGCACGAACCATCTATGTGGCGTGACGACGCACACGTCCTCGACATGCTGATCTGGGCTCGCCGCGCCGCTCAGTATGTCGACGGCAAGTCCGAAGCCGACTTTCTGGCCGACGCGCTTCTCCAAGATGCGGCCACCCGCTGTGTCGAAGTCATCGGCGAAGCGGCAGGACGCGTGTCCGATTCCTACCGCGAGACCCACGTGCAGGTTGCGTGGGGCGAGATTATCGGCATGCGCAACCGGCTCGCGCACGAGTACGCGAACGTGGACTTGGCCGAAGTCTGGCGAACGGCTCATGACGACTGCCCCGCACTCGTGACGCTCCTTGAGCCGCTCGTTCCCAGCAGCGGAGGCATTCCCGATGAATGGGAGTTCATCTAGAAGGAGCGCCGCCTCATGACCAATGATGATGTGAGATCTCGTAGTCGGTCATCATGATCCGCCCATCTTCAGTCTATGCAGCGCCACAAGTCGCATGAACTGTCGGACCTGGTATGGCTTCGCCTGACCAGACACGCTCTGGAGATTGACCCATTCCGGCATGCCCGTACCCTAGAACTCCAGCGCCTCCACCCGCTCGAACAGCACGCCGACGCGCCGCAGGTACGCCCACGGATCGAACGCCGAGTCGAGCTGCTCGGCAGTGAGGGTGCACTCGTCGTCGTCCTCGAGCAGCTCGCGGAAGGTGGGGCCTCGGCGGGCCTGCTGGATGTCGTCCCAGACGACCATCGCGTTGGCCTGCACGATCGCGTAGGCGTCCTCGCGCAGCATCCCCGTGTCCACGAGCGCGAGCAGCACGCGCGACGAGTAGATCAGCCCGCGCGTCGCCTCGAGGTTGGCACGCATCCGCTCGGGATACAGCACCAGTCCGTCGAGGATCCACTCGAGCTTGCCGAGAAGGTAGTCCAGCCCGACCGTCGAGTCGGCGAGCACAACGCGCTCCGCGCTCGAATGCGAGATATCGCGCTCGTGCCACAGCGCCACGTTGTCGAAGCCGACCTGCGCGTTTGCCTTGACCACGCGCGAGAGTCCGCAGACCCGCTCGGCCGTGATCGGGTTGCGCTTATGCGGCATTGCCGAGGAACCCTTCTGTCCCTTGGCGAATGGCTCCTCGGCTTCGAGGGTGTCGGACTTCTGGAGTGCGCGAACTTCGGTGGCGATCTGCTCG
The DNA here is from genome assembly GCA_964541225.1 of uncultured Eubacteriales bacterium. GTDB lineage: Bacteria > Actinomycetota > Coriobacteriia > Anaerosomatales > JAAXUF01 > CAZIPN01. The sequence continues at coordinate 71,826 of CAZIPN010000005.1, forward strand.
GCGGTGGCGGCGACGGTCGCGAGCACCGCGAGGAAGTGTGCGTGGCGGTCGCGCGCGATGACCTGCGTGGAAAGCGGATCGGGCTTCAGGCCGAGCTTCTTGCAGACGTGCGCTTCGACGGCCGGATCGATATTCGAGTAGCTGCCGACGGCCCCGCTGATCGCACCCCACGCGCACGAGTACTCGCGGGCGGCGAGCAGGCGTTGCTCGGCGCGCTTGAACATCCAGGCCCACGCGGCAAACTTCATCCCGAAGGTCATCGGCTCGGCGTGAATGCCGTGTGTGCGGCCGACGCAGAGCATCTCGCGCGTCTCAAGCGCGCGGCGGCGGCAAATGGCGCCGAGTCGGCGGACGTCGGCGATGATGATGTCGATCGCCTGCGTCATCTGGTAGCACAGCGCCGTGTCGCCCAGGTCACTCGAGGTCATGCCGTAGTGCACCCAGCGGCTGGGCTTGGGGTCGTCTTCGGGGATGCCGGCGTCGATGTGCTCGGCCATGTTGGTGAGGAACGCGATCACGTCGTGGTTGGTGACGCCCTCGATCTCGTTGATGCGCTCGACCTCGAAGCCAGCGTGGTCGCGAATGTAGGCAGCCTCGTGGTGCGTGATCCCACTCTCGCCGAGATCCGCCTGCGCCTCGCACGCCAGCAACTCGATCTCTTTCCAGATCTCGAACTTGTTCTCGAGCTCCCAGATGCGGGCCATCTCTGGACGTGAGTAGCGAGGGATCATGGGTGGCTCCTCAGGAGCGTCGGCGGTGGAATGCGGGTGGGCGCTCTTGCGCGCGGCCTCATTGTAGCGAAGGGGCGAAGTCGGGCGCCTCTTCTCCCCCGGTACCAGCCGAACTCTCTCCCCCGGCCCAATGCGCGAAACGCTCGCGCACGCCATCATGGGATCAACGCGAGTGCCGCTGGCCGTTCTCGGCGACATCGCGCACGACACGAAAGGACTCACGCAATGCCAATCATTGAGGCGACAGATCTCACTCGGCGGTTCGGGGACTTCACGGCCACCGACGCCGTCAGCCTGTCGGTGGAGCCGGGCGAGATCTTCGGGTTTCTCGGCCCGAACGGGGCGGGGAAGTCGACGACCATCAACATGCTGTGCACGCTGCTCAAGCCCTCGGCAGGTAGTGCGACCATCAACGGCTACGACCTGGAGCGCGAGCAGCACCTCGTACGCCGATCGATCGGACTCGTCTTCCAGGATCCGACGCTGGACACTCGGCTCACCGCGTGGCAGAACATGCGCTTCCACGCGATGCTCTACGGCATGCCTGCCGAGAAGTTCGAGCCGCGCGCACGCGAGCTGCTCGACATGGTCGATCTGGCCGACAAGGCAACCGCGAACGTCGCCACGTACTCGGGTGGCATGAAGCGGCGCCTCGAGATCGCGATCGGGCTTCTGCACCGCCCCAAGGTGCTCTTCCTCGACGAGCCGACGATCGGGCTGGATCCCCAGACCCGCCGCCGCATCTGGGAGTACGTCAACGCCGTGCGCGAAACCGAAGGCCTGACCGTCTTCCTCACGACGCACTACATGGACGAAGCCGAGATCTGCGACCGCATCGCCGTGATCGACCACGGCAACATCATCGCGTGCGACTCGCCGAGCCGCCTGAAGACGGCTGTCGGCCGGGACAGCGTCAAGCTGTGGACCGACGGCAACGGCACGCAAGAGGCCGCCGCGCGCCGACTCGCCGAGATGGGCGCGACGGTGCTGCCCGAGCGCGTCGACGGCGCGATCGCGCTACAGGTCGCGGCCGGCGACAGGTTCGTGCCCGAGGCGATTCGCTCGCTCGATGCGTCGCTGGGCACAGGCTGCGTCTCGGCGGTCACGCTCGAGCGACCCACTCTCGACGACGTGTTCGTGCGACTCACCGGCCGAGACATCCGCGATGAGGGCGTCAGCGAGAGCGACGCGTTTCGCGAGCGCCTGCGCTCGCATGGAGGGAGACACTGATGGACTCGTTCAACAGCACATTCGCAGGCATGTACACCGTCTGGTATCGCGACGTCTTGAGCCTGCTGCGCGACCGCACCCGGATCTTCGGCTCGCTGTTCATGACGGTGCTGATGCTGGGCGGAATGGGGTTTGGCTTCGGCTCGCTCATCGGCAAGGTGGGCGGGGCCGCCGGAGCGCTTGGCCGCGCCGCTGCGGGCACCGGCGTGCCCTTCGTGCAGTTCCTGTTTCCGGCGGTCCTCGGCATGGTCGTGCTGAACATGGCGCTTCAATCGACGATGTCGATGGTCTACGACCGCGAGTTTGGCTTCATGCGCAAGATCCTCGTCGCGCCCGTCTCGCGAACGTCCGTTGCGCTCGGCAAAGTGGCTGGCGGCGTGACGGTCTCGATGATCCAGGCTGCCATCGTGCTCATCGCGGCGCCCTTCCTCGGCGTGCATCTCACGATCGGCTCGGCGCTGCTCACCGTGTTCGTGCTCGTCGTGCTGGCAGCGACGATCACCGCGCTCGGCGTGCTGACGGCTTCTCGGCAGACCTCTCAGCAGGGATTCCAGTTCATCAACATGATCGTCATGCTGCCGATCATGCTGCTCACCTTTGGCGCCTTCCTTCCTTCGTTCGGGAGCGGGATGATAGACACCGCCTTCAAGTGGGTCTCACTCCTGAACCCGGTAAGCTACGGGATCGACGCGTTGCGCCAAGTGCTTCTCGGCGCCTCGATGCCCGCAAGCCTCGTGCTCCACCCGATCGCTGTCGACGTGCTCGTACTCGCCGTGCTGTTCGCCGCTTTCCTCATCCCGGGCGTGAAGCTCTTCAGCAAGCAGGACTGACATGCCGAGAGACAGCCGACATAGCGAGCACAACGCGCTTCGCCGAGAGGCCCGCGCATTGGCCCATCGCGCGAGCCGGCGCGAGGTACGTCGCACCGTCGAGCATTTCGACGAACTGCTCAGCGACGAGCAGATCGACGAGCAGCTGTCCGAGAGGCGCATGCGTCACGCCGACCGCGGCGCGGCGATTGGACTCGGGATACTCACCGTCATCGAGATCGCGATCGTGAGCTCACTTGCGTCATATCCCGCGATCGCGAACCAGCTGCACCTTGAACTGCACCCGGGCTTCTGGCCCTACGTCGTCGCAATCGCGTGCTTCGTGCCGCTGGCGTGGCGCCGCCCCCACCCGGGGATCGCGCTCGTGGCGACCAGCATCTTCACCGGCCTCTACCTCGCCATGCCGTGGCCGCCGGCGATCGTCATCCTCGCGCCGATGATCGCGCTGTTCACGGTCGCCGAGCGCTACGGCGGCCGGACCGCCATCCCCATCGGCATCGTGCTGGCGGGAATCGTTCTGGGCGTCTCGGCGCTGACGGTTTCGGTGTCTTACACCGTCGCACAGGTTGTCGCGATCTTTGCACTACTCGGCCTCGCGGCGGCACTTGGTCATAGCTCGCGCTCTCGCCGAGAACTCTTCCGAGAGGTCAAGCGCAAGCGGCAAGAAGAGTCGCTTCGCCGGGTCGAGGAGGAGCGGCTGCGAATCGCGCGCGACGTGCACGACATCATGGCCCACTCGCTCACGATCATGACGCTGCAGGCCGACGCGGGACTCACCGTGGCCGACAACCCGGAGAAGGCACGCGACGCGTTCACGGTCATCGGCGATACCGGCCGAGCCACCCTGCGCGATCTGCGCTCGATGCTTGCTGTGCTGGCCGGCAACGCCGAGGCCTCGCCGCGCGAACCGGTCGCCGACCTCGGCCAGCTCGACACGCTGGTGCGCTCTGTGCGCGAGACCGGGCTCGACGTGTCGCTTGCCGCCGAGGGCAACCTGGGCGCGGTCCCGAGTACGGTTGCTGTCTCGGCGTATCGCATCGTGCAGGAGGCGCTCACCAACGTCGTGCGCCATGCCGGCGCCAGCCACGCGACCGTGCTAGTACGCGTCACAGACGACGAACTCGAGCTGCACGTCGCCGACGATGGCGTCGGCGGATCGCCTCCCGCAGAGCACCAGGGGCGCGGACTTGCTGGGATGCGCGAACGCATCGAGGTGCTTGGCGGTACGATCTTGGCAGGACCTGCCGAGGGCGGCGGATTCGAAGTACGGGCAACGATCCCGCTGACGAGGAGTGCGTAGTGCCGATCCGTGTGGCTATCGCCGATGATCAGGAACTCGTGCGCGCAGGGCTACGCGCGCTGGTGGAGGCGAGCGGCGACATCGAGGTCGTGGGCGAAGCCGCCAACGGCGAGGAAGCGGTCACGCTCGCGCGGACCAGACACATCGACGTGGTGCTGATGGACATCCGAATGCCCGGGACCGACGGGATCGCCGCCACGACGGCCATCGCGCATGAACTCGGCGAGAGCGGACCTCGCGTCATCATCCTCACGACGTTTGACACCGACGAGTACGTCTACGAGGCGCTGCGCGCGGGCGCAAGCGGCTTCCTGCTCAAGGACGCCGGCCCCGCTCGGCTGCTCGACGCGATCCGCGTCGTCGCTCGCGGCGATGCGCTCCTCGATCCGATGGTGACTCGGCGGCTTATCGCGCACTTCACCGCTCGACCGGACGTGCGACGCGCCCAGCCTGAGGAGCTATCGGTGCTCACCGAACGCGAACGTGAGGTGCTGATTCTGGTCGCCGAGGGGCTCTCCAACGATGAGATCGCCGAGCGCCTCGTGGTCTCGGAGTCGACGGCCAAGAAGCACGTGAGCAACGTGATGCTGAAACTCGGCGCTCGCGACCGCGCGCAACTGGTGGTGATCGCGTTTCAGAGCGGACTGGTGACCCCGTAGAGCGAGAGCGCACCGGAATGTCGGCCCAGACGACGTCGTTATCAGCCAGCACGAACTCCCTTTCAAGAGCGGACAGTGCGCAGCTCTTACCCGGCGCACGCCACGTGCGGAACAGCGTCCCTAAATCCCCTCTTGACTCCTATTCGTACGGTGTACTATAACTGTCTCGTCAGGAATCGTACGCTGTACGGACAAGGAGCCCGAAGCCATGTCGGCAGCCCGCAAAGCCAACACGCCGACCCTCACGCGCGAACAGATCGTCGCCGCGGCGATCGCCATCGTCGATCGCGAGGGGCTCGACGCACTTTCCATGCGCAAAGTGGCCGCCGAGCTCGGCGTGGGAACGATGTCGCTCTACCACCACGTGCCGGACAAGTCCGCCGTCTATGACCTGATCCTCGAGGCGGTCATGAACGAAGCGGACTTCTCGGATGACGATCCGTCGGCACCGCTGGAGGAGCGGCTCGTGCGCATCGCGTACTCCCTGCGAGACGCGCTGCTCGCCCACCCGCACGCCGCCATCATCTCGATGAGCCGATCGCTCAGAACGCCGGCGCAGCTGCGGCCGGTCGAGAAGATGCTCGACATCCTGCACGACGCGGGGCTCTCGGCAGTTGAGGCGATGACGGCTGTGAACGTGATCGGCCAGTACACGTTCGGGACGACGCTCGCGTACGCGAACCACCTGACGGACTCGGAGTACCACCACAATGAGCACCCGGAGGACGCGCTCGCACAGCTACCTGCCGAGGAGTTCCCCAACATCATGCGCGCGCTTGCCGAGGCGGGCGGGCACGGCGGTTGGGCGGCCGACTTCGACGCTGGCGTGCGCACGCTCGTGAAGGGGCTCGTCGTGGACCGCGCGAAACCGAAAGCGTAGCGGCGCGAGGGCGCGAGGCGACTGCCCAGGAGGCGTGGCCGACAGCCCACACGACCGCCGCGTCTGCACCGCCGCTCGGCTGCGACGCCGAGCCGCACTGACAACCCGCTGTCTGACCCTGCCTTGCTACCGCATTGCCTGGACCCTGCGCCCGACGCGGGCGCGACCTGAGGAGGACATCATGCTTGCCGCCCTGAAGAACCGCGACTTCAGCCTGTTGTTCGCAGGCCAGTCGATCAGCCACCTCGGCGATCAATTCCACTTGGTCGCGCTACCTTGGCTCGTGCTCGCGCTCACGCACGACCCACTACAGCTCGGCGCCGTGCTCGCTGTCGCCGGCATCCCGCGCGCGGCGCTCATGCTGGTCGGCGGCGCGTGGGCCGACCGCCACTCACCGCGCCTGATCATGCTCGTCTCCGACGCGCTGCGCTTCATCGTGACCGCCGCGCTCGCCGCTGCCGTGCTCACCGGACACGCGCAGATCTGGATGGTGTACGTGCTCGCTGCGATCTTCGGCGTCGTGAGCGGCTTCTTCATGCCCGCCGCCGAGGCAAGCGTGCCGCGCTTGCTCGACAGCGACCAGCTCGAGGGCGGCAACGCCACGATGATGGGCGCCGACCAGCTCGCAAGCTTCCTCGGCCCGGTGGCGGCCGGCGTGCTCATCGCAGCGTTCGGTGCCGGCACGCACGCGGCAGGCCAGCAGGCCGCGTCCCTGCTCGGCATCGGGATCGCGTTCGCGGTCGACGCGGCCTCATTCGCGCTCTCGGCGATCTCGCTTACCGCCATGCGCCGCATGCCCGCGTCGCGCAACGACGTTGACACGCACCCGCTCGCCGACGTCATCGAGGGCCTGCGCTACTCGATGGGCAATCGCTTCCTGCGCGCGATGTTCACCGTGATCGCGGCGGGCAACTTCCTGATGATGGGCCCGATGTTCGTGGGCCTGCCGGTGCTCGCGCAAAGCCGACTCGCCGGTGGCGCCGCCGCCTACGGCATCATCATCGCGGCCGCCGGGATCGGATCGCTCTTGGGCATGGTCGGCGCCGGCGCGCTGCCCAAGCCGAGCGGCCGGGTCTTCAGCTGGCTCGCGGTCGCGCTGTTTGTGGCCTTCGCGATCGGCGTTGGCGGACTCGGCTTCGTCTCGGCGACCTGGGTCGCCGCCGCGCTGATGTTCGGCACCGGCCTGGGCAACGGCTACATCGCCGTGATCGCGATGACCGCGCTGCAGCGCATGACCGCCGAGCAGTACATGGGCCGCGTGATGTCGCTGATCATGCTCGCGATGGTGGGCCTCGCACCGATCTCGCAGGCGCTGGCCGGCGCGATCATCCGCATCTCGCCCGTGGCGCTCTTCGGCGGCGCGGGACTCGGCTTCCTGCTCACAGCGGCATGGGCCGCGACCAAGCGCGACGTATGGATGAC
>CAZIPN010000006.1:0-44322 GCA_964541225.1 uncultured Eubacteriales bacterium
ACTTCGATGTCAGACATGCGCGCTACGGTGTACGTGCGAACCTCGTTCTTGGCGACATCGCGACCGACCGCATACCAGCGACCGTCGTGGAGGAACAGGCCGTAGGGTTCGATTTCGTGCGGTGCGGAAATGCCGTGGGAGTTGGTGTAGGAGAAGCTGACTCGCTTGCGGTGCTCGGCCGCACCAACGAGTGCGGCGACCGACTCGCCTTGGCGTACGGGATCCTCGTCAGCAAGGCGTGCCGCTGACGGAACGTTGCTGCTTTCGATCGCCGAAGCGATCTTGGCCAGCGCGAGTCGAAGACTGTCTTTGAGGGGGAAGGAGGGATCGTCCAGAAGCGCGGTACCGGCTGCTCGAACAGCGGCGGCCTCTTCAGCCGAGAGTTCGATCTCGGCTGCGAATGTCGCTGCGGGATCAACTGAATATGCGCCTTCATCATCGACGATGATTGCGAAACCGCTCTCGCGGAGCGCATCCTTGTCGCGCTCGAACATTCGCAAGAACGTCTCGGTGTCCTGATCGGCGGGGTAGCCGGAGACGTCCACGCGAATGCGCTCGGCGCTTACGGGCTCGCGTGCATGCGCAAGGTAGAAGGCCAGGTTGACGAGGCGTTCAACAGGGTCGGTCATGCCACTCCGATACGAGCATGTGGTCGCGTGGGTTCGATTGTACGGCACGCGGTTTCCCCACAACTGTCCCGGAACGCGAAACGACCCGCGTGGGGGGCGCGGGTCGTTCAATGCTCGAGCGGGCGGTCCCCGCCTCTGAGGGGGGAGGAGAAGGCGGTTCGCCACTGCTCGATCGCAAGTAAAGCAATGGGCATGCCAATATCCGGCTGACCGGAAGGAAACCGTTCCGTCTTTTGCGTCTGGCAGCCGTCATACAGCGAGAACAACGCTTTGCCGGTAGGTCCTGCGTGCGGTACAAGGGTGAGAGAGTCGTGCGGAAGCAGACTCGCGCCAACTGTCATTGGGGATCCATGAGCGACGAACGTCCAGCTGAAGTCGACGATGCGTATCCGCACGAGCGGAGGAAAGTGCGGCGTTCGGCGCGCAGGTCGCGGTCCGCGCGGAGCGCAAGGAAACAGAACGGCAACCGTCGGCACGGGGGCTTGCAGGACGGTTCGGCCGACGGCGGCGGAAGGGCTCGGCGTGCACGTCGATCGAGTCGCAGGGGCCGAACCGCGAGGGAGCGCCGTCACCCGCCCAGGCGTGCCGACGACGCAGCCCCGCCGCGCAGCCCCGCCGCGCGTCTCGCCGCTTACAGGCCAGGCGTGTTGGCGCTCGGACTGGCCGCTGTTGCGGTGTTTGCCGGGTTCGTACTCTGGCCAGCACTGAGTGCGCAAGCGGACGCGCGCAAGAACCTTGCGGCCGCGAGCGCGCTCTTGGCGCAGGCACGAAGCACCGTGAGCACTATCGACAAGCAAGTGGACACGCAGCTCTCCACTGACGCGGCGCCCGGAGTTCCGAGTACCGCAGCCGAGACGCTGGTTGCCCGCCGAGAACTGCGACAGGCCGTCAAGCTCGCGGACGAGGCCGCGCCGCATCTCGCTGGCAGCGAGCGCGAACGAGCGGCGCTGACGAAGTCCTCGGCGAGCGCACGACTCGTGATGATCGACCGCGCTCCGGCGATTCTCGTCGCCAGCGCCAAGGCGGTTCGAGCCAAGACTCTCGGCGATCAGGCGTGGCGGCAGATGCAGCTGGCAAGCCGCACGGAAACCACGGCCGCGAGCAACTACGGCAAAGGAACGCCATCAGGTGTTGAGGCAGCGGCGGTGTCGGTGAACGTGATCAAGGAGCGGCTCGGGGACGCTCGCCGTCTCTTCAGTGAGGCGGCGTCGGCCTCTCCCGAGGCAGGATTCGACCGCTACGTCGCCTACACAGATAGCAAGGCCAAGGAGGCCGCACAGCTCGGCAGGGCGGCAACTCAGTGGCTGGATTTCGAGCGATCTGCGGCGGCGGTCACCTTCAAGCAATACCGGGCGCATGTCGCCAGGTCCTCAGCCGCGCTGGAGCTGCTGCCAGGAGCTCCCGGCTATGCGACCGGCGAAGGCTTCCGAAAGGTGGCTGGCGGTGCTGCGGACGCGTACACGAAGGCGAAGAAGCAAGCCGCGCAGGCCGACCGAGCGCTTGCGAACCTCTGAGTGCTCCCATCGCCTGCAGCCCTCCGGCGGCAGCCGCTTCGAGCCTGCGACACCCCGCTCGGCCGAGCGACTTCCTACTGGCCGACGCCTCCCGGCTCCTCGTAGCCGCTGCTCAGGGCCGCGAGCGCGCGCACATCGAGCACCGTCACGAGTTGGCCGCGTACCTCCATGATGCCGTCGGCGGCAAGCTTGGAAAACGCGCGCGACAGGGTTTCCGGTACGGTGCCGAGCGCCATTGCGAGATCGCCCTTCTTCATGCCGAGGGCGACCTCAAGTCCTTGCGATGTCGGCTTGCCGACCTGAAGCGCGCGCTGAAACACATAACCCGCAACCCGACTCGGCACATCGAGCGAAAGTGTCGTGACGACGGCCGTGAAGTTCACGACGCGGTTAGCGAGATCAGCGATCAGTGTGTGTGCGACGCGCGGCTCGGCGTCCAAGAGATCGAACAGCGCCTCGGCGGCGATGCGCGCTATTGTGGCGGGGGTGGCGGTCTCAACGCTCGCCGGATTGCGCGAGCCAGCGAGTGCGCTGACTGCGCCGAAAGGCTGCCCGGTACTGACGGTCTCGAACGTGATCTGGCGCCCATCGGCCCCGAGGTGATAGATGCGGGCCTTTCCAGCCACAATCAGCCCGAACTCATCGCCGCGATCACCCTCTGTCGCCAAGAGCGAGCCTCTTGGGACATCGCTCACGTACGAGCGCCTTGCGAGCTCTGCGACGGCGGCGTCTGATGCCGTGTGCCATAGCCGACATGCGCGGAAGGCTGCCCAGACATCGGGGCGGATATCCGACAAAGTCGCCACAGGGGCTAGAGCACGCCGTTGGAACGCGCGATCAAGGCATCGTGGTCGTGCACCACAATCTGCCGCGCGTGACTCTCGATGATGCCCTCGTCCTGAAGCACATGGAAGGCTCGCGAGAGTGTCTCGGGCACAGTGCCGAGTCGGGCTGCCAGTTCGACTCGAGACACGCCGAGATCCACCTGGCGGGCTCCCGGTGCCATTCGTCCCTGCTGTTGAAGCAGCAGGCCGATATAGATGGCCACGCGGCCAGGTACGTCAGCGGAGAGCATCTTGACCATGGTGACCATCTCAGTCATTTGCCGCGCGAGTTCGTTGATGACCGACATCATCACGTCGGGCTCGTCTCGCATGAGCCGCTGAAAGGCCTCGAGCGAGAACATAGCAACACGGGTCTCAGCCTCGGCGGATTCGAATGCCGTGCGGTATTCATCTGAGGCGAGTGCGGCCATGAGGCCGATCGCTTCGGAAGGCCATGCCATGAGGACGGTGACGGGTCTGCCATCCGCACCAAAATGAACGGCGCGCACATGCCCTTGCATGACGACGCCGATCTCACGTGCCGTGCGATCCTCGGAGAGGATCATCTCGCCTTTGTCGTACACCCGTACCGTCGAGACCTGCGCCAGCCACGCGACGCCTTCGTTGCTTGCCTCGCTCAGCACTTTGCACGATCGAAGGGCGGACCACACCGCCGGAGCGATGTCCACTGGTGCTTCCATCCCGGTCCTCCGATAGACGTGGGCGCGTCGTTCAGACCGAACGCACCCCCCACAGCAGGCACTGGGATTTCGCCGTGGGGCGATGGCGTCAGTGCCCTCCGTCTCCTCGCAAGCAAGGATATCTGCTTTCTCCAAGCTTACCTACCGCATTGGCCCATTCTCTTGACCACTGTCAAGGAAGTGGTGTGCAGTGGCTCACTAGGCTCACACACACGATACACCTGCGCAGCTCGATAGCATGTGGGTGGAGATGCCATCACGGTGAGGTCCTGGCGCCCGCGCTGGAGGATGCGATGAAGCACGTTGTCACTCGACAGATCATTCACATTGACGAAGACCTATGCAACGGCTGTGGAGAATGCGTGAGCCCATGCGCCGAGGGAGCTATCGAGATCATTGATGGCGTGGCCCGTGTACTGCGGGAAGAGCTGTGTGACGGGGCCGGCGCATGTCTTGGAGTGTGCCCGACAGGAGCGCTCGCCGTCGAGACTCGCGAGGCTCCGCCGTTCACAACATCGTTGGCTCATGACGCCTCGGCATCGGAGCCCGAAGCCTCCGAAACACAAGTGTGTTTCTTCTGTGGAGCGTCAGACACGGAGGCTGCACTGGTTCTCGTGCGAATGGCTGGCAAGAACCAGTGGTGCTGCGTGCGTTGTCTTCCGAGACTTATCCACGGCTAGCTGGGGATTCTCGGCACGAAGGGCTGGCGCAATGGGCCCGTTGTGCGCTCTCGAACCCGTGGACGTCACCGGAGCACCTCGTCACGCGCATGGGAAGTTTTCTTGCAGACATGAGTTAAGTCAATGCGAGCCGATGAACCCCGGCTCCACAATGACCGCGTTGGTCCCAGGGGCCCCCGTTTGCACTCGAACCTTTCCCCCCGGAACACTCGAGTGTAGGCGCCCGGGATCACCCCCGTCAGCGGCCCGGCGTTCGATGAGCGCCGGGTCGCGCTTGTTCGCGCCTCCTGCAGACGCACTACCCCCGTTCACCGAGTTCGCACGTGCCGAGTTGGCGGGATTTGACTGCGGTCAAAGAACGCCCCGCCGCCGAGCGGTAGCGTTGCTCGGGTGTCCCCTCACATCGCTCGGTGAGAGCGGTTCTGACGGCGGACACCGGCACGTTCGTGCCGCCGTTTGCTACTCGAAGGGAGCTTCACATGGCGATGTTCTGCAATCAGTGCGAGCAGACTGCTCACGGGGAGGGGTGCACCACAGCCGGTGCATGCGGGAAGTCGGCGGATGTCGCCGCGCTTCAGGATCTGCTGGTCAACGCGCTACGCGGGTTGGCCGTGGTTGCCCAAGATGCCGAGAATCGCGGACTTGACGTCACTCTCGAGGGCGCGTTTGCGGCAGATGCGCTTTTCACGACGCTTACCAATGTTGACTTCGATCCCGAAACTGTCGCGGCGAACGTCGACAAGGCGGTTGCCATCCGCGAAGCGCTCAAGCACCGCGTGCGCGCTGCGGGCGGGAGCGCTCAGTACAGTGATCCATTCGCTACTGTGGATGCCGATGGCACCGTGGCCGACAAAGTCGCACTTGGTGTGGCGTTGGGCTCGCCCTGGGACACCTCGCGGGATCTCGACGTTCAGTCGCTTCAGGAGACCACGCTGTTCGGGGTCAAGGGCGTCGCCGCGTACGAATACCACGCGCGCACTCTCGGCAAGACCGATACCGCGATCTACGCCTACATCTTCAAGGCGCTGGCGTCACTGGGCGACACGTCGCTTGACCTCAACGCTTGGGTTGGGCTGGCATTGGAGTGCGGCGCGGTGAACCTGCGCACGATGGAGCTTCTCGACGCCGCGAACACGGAGACATACGGCCAGCCGACGATCACGAGCGTCCCGCTCGGCCACAAAGCCGGCAAGGCGATCCTGATCTCCGGCCATGACCTCGCCGATGTCGCGGCGCTTCTCGAACAAACCGAGGGCACTGGCATCAACGTGTACTCTCACGGCGAGATCCTCCCCGCACATGCCTATCCTGAGCTGCACAAGTACGCGCACTTCGCCGGCCACTACGGCACCGCGTGGCAGAACCAGCGCGCCGAGTTCGACGCCTTTCCCGGGGCGATCTTGCTCACCACCAACTGCCTCATGCCGCCGCGCGACTCCTACAAGGACCGCGTCTTCACGACAGGCCCCGTCAACTTCCCGGGTATGCCTCACGTCTCGCGCGAGGATTTCTCGGCGGTTATTGCGAAGGCCAACGAGATGCCGGGCTTTGCCGAGGACACGTCGGCGGGCGAGGTGCTTGTCGGCTTTGGGCACAACACGGTGCTCTCCGTCGCTCCGAAGGTCATCGAGGCCGTGAAGTCTGGAGCGATCCGGCACTTCTTCCTGGTGGGCGGATGCGACGCCGCCACGCCAGGCCGCGACTACTTCGCCGACTTCGTCGAGCAGACGCCGAGCGACACGATCGTGCTCACGCTCGCGTGCGGCAAGTTCCGCTTCTTCGACAAGCAACTCGGCGAGATCGGCGGGCTACCTCGCCTGATGGACGTCGGTCAGTGCAATGACGCGTACTCGGCGGTCCAGATCGCGGTCGCGCTTGCCGACGCATTCGATGTCGGCGTCAACGATTTGCCGCTGTCGCTCATCGTGAGCTGGTACGAGCAGAAGGCCGTCGCGATTCTGCTCACGCTGCTGCATCTCGGCATCAAAGACATCCGGCTTGGCCCGTCGTTGCCGGCGTTCGTCACGCCCAACGTGCTGGGCGTGCTCGTTGAGAACTTCGATATCAAGCCGATCGGCACAACCGCTGCCGAAGACCTGCAAACGATTCTTGGAGCCGAAACCGTCAACGTCTGAAGTGGCCAACGCTTGATGGGGCGACGAGTTCGGATGTGCCCGACGCTGAGGGGGAAGACCAGAGCGCCTACGTCAGGGCGCTAGGGGTTGGGAATCATCCGGTCGCTGCAGGTCGATCCACCGGAGGCCGTCCGCAAGGGCGGCCTCCGTGCGTGGGGCCAGCGGTTCCGCTGGCGCTGGTGGCTCGAGGCGCCTACGAGCACGGAATCGGCTTGCGTGACGTGCGCTTGTCGCAGCTCAGCCACGAGGGTCGCGGACAGCCGCGACAAACAGCACGACTCCGCTGCGCTCGTCGACGATCGCCATGATGTAGGGACGATCGACCGTCATCGTGAAGGGGTGGTTTGGAGCTGCCGTTCCCGCAGCGGATATCTCTGTTGCAGCCGCAGCCTCGGTGCCTTTCTCATCGACGCGCAGATACGTCGAGTGTTGAACGCGATCGAGCCACAGCGGCGTCATGTTCGTCATTGCCGAGAAATCAGCGCGCGAACTCGAGAACGCGTCGGACATCCCCATCGTTTCGAGCGCGCCGTTAAGCTTCAGCGTCCCGCGGGCTTCGAGCTGCGGCAGCCTCAGCGTGCCGTCGGACTCCTGGAGGCCGCTTCGAATCTTGGCAAACTGTGCTGCGTCAACGGACTTGAGCTCTTTGGACAGCGAACTCTTCGAGCCCGGCAGGATAACGAGCATTGCCGCATTGCTGCCACTGTATGGAAGCCGAATAGCCTCGTACTGCTTCGTCTTGGTGTGTCCGAAACTGCCCGAGACGCTCATCATCGGCACCTTGACCGTGGGTCCCGAAGGCGGGCGAAAATCCGTCGGCTTCGTTTGGTGCGGATCAAACTGCTCTTGCCACGTGCCGAGGAAGTACGCCGCGTTGAGCAACTCCAGTGAGGCGTTCTTGGAGATTGGGGCTGCGATGATGCCCGCTATGCGATCTCCGGTGTTCTTGGCCACCCAGGAGTTGATGCTGTCGGCTGCTGACGCGGCCTGCAGGTCGATCGATTGCGCGTCAGCTCCAAAGAACTGCTTGTCAGTGTCGACGAACTCCTGCTTGAACGCATGGTCCTTGTCGATCCACAGCGAGTTGGCGATTGAGAATTGACCCTTCTCGGTGTCCGACAGACTCACGAGCAGGTTCGCGTAGCCCTGGCGTTCGACGGCTGGCTTCAGCGCATCGACTCTGAGCACGCGTCGTATGTGAAGCGCCGTGTCTCCCGCCGCCCCGCTCTCGGCCATTGCCAAAGCGGCGTGGACGGAGATTGGTGACAGCACGACGCTGGAATTGCTGGGGTTGAGGGCGAACTCTCGGCGAAGAAGGTCGAAGCCAAACTCGTTGATCGCACCGGTCAGCGACGTGTTCAGCGTCGCGTTGAGGTGTCCTGCCGAAGGAGGGCTCGCCAGAACCGGGGTCGGGCCTTTCGGGCGCAAGAGCAGCCAACCACCCCATGCGAGTGCGGCAATCACAACGACGAGCGCAACGAGCACTAGCGCCGCCCGTTTCGAGCGGCGGGGGTGCTTGTGGCCCTTCGTCGAGCGTGCGTGAGGAGGTCGAACCGAGGAGCCATGTCTCTCGTGACGATCTGGCGGCCTGCGCCTGCCACCTGAGGTGTGCCGCTCGCCGCGGTGTGACGGCCCCAATTCGGGGTCGGAGGGGTGTCGCTCATCGCGATCCGAAAGCCAGTCGTCTTGACCCATCATGCCTTTCCCCGACGCTCCAACGTGTCGCCCGATTATCCAGTCCTCATCGACAGTATGAAACGACCGGGCGAATCTGTCGTGAACTGAGATCGGGATGACGGCGAGAAGACCCGCGCACTCGCTGATGATTGCGCGAACCTCCCCGCTTTGGGGCAGTCGGGTTACCATGTGCAGGAGCAGTGAGCTGGGGATGCCCTGTCGCCGCTCTCTCGTGCCCGCGCAGCCTTCGGAGGAGTTCATGGCCGAGACGATGCAACATCTTTCCGCTCTCGCTGATGAGATCGGTCCAAGACCCGCGACGAGCGACGCCGAGAGTCGCGCCGCGTCCTACATAGAGTCCGTATTTCTCGCACGCGGTCTCGAGCCCGAGATTCAGGAGTTCGATACGCCGCGCACGTATTCCTGGGCGTACGTGCTCTACCACCTGCTCAGCATCGCCGCGGTTGCCGCCACCTGGAAAGGTGTGTTGACAGGCAGCTTGCTCTGGCCGATGTTTGGCGTCTCGGCGCTTGTAGCGTTCGTGATGTGGTTGGATCTGGACACTCATTGGGGACTGACGCGAATAATGCCCAAGAGGCCCAGCCAGAACGTCATCGCGCGGCACGTGCCCAAACAACGACGGGGCGAGAAGTTCAAGAAGGTCGTAATCGTCGCGCACTATGACACCGCTCGCGCATCGCTCGCTTTCGCGCCGAGTCTTGTTCGTCAGTTTCGGCTGAGCTTCGCACTCATGAAGTTCGCGACGTTCGGCATTCCCGCGGTGCTGCTTGTTCTCGGCGTGCTCGACGTGCTCCCGTTCACGGTCCCCCCTTCGATCCATGCGGCCTTGTGGTGGTTTGCCGTCGCGCTGGGCGTCTACCTCATCATCCCGCTCTTCATCAATGTGCAGCGCGAAATCGGGATGCCGTTCGTCGACGGCGCCAACGACAACGCGTCCGGAGTGGCGGCGATGCTCGGCGTCTTGCATGATCTCGTGT
This sequence comes from uncultured Eubacteriales bacterium, assembly GCA_964541225.1. Classification (GTDB taxonomy): domain Bacteria; phylum Actinomycetota; class Coriobacteriia; order Anaerosomatales; family JAAXUF01; genus CAZIPN01. The sequence continues at coordinate 9,159 of CAZIPN010000006.1, forward strand.
CCGAACCAGAGGCGGGCCGTTTCGCGACATCGCAATTCGCTCCGATTCGCCGAGGTCCGGAGGCGGCGGCCGAAGCAGGATTGGTGCCGGAAGGGTCGCTGCTGACGTACACGCCCGCAGGTGGCGAGGAACGAGCGACTGAGTTGCCGGAGGACTTTCGATGGGCCGAGCCCGAAGAGCAGATGCAACGAAGGCCTTCGAGCGGCCAAGCGAGCTTCCTTGAGTTCGACACACTTGAGTTTGGGACCGTGGGCGAAACCTCGCGGTCTGCCCGCAGAACCGGCTCGATGCCGCCCTTGCCAGCGGAGCCTCGGCCGGAACGCGAGAGGATACGCGAGGAGCGGCCCGTGGATCGCGCGCCAGCCGAGCGGGGGGGCATCGAGAGGCCACTCCGCGAGCGCCCTTCGCTCGATGAGATTGCCGGCACGCTCGACGAGGACGCTCCGCTCCCTGGCGCTGGTGATGTCAGCAGCGACCATCCACAGGTGGTGGAGGCGCCAAAGCGTGGCGGTCGCGCGAAACGTGCGCGCGGGTTGCTCGGCGGGTTTGGGAAGCGCAAGAAGGCCGAAGAGGACGCCGACGTGAAGGGATGGCTCGGCGTCAATGAGGATTTCGATGCGCGCAAGGCCGGCGAAGAGATCGGCACCTGGGACAACTTCGGTACGAACGACGATGACGACGATGCTGGCGGGCTTGGGTGGAAGGGCGGTTGGGGAGGCGACGACCCGATCGCCGATGACGCGTTCGCCGCAAATGAGGCGGCACGGATTCGTCGGCGAGTGACTGAGGGATTCGATCGCGACCTGACGGAAAAAGAGGTCTGGTTCGTGGCGACGGGTGCCGAGGAGGTCGGGACGGTCGGCATGGAGGCGTTTCTCGATGCGTACGGCGAGGACATCCGCGATGCGCTCATCATCAACATCGACAACGTGGGCGCTGGCCAGCTGTCGTGGGTGACTGCCGAGGGTATGGCTCGGCGGTATCGCGCGAATCAGCGGCTCATCGGTTTGGCGAAGCGCGTCTCTCGCGAGCAGGAGATTCTGCTCAAGCCGCGCGTGTACAAGGGACTGTCGACCGACGCGACTCCCGCGCTCGCCCGCGGATACAAAGCGCTGACGCTCATGGCGTTCGATTCGTCGGGCGTTCCAGTGAATTGGCATTGGCGTACGGACACCACGGCGAACGTTGAGCCGGAGCTAGTGGAGCGCGTGACCAACCTGGTCACCAACATGATTCGCCAGGCTTAGGAGTTGGTGTCGGCGGAGTCGATCTCGTCGCGGTCTTGCCGCGGTGTGTTCGCGCCCGCGATGTCCGTCACCTCGGCATCTGTGGGGGCGTCGTCTTCGGCGTCGCGCTCAGAGTCGTGCTCGGTGCGCGCGGCAAGGTCGTCCTCGGCACCGTCCTCGGCAGGCTTCGTGCGCTTGCGCGCGAAGAGGTCGGAGTAAAACGACAGCACGGTCCCGGCGCCCACAAGCGCGGCGCTCAGCCAGAAGACGGGCGCCATCATCGGCGATTTCTGCAGGGCCACCACAACGACCGCAAAGATGATGAAGCCGAGATGAAGCAAGCCGCTGCCGGTCTTGGTGAGTCGGCCCTCGGTGAGGTAGCTGGGTGCGCGGACTCCGGCGATGGTCATCACCACCACGGCCAACTGAATGCCTGCCGACAAGAGCAGGTAGATGGTGAGTCCGATGACCAGACTGCGCGTGACCGCGCCTGCGGCGGCGCCCGCGAGCACCATTGCGAGCGACACCCACAGAAGTGCCCGCCGAGCGAACAAGCGCTTGGGGACGCACAGCCCCATGACCACGACGAGTGCAACAATCAGTGGCGCCGCGATCTCGTTCATCAAGCCCACGTAGCTGGTGTAGCCGCCGCTTTGCTGCCAACTTGGGTCGGAGCGGATTGCCCACCACGTGTACAGCGTGCCGGCAAACGACTGGATGCCGAGCGCTGCGAGCAGGAGCATCGTCACGATGGTGAGCGCAAAATCCCACGTCCGCTGACGGATGTCGTCGAGCGACGCGATCATGCGAGACCTCCTCGGCAGGCGAGGCACGCGGTCTTGAACAGCATTTCGGCTCCTGGCGCCATGGCTGCATAGCTGTGCGCTCCCGGCACCACGTAGGTTGCGATGTAGGTGAGCACCAGCACCCCGAACGACAGTGCGCCAAGCGCCGCCACGAGACGCCACATGTTCTTGCGACGCAGGTAGAGCCGTGCGTGCAAGTAGGCGGTGTAGAACAGCCACATCATGATCGACATGTTGACGAAGCCCGACCACCACCATGACTCGCCGGTCCAGGCCTCAAGCGCCCACGGGAAGCCGATCAACATGCCAACAGTCAGGGGCAGGTAGCCGAGACGTGCCCAACCGTAGGCGATCGTCTCAAAGCCGGAGTAGCGCCATCGGATCATCTGCACGATCGCCACGAACGAGACCGTGAATGCCGCGTAGCTGAAGTACAGAAGCGGCGGGTGCACCCACATGAACCAGGCGTTGTAGTAGAACTGCCGAGTGGCCTCCATGCCCTGCCACGCGCCAGCGGCGGTGCCACCGCCTATGGCCATCGCTTGGAGGTACTGGGAGTACTGCGCCAGAAACGTCGGCAGGGGGTTGCTGAACGGGCTGCCCGAGAGTATGCCGACGATCGACAGCAGTCCGACCGACAGCATCACGCCGGGCAGGAGATGCTCCCGCTGTTTGCGCAGCAGCATGCCGAGTATGGCGACAGTCAATGCCCACACGTAGAGGCGCTCGCCCTCGACCCACAGCGAGACAGCCATGTGTCCGGAGAGCTTGTGGGTACTCGGGTCAACGAGCGGAGTGAGCTGGTAGAGCCGGATGTGGAACCAGACCAAAACGCCCTCGCCGATCACGAGCAGGGCCGTCATCGCTCCGAGCGCGAGCGAGCGCCACTCGGCGAATGGTGGGAGTACCGCCACGACTATCAGCACGCAGGCGGCCCCCACTACGAACCACTGAAGGGGCACGCCGATGACGGCGACGGTGTTGACGAGCGACTGGAGATCGCGGACTGCGGAAAAGGCGTTCATGCAGCCAGTATACGGCTCCACGGGAGTTGTGCTTGCGTCAGTCTCCTGGCAGAAGATTTGCGGCGTCTCACCGCGCGGAAGTAAACTCACGAAACGCGCAAGGACGCCTGGCCTCGCGCGCAGACACCGGCGCCACCGGAGGCACTGTGAGCTCAAGCCGGCTCCGGAAGCGCATCGCGCGAGCCCTCGTGGTCTCGTGGCGAGAGCAACCGACCCGCTACGACATCGAAGCGCTACAAACCAATATCCGCCGAGTTGGCCTGGTCATCAGGCTGCGGTGGGCAGTTGTCGTCGTGCTCGTGACCTACTCGGTCTTCGCTGGGCTGGCCTACTCGCTGCGTATGCCGCTGGTCGAGCTGGCTTCGCGCATGCTGGTTCCCGCGATCGCCCTTGGATTCGTTGTCCTGTACAACGCGTTCTACCAGCTCAACTACAAGCGGCTCGGCAACATTGCTTTGTGGAATCACCTGCAACTTGCGCTCGACGCGCTCGTGGTCACCGTGCTGGTCTACTACTCGGGTTCCGTGGACTCGTGGTTCTGGTCGATGTATCCACTCTTCATCCTCGAGGCAGCGTTCATTCTGCCGAAGCGGCGAGATGCGTGGCTGCTGGCGGCTCTCAGTGCGGCATTGCTCGGAGCTCTCGAGCTGCTTGAGTTCGTGGGAATCGTCCCTCACGTGCTGATGCCGTTCTCGGGGGGCGAACTCTACCATGACACGGTCTTCGTCGCCGTGAGCTACGGCTGGCAACTGGCGGTCATAGCTGGAACCGCGGCGGTGTCAACGCAGCTCGTAGGCTCACAGGTTGCCGGATCAAGCGTCCGCACGCAGCACATGGTGCTTGATGAAGGCACGGGTCTGTATTCACGCGAGTACTTCCTGCGGGCATTCTCGGTTGAGATTGCCCGCGCGCTTCGCGACGGACGGCCGTTGCATGCGTTGCTCGTTGACATCGATCACTTTGGCGAGTTCAACCGCCGGTTCGGCATCGAGCTGGGCGACCGCCTTCTGCGCAAGATCGCCGACACAATCACGCGCGCGGTTGGAGATGCGGGTGACGTGCTCATGACCACCAACCTCGCCGCTCGTTTCGGCGGCGAGGAGTTTGTGGTGCTGCTTGCCGAGGACGCGAACGTGGCGGGGCCGCCGCAGCGTCCGGATGCGTTTCGTCTTGCCGAGCGCTTGCGGCGAGAGATCGGGGAGGCGCGCGTCGATGGGGCCGGTGTGACTGTCTCTCTCGGTATTGCGTCGCTTCCGGCAGACGGTACCTCGTGCGATGAGCTGCTCAATGCCGCCGACTCAGCGCTTGCAGCGGCGGTCGAGCAGGGAGGGAATCGCGTTGTGGAAGCCAGTGCTGCCAGCGCCATGAGCGACGAGCGCATGTTGCTGCGCAGTCGCTTCACCGACGCCGGGGACATCTGACATGCGGGCGCTCTCGGCGGTGATCGCCGGTCTCGCACTTTCGGTGTTTGTCGTCGGACTGGCGCTTCTTCCGATGTTGCATCCGGCCTTCACTCAGCTGCTCGCGAAGCGCTACTCGCTTGTCGCGGAGACGGGTCTTTCTCGGCAGCAGATCCTGAGCACGGCCGAGCAGGTTCGAGCATTTGTGGCAGACAGTGGCAGTGATTCGCTGCCAGCGGTCGTCGGCGGGCGTCCCGGCTTTGACGCAGCGGCCGTCTCGCACTTGCGCGATGTGCGTGGGGTTCTCGGCGGGGCGAAGGTCGTGACTGGTGTGCTGGGACTGCTCGTGGCTGTGTGGCTGGCCATCGCGATCTCGCGGAAGTGGTACTCGGCGATGTCGGCGGGATTTCTGGCTGGCGCGGGATTCTGCGCGATGTTCGTGCTCGGCGGAGTCGTGGCGGGCACGATGAACTTCGATAGCTTCTTCGCGTGGTTTCATGGGCTGTTCTTCTCGGCGGGGACATGGGAGTTTCCCGCCGATTCCTTGCTCATCCAGGTGTTTCCCATGGGGTTCTGGATGGCGGCGGGGATGACGTGGGGAACGCTAGTGGCACTCGGCGGCGTCCTTCTCGGCGCCGTTGGCGTGCTGCTAAGGGTGATCCAGGCGCGCTCACGAAGGCCCGTAGCCTCAGCCCACGAAGTGGACGGTGCGTGACAACTGGAGCGGAATCTGTAGACTTGCTTCGAAGCGACGCACGTCCGCGCTTCTGGGGAGTGGAATGGAAGCCGGTCGATAAGAGCGGCTCCGCGCTGAGCGGCAGCCAGCGAACCGATCGCACTACGGAAGGGAAGGAGACCGCGCGTATGGCAGCCAAAGAAGGTTACTGCGTCAAATGCAAGGCCAAGAAAGAGATCAAGGATCCACAGGAGATCACGATGAAGAACGGTCGCCCGGCGACCCAGGGCACCTGCCCCGACTGCGGCACGAAGATCTTCAAGATCGGTAAGTCGTAGCGTTCTGGTATCACCTGTTTCGAGACGCCGTTGAGAGTGATTCTCAGCGGCGTCTCGTGTTTGCGCATCACAGAACGCGCCGGGTTGCTGTAGAAGACCGCCGAAGATGACGAAGATTCCTAGTGGAGCACTGTCGAAACCTGGGCCAGACCGGCAGCAGGAGGCCACCGGCAGCAGTTAATGGTGGCTCGCTTGACGCAGCTAGCAAGACTGACTCGCAACATAGGGGCGTCGAATATCCGTGGCTAGTACTCCCCGCATACGCTTGCGCGATCTTCTGGGTCTTCCCATCTTCGGTGGCGATGCCAAGACCATTGGCGCGGCGAACAACCACGTCTTGGCGTGGGTGCTTCTCGGCTTGGTTGTACCGGGAATGGTCGTGCTCGCGCTCGCGGTGCCCGCGATCAGCGCTCTCGTGTGGATCGCGACTATCGGCGAGGTTCTTCTTGCTCTCATGCTGCTCGTGCTAACGCGTCTCGGGTTCGTGACTCAGGCCGCGGTGGCGTTTCTTGTCGGCATTTGGGCGCTATTCGCGTGGGCCGCATGGATGAGCGGCGGCCTGTTCTCGGCAGCGATCTGCGCCCAGTTCCTCTTGGTCGCTTTGGCCGAGGCCGCTCGTGGCTGGCGTTGGGCGCTGCCCGCGAGCGTGCTGGCCATTGCTACCGTTGTCGCTCTCACGTGGCTCGAGGTGCAGGGACTCGCACGACCGTCGTCTGTGATCACGACTCCGATCAGCTACGGTGCGGTGGTCACCGCGTGTCTGATTGCGCTGGCCGTCACGAACGGTCTCATAGTCGCGCGGACGCGATGGGCTGGCGACCTGGTCGCGGCCGAACTGCGGGAGCGCAAAGCTGCCGAGCAACGCCTGCGCGATCTTGTCGACAACGCGCCGTTTGGAGCTTTCTTGTGCGAGCTGGTGGACAGACGCTGCCTGCGAGTTACGCACACCAATCGGAATGCGAGCGTTGTTCTCGGCGAGGATGCGACGCAATTTGTCGGCGGGGATCTCGGCGATGCGTTTGCCGCTTCGGCGAATCACGACCTGCTTGATCGCTTCCGTCGCGTGGCACTCCGAGGGGAGACTCTTCGGGCCGACGAGGTTCAAATGCGCACAGGTGGTGTGGAGCGGACGTTCGAGGTGTACGCGTATCAGACGGAGCCCGGTGTGATCGCCGTGTTCTTCAGCGATGTCACAGAACAGAAGGTTGATGAGGCCAGGATTCGGCAGATGGCCTTCCATGACGAACTCACGAAGCTGCCTAACCGGAAGCTGCTGCTCGACCGGCTCGGGGTCGCGATGGACGTTGCGCGCAGGCGTGAGACGGGGGTCGCCCTCCTCTTCATCGATCTGGATGAATTCAAGCCACTCAACGATCGCTACGGCCATGCCTTCGGCGATCTGGTGCTCGCGGAGGTGGCCAACCGGCTGCGCGTCACGGCACGAGCCAGCGACACGGTCGCGCGCATCGGCGGTGATGAGTTCACGGTGCTGATGCCTGATGTCTCGAGTCGCGAACAAGCGGAGATTGTGGCGGGCAAGCTGGTCGAGGCGTTTAGAGAGCCACTCGATGTGGGGGGACGCTCGGTCAAGATCACGACAAGCATTGGTGTTGCTGTGAGCTCTGACCACGACGTTGACTCGGACACGCTCGTCGAATATGCGGACAGAGCGATGTATGAAGTGAAGCGCGGGGGTCGTGACGGCTATCGTGTGAAGTGAGTGTCGTTGGGTTTGCGGGGCCGCTTTGTGCTGGGCTACACTTCGCTGCGCGCGGGTGTAGTTCAATGGTAGAGCGTCAGCTTCCCAAGCTGGATGTTGCGGGTTCGAGTCCCGTCACCCGCTCCAAAGTGCGATCCGGTCGCCCCTCTCGGGCGGCCGTTGTTGTTTCCGGAAAGGTTCGTGTCAGACCGCGACGGTAGGGTGGTGGCGAAGCACGCGCCCCGCGACTCCTGCTCCTCGCCGACAGATTCGGCAGGGAGGTTCGACATGATCTGGAAATGGCGCCAGCTGCGGGTGGGGCTGATCGTGGCGATGGCTGTGTTGGCATGCGTTATTGGACTTGTGCGACCGGGACACGCACATGCAGGGTGGCCGCTCAAAACGGCGGGAACCGTTGCGCTTGGGTTCGGGCAGAAGTATCAGAGCGGCAGCGCGGACTCAGTCAGTACGCACCGGGGCGTGGACGTGGTCGCCGAGCCGGGCTGCACGGTCCTCGCGCCGCTGGCGGGGTCGGTGACCTTCGCAGGCCGTATTCCGGCTGCTGGGGGTGGAACCGTCGGCGCGGTAACGATTGCAACGGCAGCGGGCTCGGTGACGTTGCTGCCGCTTGAGGGCTCCGCCGTGGTGAAGGGTGATTCGGTCGCAGAAGGAGATGCAGTTGGCACGCTCGCCGAGGGTGGCGATGGTTCCTCGGCAGGTCCGCACTTGCACGTGGGCGTGAAGCGTGGGGATCTGTATGTCGACCCGCTGTCGGTTCTTGCGATGCCAACCGCAGCGGGAGGATCTGAGCGGCAGCAAGATGGCCGGACAACGGGCGACGAAGAAGCGTCAGCGGGTCACGCGTCGGCGAGTGCGGACGCGGGTGGAGAGCGGGCGGCGGCCGACAACGATGTCAGCGCGGCGGAGCGCCTGCAACCGGAGACCCCCGAACGCGACAACTCGTCCGCTCGTGCGGGGAGTGTGATACCGGGCGCTGTCCTGGAACCCGGGGTGTCGGTTGCAGGTGGTCCAGCGACCCGCGGGCAGAGCGCGGGAAACAGTGTGGGAGCGCGTGCGCGGATCTCGGCAGGGGCCGGGCGGAGCGCGGGGTCACGGACCCGATCGGCGGGGTCCGGGGCCTCGGAGACGGCCACGATCTCGGAGCTGGCAGCACGGCTCGGCCAGCTCGCGCGGTCAGCCGGCAAGGCCCTCGCAGTCGGGCTCCTCGTCGCGCTCGCGGCCATCGGCGCCTTGTGGCCTCTGTGGCGTACAGAGCAGCGGAAAGATTCGGGAGAGATCCGTGTCAGTACCGTAGGAGATGATGTTGCGGCAGTCGTGGGCCGGTGATACACTCCACAGGCTCATTTCCTGCTCCGGGCCTTGAGCCTTCGCTGTCCCGGGGCCGTCAGCCCAGGGGAGGTGACAAAGTGAAGGCTTACGAACTGTTGCTTCTACTCAACCCCTCTCTCGACGAAGAGGCCCGTGCGGGCGTTCTGGACAAGACCCAGGGCGTGATTACCGCCGACGGGGGCGTGGTGGATGCCGTGGATTCGTGGGGCAAGCGCAAACTTGCCTACGAGATCGGCAAGATCAACGAGGGCGACTACGCCCTTATCGACTTCCACACCGCGCCAGCTGCTATTGCTGAACTGGACCGCGTGCTGCGAATCACCGACCCGGTGATCCGTTTCATGCTGGTCAGTCGCGAGGACAAGGCATAGTCTCGCGCGATAGCACAAACGGAGTGTCGGGCTCGGCGCCCATTCCGTTTCGTCAGAAGGTGGTTTTCACCATGAGCATCAACCGTGTTGTGATTACTGGCAATCTCACGCGTGATCCTGAGCTGAGGTCAACTGGGAGCGGCATGGCCGTTCTGAAGATGGGTGTGGCGGTCAATGACCGCCGCAAGAACCCACAGTCGGGTGAGTGGGAAGACGCACCCAACTTCATTGACGTCGTGGTCTTTGGCACACGCGGGGAGTCGCTGTCGCGCTTCCTGTCGAAGGGTTCCAAAGTCGCGATCGAAGGGAAGCTGCGCTGGAGTTCGTGGGAAGACAAAGACTCCGGCGCGAAGCGCTCGAAGGTTGAGGTCGTCGCCGACGACATTGAGTTCATGAGTCCTCGGGGTGAGGCGGGAGGCGGCTACAGCGCTCCCTCAGAGGCGCCTTCCACATCCGAACCCGTTCTCGAGGATGACATCCCGTTCTAGACACGAACCTAGGCGCGCCTGACCCTCGGGCGCGCGCAACTTCGAAATGCCGCGACTACCATCGCGGAAGGAGGTCAAAGACATGTCTGCAGAGTACGCACGCAAGCCGCGTCGGAAGTACTGCCAGTTCTGCAAGGACCACGTCGAGTACATCGACTACAAGGACGTCAACCTGCTTCGCAAGTTCATGACCGATCGTGGCAAGATCAAGCCGCGTCGAGTCTCTGGCAACTGCGCCCAACATCAGCACGAGCTTTCCATGGCGATCAAGCGCGCACGAGAGATGGCGCTCGTTCCCTACACCGTTCCGGTTATCAGTGGCCGCATTGATCGCCGAGGCGGCAGGTAGGGCAACGCATGGACTCTCGCGCCGCACAAACCCGTGATGCGCTTCTGCTTTCCGCAGCGGTGGTTCTTGGCGTGCTCGTACCGCCTGCACTGGCGATTGTCGGTTTGCCAATCGCGGCTGCCGGGATCGCTGGGTTGGCGTATCGGCGGCGCTTGATGAACGTCGCCGCGGCGATCGCCATTGGCGTCGCGGCGGTGGCCTTCATGCCGGGCGTCGCCGTTGCGTATGTAGCTCCAGCGCTTGTCGGCATCGTGTTCGCGATCTTCCTGCTTCCACGGGTCGATGTTCAGTGGATTGGAGCGCTGCTCATCGGGATACTCGGTTTCGCGGACGCGGCGCATGAGTTTCTGATCATGAGGGCGAGGAATCTTACGCCGCAGGCGTTCGTATCCCAGGTGGTTGACTCCATGTCGAGTACAAGCACTCCGGCGCAGGTGAAACAGGAGACCACGAAGTTGTTGCTGACACTGTTGCCAATGGCGTACTTCGTCACGGGTTTGATCACGGCGGTGGCTGTCATTCTCGCGATTGCATGGGCGGCCAAGCGCACGAACAGGACACTCAAGATCCCTGCGCTTGCGAAGCTCGACCTGACACCCCACGTGCTTTGGCCCTTCATCATCGGCGTGCTCGCTTTGGCTGCCAGCTACGGGCCACTGTCCTACTCGTCCACGCTGTGGGCGGTTGGCCTCAACTTGGTGCTGTGCGTAAGCGTGCTCTTCGCGCTCCAGGGCGTCGGTGTAGTCGCCGGGATGCTCGACCGCATTGCCGTTGGTCGCGGCCTGCGCGTGTGGGCCTGGGTTGCACTCGTCGTGTTTGACGTGTTCATCCCTGTTGTCAGCTTCGTGGGGCTACTGGATTTCTGGGTGAACTTCCGACGATTGCCGCGGGATGGGGCAACGCCCCCGTCGCCAACGACGGCCATGTCGGATCGCTAGGCGAACGAACTGCCGTCCGGACGAACACGCGTCCGGCGACACGAAGGAGTAACAATGAAGGTCATTCTATTGCAGGAACTGAAGGGTCGAGGAGGCGAAGGCGACGTCATTGACGTGGCTCGCGGCTTCGCCGTCAACTACTTGCTGCCTCGCAAGGTTGCTATCGAGGCCACCACAGGCAATCTCAAACAACTGGAACAGCGGGCGCACACCATCAAGGCTCGAGAGGAGCAGCGTCTAAGCGACGCGCAGGCTCTCTGCGATCAGCTTGCCGGCAAGGTCGTTCGGATCAAGGCCAAAGTGGGCGAAGAAGGCCGCCTCTTCGGATCGGTCACCTCAAGTCACGTTCAGGCTGCGATCGCCGAGCAGCTCGGCATTGAGATAGACCGACGCAAGATCGAGACGCATGGCCACATCAAGGACGTGGGGCCACATCCAATTGTTGTTGCGGTCTACCGCGACATCAAAGCCGACGTGACGGTAGATGTCGTGAGCGACGGCAACGTTGAGCCGCCGACGACGGTGGTCGCCGAAGTTGAGGGCGTCGCCCCTGCCGGGGACGCGTTTGTCGAGGTCGTCGAAGAGACCCCAGAGCAGGCCGAGGCTGACGTCGCCGCCGAAGAGGCTGCTGAAGAGATCGCTGAGGAGTCGAACGAGGCACCTGCCGAGACGCCCGCCGAGGAACCCGCGGAGTAACTGTAACCGCGCTGAACCTCGCACGGCACACCGCAGACCGTCGGCTTTCTGCAGCGTTCCTGTCCGGCGAAGTCTGCTGGGCAGAGTCGCTGATGTGCCTCGCGAGATATGGCAACGTGGCGCCGCACCCGAACAGGGGCGGCGCCGTTTGTGTTTCGGCCAGAAGCGGGTGTCTGCAAATCCGCGTGAAATCCGTGGATACCGTGGATAACGTTCGTCCGTGCAGGTCGCGATGTCCGGAGCCTTGTGGACAGTCGAAGAGACCAGATCTCGATGTCAGACTCGCCGTCTACACTAGGCTATGTCGCACTCCCTTCACGCGCGCACGGACACGTCCGTCTCGTCAGAGAGGATCTCGCCGCATGGCCGATATCTTGGATCGCCCGCGAACTTCAGCGAGCAATGGGCTCGATCGCGTCCAACCGCACAACCTTGAAGCTGAACAGGCGATTCTCGGTTCGATGTTCCTGTCTTCTGAAGCTGTCGAGGGCGCGCTCGCGGCTCTCGTGCCCGAAGACTTCATGCGCCCGGCGCATGCGCGAATCTTCTCGGCCATGTCAGATCTGTATTCGCGATCGGTTCCGATCGACCATGTGTCTGTAGCGGATCGGCTAGAAGCGGTCGGCGATCTTGAAGCGGCGGGCGGAAAGCCCTACCTGCTCGATGTTACGGGCGTGCCTCCGACTGCGGCCAACTGGCCACGCTACGCAGACATCGTCAAACGCACGGCCACACTGCGCCAACTCATCGGCGCGGGAACCGAGATAGTCGCTCTGGGCTATGAAGCCCCTGACGACCTCGATGAAGTAATAGGCGACGCCGAGAAGATCATCTTCGACGTGACCAACAAGCGAGTTCAGTCCAACTTCAAGTTCATCAACGAACTCCTCAAGGTTTCGTTCCGAGAGCTGGAGGAACTCGCCGAGGCGAAGCAGCACATCACCGGCGTACCGACTGGCTTCAAGGAACTCGACAAGCTGCTGGCCGGTTTGCACAAAGGCGATCTCGTTGTCTTGGCCGCGCGACCATCGGTGGGAAAGACTGCGCTCGCGCTCAACATCGCGGTGAACGCGGCCAAGGCCGGCACGTCTGTTGCGATCTTCTCGCTCGAAATGGGTGCCGAGCAACTCGTGCAGCGCGTGCTGTGCGCAGAAGCACGCATCAACTTGCAAGATGTGCGCACTGGCTACGTGAAGGATGCGGACTGGTACGCGATTCACAACGCGATGGGTAAGCTGGCCAACCTCGAATTCTACGTTGACGACACGCCGTCGATCTCAATCCTTGAGCTTCGGGCCAAGGCTCGGCGGCAACTCCGCGACAAGCCCAAGGGCCTGATCGTTGTCGACTACCTCCAGCTCATGCAACCCCAGGGTCGTCGCTCGGAAAACAGGCAGACTGAAATCGCCGAGATCTCGCGGGGACTCAAGATTCTCGGCAAGGAGCTGGGCGTCCCGGTTCTTGCTCTGTCACAGCTTTCGCGCGCCGTTGAACAGCGAGCCGGCAAGCGTCCACAGCTCTCAGATCTCCGAGAATCCGGCGCGATCGAGCAGGATGCTGACGTCGTCATGTTCATCGATCGCAACACGGATCCCCACGGCGAGGAGGATCAAGGCCGACCGCAGAAGGGCGTCGCGGAGATCATCGTGGCCAAACACAGGAACGGCCCCACAGGGCAGGTGCCGCTCGTGTTCATGGAGCGGTTCACGAAGTTCGTGGACTTCACGAGTCAAGCGCAGTGAGCAAGCCATCGCAGCGCTTCACATGATCATCGGGCCTACTTCGCTCCTGCGTCACGAGGGGCTTCGCGTTCATGTCGGCGGGCGAACGGGTACTGCTGGGATGATGTGTCCGCGACGGAGGGGGTGCTCTGCCAATGGGCGATGACCTTCGCCGTTCTCGGCAGTGGGGCTGGCTTGCTGGGCTGCTGGCGGTCACGTTCATTGCGGCTGGTGTCGGGGCTTTCGCATCTGCCAATGCGCCTGCGTTCTACCAGACGCTCGCCAAGCCCTCGTGGGCGCCGCCGCCCGTGGTGTTTGGGCCGGTGTGGTCAGTTCTCTATGTCCTCATCGCGGTCGCCGCTTGGCTTGTCGTTCGCGAGAGGGGCTGGAAGGCGGTTCGCGCGCAACTCGCACTCTTCCTCGTCCAGCTCATCGTCAACGCTGGCTGGACCTGGTTGTTCTTCGCGCTGCGCTCCGGCACTGCAGCCTTCTTCGACATCATCGTGCTGCTTGTCCTGGTGGCCATGATGGTAGGGGCATTCTGGCGCGTGCGGACACTGGCGGGGGCATTGCTGCTGCCCTATCTCGGCTGGGTGGCATTCGCGTCACTGCTGACGTGGAGCGTGTGGTCACTCAACGCCTACCGACTGTAGTGCAGTCGGCGTGATGTTTGCACACTGTGACGTGCGTCTCAGCGCAGCTCTTCTGACTGGCTGCCGAGAGTCCCTCGGCGTATTCTCATGACGAATCATCGAGACGCGTTCATCTCGGCGGTTGACAAGGAGGACTGGGCGATGTCGCAAAGGAAGCTCCTACACGTTCTTGGACTGGTCGCGCTGTCGGTCTTCTGCGTGGTCGCCGTGAGCGCCTGCACGATCGATGTACCGGCTTCGTCGGGCAAGGTCATCTCGGACTCGACAGGGACTGCGACCGCGCCCGGTACCACGAGCACGAACAACCAACCCGCGCCGAACCCGAAGATCCCGCAGGTGAGCAAGGTTCTTCCTGCCGCCGTCAAAGGGGAACTTCCACCGATGGGATTCTGGGCGGTCTGGTGTGTATCGTCGAGAACCGCGGCCGGTGTGGTCCCGACCCGACAGCGTCTACAATCTCAGGGGTTCCCGACCGGAGTGGCATACACGCCCGAATGGGAGAAGCTCAATCTCAGCCCGTGGTACGTGCTGTTCATCGGCCCGTACGGAACCAAGGCGGATGCCAACAAGGCGCTCGGCGTAGCCAAGTCGCTCGGGTACAAGGGATTCTATGTGCAGTTCTCGGGCCCGACGACGGTCGACGAGGGAGCCGGCTTCGTCAAGAGCGGTGTTCCTCGCGACCAGGTGTCCCCCTGAGATCCTCACCCACGCCGAGGGCACAGCGTTCGCACTCACCACATTCTCTTGATCGCCGAGTGGAGAGAAGGATTTCGTGAGCTCTGAGGCCTACGAGGTCGTGATTATCGGCGCGGGACCTGCCGGCATCTTCGCTGCGCTTGAACTTGCGCGCCTCGGCATCACCGACGTGCTCATCGTAGAGAAGGGGCATCCGATCTCCAAGCGTCGCTGCCCTGCTCGGAGCAGATCGTGCGTCAGCTGCACCACGTGCGACATCATGACCGGGTGGGGAGGCGCTGGCGCGTTCTCGGACGGCAAGCTGACGCTGACGACCGAGGTTGGAGGGTGGCTCGGCGACTACGTGCTCGGCGATGATTTCGAGCGACTTCTCGAGTATGCCGACGGACTGTGGGTCGAGCACGGCGCAACGGCAGAAGTACACGGCCCCGATCTGGCACTCGTCGGTGATCTCGAGCGCGAAGCGGCGCATGCGGGGATGACCCTCGTGCCGATGCGTATTCGGCACCTCGGCACGGACCGCTCGCCCGAGATCCTGGACGCGATGCGCGCCGTCTTGGAGTCTGCGGGGGTCACGATCCGAACGGATACCGCCGCCGCTCAGGTACTTGCCGATGACGGTCGTGTAACTGGAGTCGGGCTTGCCGATGGCACGGTGGTCTCGGCGCGCTCGGTCATTGCCGCTCCCGGCCGAGAAGGCGCCGACTGGCTCGCCGAGCAGTCCCACGCCCTGGGGCTGGAGCTTGTGAACAACGCTGTGGACATCGGAGTGCGGGTTGAATGTCCGGCTCAGGTCACGAAGCGGCTCACCGACGCGCTGTATGAGGCAAAACTGCTCTACCGCACCACGGCGTTCGGCGACAAAGTCCGCACGTTTTGCATGAACCCGTACGGCGAGGTCACGACGGAAAGCTACGGCGACGTTGTCACCGTCAACGGCCACAGCTACGCGGGAGCCAAGACGGAGTACACCAACTTCGCGGTGCTCGTGAGCCAGCGCTTCACCGAGCCGTTCCGTGACCCGATCACGTACGGACGCTCAATCGCCAAGCTCGCCAATCTGCTTGGAGACGGGATTCTCGTGCAGCGAATCGCCGACTTGCGGGCCGGCCGGCGTTCGACTCCCGATCGCGTAGCGGAGTCGCTCTCCAAACCCACGCTTGCCGACGCCACGCCTGGGGATCTCTCGGCAGTTCTGCCGTATCGGCATCTCACCGACATCATCGAGTTCCTCGATGCGATGGAGGCGCTGGCACCCGGTATCACGGGGCCGGGCACGCTACTGTACGGCGTGGAGGTCAAGTTCTACAGCTCGCGCGTGCAGGTCTCATCCGAACTCGAGACGCAGATCCGAGGCCTCTACGCGATTGGTGATGGAGCCGGCATTACGCGGGGTCTCTTGCAGTCGAGCGCGAGCGGCGTCGTGGCAGCACGCGCCGTGGCCACGCGGACGTCACTGCCTGATAGGGCGAGCACCTGACCAGCTGCCCGTCTTGCTCCCAACCCGCCGAAGCCACGTCCGCCTCTACTCCGAGAGCCGCTTGCTGAAGCGCGTGACTGCGACGCCGAAGATAACGATAGCGAAGGCAACCATTGCCAGCAGTGGGGTCGAGAGATCAGCGATGCTGGCGCCTTTGAGGAACGCGCCTCGCATCACCACCAGCGCGTAGCTGAGCGGGATGAGATAGGTAAGCGGAACGACGGCTGGCGGCATCGACTCAATTGGGAAGATGAAGCCGGATAGCACCATGGTCGGCAAGATGATGAACATGATGGTCTGCTGCGCCTGTTGCTGCGTCTTGGACACGAGCGACACGAGGAGGCCGATGCCGATCGACGTGAGCATGAACAATCCCAGCCCGACCACGACGGTGATGACCGCGCCGTTGAACGGGACTCTGAACCAGTAGCGTCCCACGACCGCCACGAAGGCGGACTGCACGGTAGCTACCGCGACATAGGGAAGGACCTTGCCGACAAGATACTCGCCGCGAGTGATGGGGGTGACGAGCATCTGCTCCAGCGTGCCGCGTGCGCGTTCTCGCACGACCGCCTGGCTCATGATGGCGCCCATCGAGATCAGCAAAATGGCGCCGATGAGCCCCGGGATCATCGCGTTGACCGCCTTGAGCGATGGATTGAACATCACTCGAACGCGGGAGTCGAGGGACGGCCCGCGCGCTTCTTTGGCCGCCAAGCCAAGTTGTCGACGGTTGAACTCCGCGATGATCTGCGCGGCGTAGCTGCTCGCCACCGACGCGGTCTTGCTGTCGGCGCCATCAACGACGATCCCGATCGGAACGGTCTGGCCTTTGTCGATCGAGTCGCTCATGCCCGCCGGAATGACAATCCCTACTTGGGCCCGTCCGCCATCGATGAGCGGCGTGAGTTCGCTCTCACTCGAGGGGTGCTCGGCGAGCACGAAGTACCCACTCGCGGAGAACGAATTGGCAAGCTGCTGAGACAGCTCAGTGTGGTCGAGATCGACGATGGCTGTCGGCAAGTTTCGAACATCACTGCCGACAACGTATCCGAAGAGCAGCAGCTGCAGGATCGGCATCACGAACGTCAGCCTCAGTAGCAGCGGATCGCGCCTCAGCTGCAGGATCTCCTTCCACATGATCAGTTTCGTCCGGCGCCACGTCATGCTTGCTCCTGCCTTCGGTTCAGGATCGCCGAAAGACCCAGTCCGACGGCCGCGTAGATGACTAGCCACACGACCTGGATCCCAAGTACGTTCCAGCTTGTGCCGCGCAAGAACACGCCCCGTGCGATCTCAACCATGAAGCGAGCGGGGAAGAGGCACGACACGACCTGTAGCCAGACGGGGATCGATCCAAGGGGCCACGCGAGTCCCGACAGCATGAAGCCAGGCAGAAACGAGATGAGGAGGGCGATGAGGTTCGCCGATTCGATCGAAGGTGCCATCGCCGAGATCACAAGCCCGATCGAGAGCGAGCACAGGATGAACAGGAACATGCCGACGGCAAGGACCGCGACGTCGCCTCTGAGAGGCACCTGGAACACCAGCAGCGAGACTGCGGTGATCCCCAGTGTGTCCACGAACCCGAGAAGCGCCCAAGGCAGCACCTTGCCGAGGATGAGTTCCGAGTGCCGAAGCGGGGACTCAAGCATCTGCTCTAAGGTGCCGAATTCGCGTTCCCGCACGAGGGTCACGGCGGTCTGCTGAACCGTGACGATCATGATGATGACGACCATCAGACCCGGGATCAGGAATTCGGCGCTCCGTCTGTCTGGGTTGTACCAGTCGCGTACGCGCGGTTCGAGCTGGCCGACGCCAGAGAAAGACGTCCCCCGCGCCTCGGCCCAGCTCACCAGGATCTGGCGGGACCACACGTTGTTGAGGGCGACGGCGTAGGCCTGACCGAGCTGTGCCGAGTTTGGCTCGCTGCCATCAACAAGGACTGCGGCCCGACCCTTCCCGCCAGAGGCAATGGCATCCTCATAGCCCGGAGCGATCACCACGGCGACGCGGGCCACGCTGCGGTTGAAGGCGCGATCGACGCCGGACAGATCGGGGACCGCGCCAACGATCCGAAAGAAGCCCGAGCGCCCCATGGCTTGGACGTATCCGCGACTGGCAACAGTGTTGTCCTGATCGAGAACAACCGCAGGCACATTGCGCACGTCGAAGCTGATCGCGTAGGCGAAGAGCAGAAGCTGGAAGAGCGGCATGACCAGAACGGTGACGATCATTCGCCAGTCGCGAACGATATGCAGGAACTCCTTGCGCGCAATTGCCACGATGCGTCTGATCGAGGCTGGCACAGCATCTCCCGTCAGGCTCTAGGCGTTCTTCCTCGTAGGTTCCCAGCCCATAATCGCGAGGACTGCATGTACCAACGCATCATCTCGCGCGGGTTGTCCGAAGATTGCCGATGTGGTCGTGTACCCAATGAGCAAGCTCACGAAGACGCGCACCAAGTCATCGATCGTCTCGGCGGAACGGTTGATACCAAGATCGGCGTCGATACGCGGTACCAGCTCACGCAACGCCGCCATCATCGGATCAGTGAGATGCTGGCGCAACGATGAGATGAAGGTCTCATTGTGCGGGGCCGCATGAAAGAGCGCGTGCATGACTTCGCCAGGATATGGCTCCGCGAGCGGAGTCTCCTGATTCTTCGCAGCCGCCTCCTTGGCGGCCTTCTTTCTGGCGGCGACCTCTCGTCTGAACTCCACGAGCGCCTGCAGCGAGGCCACGAGGTTGTCGCCGTTGACCGTGCTCAGGGCTGTGCGCAACTGCCCAACGATATGATCGCCAGCTGTTGCTACGATATCGGTGAGCAAGGCCTCCTTGCTCTCGTAGTGCCGGTAGATCGCTGGTTCGCTGACGCCAACGCGCGTGGCGATCTCGCGCATAGTACCGGCCTCGTAGCCCTTCTCGCCGAAGACCGCGAGTGCGGCGTCCATGATGTCACCGCGCCGACCTTCTTCGACGAACTTCGTGAAGTAGGGCGCGACAGGCACATGCTGTGATCTGCGAGGACACACCATCAGGCGCGCCCTCCTTGCAGCCCAACCAAGTGCACAAATGCATCCTCAAGCGTTGGTTCGACGATCTCGGCGTGCGTGACGTCGAAGCCTCGTTCCGCGAGAAACGCGGGCAGAGCCGCCTCATCGGCAGAGTGCTCGCCGACATTCGCATTCACGAGCGCGCCTTGCATGTACGCTTCGGTGACGAGCGGGTGCTCGCCGAGGGCCGCAAGCGCGCTTTCGCCGTCGGCCACTTCGAGCTGCACGATTGTGTCTGCGGCAAGCTCGGACTTGATCTCTTGTGGCGTTCCCTGGGCGATGATCGTGCCGCGGTAGATGAACGCCAGCCGGTTGCAGTGGGTTGCTTCGTCCATGTAGTGCGTCGTGACGAACAGCGTGACGCCCTGGCTTGCGAGGTCGTAGAGAAGCTCCCAGAACTGGCGGCGGGCGTTGGGGTCGACGCCAGAGGTTGGCTCGTCGAGGAAGATGAGCTTGGGCTCGTGGATCGTGGCGCAGCCGAGTGCGAGTCGCTGTTTCCAGCCAACCGACAAGTTCTTGGTCAGTTCGCCCTCGCGGCCTTCGAGGTCCGCCATTCTCAGTATGTAGGTGCGTCGCTCGCGGAACTTCTCATCGGTGAGGCCGTAGACCCCCGCGTAGAAGCGCAGGTTCTCATCAACCGTCAAGTCCTCGAACAGCGAGAACTTCTGCGACATGTAGCCGATGTTCAGGCGCACCTGCTCGGCTTGGGCATCGATGTCGTAGCCCATGACGCTCGCGCCGCCGGAGGTAGGCGCGATCGTCCCGCAGAGCATGCGGATGGTCGTCGACTTGCCAGAGCCGTTCGGACCAAGGAAGCCGAAGATCTCGCCGCGCTTGACGGTGAAGCTGATTGAGTCGACAGCCGCGAAGTCGCCGAAGGTCTTGCGCAGCCCGCGCACGTCAATAGCGAGGCTGTCGTCCGTGGGTTGCTCGGCAACTTGTGTGCTCTTTGACCAGGGGAAACGCATGATACCTCGTGCTTTCTGCTAGTCGGCGAGGCGCTTGTGGAAACGCGACAAGCCGAGGAAGAAGATGCCGACGGAAAACGCGCCCATCGCCACGAACTGGAACCACAGTTCGGAGAAGGACGAGCCCTTCATGAAGTTCGAACGGACGATAACTAGGATGTAGCGAAGCGGGATCAGGTAGGTCAGGTAGTAGAGCCACGTCGGGAATGCCTCAACCGGAAACATGAAGCCAGACAGCATCATCTGCGGCATCTGCATCAGCTGCGATGTCTGCTGGGCCTGCTGACGGTTGGTTGAGATGAGCGAGACGAGCATGCCGATGCCCAGAGCCGAGAGCATGAACAGCATCAGGCCGCTGGCGATAACGATCAGCGAGCCGTGGAACGGAACCTGGAACCACAAGATGCCGATCACGAACACGATGACGACCTGAATGGCCGCGATACCCACGTAGGGCAGCAGCTTGCCGAGAAGGTAGTCGGTTCGGCCGATCGGGGTCACGAACAGCTGCTCGAGTGTTCCTCGCTCGCGTTCTCTCACGATCGCTTGCGACATGACGTTTGAGGTCGACATCAGCAGGATGAATGCGAGTAGTGCGGGGACCATCGTGTTGATGTTGCGCATCGTGGGGTTGTAAAGAACTCGCACCTGCGCGTTGACGCCGCCGGCCTGCGTGGCACTCGGCCTGGGATAGAACTCGCTGTTGAGGTCGTTGATGATGCCGCCAGCGTAGCCGTTGGCTTGTCCGCTCGATCGGCTGTCAGAACCGTCGATGACGATGCCGATCTGCGTCGGCCTCTTCTCGCGAATCGCGTCGGAGAACCCCTTGGGGATTTCCAGCGCGATCACCGCTTTGCCGCCGTCCATCATCTTCTTGAGGGCGGTCTCGCTATCCGGCTCGCCTGCGAGCACGAAGTAGCCGGAATGCACGAACGCATCGACCACCCGCTGGGATTGAGGTGAGTGGTCCGAGTCAAGGACGGCAAGCTTCAAGTTGCGGATGTCGCTTCCCACTACGTAGCCAAAGACGATAAGCATCATGACCGGCATGATCAGCATGATGCGGATCATGGATCGATTGCGAAGGAGTTCCGTGTATTCCTTCCAGACAAGAAGACGGATTCTGCGCCAAGACATGCGCGATCACGCCCTCTCCCGGTAGAGGCTGGCTGCAAGCGAGACAATGATGACCGCGAACGCTCCCAAAGCCACCATGTCCGGCCACATCACGTCGAACCCGCTACCTTTGAGGAAGATCATCCGGGTGATATCGATGAAGTACCGAGCGGGATAGAGATAGGAAATCGCCTGCAGCAGCCACGGCATACTACTGATCGGGAAGATGTAGCCGGACAGCATGAATGTCGGCAGAAAGCTGATCAGAGCCGCAAACTGAGTCGCGGTATCGATCGTCTCAGAAACTGCCGAGACGATGAGCCCAAGTCCCAGCGTGCAGATCACGTAGAGAAGGCTGGCGAGCGCAAGCAGCATCGGCGAGCCACGGAACGGAATGCCGAAAGCCACGATGCCGATCACCGAGATCAGGACGATCTGAGCGGCACCGATCAGGGACCACGGGGCGATCTTGCCAACCATCAGCTCGATGCGCCTCATTGGCGAGACGACCAGCTGTTCGTAGGTGCCGGTCTCTTTCTCGCGGACCAGGGTGATGGAGGTCTGCATCACGGTGACCATCGTGACCAGCACCACAATCAGCCCCGGGACGAAATAGGACGCCGAGCGACCCTCCGGGTTGTACCAGGTTCGCGTGTTGGAGGAGAGACCCGCAGCGCCCGAGGTGTTGAAGCCTTTGGCTTGCAGCTGTGCGATCGCGACCTTCGAGCCGAAGATTCGCGAGAGTGCACCCGCATACGCCTGTCCCAACGCCGCCGAGTTCGCGTCCGAGCCGTCGACCAGCACCTGCACGTTTCCTTGACGTCCCGCGCTCAGTTCATCGCCAAATCCGGCGGCGATCACGACGACTACTCGATCCGAGTTGGACTCGAAGGTCTTGTCCACCTCGGAGTAGGTCGTGAGCGACTTGTTGACGGTGAAGTAGTTCGACTGCTCCAGCGCGTTGACGTACTGGCGCGACATCGTCGTGTGATCGAAGTCCATCACGGCGGTGGGGAGGTGCTTGATGTCGAACGACAGCGCGTAGGAGTAGAGGAATAGCTGGAAGATCGGCATCAGCAAGATCATGCCGAGAAGGCGAGGATCTCTCCGGATGTGAATGAACTCCTTGCGAGCGATGGCGAGAATGCGGTTCATTCGGCCACCGCCACCGCGTCCTCGTCGCGCTTCAGGAGTTCGTCGGCGTCAGGAATGAGGGTGGCGAACGCCATCTCAAGATCGGTTGGCGCGAGCCTCATGTGGTCGACGGTGAAGCCTGCCTTGACCAATTCGTCGGCCAGGCACTTCTCGGCGTCCTCGCACTCTGTGTCGGAGGTTACGAGGACGCGGAGCATCTCGCCCGAAACCTCCACGCTCTTGACGAACGGCAGTGAGCGAACGACCGGCATCGCGGCGCGATAGTCGGGGATCGCTATCTCGATGATTCGGCCGGGAACGCGGCGCTTCATGCCCGTAGGCGTGTCACGTAGAATGATCTGTCCCTGCGTCATGAAGGCGATCTCGTTGCAGCGGTCCGCTTCGTCCATGTATGGCGTGGCCACGAAGACAGTGATGCCCTGGCGATGCAGGTCGCTGATGATGCGCCAGAACTCTCTGCGGGAAACGGGGTCGACTCCGGTCGTCGGCTCGTCGAGGAAGAGCAGATCCGGCTCGGAAATCAACGTCGCCGCAAGGGCGAGCTTCTGCTTCATGCCGCCCGAGAGATACTGGGCCTGCCGCTTCGAGAACTCGGTGAGTCCAGCGAACTCCAGTAGCCGAGCCGATCGCTGCGCCATCTCGGCACGCGGCACGCCCCTGAGCTCGGCGAAGAAGCGCAGGTTCTCGGCGACGGTGAGGTCTCCGTACAGGGAGAACTGCTGTGACATGTAGCCGATGCGCGGCTTGACGTCGTGCGGGTCGCTGATGACCGACTTGCCGAAGACGTACGCGTCGCCGGACGTGGGAGCGAGCGTGGTCGCAAGCATGCGGATAAGCGTTGACTTCCCCGCGCCGTCAGGCCCGACAAGCCCAAAGACTTCGCCCTTGGCGATTTGCAGCGAGACGTCGTTGACCGCTACGACCGAGCGAAACTCCTTGCGAAGCTCACGAGCATCGATTGCGAGTTCGGCGTTGGAGGATGTGTCGGTCACTTGAGCACCACATCGGCGGGCATGCCCGGCTTGAGATCACTGTCTGCATCGGTGATGTCGAGTTTGACCTGGTAGACAAGCTTGACGCGCTGGTCCTTGGTTTCGATCGAGGCGGGCGTGAACTCGGCCTGCGAGGAGATGTAGGTCACCTTGGTGTTGTATGTCTTTGTGGTCGAGTCGGTGGTCAACGTTCCCAACTGACCCATCTTGACCTCGCCGATTCGGTTCTCAGGCACGTAGATGGTGACGGTGAGGCTCTGCACCTGGCTGATCATCGCAAGCGTCGTGCCCGGCACGGCGTTCTCACCGACTCTCTGCGCGATGCTGCTGAGGATGCCGGTCACGGGCGCCGTGATATTGGCGTAGCCAAGCTGAACCCGGTTCATGTCGACCGCGATTTGTGCCTGCTGGTACTGCGCTTTGGCCGCGTCCTTGTCGGCACGTGTAGAGTCACTGTCTTTGCGCACGTGATCGTAGTTGGACTTGGCTGCGGAAACCGCGGCTTTCGCGTTGTCGATCTGCAGCTTGATCAACGTCGGGTCAAGCGTGTAGAGCACGTCGCCCGCTTTGACCGCGACGCCCTCCTCCGCTGGTGCCGACGTGATGCGACCAGCCATCTGAGGTGTGATGGCGATCTGTTCGGCTTCGATGGTTCCGCTGCCGCCAAGCGCGGCGTTGGCGGCGGACGCACTGCCGTAGTGCAACCACCAGTAGTAGCCCGCGCCAGCGGCAATCGCGATCACGATGACGATCGGGATGATGCGCTTCCTCATGTCCTCAACGCTCCTGTTCTACGTGCATTCCTCGGCGCACTATCGTGTGTCCTCAGTCCGTGTGGATTGCTATGTCGACCGGCGTGCCAGGAGGAGGCGATTCGCCGGAGTCGAGCCGGAACGTGACCTTGACCGTGCGCGTCATGTGCACCAGGTCGGTCGGGAAACTCGTCGGTGGGAACTGCGCTTGATCGTCGACCAGGCTCAGGGTGCCTCGGAAGCTCTTGCCACCAGAGGAGTCATACGTGATGTCGGCGACAGTACCAAGATGCAAGATGGCGAGCTGCGCGCCCGTGAGATACGTGTCAACAAGTGCGGCTTCGTCGGGGATGATGCGCACAATCGGGGTACCCACCATCGCCACCGTTCCCTGGGAAGCGGCCTGGGTCACGATTCCGCTCACCGGAGCGGTGAGTGTCGCTTGATCGCGCTTGGCTCGGGCGAGCGAGATGAGAATAGGCTGCGCGTCGGCAATGATCGACAGGCTGTCGCGCGCTCGTACGAGCTGTTTCTTTGCGGTTCGGAGTGCATCACCTGCCGAGATGAGCTGGCTTCGCGCCGAAGCGAGCTTGCCCTCGGCGGTCACGAGAGCCGAAGATGCGGTGCTCAGCTGGGCGAGTCCGGAGTTCACCTGCTTCAATCCGGCAGACACCTTGGCCAAACCCGGATTGATACTGGCGAGCGTCTGCTCCAAGGTCGCGATCTGCTTCTGCAGCGACGCCGGAACGTGGCCTGGGGGGTAGGTCGCTGCTTGCTGCTTGAGAGCAGCCAGTTGCGCTTCCAACTGCGGCTTGTTGTGCTTCGCTTCCTCAAGCTGCTTCTGTGTTGATTTCAGTTGAGACTTTGCCGCTGAGAGCTGCGACTTGCCCGACGCAATCTGCGCTCTGCCCGCCGCAATCTGCGCCCTGCCACTTGCGAGCTGATCCCACCCCTGGTCGAGTTTCTCTTGGTTGTCGATGACTGTGTCGAGATTGTTCTTCACCACACGCACCGCGATACGCGCACGGTCGGCGTTGGTCTTTGCCTGCTGCACGCCGAGGTCGAGCAATGTCGCGTCGAGGCGGGCGACGACTTGGCCGGCTTGAACATGATCGCCCACGCCCACATACACGTTGGTGAGCTTGCCCGAGACCGCCGGTTGGCCGAACGAGGCCGATGCGCCTGTTGCGCGGGGAGTCTGACGTTGAATGGTCGCAACATGCTGGCCCGCAGTCGCATTGCTTGGCACTGAGACGCTGTAGTCGGCGTTGGGGTACGAAATCGCGGGCGCCGAGAGCGTTCGAACTGTCGCGCGCACGTCACCAGCGACAAACAGGCGATGCGCGGGGGGCGCGGCCAGCGACATGGACACGATCGAGACCACGAGGGCCACCAGTAGCACCAGAACGCCCAGCAGCATGAGGACGCGGCGATTCACCGAATAGCTCCTTGTCCTACGTACGTGTGCGTCGTGAGAACTTCCACGCCACGGCTCCTACCCAACTTCCGTAGTTATCAATCACTAACATAGCGGCGGAGACGCCGGGTGTAAAGCCTGCGCTGGGGAAATCGGCTTGAGCGTTCGGTCTCTCAGAGCTCTCAGTCAGTCCAGAGGCTGGGCTGTCAGGGTGTTGCGGAATTCGTCAGCGTGGGCGAGGTTGGAGACGAGGTGATTGTCCTCTTCCTCGGCCGTCGCTGTGGTGACCTCGATGTCCCCATAGTCGAGCAGATTGCCGAAGAGAGACTGCCTGACGTTGACGTTGTTGACCTTGTCCAGTGGCGTCACCTTGACCTCGGTTCGAAGCCAGCCGGACTTCGACATCACTCGGCGGTCGGTAATTGCGATTTCGGTCGTGAGGATGCGAAACAGATCCCTGGCAATCATCACAAGCCAAGCGACGAGCGCCAAGCCGAGCGCAATGATCCAAAGCAGAGGCACAAGCATTGACAGCATGCCTGCAGCCACGAGCACAGCCGCGAGCGCGATGACCGTGAGCAGTGTTTCCGGCAGGATCGTCCACCACGTCACGCGTCCAAGCAACACGATGTGCTCGTCGTCGGCCAGTTCCCGGTCGATGTAGGACATTCGCCAGCCCCCTGTCTTCGCAAGAGCTGCTCTCGGCAGCTCCGTCCAGGGGCATCGTCGTACCACTCGGCAGTTGAGGCAAGAGCTGGCAGCATGGTAGGTGTTTCGCGCGGTGCCGGACGGGCTCGGCGGACCGGGGGCGGTCGTGCGCTGTTGCAGGTCCGCTTTCCTCATCGCCGTGGGTGCGGCATACTGTCTCGGCGCGCTCCGCTCAAGTGGAGTGCCCGGTCCGGGAGCGGCATAAGATGAGTCCGCGGGGCCGAGCTATCAAGGAGTTATCGCATGGCCGGAATCGTCCTCGTCGGCGCCCAATGGGGTGACGAAGGCAAGGGCAAGATCACCGACCTCCTGGCAGACGACATGGACTACGTCGTTCGCTTTCAAGGCGGAAACAACGCCGGACACACGATCATCCACGGTGGCCGCACGCTGAAGCTGCACCTCATTCCATCGGGGATCATGTATCCGCACATCACACCGGTGATCGGCAATGGCGTTGTGATCGATCCCAAAGTGCTGCTGGAGGAGATGGACACGCTGGAGGCCGACGGGCTGTCCACGCACCGTCTGCTGATCAGCTCCAACGCTCACCTGATCATGCCGTACCATCGCGATCTCGACGGAGCCAGCGAGAAGCGGCTGGGCAGCAATGAGATCGGTACGACTCGCCGAGGAATCGGGCCTGCCTACATGGACAAGGCCTCACGACTCGGTCTGCGTGTGCAGGACCTGACGGACGAGCACATCTTCCTCAAAAAGGTTGAGGCGGCACTTCTCGAAAAGAACGACATCCTCGACAAGGTCTACGGAATGCCCACGTATCGCGCCGAGGATATCGTGAGTGAGTACATGGAGTATGCCGAGCGAATTCGACCGCACATCGCAGACACCGTCACGGTGCTGAACAAGGCGCTTGAGTCCGATCAGTGGGTCTTCTTTGAGGGCGCCCAGGGCACGCTGCTCGATATTGACCACGGGACCTACCCGTTCGTAACCTCCAGCTCACCGACGGCGGGCGGTGCGTGCACCGGATCCGGGGTTGGCCCCAAGCACATCGACCGGGTTCTCGGCATCGCCAAGGCATACATCACGCGCGTTGGCAGTGGGCCGTTCCCGACCGAGCTCTTCGACGAGACGGGCGAACTCCTGCAGAAGGTGGGCGGGGAGTGGGGAACGACCACGGGAAGACGGCGTCGCTGTGGTTGGTTCGACGGAGTGATTGCTCGCTACGCGGTACAGGTCAACGGTCTGACTGACCTCGTGATCACGAAGCTCGATGTGCTCTCGGCAGTCGACGTCATCAGGGTGTGCGTGGCCTACGAGTACGAGGGGAAGCGCTACAACAACCTTCCCAACCATCAGACAGCGTTTCATCATGCCAAGCCGATCTACGAGGAACTGCCTGGTTGGAAAGTCGATATCAGCACATGCCGCGACTTTGATGAGCTGCCCAAAGAGGCTCGCGACTACATTGGGTTCATCGAGGATCTTGCTGAAGTGCCAGTCGCTATGATTGCGGTCGGTCCGAGCCGGGAACAGACCATTTTCCGGCGCTGGGAACCGCGTCCCTAGACAGAACTTGCGGGGCTACTGTTACCCCGCAATGGCGCGGCGACGGGTACAATACCGAACGGCGCTCGCTAGTCTGACCCATTCCGCAGGGGAGAGTCGGTGTCGAACGAACTCAAGAAGGTAGTTGACCCTCGCCGCAATCTCGGGCATCTGATGCCTGGTGGCGTGTCATGGTTTGCGATCGGCATAAGCGTCCTCGGGTCGCTGCTGTTTCCCCAGCTGTGGCTGGAGATCGCCACGGTCTTTGCGACGTACTTCATCGGGCGCATGCTAGTCACTGTTGTGCTCGCTGTGATTGGCGAGCGCAAGATCTGGCTTGCCAAGCGTCAGGATTGGACCACCGGCGAGGACACGGTGGGCGAGTTTGGTTTCGCGGCGTCGGACGTGCGTCACGTCGTGATCATTCCGACGTACAAAGAGCCGGTCGAGATTATCAGTCGAACTCTGGATGCGCTGGTCGCCCAGCATCGGGCGAAGGAGCGGCTGGTTGTTGTGCTCGGCATGGAGGAACGAGAGTTGGGCGCGCGGGCCAAAGCCGATGCGCTGATAGAAACGTATGCGGCGAACTTCCTGCGAATGATCGCCTCGATTCATCCGGGCAACATACCGGACGAGGAGCCCGGGAAGTCGTCGAATGAAGCCTGGGCCGCGAAAGCCGCTCGCGCTGCGGTGGACGAACTCGGTCTCGACCCGGCACTGTGCACGATTACCTCGTGCGACGCGGATTCAGTTCTCGACGTACGGTATTTCTCGGCGGTGGCGAGGTCTTTTGCCGCCGAGGAGAATCGGCACCTGTCTTTCTGGCAGGCGCCGCTGTTCTTCTACAACAACATCTGGCAGGTTCCGGCCCCCGTTCGCTTCACAACGTGGATGCAGCATGCGGTGCAGCTGGCGGAACTCGCGTTGCCGAAGTTCAGCTCGCTTCCTATTTCGACCTACACTCTCTCGCTGGAGCTGTGCGAGCGGTGCGGCTACTGGGATCCGGCCGTCATTCCCGAGGACTGGCACGCGTACTTGAACTGCATGTTCGAGACCGGCGAGGAGATCACTACGCATTCGGTGTTCCTCCCGACCTTTGGAGACGCAACCGACGGGGAGACGTGGCGCGAAGCCGTGGCCAATCGCTTCGAACAGCTCAAGCGGCACTCGTGGGGAGCGGAGGATGTCGGCTATATCTACGGCCAGATGATGCGGCGCAAGAGCGTTGCGTGGCGCTCCTCGGAGTTCTTCCGTTTCGTGCAGGTGCTGCACGACCATACGATGCGTGTGACGGCCTGGGTCTTTCTGACCAGCGTGTACGTCCTATCGACCTACTACTCGCGACTGCACTTCTACGATCTCGGCTGGCGCTATTCGATCGCCGAGAATCTCACGTACCTGAGCATCTTGTTCACCTGGTTCGGGTCGGCCGTCATGGTCTCGTCGGTCATCATGGAGCTGTGGCGGTGTCCTCCGCCGGATGGCGTCTCCAAGTTGAAGACGGCTGTTGAGATTCTCCTGCTGTGGTTCCTGTTTCCGGTGCTTGGCTTCGTTCTGGGAATGCTGCCCGCTCTTGCCGCGCAGACACGTCTGCTCTTCGGTGTGCCTCTCAGTTACAAGGTGACTCCCAAACGCATCGTCGGGTCGGCGCGTTCTCGATCAGGACCGCAGCGAGAAACGGCGTAGGATTGCCAGTGATCTGTTGGCCCCGTGTCTCTCATATGGCGCGGGGCTTTCTCGTTGTCTGGCCTCGGATGCAGTTCATGGTGAGATCGCCTCGGATGGCGTGAAGCCGCACGGCGGCGACGCGACCGCTCGCCCGCGGTTGCGCAGAAGAACTGTGCCACGAGCCCATCGCAGGAGGGTAAGAGGTGTCAGGGATCGCGCTCGATCCCTCTCACGATTCGATCCGATGGGGCTCGCCACAGATGTGGGGCACGGTGCTGGAGGAGGCACGCCATGAGTGGACGTGGACGGCTTGGAAGAGAAACCGCCGGGAGGGTCATGCTGGCAGTGACCGCTGCCGGAGTGTTGCTGATCGGGACGATCGTTGCGAGCGGATGCACCACACTCACCGGCAGCAGTGGCAGTGGGTCAACGAACGGCGGGTCGGCGAGCACTCCCTCGGCGGGGGCGAACGCGAACTCAGCGACTCCGCTCGCTCCGACAGGCTCTTCGGAGGCAACGAGCGCTTTCGAGTCTGCCGCTGCCACCGTCTCGCGTGTGGTCGTCAACGTGTCCATTTCGCAGAACTTCGCGACGCCGCAGGGCAATCAGCCAGTCACGACTGGCAACGGCAGCGGAATCATCATTCGGCAAGACGGCTACATTCTGACCAACGACCACGTCGTGAATGGCTCAAATGGACTGCTCGTTGGTCTCGGCATGAGGCAGGT
This sequence comes from uncultured Eubacteriales bacterium, assembly GCA_964541225.1. Lineage (GTDB taxonomy): Bacteria > Actinomycetota > Coriobacteriia > Anaerosomatales > JAAXUF01 > CAZIPN01. The sequence continues at coordinate 39,143 of CAZIPN010000006.1, forward strand.
TCCCGCCAAGATCGTCGGGGAGGATCCTTCGACCGATCTCGCGGTCATCAAGATCGCGCGTACTGGCCTAGCCGCAGCGCAAGCTGGCTCGCCCCGGTCTCTGAAGAGGGGGCAGTGGGTGATCGCCGTCGGCAGTCCCTACGGGCTTGAGCGAACGGTCACGACGGGCATTGTCTCCGCGCTGAATCGCTCGACGGTGGATCAGAATGGTGCCACGCCTGCTGCCTACACCAACCTCATCCAGACTGATGCGGCTATCAATCCGGGCAACTCGGGAGGGGCGCTCGCGACGCTGGACGGCAAGATCGTGGGAGTCAATTCACTGACCGAGTCTCCCACTGGAGCATCGGCTGGAATCGGGCTGTCCATCCCGTTCGATTTCGCCATGTCGATCGCCGAGCAGCTCATGAAGACCGGCCATGCGGTCCACCCATACGTCGGTGTCGGCGTGATCGACCTGGATCAGATTGTTGCGGCGACGCTCGGGGTCAAAGGTGTGACTCAGGGAGCACTGATTCAAAACGTCGTGACCGGCTCGCCAGGAGCCAAAGCTGGCCTGAAGGCCGGCGACGTGATTACGTCCATCGGCGGGCAGGTGGTTGTCGACTCGGCGACTCTCTTCGCCGCCTTGCGCGCGCAGTCCATAGGCAAGACGGTGCCGTTTGGGGTCGTGCGCGGAGGCAAGGCGCTCACCGTTCAGGTGACGATTGGCGCGGGCTAGCACTCGAGCCGTGAAGGGCGTCTGCGTTCGGCTACAATGCGACACAGGCTGAGGGGTGTCTCGGCGATTTCCCGTTCTGCTCGCCCTCGTGACGGACAGGTGACGTTCATGCGCATTCTCGTGTTGGGTTCAGGTGGTCGCGAGCATGCGATTGTGCACTCGCTTGCGGCTTCGCCTCTCACCAGCGCCATCTTTGTGGCGCCTGGCAATGGCGGCACTGCTCAGGAGCGTGTCACCACCAACGTGGCGCTGGACGTGGACGACGCGGCAGCGGTTGTGACCTTCGCGCGGGAGAATCAGATCGATCTTGCGGTGATCGGACCGGAAGGCCCGCTGTGTGCCGGGCTCGCTGACGCGCTTCGTGCGGCCGACGTGCCGACGGTCGGCCCCGGCAAGCAAGGGGCCGAGCTCGAAGGCAGCAAGTCGTTCGCGAAGGAGCTGATGGCGCGTGCGCAGATTCCCACTGCGGAATCGGCGACGTTCGCCGACCGGGAGACCGCGCTCGCGTACTTGGAGACCCAGGTCGCGCCGATTGTCGTGAAGGCCGATGGGCTCGCGGCTGGCAAGGGCGTGACGGTTGCCATGCAGATGGATGAGGCGGTTGCTGCCGTCGAAGCATGCTTTGCTGGCACGTTTGGCTCGGCAGGAGACACGGTTGTGATCGAGGAGTACCTCGAGGGGCCCGAGTGTTCGCTGCTCGCGTTTGTCGACGGGACTACGGTTCTCCCGATGTCTCCCGCACAGGATCACAAGCGGGTCGGCGATGGCGACACCGGTCCTAACACTGGCGGAATGGGCGTCTACTCACCGGTCCCCGGCGTGGAGGCCAAGGAGTACTCGCGCATGCTCGAGATACTCGAAATGACTGCGGGTGCACTGTTTGACGACGGCATCCCCTTCAGAGGCATTCTGTATGGCGGCTTCATCCTGACTGCCGACGGCCCCAAGGTGCTTGAGTTCAACACGCGGTTCGGGGACCCGGAGACTCAGGTGCTCCTGCCTCGGATGCAAAGCGATCTTGCCGAGGTGCTGCAAGCGCTCGCGAATGGTGGGCTGGAGGAGTTTGGGGCGCTCTCGTGGACGTCGCACGTCGCGGTTAGCGTCGTCATGGCCAGCAAAGGCTACCCGGGTGCGTATGAGACGGGCAAGCCAATTACCGGCATCGACCAGGCCGAGCAGGTCCCGGGGGTGACGGTCTATCACGCGGGCACCGCGCTTGGTGATGACGGCGTGCTTCGCACCGCAGGGGGTCGTGTGCTCAATGTCACCGCTGTGGCGGCGGACTTCGCAACCGCGATCGAGAACGCGTACAAGGCGGTAGACCTCATCGCGTTCGAAGGCGCGTTCTATCGACACGACATCGCTCACCGAGTGCACAACCGCTGATAGCCGAGTAGGGAGGTCACGATGGCAGAACAGCCGCTTGTCGGCATCATCGTCGGGTCGAAGTCCGACCTCGGCGTCATGGAGGAATGCGGCAAGCAACTCGATGCGCTTGGCGTTCCTCACGAACTTGTGGTGGCGAGCGCACATCGGAGCCCGGAGCGCGTGCACGAGTGGGCATCGACGGCGGCCGAGCGTGGCATCAGGGTTGTGATCGCCGCGGCCGGCAAGGCAGCGCATCTCGGCGGGGTGGTCGCGGCACTCACGCCGCTACCCGTCATTGCGGTTCCCATGAAGACGAGCGACTTGGGCGGGCTCGACTCGCTGTTGTCGATGGTGCAGATGCCGACTGGAGTGCCCGTGGCCTGCGTTGCGATCAACGGTGCCAAGAACGCTGCCATTCTTGCGACGCAGATTCTCGGGACGTCGATGCCGCAATACGGCGAGGCGATCTCGGCTCTGAAGGCGTCGATGGCCCAGGGCTAGGGGAGGTCTTACGGCGTCGCGCGCCCGGGTTTGGTGGCGTGCGGCTTGTGCCCATCGCGCCCGTGAGCTGCACGGGCATACTCTTTCAAGTTGCGGACGACGTGCGGGCGTGTCCGACCAACCGGAGGAGCGATGCAACCAGACGCGTTTGAGGACGTTCGGATCGAAGGCCACTTGATCGACTCCGGCATCATGTCGCAGGTCATGGACCGGATCGTTGCTCTCGGCGGGGAATTCGAGTCGCTGTCCTTTGAGGTCGGCCGCACCAACGACGACGTCTCAACATGTGAGCTGCGCGTCTCGGCGTCGACGCAGCAGCAGCTCGACACGATTCTCGCCGAGATCCAGGCGTGGGGTGCCGTCGCATGCCAGCCTCGCGACGCCACGTACGAGCCAGCGCCAATGCACGGTGTCTTTCCCGATGGCTTCTACTCCACTACCAACCTGGAGACCGACGTGCGCATGGGCGGAAGCTGGGTGCCCGTTGCCAATCCCGAGATGGACCTCGGAGTTCACGTAGACCCTCAGGCGGGAATCGCCGAGACGATTCCGATGGCCGACGTTCGCGAAGGCGATCTGTTCGTGGTGGGTCACGATGGCATTCGCGTGCACCCGCTCGAGCGTCCCCGAGAGAAGCAGGCCTTCGAGTTCATGTCCTCCGCAGTCTCTTCCGAGAAGCCAAAGGCGCAGGTAGTCGCCGAGGTTGCCCGCATGCTGCGAGAGACTCGCGAGTCGGGGCGAGATGTGATTGCAGTGGTGGGTCCCGCAGTCGTGCACACGGGAGCGGCTGGCGCTCTTGCTCGGCTCGTGGAGGCGGGATTCGTGAGTGTGCTTTTTGGCGGCAACGCGGTGGCCACTCATGACATCGAAAGCGCGCTGTATGGGACGACGCTCGGTGTCGGACTCGAAGACGGAATTGCCACGCAGGGAGGCCACGAGCATCATCTGCGCGCGATCAACGCAATTCGAGGATGCGGATCCATAGCTGCCGCGGTCGACCAGGGTGTACTCACGAAGGGTCTCATGCACACGCTGGTCAAGACGGGAACGCCGTTCGTTCTCGCAGGATCTATCCGTGACGATGGTCCGCTTCCCGACGTCATCACCGACGCCGTTGCCGCGCAGAACGAAATGCGCACCTACGTGCAGAACGCCGGCGCCTGTCTGATGTTGTCAACGATGTTGCACTCGATTGCGACAGGCAACATGCTGCCCGCCACGACCACAACCGTGTGCGTCGACATCAACCCGGCCGTCGTCACGAAACTCGCCGACAGGGGGAGCTGGCAGACGGTCGGCATCGTCACCGACGTTGGGCTCTTCCTTGAGCGCCTCGCGAACGAACTCACTGGGCTTCTCGGCGGCTGATGGATGCGCAGGACGCCGAACGGCCGTGTGTAGCAACTCGTGCGTGGCGCTGAGCGGATCGGTATGGTCGTGGGCTCGGCAGTTCGCGCAGCGTCGGTGTCTGCCTCAACGGTGATGGTTGCGCTGAATCCTCGGCGATTGAGGGTATCTTCACTGGCACTGTGATGCCGACTTGCAAGGACGGATGCTATGCGCGAGAAGATTCAACGCACCGACGCCGAGTGGCGCGATCTGCTCACTCCAGAGCAATTTCGCGTGCTGCGGCGTGCTGGCACTGAGCCAGCGTTTTCCGGTGCGTTCACCGACACCGCCGAGTCGGGCACCTACGTGTGCGTCGGCTGCGGATCGACGCTGTTCTCAAGCGAAACCAAGTTTCACTCCGGGTGTGGCTGGCCGAGCTTCTATGAGCCGATCGAGGCCGACGCCGTCACCGAGCACGTCGATTCGACGCTTGGCATGCGGCGCGTCGAAGTGCGCTGTGCAGTGTGCGATGGGCATCTCGGCCACGTTTTCACCGATGGCCCCAAACCGACGGGACTGCGCTACTGCATCAACTCGGTGTCGCTGGAGTTCAAGCCCGCCGAGTAGGTGCCACAAGCTGCGTGTTGACGCTTCTGTTCGGCCGCCTCTGGCGGCTCGGCTCGGCGACATTCGCGTTCACGCTCACAAGCTTGGGTGGGCCATTGTTCACGCCTGAGATGCAGACGGCCTGGCCAAGGGCGTATCCTTTGCTTGCACATCTGTAGGATTCTTAAGACAGATCGCGCTCAAGTAAGTGGGGTCCGGGGACGACACCACACGTGTACGCTGATCGGGGGAGGTGGTGCGAATGCCCAACCGCGAGGCCATGATCATCCGCCTGCACGCAGAGGGGCCGCGTCACTATTCCCGTGAGGACGGGCTGGCGGCCAGTCTGCGCAGCGTTCGCGGCGTTCGCCGCGTGGAAGCCTCTCACGACGACAGAATCATCACCATCTTCGCCGAGGACATGGGGTCGTTCGACAGCATCCTCAACACGATCGTGGAGGCGAACTTCGTTCCCGGAGGTCCCGAGGCAGTCCACTCCCCTTTGGGTGCGGCTGCCGTCGAACTTCCCATTCGCGCTGTTGAGCCAGGGCCCGAGGCGATCGCCGAGGCGGAAGCCGCAGTCGCAGCGGAGGCCGAGCGTGAACCCGCAATCGCGGCGGAGGCCGAGCCGATAACAGAGCCGAAGCCGGAGCCG
>CAZIPN010000006.1:44422-77496 GCA_964541225.1 uncultured Eubacteriales bacterium
GAACCGGAGCCGGAACCGGAGCCCGAGCCGGAACCGGAGCCCGAGCGCGAGCCCGCGACTCCGTCCGGACAAGGACTCGGCGCCAAGCCTGGGGGCGCGTCAGTCTCGTGGCTCCGACGTGCGCCAGAATCACAGCCAGGGCCTGGAAGCGCGTTTGACGTGGCGATTGGCGGCGGGCCAGTCACCGAACCGCGTCCCGAACTGTCTGTGCATCAGGAGCCGACTCCCAAACCGACGCCAGACCTGAAGGTCGCGCCCTCATGGCTGAGACCAGAGCCCGGGCCACAGGTCGTGCAGACTCCAGAGCCAGAGCCAGAGCCAGAGGCCGAACCGGAACCAGAGCCAGAGGCCGCTGCGGAACCAGAACCAGAGCCAGAGCCAGAGCCAGAGGCCGAACCGGAACCAGAGGCCAAAGCCGAACCAACGCAGGAACCCGAGCGCAAGCCAGAGGTCGTGCAGACAGCAGAACCGAAACCGACGCTGGAACCAGATACCGTACCGGAGCCGCGACCAGCTCTCGCTACGGAGCCGGTGTCAGAGCCAAACGCTCAACGGGGGCGTCCCAAGGACAGCGGTGCCGTGCCGACTCCAAGCCCTTGGCAGCGGCTCTCGGCGGCTCCTCCGTGGCGGAAGCAGCGAGAGCCGCAACCTGAAGTACAGAAGGCTCCGGACTCCACGTCCGCGCCGACACAAGTGCCGCCAGCGGAATTCCCGCTGCCAGCAGAGCGTCCTCCGACCCCCAAGGGACCGTTGCCGGTAGACCCCCCGCAATCGGAGACATCAGCGCGCGTTGTGGACGAAGAGGCTACGCTCGAACCCGAGCCTGAACTGCTGTCTGCGGCTGAGTTGGAGCTGGAGCTCAAGCGGCATCCGGACGCGAAGCCCATAGTGCCTCCGCGGCCCGTTGCCTCAAACGAAGAGCCCAGACAGCTCCCTGGCACGAGTGGATCGATCGCGCCGATGCTGTCGACGACCTCGGGTGCGACCGAGATCTCGGCACTACATGATGCGAACTTCATGGTCGGGGGTATGACGTGTGCCTCGTGCGCCGCAATCATCGAGAAGGTGCTTGGCCGAACCGCCGGTGTTGCTTCGGCGACAGTCAATCTGGCGACAGAGCGGCTGTCAGTCACCTACGACCCCGAGTTGGTCGACGTTGACGCCATTGTCGGCAAGGTCATCGAGGCTGGATACACCGCGACGCTCATTGACGACACTGAGGAGTCCACGGGGGTCAACGGGACGGTCAGACTTGGGCTGATTGGCATGGCCGACACTTCAAGCGCCGCGGCCGTAGAGAAAGTGTTGATGCAGGTGCCCGGCATGTCTCAAGTGTCAGTGAGTGTTGATTCCAACACCGCTACGGTCGAATTCGATCCTCGCCTCGTGGGCATTAGTGAGATGCTCGGTGCGTTGCGTGCCTCGGGGTATGACGCATTGGTCAGACCCGAGGTAATCCGTAGCACCACCAGCGCGCTGGACGTTCAGGCCGAAGAGCAGGCGAAGAAGCGAGACAGCGAGTCGCTCATGCTGTGGGTCTCGATCGCGCTCACGCTGCCGCTCTTCCTCATTGCGATGGTGCCGCCATTCGCGACGTACGTTCCGATCGGGCTCGCGTCGGTTCTAGCGGGGCTGACCAGCGGTGTCGTGGATCCCGACTGGGTCGGGAAGGTGCTGATGTTTCTGCTCGCCACGCCGGTGCAGTTTGTTGTTGGGTGGCGCTTCTACCGCGGCGCGTTCCATGCCTTGCGGAGTCGTGCCGGAAACATGGACTTGCTCGTTGCGATTGGCACGTCTGCCGCGTATGTGTATAGCGTGGGGACGACCTTCATCCCCGCGCTGAGAGCGGAGCCGTCTTTCTACGAGACGAGCGCGTTGCTCATCACCTTCGTTCTGTTCGGCAAGCTGCTTGAGTCGCGAGCCAAGGGCCGCACCTCAGATGCGATGAAACAGTTGGTCGGTCTTGCCGCGAAAACGGCGCGGGTCGTGCGCGGCGCACAAGAGTATGACGTGCCGGTTGAAGACGTCATGGTGGGCGACGTTGTGGTCGTGCGTCCGGGCGAGAAGATCCCGGTCGATGGCGTGATCGTCGAGGGTTCCTCGGCAGTTGACGAGTCGATGTTGACCGGAGAGGCCATGCCTGCGGAGAAGGGCGTGGGCGATGAGGTCACCGGCGCGACCATCAACAAGTTCGGCAGCTTCAACTTCCGCGCGACCAGGGTCGGCGCAGCCACCAGGCTCGCGCAGATCATCAGGCTTGTTGAGGACGCGCAGGGCTCGAAAGCTCCAGTGCAACGTTTCGCGGATCGAATCAGCGCGGTCTTTGTGCCCGTGGTCATAGCTGCCGCCCTGCTCACGTTTCTGTTTTGGGCTCTCGTAGGTCCGATCGCCTTCGGGGCGCATCCCGATCCCAGCAAGGTATTCTTGATCTTCGCGCCGATAGTTGCGGCTGCTGCCGCGAACGGGTGGTGGACCGCGGCGCTGCTCGCCGGAATCGCGGTAGTCGTGATTGCGTGTCCGTGCGCGCTGGGGCTTGCCACGCCAACGGCGATCATGGTCGGCACCGGCCGAGGTGCCGAGAACGGCATCCTTATCAAGTCCGGAGAAGCGCTCGAGACCGCGCAGAAGATATCGGCGATCGTCTTCGACAAGACCGGCACACTGACCACGGGGCGGCCGGAGGTCACGGACATAGTGACTGCCGAGGAGATCGACGCGGTGCAGCTGCTCGGGATGGCTGCTGCACTGGAACGCAGCTCCGAGCACCCACTTGCGCAGGCAATCGTGCAACGCGCCGCCGTCGATGCAATCGAATTGCCAGCAACCAAGGAGTTCTCAGCGCTGCCAGGCAACGGTGTGACGGGGACGGTTCAAGGTCATCGCATCACGCTCGGCAATCGACAGCTCATGGCTCGCGATCACATCGACATCTCGGCATTCGAGAAGCGGATGGCTGCTCTCGAGGACGAGGGCAAGACCGTGACGTTGGTGGGCATGAACGGCCGCAAGGCGATCGGCATGATTGCGGTTGCCGACACACTCAAGCCCAATTCGACTGAAGCCGTCGCGCGTCTGCGCGACATGGGTGTTGCGGTGTTCATGATCACCGGCGACAACCGCCGGACTGCCGAGTCCATTGCCCATGAAGTCGGCGTTCGTCCAGAACGAGTGCTTGCTGAGGTACTGCCCGAGGACAAGGCCGCCGAGGTCGCGAAGCTGATGGAGCGCGGCATGACGGTGGCCATGGTTGGGGATGGCATCAACGACACTCCGGCGCTGGCGCAGTCTGATGTTGGGATTGCGATGGGCGCGGGAACGGATGTTGCAATCGAAACAGGCGGCATCGTCTTGATGAAAGACGATCTGCGCGATGTTGTGACTGCCATCGAGCTGTCCCGCGCAACAATGCGCAAGATCCAGCAGAACTTCTTCTGGGCGCTTGGCTACAACACGATACTTGTGCCGGTGGCCGCAGTCGGTCTTCTATCACCGTTCCCGTGGATCGCGGGAGCCGCCATGGCGTTCTCGAGCGTAAGTGTCGTCACGAGTTCGCTCCTGCTGCGGCGCTTCCGTCCGACGCTTGCCCAAACCAGGAAGCGGACTCTGTAGCGTCAACACGCTGACGGTCAGTGAAGATCAGACGCAGACGCGCCCACTGAGCTGGGGCGCGAATGCGCGGAGCACGACAGAGGAGTACGCTTCGTCCCAGCTCACAAAGGTGCTGACCCAGCGTTGGGGGCGTCGGGCAGCTTGGTTCTCAAGCACAGGGGGTCGACCGTATCCGAAACCGGTGGTTGACAAAGCGGGTTGGCATGGCGGCGCTGCTCGTCGCCGAAGTCGGCGTGCTCGCGCTTGTGGCGTGGTCCGCAAGCGCGCGGCCGACGTTTGGCGTCTTCGTTCGTGAGGGCGCGGCGAGCATTAGCGTGTCCGATCAGCGCAACGTCGTTCATGACATCACAGTCGACCGAGTTGTGTCACCGGTGCCTGGCTGGCTGCTGGTGCAAGCGGATGGCAACCAGGGGGTACCAGACGGGATCATCGGCAGCCGTTGGATTCCTGCCGGTGAATCGCAGAAGGTGAGCATTGCCGTCGGGCCAGCGCCATTGCCGAAGCGGATCTATGTGACGCTGCTGGCGGACCTCGGCAAGCCGCACGTCTTGGAGTACGCCGCGTCCAGTCATTCCACGACAGCGGCGGGCGGAATCGGGTCGATCTTCGAGACCAAAGGAGTTGCTGGCGCCAACACCATCAAGGACAAGCCAGTGATCGCCGGCGGTTCGCCGGTCACGGCGCATGTCGACATGCTACCGCTGAACTTCGCCGTTGGGCCGTCTCAGGCCTACATCTCCGAATCGACGAGGACGTTGGATGCCACCACCGTGGTGATCCCACGCATCGTTGCGCCGGCGCAGTCATGGGTCTCCCTGAACTTGGAGGCTGCGTCGGGACAGACCGGTGGCGTGCTCGGCACGAAACTTGTTGCTCCAGGAGAGCACAAGAACGTAGTCGTGCCGCTCAACGTGCGACTTGGGCCGAGCCCAGTGATCGCGACGCTTCATGTCGATCTCGGCACTCTAGGCCGTTTCGACTTCTCGCCGCTTGACCTCGGGGACAGTCTCGACCAGCCCTATGTTGCAGGTGGGCGCACGGTGTCGGCACCTGTGCACTACTCGCAGTAGTCGCACATCTCGGAGGCGTTATGCGGATTGTGATCTTTGGAGCGGCCGGGCGAACCGGTGCGCTCATTGTCGGCAAGGCGTTGGGTCACGGACATGACGTGGTGGCATTCCTGCACAACTCCAACCTTGCGATTCAGCACGAGCGTCTCACGAAGGTTGTCGGCGATGTGCGTGATCTTGCGTCGGTGCGGGAAGCTCTCGTAGGGGCGGACGCCGTGGTGTTCGCTCTCTCTTCGAACTCGGGCGCTCGGTCCAGAATTCATGAAGCGGGAATAGCCAATGTCATTCAGTCAATGGCCGAGAATGGCGTTCGCAGACTGGCAGTCATCAGCGCCGCGGGAACGTTTGACCGCGGCAGCCGCCGCCTGTCGGCCGCATACCGCTTGCTGATCGCCACCACTCTGCACAGGACCTACGACGATCTCGAAGCAATGGAACGACGCGTGATGGCAAGCGATCTGGCGTGGGCGATCGTCCGGCCCTATGGGTTGTCAGATGCTCCGGCATCAGGCCACTACCGAATGTCGCTCGATGGCTCGTTGCTTCCCAAGGCCGGGCGAATCTCACGAGCCGACGTCGCTTCCATTCTCGTGAAGGCGATCGAGACGGACACGTACTACCGCCGAGCAGTCGTCGTAGCAAGCTGATACGCGCCGCACCGCAGCGCTACATCGTGATAGAGTGATGGAGCGCAGAGACGTCGCCATCCCGCGCTTTCGATGCAGCACACCAGGATTCCCTATCCACATGTGGAGGCTTACATGCTGTCGATTGCACTTCCCAAAGGATCATTGGAGGAGCAGACGCTTCTGCTGTTCTCTCAGGCCGATCTCGAAGTCAAGAAATCGGCGCGCCAGTACAATCCCGTCATCTCCGATCCCCGGGTCGGCAAGGTCAAGATTCTGCGCCCACAGGAGATCCCGGGCTACGTGCAAGACGGCTACTTCGATCTCGGCATTTCGGGGCACGACTGGGTGACCGAGTCGGGCGCTGACGTGGTCGAAGTCGCCGAGCTGCCATACGCCAAGACGGGCACCGGTTTTGTGAGCATGGTCTTGGCAGTGCCGCAGGACTCACCGATATCCAACGCCAAGGAAATCGCACCGGGTAGCAGAATCACAACGGAGTTTCCCAGGGTCACGAAGGCGTTCTTCGAGGATCTCGGCATCCCCGTAGAAGTGCATTTCAGCTACGGTGCCACGGAGGCCAAGGTGCCGGAGATGATGGACGCCCTCGTTGACCTGACTGAGACAGGGTCAACGCTTCGCCGAAATGGCTTGAAGATCGTCGACACCGTGCTGACCTCGACGACGCGTCTGTTGGCCAGCCACGAGGCGTGGAATGACCCCGAGAAGCGGCGCCAGATCGAGGAGATCCGCACCCTTCTTCTCGGCGTGATCGAGGCGCGTGGGAAGGTGCTCCTCAACATGAATGTTGCGCACGATAAGCTCGACTCGGTGATCGCTCAACTTCCAGCCATGAAGCGCCCCACGGTCGCGAAGCTCCATGGATCAGAGGACTATGAAATCTCGACAGTCGCCGAGAAGAACACTGTCAACGTGCTAATTCCCGCGCTGAAAGCTGCTGGTGCGGAAGACATTTTGGAGATGCCGATTAGCAAGATAGTGCGCTAGAGCGGGTTGCCGGACTCGCTCACGCGCAAAGAAGGTCCCGGAGGCATCTCGCTTCCGGGACCTTGTCGTGACCCAGCAGAGTTCGTCGCAGTCTAGTAGCCCTCGCACAGCAGCTCGTAGTACGCCTGCGGATGCTTGCACGCCGGACACACGTCCGGTGCTTCACTGCCCTCATGCACGTAGCCGCAGTTGCGGCAGATCCACTTCGTGGGCTGTGCCTTCTTGAAGACGCTGTCGCTCTTGATGTTGGCGAGCAACCGGTTATATCGGTCCTCGTGATGCACCTCGACCTTGGCAATCTCGCGGAAGGACGTCGCAATGTCTAGAAATCCCTCTGCTTGGGCGACGGTGGCGAACTCCGGATAGAGGGTTCCCCACTCCAGCTTCTCTCCAGCTGCGGCGGCCGCGAGGTTCTCGGCAGTCGTGCCGATAACGCCTGCGGGGTAGGAAGCGGTGATTTCGACGTCGCCGCCCTCAAGGTACTTGAAGAAGACCTTCGCGTGCTCACGCTCGTTCTCGGCGGTCTCCAAGAAGATCCCCGCGATCTGCTCAAAGCCCTCCTTCTTGGCGGCACTGGCGAAGTATGTGTAGCGATTGCGGGCTTGGGACTCCCCTGCAAACGCCTTCAGTAGATTCTGCTCGGTACTGCTTCCCTTGACAGTGGCCATCGCGGTTCCCTTCTTGTCGAGTCGAATCGATGCTTGGCACAACGTGCCCGCTTGCACAACACGCCAAACGCCTCAGGACGTTTGTCCAACGTACCAGTCGGCCCGCGTTGGAGGTAGGCCTGAATGTCCCCCGCGCGGCTTGAGCAGGAGGCTCTGACACACACCAATGGAGCCGTGCTCGAAGTTGTAGGCGCTGCCAGCCATGTAGAGGAGCCAGACGCGGTAGGTGATTTCGCTTGTGGAATCGATCGCCTCGTCGCGACGCGACCGAAGGTTGCTCACCCAATGTCGCAATGTGGCAGCGTAGTGTTCGCGGAGGTTCTCGACATCGCGGACCTCAAGACCAGCACGTTCGGCTTCTGTGAGCATCGCCGAGATTGGAACCAGTTCACCGTCGGGGAAGACATAGCGGTGCATGAAGCCGCCCTTGCGGGGGGACGGCGTGGTGCCCCATGCGGCGGTGATTCCATGGTTGAGGAACACGCCTCCATCCTTGAGCAGGCGAAAAGCCTGCCCGAAGTAGTCTGGGAGGTTCGTCGCACCCACATGCTCCACCATTCCGACGCTCGTAATCGCGTCGAACTCGCCCTGCAGTTCGCGGTAGTCTCGTACTTCTGCACGCACTGAGTCTGCGAGACCTGCTCGCCGGAAACGAGCGTTGGCTTCGCGCGCTTGGGGCTCGGAGAGGGTAACTCCGAGTCCCTGCACACCGAAATGGTCGGCAGCGTACTCAAGCAGGCCGCCCCATCCGCAGCCGATATCAAGCAGACGATCGCCAGGCGTCAAGCGAAGCTTCCGGCAGATGTGCTCGAGCTTGGCCTCCTGGGCAGTCTCGAGATCGTGATCCGGGCGTTCGAAGTAGCCGCACGAGTACTGCATCCGACTGTCCAGCCAGTGCTGGTAGAAGTCGGTCGGCACATTGTAGTGGTGCTGGACGCTTTCTCGATCCCGTCGCAGCGAGTGCAGGGCACCCGAAGGAGACGCGGCACCTTCGCGATTCGTACGCGAGGGCGCAGCCGGAAGTCGCAGCAACAATCGCATGAGTCGGCCAAGTCGCCGAGGCTGACGCCACTGCGAGTCCAGCGCCGGCATCAGTGCCTCGAACACAGCCTCAAGGTCGCCCTCGACATCGACATCTCCGAAGATGAAAGCCTCACCTGCGGCAAGGTCGCCGGGAGGCCACAACATGCTTCTCAGCGACCATGGATAGCGCAGCAGCACGGTTGCTGGCGCGTCAGGCGCGCCCAGAGATGTCCCGTCCCAGAATCGCACCTTGACTCCCCATGACGTGCTGGGTCCCAGAAGTTCCTCGATTAGTGCCACGCTGGTCGCGACCGCATCGCGAGATCTCAACGCGACAGGCGATTCGACAGCCATCACCGCCTCCTTCCCATCTCGATGCTTGGAGATACCCACATCGGCCGCCGGTGCATTGGGGGAAGTCCTAGAACATGGAGGATGGGTGCTTGGCGCTGCTTGTAGTCGCTAGTACGCGCCCTCTCGTTCGAGCAGCTTGTGTTTGCGGGCCAGTCCCCACCGATAGCCGGTGAGGGAGCCGTCGGCGCCAATGACGCGATGACACGGGATCAGCACCGCCGCGGGGTTGGCGCCACACGCCGCAGCCACGGCCCGAGCTGCGCTCGGTCGTCCTATGGCGGCCGCGAGCTGAGAGTATGTGACGGTTTCTCCAGCCCGGATCTGGCGCAGAGCGGCCCACACGTGTTGCTGGAAGACGGTGCCGCGCACGTCAAGTGGTACGTCTGCCGCATCGCTGGCTTGTGGGTCGTCCACGAGCGCCACCACGGCTTTGACCCACGCCCACGCTTCTTCGCCGGCTGCCTCGACCGTAGCCAGAGGGAATCGCTCGGCAGTCTCTGCGATGAGTTCCGCGTCGGTGTTGCCGAATGCCACGAGACACACGCCGCGCTCGGTGGTGGCGACGAGAAGACGCCCGAGCGACGTGTCGACGACCGAGTAGCGGATCGTCTCATCGGGGGCGCCACGACGCGCCGCCGCAGGTGTCATGCCGAGGAGTTCGGTGCTGCGCTCGTAGACTCGGCTCGCCGAGCCGAACCCGCTGTCGTGAATCGCATCAGCAACCTCGTGACCTGCGGCAAGTTGCCTTCGGAGCCGTTCGGCTCGGCGAGCGTCGGCGTATGCCCTGGGCGTGATACCGACTCGCGCAACGAATTCGCGGCGAAGATGGGACGCCGAGATGTGCGCCGCTGACGCTAGCGCGTCTAGCGACGGGGGGCGCTGGCCATCGTTGACTGCCTCGTCGATAGCGCGAGTGGTCTGGCTGATGATGGCGGCGATGGGACTGTCGGCGATCACAACGTGTTCCTTGTGCAGTAGGGAGCGGATCACGGTGAGTGTATGGCGCGACGACCGTCACCGCCATCCGATTCCTGCCATCCTTGTTTCCGAACGATTGATACTCGAAGTCCAAGGTGGATACAAACCAATACAACGGTCGAGAGGATATTTAGTGGTCGACATGGCTGCACGGGATCTGCAATTGCATTCGCTTGCCGACACTGTTGAGATCGCCCCTAGCGTGGCGATCAACCGTCTCGGCCTGGGCACGTATCGCGCTGATGAGGGGCCCGATGTTGAAGGCGAGATCAGATACGGCCTCTCCATCGGCTACCGAACCATCGACACCGCCGCTCTTTATGGCAACGAACATAGTGTTGGCCGAGTCGTTCGAGAGAGTGGCCTGAAGCGCGAAGACGTCTTCGTCACTACGAAGCTCTGGAATACCGACCAGGGCTACGCCTCGACACTGCGCGCATTCGACGCCAGCCTCTCGAGACTCGGCTTCGACTACGTTGACCTGTACCTTATGCATTGGCCAATCCGCGGAATGATGCGCGACACGTGGCGGGCCATGGAGGAAATACTCGCCTCAGGGCGGACCCGAGCGATCGGAGTCTGCAACTTCCTGGTGCACCATCTCGAAGAACTCAGCACCATGGCTTCGGTACCGCCAGCGCTCAACCAGATCGAGCATCATCCGCGTCTGCAACAGCCTGAGCTGGTTGCGTACTGCCGCGAGCACGGCATCGCCACACAGGCGTGGGCTCCGATCATGCGTGGGCGTGTGCTGTTGATTCCGGAACTCGTGCAGATCGCTCAGACGCGCGGCAAGTCGCCGGCTCAGGTTGCGATTCGTTGGATTCTTCAGCGCGGAATCATCACCATCCCCAAGTCGATACATGAACACCGAATCGCCGAGAACGCCGACGTGTATGACTTCGAGCTTTCCGAGGCGGAGATGGCTATCATTGAAACGCTGGATCGGGGAGAGAGAATCGGCCCTGACCCGGATCGATTTGGATAGTCGTGTGCGTTTCTACTATGGTTCGTTGTGTGGCATGCGCAGCAATCGGCGCGCATCTTGGGAGGAGCTGCAATGTCGTCTCACCGCACCACTTGGGTAATCTCGGTCGTATTCGCCGCGGCGCTACTCGCCTTGGCGGGGTGTGTTCCTCCAGCTGTTACGAGTACGCCGAGCACCTCGGCTGAAGCCACACAAACGACGGCTACGCAGCAGGCGAGCGTTGAGCCGAGTGCGAGTTCGGCGATCAAGGCGACGGGCCCAATCACGTCGCCGTCGACAGGATCAGATGAACGCAAGAACCTCCTCGACGCCGCTCGGCAGAAGTTGGGCATCGACTCGCAGTTCTACGTCTACCAGCTCTACGTGCAGGGAGATACCGCTCTTGGCGATCTTGAGCCTGTGAGCAAGTCGGCCGGCGGACGGATGTTCATCGCGTGGGAACGCAAGAACGGGACTTGGTTGGCCATCGCCGCGCTGAACTACGGGTCTTCTGCGGCCAACGCGGCGAGCACGGCGCGCGCTTTGCCGAGCTTCTCCTCTGAACTCATCGCGAAGATCAACTGGACTCTGGCGGCCAAGCCTCATACGGCAACACTGAGCGCCTCAAGTGCCAAGTCGGGTTTGTCATCGGCTGCGAAAGAGTGGTCGAAGTCGGCCATGAACGGGCAGGGTCAGCCGTACGCAATAACGCTCGTCAAGGTCGCCAAGGACACCAAAGGCAACTGGTGGGGCCGCGTGATTACGCAGCCCAAGGGCGAGTTCGAGCGTCTGCAGTTCTGGGCGAAGTACACCAACGGCGCGTGGGATGGCTCGGTGCAGGATCCGGAGCCGCCACCGCCCAGTACATATTTCCCGTCATCCGTAGTGGGCAAGATGGGGTTCTAGAGTACTGTCGCTAGCGCGATGCGAAAGTCGGCGAAGCGAACTCCTCTAAGTGCCGCGCTGCCCAGGATCGCAGTGTGATCAGGTCCGGGATGTACGTGCGCAGCTGGGTGATGTTGGCCCGCCGAGCGGGCGGGGTGTTGGGGTTCGGTGGTTGTGGTGCCGGCATTCCTTCAGGGATGGTTTGTTCGTAGCGCACGCGAAGGCCCAATGCCGCCGAGAACGCATCCGCGGCTTCTGGGCCAGTGACTTCGTCGCCCGCAATCTCCGTGACCTGCCCGACCCAGCGCTGCGGATCCTGAAACGCCAGGGCCACGAAGCGCCCGACGTCGTCGACCGCGATCCACTGGTGCACGACGTCCGGTGCTTCGATTCCCGTGAGCGTCCCCGCCTCGATGGAATCCTTCTGGTTCAGGAAATTCTCCATGAAGGGAACAGGGCGCCAGATGGTGAGCGGCAGATCGAGCGCACTCAGATACCGTTCCATCTCGACTTTGCCTCTGACCCAGGGACGGTCCGAATCCCGGTCGGCGCCGATGACCGAGCTGTAGACGAAGTGCTCGACCTCGGCCGCTTTGGCTGCGTCAGCAAGGTTCTTGGATTCAAGCAGCTCGGCTTCCGGACCGTCGGCGAGTGTCTGCACACTGTACGCGCCATATGCGCCAGCGAGCGCGGCATCGAGCGACTCACGGTCTCTCAGGTCGCCGACGAAGAGCTCGGCGCCTGCGTTGGCCAGCGCGAGCGCAGCCGGTTTGTGCGGGTCGCGCACGAGAGCGCGCACGTGCCAGCCGTCGGCAATCAGGTGTCGCGCTGCGGCTCCGCCTTGATGACCAGTGCCCCCGGTGACAAGAACTGTCCGCTTGTGGTCGATCATGGGTGCCTCCTCTGACGTTCATTCTCCGGCGTACTTACCTTACCCAGAAGGGGTGCCGTGAGCGCGCCACCACCGGGAGGCAAGATTGCGGCCACGAGACTATCCTTTGGCGTACGCCCGGTTGCCTGCGCGAGCGCCTCCCCACGGTTTGAGCCGCGCAAGCGGGATCCGGGGATCTGGCGGTCGCTCGGCAGGCATGAATGGAGGTGAGCACAATTCGCCCGCGCTGGAAGAAGGTCTACCGCGACCTTCTTGCCCACAAGGCACGGACCATCCTTGTGGTTCTATCAATCGCCGTCGGCATCGTTGCCGTGGCGGTGATGATGGGTGGGCGCGAAGTGCTCATTCGTTCGTTGGACACGGGTTTCCCGGCAACCAAGCCCCCGGCAGTCACGTACCTCACGACCGCGTTCGATAGCCATCTTGTTCGCGCGGTTGCACGGGATTCCGAGGTTGCGGGAGCTGAAGGTCGTCGCAGTGTCGACATCAGCTTCCGCGTCAATGGGGGGCCGTGGACGAACATCACGCTGTATGCGCTGGAGGACTATCGAAACCAGACGGTCGGGAAGATCTCGCTTCTTGACGGAGCGAGGTGGCCAAAGAAGGGTCAACTTGTCGTCGAGAAGGGCTCCGTGGAGTTCGCGGGGGTCCGTCAGGGCGACACCGTCGAGTTCGAGACTTCGAACACGAAGCACCCAGTCCTAACCGTGAGTGGTGTTGCCCACGATCTGAACTCCGTTGTGCCGATGATGACCGGTCGAGCGGTTGGCTACATCAGCTGGGATGAGTTGTCCGATTTCGATGAGCCGCAGACCTATAACGAGCTCGATGTCATAGAGCGAGGGGATCCCGCTTCACTTGCTCAGGCAACGGCGTTTGGGGCCCGTCTGCGCGATGACATCATTGAGCCCCAAGGTATCGTTGTGCTGCGGATGCTGGCGCACGAGCCAGGCGTGCAGAGCATGGCTGACATCTTCAAGGCCGTGAGCATGCTGCTGGTTGTGGTCGGCGCGATGACATTGATGCTCTCGGGCTTTCTAGTAGTCAACACCATTGGCTCGCTGGTCACGCAGCAGATGAGGCAACTCGGTGTGATGAAAGCCGTCGGAGCTCGACGGACGCAGTTGGCGATGATGTTCTTCGCTATGGTGTTGGTCTACGGCGTGCTTGCTCTTGTGTTAGCGGTCCCGCTCGGTCAGCTCGGCTCGAACTGGTTCGCAAATTTCGGCGCCGCACAACTCGACTTTCTTGTGCACGACTATCATGTGCCGGCCGCGGTTCTCGCGATTGAACTCTCCGTCGGACTGCTGGTTCCGGTGCTTGCGGCGACGTTTCCCGTGATCAGCGGGATGAACATGTCAGTGCGTCACGCGCTCTACAGTTCATCGGGCGTCTCGGCCGAGTTCGGTGAGGGCGTCTTCGACAGAATGCTCGGCAGGCTGCGTGGCATTCCCCGGCCGGTGGCGCTTGCTCTTCGCAACACCTTCTTGCGCAAAGGCAGACTCCTGCTGACACTCATCACGCTCACACTTGCGGCAGGAGTCTTCATGGCAGTGGCAAGTGTGCAGACGTCAATCGGATACACGGTTCAGCGGGTTGGACAGTATCGTGCGATGGACATCTGGGCCGACCTGTATCCACCGCAATCTGCTGTCGATGCGCAAGCCGAGGCTCGTCGTGTCCCCGGTGTGACCGGGGCGGAGGGCTGGATGCTGCGCTCGGCGGTGAGACTGCGACCCGACCGGAGCGAGTCGGATGTCCTCAACATCTATGGCCTGCCGACAAACACGAAGTACCTGCATCCCGAGATCGTCTCGGGTCGCTGGCTTGTGCCCGGGGACACTTCGTCGATCGTGCTGGATGACACGGCTCTCAAGAATGAGCCGGACATCGCGGTGGGCAGTCTGATCACCCTCAAGATACGCAACGTGAAGCAGGTCTTTCGGGTCGTCGGGCTGACGAGGGGCGGGCTGATGAGCAAGTTCGGCTATGTGAATCGCGAGTACCTCGACTCGCGGCTCGGGGCGGGGGGAACCATCGACACGCTGATGGTGGGGACATCGAAGCATGATGCCGATTCGCAGACTGCCATCGCGAGGCGGCTTTCCGATGACTTCTCGGCGAGGCAAATGACGGTGACCGACACGATGACACAGCAGACGCTGCAGAAGACCATCGCCGATTCACTCAATATCATCGTCGTTTTCCTCGTCATCATGGCCGCGCTGCTTGCCGCGGTGGGGGGTATCGGTCTCTCGGGAACGATGAGCATCAATGTTCTTGAGTCAACGCGCGAGATCGGCGTCATGCGTGCCGTGGGTGCCTCCAACGCTTCGATCTACCAGATATTCATCACCGAAGGCGTGGTTGTTGGGCTTGTGAGCTGGGCATTCGGTGTGATCGTGAGCCTGCCCCTCGCGATTCTGCTCACCAACTCGCTGAGTGACGCCCTCGGTTTTCGGCTGTCGTTTGCCTACTCACCATTGGGTGTCGCCGCATGGTTGTGCTTCGTGATCGTTATCTCGGTGGGAGCCAGTCTGTTGCCCGCGCGTAGAGCGGCGGGCGTGAGCGTGGCCGAGGCAATCGCGTACGAATAGGGAATAGAGCACCTGGTCACTGGGTCGTTGGGGCGCGACTCGGACCTCTTCTTGGGCGCATCGCCACGAACCAACCTCGCGGCCGTCCACCCAACGCCCCCCGGACATCGCCGGTGGCTCTCATGTTGGCGTGATTTTCGGCCGAAAGAGAGGGTACAAGCGGAAGGCGCGGGCCTTTCGCCGGGCGACTCGACTATCGGCGCAAGCGCGCGACGTGCGATCATGGCTTGCGACCGACACAGGGAGACTGGGAGAAATGACGCATAGCAGTTCAGACCGCAGCATGGATGTTGCGATGGGCCTTGGCGCCCCCGACGATCCAATCGACGTGACGGTCATCCTTCCAGCCTTTGACGAGCAAGACAGTGTCGAGAACGTCTACAAGCGTGTAGTGGACACCATGGAGGGATCCGGCTACTCGTTCGAAATCCTCTTTGTGGACGACGGATCAACCGATGCGACGTGGTCTCACATCAGCGATCTTGCTGTTCGGGACTGCCGAGTGCGCGCTGTGCGGCATCGCCGCAACTTCGGCAAGGCGAGTGCTTTGGCAAATGGCTTCCAGTACGCGCGTGGCGACATCATGGTCATGTCGGACGCGGACATGCAGGATGACGCGACTGACATCCTGCGGCTGATTCGCAAGATAGAGGAAGGCTATGACGTCGTCACGGCGTACAGAGTCGTCCGTCGAGACCCGTTGTCAAAGCGCCTGCCATCGAAGTTCTTCAACTTCTTCGTTCGGACTGCGACTGGAATTCAGCTCCACGACATGAACGCCGGACTCAAGGCGTTTCGCTACCAAGCGGCAGAAGACCTGGTGCGCTACGGCTATGGCGAGCTACACAGGTTCTTTGTGGTCCTTGCTGCGCGCCGCGGCTATCGGGTTGCCGAGGTCCCTGTTGAGAGTCAGCACCGCACAACCGGCAAGTCGAAGTACGGGGTGGAGCGCTACATGCGCGGTGCCCTCGACTTCCTGACGGTGTTCTTCCTCTCCGGCTACGCCGAACGGCCGCTGCATCTACTGGGTGGCACGGGAGTTGGTCTGGGTCTGCTCGGCACGACCCTTTTCGGCTGCCTCGGGATCTTCTCACTGATCGCACGCCAGAACGCCTTTGGCGGACCCCTGATGATCGTGGCATCTCTGCTGATTCTGACCGGAGTCCAGTTGCTGGTGGCAGGCCTTGTCGCCGAGATGATCAACAACCTCGAGCGCTCCAACACGGGTCGCTCGAAGATCGCCGAGGTGCTGCGAATCGACCGGCGCTCCTCGCTCGTTCTTGCACCAGGTGTGCAGGTTGAGCGGCGCCAAGGAGTCCGCGGACAAGTTCCTGGCGGGATGCCCGAGCCCGCGCGCGTTGTCGCGCCTGCACCGTACGTGGAACGCAGAAGGGGAGCTCGCGCCGCCGCTTCGGTTGAACCCGAGAGTCACTAGAAGGCCCTATTCGACGGCGCCGTTTCGGGAGGGATCCCAAGCGGCGCCGTTGTTGTTGCGGTGGCTGCGGGGGTGTGATCGCTAGCCGAGGGCGGTTATTGCCGCTGCGAGGCGACGCTTCAGGCTTGCGGCCGTTGCGAGGAAGCGGCCAGCTGGTCCTTCACTGACGAAGGTGACGAGTGGCTCTTCGTCGTGTGTCCAGAAGTACTTGTAGGCTTCACTGCCCCAGCAGAAGTCGAATGCCTCAAGGCCCAGCTGGTAGCTGTATTCGATGAGTCTGCGGACCAGCAACTTGCCTGGCGCAAACTGGGAGTATCCCTCGTCGAACGCAGTCACCAGGTAGTACATCCTCTCGCCAAAGAGGCACTGGAGGGAACCTGCAATTAGGCGACCATCCAGGGTGAGTGCTGCCACGCTCGGGCCTCCGCTGTGTCGCGCATGCTCGATTCGAAACGTCTCATAACAGGGATCGAAGATCGGGGCGCCGAGTGGACGACTC
This sequence comes from uncultured Eubacteriales bacterium, assembly GCA_964541225.1. Taxonomy (GTDB): domain Bacteria; phylum Actinomycetota; class Coriobacteriia; order Anaerosomatales; family JAAXUF01; genus CAZIPN01. The sequence goes on from CAZIPN010000006.1 coordinate 61,034, forward strand.
GCAAACCGCAGCCTCTGCAATCTGAGTACTTCCGCGACGCTTGCCTCGAATCCCGCGTCCTCGGCGTTCATGACGCGAAAGTCAACTTCGCCTGCGCGCTCGAGCCGGTTCTCGAAGTTTGCCAGATTGTGTCGGCGCTTCTTGCCGAGGGACTTGATGTAGTCCGCGAAGGTGCCCACCAACTGCAAGTAGGGGGCGGAATCCCTCTTGAACTCGTGCATGTTGCTTTCGAGTGCGTCGTAGCATACGGCGTCCAGACGGACGTTGGGGAGATAGAGGAACGCTCCGCGCGCGTGAGCTCGCGCTCGCGCCATTGCCGTGCGCATGAACTGCTCGGCAGTGACGCCAGCTCGCTGTGCGTCGAAGAGGATGTCGCCGTAGTCAAGCATATGCGGACCACCGAGCCAGGTGAGCAGCAGCGTGGCCCCTTCACGCACGATGCACAGAGGCAGCAGCGCTACGGTGTCACCCTCCTGCTCGTACGTCACGACTACGGGGGTGGCGCCCTTGTCGGCGCCGACGGTGTCCATCCATGACCGCGCGAAGCCGGTTGTCTGGAACACGTGTCCAGGGCAGCGCTCGGCAAGCGATTCCCACGCGGGGAAGACGCTGTCCAGGGCTTTGCGACCAACATGGACTGAATAGGGCACGCGGCGCTCCGATTCGCTGGTGCGCAGTACACACTCAGATAATCGGCGCGGAGGACCTGCAGCCTTAGGGCGCGAGTGAAGTGATTTGTAGCGATCGCGGGTGTTCAGCCGGGCTGTTCGTCACCGGGAGGGCGTGTCGGTGACACCATCTCGGCGAGGAAGCCAATCTGCTGGAGGGCGACGTTTAACACGAGCAGTGGGACGATCAAGACAAGTTTGGGATCGCGGGCGTTCTGACGCAGGATTCTGCCGAAACTCGCAAGCCGATTGCTCACCAGGCCACCGACCGCCGTGACTTTGCGTGCGATCTGCGCCTTTGCGCGTCCGCGCACGAACGACCACCGCATGAACTCCCCCAGGCTTGTTCGAGCCGGATGCACGATCGTTGCCGAGGACACGAACACGACTCGTTTGCCGGCGGCCTCGAAGCGCGCCGCCAACTCCGTGTCCTCACCGCCGAGGGTCATGGCCTCATCGAAGCCGCCGAGTTCGCGCACGGTCTTCACGCGCAGGGCGGAGTTGCCCACCGAGATGTTGGTTGTTGATCCATCGTCGGCTACCGGGAACATTGTCTCGTAGCCGGCGCTTCCACCGGCGGGAAAGCCGAGCGCTGAGATCGAGTCGCCGAGAAGTCCTGCCGGAGGAATGCGGATACTGCCCACCGCGCCGTCCACGTGCGGATCCTCGAGGGCGGCGAGGAGCCTGGTCATCCAGCCGGGCTCGGGCATGCAGTCATCGTCGGCACCGAACATGATGTCGCAGTTCACGGCATCGAGCACGCGATTGCGGTTGTAGCCGAGTCCGCGCCTGGCGGGCAACGCAAGCCACCGCACGCCGTTCTCGTCCCTCGTCTCGCTGACATCGATGGCGCCCGGCGTCTCCACACCAACAATGATCTCGCGCGGTGGTCCTTCGAGGAGCTGCAGCTCGGCGACAAGCCGATCGAGTTCGGGGATCCGCCGACGGGCGATGACGCCGACGGCAACGTGCTCTGTCAAACCTTCAGTCACGAACGTCTCCTGCCGAGAACTGCAGCGGCCGCGTCGAAAGTGTCGAAATACCTGCCCGAAAGCTTGAGCCAACGCATGGGCGCCGCATCTGTGCCGTAGATTGGGATGCGCCGCACCTCGTAGCGGTCCCTGCCGCCCCACGTGACGCTGAGGGCAGCATCGAAGCCCGCCTCGGCAATAGCGCGCTTGGCCTCAGGCGAGTGCCAGCCAAACGGCAGCGCGAGGTATCGGGGTGAGAAACCATGTTCGTGCAGTGCGTTCATCGATGCCTTCGAATCAGCGAGCGCGTCATCATATTCCGTCTTGTTCATCGGCAGATGGCGGTGCCCATGTGATTGGATTGACACGCCAGCCTCGGCAGCCTCGGCAAGCTGCTCCCACGTCATGATCGCCTCAGGCGGGTCGGTCGCGATTGCGTCTCGGTCACCTGGTGATTCACCCTGGCTCCACGCGTTGTCCTTGCCGACAAACGCCGTCGGCACGAAAAGCGTCGTCTGGGCTAGCAGGTTCAGCCGACGCAACACCGGGATGGCCAGCGTGTAGAAGCTCTCAAGCGCGTCGTCGAAGGTGATGGTGAACGTCTTCGGGGCGGCGCTACCGCTGCCGAACGGTCCTGCGGCGAGTGCAGTCTCGAGCGTGAGTGGCTTGTAGCCAGAGTGCAGCATGCGGTCGAGCCTGGCTTCGAACGACGTGGCGTCGAGCGTGTATCGGCTCGGCGCGTGAGTCACGATGTGGTGGTATGCGAGGATGAGTGGCCAGTCGCTGCTCATCGGCGTTCCTAATACCAGGTCCGCGACGAGAGCGCGGTCAGCCGACGCACCGTCGCGCGGTCTAGCACGCGGCCGTCTTGGCGCAGAGCCCGCCACTCGCTGAGCGCCTCGCGGGCGGCCCTCCACGTGGGGCGCACATGGCCGTTGCGCGCGGCCTGCAGCAGGCTGTTGCCGATCCACAGCGTTGCATGGGTCTGCGCGTAGGGCGCAGGGAGGTAGCGCGCCGAAAGTCGGACGTGGCTGCGCACGTAGTTGGCTTCGCGATCGTCGCGGTTGGTCGTGCTCGGGATCGCCTCATGGGCCACACGCACCGAGGTGGTGAAGCGCACACGATATCCTGCGGCTGCGAGTCGAAACGAAATGTCGGCCTCCTCGGCGGCGTAGCGTGTGTCGGACGGAAAGCCGCCCACTTCGCGTAGCGCAGAGATCCGCAGCGCCGCTGCCCCGCCGAGAAAGTACCCCAGCTCCTCGTTCTCAGTCGGCATGCGCTTGTCTCGGCGAGGAATCTCGCGCTGGCGGATGGAGCCATCCGGCGCTTCGACCTGGAAGCACAGCGCGCCGAGATCGGGCATCGACTCGAAACGCTCTGCGATCCGCTGGCCGGCGTCATGACCGATGAAGTACGCGTCGTCGTCAAGGCTCACGAGGATGTCGCCGTGCGCGGCATCAAGCCCGACAGCTCGCGCTCCGCCGACACCGAGGGAACGCTCGTTGCGGATGACTCGCACGTGAGGGAAATCGGTCGCCAGCACTGCTGGCGTGTCGTCGGCCGATGCATCGTCGACGACGATGATCTCGACGTCGGGGTAGGTGAGTGCCTCGGCACTGCGAATCGCTCGGCCAACCACGTTGCCGCGGTTCTGTGTGGCGATCAACACGGACAGCATCATGGATGGCTGCCCGCCGAAGTAGAGGGAGCGCGCAAGCTGATGCTGGCGATTCCCCGCCCTCGCCAGTTGGCGAGTCTGCGGCGTAGACCAGCGGCTCTCATCAACAGCCGGCCTCGGGCGTGATTGCGCACGAACGTCGTCATTCCCACATCGAGGTCCGTCCATAGGTACTTGTAGGGCTCGTCACCCCAGCCCATGTCCAGAATGCGGATACCCCTCTCGGAACAGTCCTTGATGAGATAGGCGACGAGCACGAGACCGGGCGAGAACGAAGCTGCTCCAGGATCGAAAGCAGTGATCATGCCGTAGAGTCGCCCGTTGCGCAGGCAGTTCACGTCAGAGGCAATCGTCTTGCCGTCAAGGACGAGGCGCGACACTCTCACACCCGGCTGGTCGCGCACTTGCGCTCGACGGAATTCCTCGTGTCCTGGCAGGTACAGGTCCGCTCTGCCGCGCTGTCCTTTGTGGCGCGCCTTCTTTCTGTCGATGATCCATGTGAGCGCGTCGTCGATACCTGGGCTGTTCCTGTCGAGAGTCTCGAGGGAGACCGATCCAGCCGCACGCACGTTGCGGATCTTGCGCCGAAGCGTCTTGGCGCTCTTGCCCCTGCCGAGCGACGCGAGGTAGTCGTCGAAACTCCCAGGAATCTCGACGTACGGTGCCCTGCTGCGCTTGTACGGGATCATCGACGCGTTCAACGCCGGGTAGGCGACTGCATCATCGCGCACGTTCGTGAGATAGAAGAACGCTCCGTGCGAGTGTTGGAGCAGGAGTTCCAGTGCATCGCGGACGAAACTCTCGGGGGAGATATTTGCCGATGAGTCCCACAAGATATCGCCGTAGTCCTGCAGCATTGGGGCACTCAGCCACGTCAGGAGCTTGATGGGACCGTATGGCACGATGCACGCTGGAAAGATCCCAAGCGTGTTGCCGCTCTCTTCGTAGGTGACGAGAAGCGGGATAGCGCCAGACCGCGATCCGACTGTGTCGAACCACAGCCGCCCGAACGCATACGTTTGGAACACATGCACTGGAACTCGCTCTTCGAGCTGCTCCCATGCAGCCTGGATGGCGCGCAATCCCTCTGAGCCTGAGAGTAGTGTGTACGCCACGTCACTCCGTTCTGCTGCAGGTAGGGCTCCGGCCAACTATGATATCGGATGGCTTCGCCGCACAGACAATCCACCCAGTTCGTGCTCGGGGCATGAGTGTTTGCGGACAGCCGCTCGACGATGCCAGGAAGGAGTGACCGCTTGCCGAGGACAGGAAACCTAGCGCGCGGCACCCTGCTGAGCATCGGAGGCCAGGCGTGGCAGCTCGTCACGGCCCTTCTCCTGTACAAGTTCCTCGCGAATGAACTTGGTGTCGCCGGTGTCGGCAAGTGGCGGCTCGCGCTTTCCGTCCTCAACTACTTCGAACTGCTCGTCAACTCCGGCCTCGTGAAGGTCGTGACCAAGCGGATTGCCGACACCCCGGACGACGCTCCGCGTATCGAACGCTCCGCGTATCTCGGCCAGATGGCTCTGGCCACAGTCCTCTTCGGCGTCGCGGTGATCCTTGCCGGTCCGATAGCCGCGCGACTCGAAGACCCTTCGTTGGCCTTCCTGCTTCGCGTTGCCGCGCTCGACATTCCGGTTGTCGCGGCGTTCATGGTGGCGACGGCGGTTCTGCTCGGCGTCCGGCGGTTCGAGCGGCAGGCCTTCGGGATGGCTATCTACGCCACCGCGAAGTTCCTCGCGATCGGGTTCCTGGTGTGGCGTGGGTTCTCGGTCCCGGGTGCGCTCATCGGAAACGCGCTTGCTTCTGTGGTTGGCTTCGCGGTGACGTTCGAGATGTGGCGCTCGGCGAAGACGACGTTTGGCGAGAGTGTGGCCGGTGCCCGATCACTAGGTCGCGCGTCGATCCCTTTCTTCGCACAGAGCATGATCGAAGGCGTCAGCTCCTATGCCGATCTTTGGTTTGTGGGCGCCACCCTCGTTAGCAACGTGGCGGTGGGCCTGTATGGTTCGGCCGCTGCCCTTGCCGAGATGCAGGCGTTCTTGTTCACGGGGTTACACCGTGCGCTGTTCCCCTCGATCGCTCGTGTCCATGCCGAGAAGGACGAGCACCTCGTTGGTCGATACACGACGCAGGCGATCAGACTCGCGTTGTTCGTGGGCATGCTGGGGATTGCGGTCATCGCCGCAACTGGCGGTCAGGCGTTGCGCTTCGTCTATTCCTCAGCCTTCGCCGCAGCAGCGGTTCCGTTCGTGTTGCTCATGGTCGCCGCAGGGGGCCAGAACGTCCGAGCGACCATCTCGGAGGTGCTCATGGCGCGGGATCGCCGGGCGCTCACGCTCACGCTCATGAGCGGCTCGGTCGTGTTCGAGATCGTACTCCTTGTATTGATGACGTCGCGCTTCGGGCTTGTCGGCGCGGCGGGTGCCGCAGCAGCCACAGGCGTGATCGCGGCTGCTGCGTCTTTGTGGGTTGTCCGCGATCTTGTCGGCTGGCGCATCGCGCTGACCTTCGTGCGCTGCGCGGTTGCCGCTGCTGTTGTGGGGGTGTTGCTCGCGCTCGTGAATCCGACGCCGATATGGTTGTTGGCTGCCTACCCCGTGGCAGCGATCGTGTATGGAGGCATCCTTGTCGCGCTCGGTGAGATCGACAAGAGCGATCTCGGGTCGATTCGCGCGATGCGGAGTTCTAGCTGATGAGTACAGAAGCCATACCGGCCTTCACGGTCGACGACAGCGCCGGTCGACGTCAGCGTTGGCGAACGGTCTGGCTGCTGACGGCCTTCACTGTGGTCGGTCTCGCGCTGCGTTTGGCGACGATCGACACCCGGGGTCTGTGGCTCGATGAGGCATCGACCATTCTGCAAACGTCCGGCACCTTGCTGCAGACGATCCAAAGCCAAATCGGAGGGACGCACCCGCCCTTCTTCCACATCCTCATGCACTTCTGGATCTACTTCTTCGGCACTAGCGAGATCGCAATCCGGACGTTTGCCACGGTGTTCGGAACTGCATCCATCCCGGCGGCGTATTGGGCGGGCAAAGAAGTCTATGACAGGCGCGCGGGTCTGATCGCAGCGCTGGTGATCGCCGTCTCGCCATTCGACATCTGGTACTCGCAAGAGGCTCGGATGTATTCAATGCTGCTGTTCTTCGCTCTGTTGTCGGTCGGTGCATTCGCAAGGGCACTCGCCAAGAATGACTCTCGCAGCTGGGCCATGTATGCCGTGTTCACGATCATGGGCTCATTCACGCAGTACCTCTTCCTGCTGTTCGTGATAGGCCAAGGCATCTACTTCGTGCTGTTCGAGATCGTGGATCGAGAGATTTGGGCGGGGCGTGTTGGGACGCGGAAGTTCTCGCTGCGCCATCCGCTCGGGTTGTTCGCCGACGTGCCGCGGCTCTTGCCCTACACGATCGCTATGGGCGTGACCGCCATTCCGGTTCTCACGTGGCTGAACTGGGCGGTCTTCTTCCCGCCAAGCCAAGAGGCAGTGCTTGTCGGCGCCGTCACCAATTCGGGGCTCGGCTATGGAGCACCCCCGCCGAGTCTTGCCATTCGCTTCAACGATGTACTCGAGACTCTCGTCGAACTGCTTTTCGGCTCCCATGCTCCCGTCATCACCTACGGGCTTGTGGCCATGTGGCCGCTGCTGATCTACTTTGCGCTGCTCGTGATGGGCGGCGGCCGTTACCTCACTCGGCGCACCACCATGCTGTTGTGCTCGGCGAGCGGCATACTCGTGGTGTGGGGACTTGGCCAGTGGCAAGGTACCGTGCTTCTGTCGCGCTATTTGACACCCATGGTTGGGCCGGCGCTGATCCTGCTTGCTGGCGTGATCTCGCGCATGGCAAGCAGAGCCCGACAGATTACGCTCGTCATCATCGTGGCGGTGTCGCTTGTGGCCTACGTGTCCCAATCGTTTGATCCCAATAGCATCCTGCGCTACCAGAATCGCGAGGTGATCGGATACGTCGCGGCGCATCAGGAGCCGGGCGACGTGATCATCTACGAGCCGTTCTACATCGACTTCTTGGTCAACTACTACCTGCCGAAAGGCGACGTTGCCTACGGATTCCCTCGGTTCGACGGGAAGGGCGGTTTCCGCGATTCCCAGACCCAGATCTACCAGGATCTGACCAGAATCATCGGTCCTGCTCGGCGGGTATGGGTGATCCGGTCATTCCAGAATGTGAAGGCCATCGGCTACCAGGCGTACATGACGGATCGCTGGTTCAAATCCCACGACTACAAAGAGAGCCAGCATGTGGTGCTCAACAAGGTTGAGTGGCTCCTGTACACGAGCAAGGCGCCAACCGCGACTCCCACCGCGACTCCCACACCCGCGGCGCCGGCGCCTGTAGCGCCTGCCACGGGAGGTGCTGCGCCGTGATCGAGATTGACGAGAGGCGGCGCGCCACCTATCTGCTCACCTGCCGAGTTCTTGCGATCTTGTCGGCGCTTTCTGCCCTGGTCTACTTGAAGTGGCTGTTCCTCGACGCGCGGCCTGAGAATTGGCTGTTGTTCGTCGTACTGGTTGCCGCCGAACTGTTCAATATCACGCAGGCCGCCGGCTTCTGGTGGACAATTTCCACGCAGCGTTGGACCGAACCGAGGCCGGTGGACTTCTCGCGCACTCACGAGAGGGTGGACATCTTCATCACCGTGTGCGGCGAGCCCATCGAGATCGTGAAGCAAACGCTCGAGGCGGCGATGGCCATTCGTCACCCGCGCAAAGAGGTCTGGATTCTCGATGACGGCAACTCCTATGACGTCGGTGCGCTTGCCTTGCTCCATGGCGCAGGTCACCTCACTCGACCGACCCGCCGAGGTGCCAAGGCGGGCAACATCAACGAGGCGCTGGCTCGCACGAATGGACATTTCGTCGTTATCTTCGACGCCGATCACATCCCAGAGCCTGACTTCCTTGAGAAGACGATGGGCGTGTTCCTGAATCGCCGAGTTGCTTTCGTTCAGACACCGCAGTCCTACTACAATCGCGACGTCAATCGAGTTGCCGCGGGCGCACATGATCAGCAAGAACTCTTCTATGGTCCGATCATGCGAGGTCGCAACTCGTGTCAGGCGGTTTTCGCTTGTGGCACGAACTTGGTGTTCCGCCGCACCGCGCTCGAGGTCATCGGCGGGCTACCGGAGGATTCGATCACTGAGGACCTGCGTGTCTCTCTCCTGCTGCTGAAGGCGGGCTATCACTCCGAGTACGTGTCGAAAGTCCTGGCGCATGGAATGGGGCCAGTCGACGTGAGCGGCTACTTCAGCCAACAGCTTCGTTGGGCGCGGGGTGGGCTTGAGATACTGTTTCGTCGCAAGCCGTTCTTCAAGGGGATGCGCTTGGCCACGCGCATTCAGTACATGTTCAGCTTCATCTATTGGTTCACCGGTCCCGCATTTGCGCTGTATCTAGCATTGCCTGTTGCGTTTCTGTACTTCGGAGTGCGGCCCGTGCATGCGCCAAACGAATACCCTGCCTACTTCTTGCCCTACATAGCGTTCACGCTCATCACGATGGTCTACGCATCGAATCGCAAGATTCGCTTCAGGACTCTGTGGTACACGCTCGCTTCCTTCCCGGTGCATTTCGCGGCGTTCTTCTCGGCGCTCTTTGGCAGGGATGCTAAGTTCGTGGTGACGTCGAAGGACGCGGGCACGCGGTCGCTGCGGCCTGTGATCGTGCAGGTAGTTGCGATTGGGGTGCTCTTGTCGGCGGTTGCAGTGGGCTTGGCTCGCGACGGGTTCACGCCAGCAGTCCTTAACAACGTGGCCTTCGCCTTCGGGCACATCCTGGTCCTCCAGGGATTCGTGCGCTATGCCCTTTGGCCTGAAGTGCCGGGCGCAGGTCTCTCGGAGGATATGCGGGACGAAGCGGATAGCGTTGCCTCAGAGGCGGATCCGTTCATGGCCAAAGCCACCGAACCCGATACACTAAGTGCATGAACGAGTGATGAACACGGAGGTCAGCGTGGTGCCGAGAGCACTGTGCTTGCGCGGGAGAGTGGGTTCGCGGGCGGTAGCGCTCAGACTGGCCGCAGCAGTTGCAGCTATCACCCTGATGGCAGCGTCAGCCTGCGGACCTGCAGTGCGCTCCGGCTCGGTTACGACGCAGTTGGGAAATCGCGGGTCCTCCGTCGTGCCACCGCAGGAGTCGACTCCTCCGGCGCTCGCAGGAAAGATGCAACCGGATCCGCATGGGGCGTATCTCGGAATCTACCAACCGCCAGCGCCGTTTGACGTCTCAGCGCTCAATGGGTACTCGGCGTTTTCTGACAAACCCCCGGCTATCATCATGTGGTATCAGCCGTGGGCGAAGAGCGGTCCGCGCGATTTCGATCCGGCGGCTGCCGTCGCCATCTATGAGCGTGGTGCCATCCCGATGGTCACCTGGGAGCCTTGGGATCCGGGCAAGGATGCCAACGTGCTCAAGAATCCGGAGAAGCAACCGGCGTATCGTCTATCGAAGATCATCAACGGCTCGTTCGATGGCTACATTCGATCGTTTGCTAGAGCGGTCAAGTCAGCGCGCGGTCCTGTGATGATACGTCTGATGCATGAGATGAACGGCAACTGGTACCCATGGTGCGGCACGGTCAATGGGAACAACCCGAAGCAGTTCGTCGCGGCGTGGCGCCATGTGCACGACATCTTCGAGCAGGAGGGCGCCACAAACGTCACCTGGGTGTGGAGCATCAACCACGAAAGCGTGCCGAACAACTCGTCTAACGCATACTCGGTCTACTATCCCGGAGATGCCTACGTTGACTGGGTATCGATCAGCGGGTTCAACTGGGGTACGAGCGGATCTGCAACGCGCTGGCACCCGCTCGACTACTGGTACAAGACCCCCATGGCCTATCTCAAGAAGACCGGCAAGCCCGTCGTAGTCTCGGAATTCGCGAGCGTTGAGAATGGCGGCAACAAGGGTGCGTGGATCACTGATGCCTACAAGCGTTTTCGCACCGAATATCCTCAGGTCAAGGCTGTCGTCTACTACAACAAGCGGGAGTGGCAGGCGGGGACTATCCAGGACTGGCGGATCAACACGTCCAAAGGAAGTCGTGACGCCTACCGGGCTGCAGTCGCCAACCCCTACTATCTAGCCGCTCCGCCGCTGACCCTCTCGGCCTGGACAGGCACTTTGACCCCGGCAAATTGGGTCTACTTGCGCTCTCTGAAGCCTGTCTACTAGTCCCGCATAACTGCGTGGCACGACCGTCTGTCAGGTGGTCTGTGATCTGAGTCACAGGCATGTCAGATTCCTCTTCGCCAAGCGTCAAGTCCACCAGGTCCCCTCCGATACTCAGAGTGTAAGCCGCCCTCATATCGAGAAGGTGGCTGCGCCTGACGCAAGTTCTGCTGACAAAGGCAAACCCGTCGCGAGGCGGGGGCGCAAAGCCAAGGGTCTCACGCAGACAGCCTGGCCGCCAAAGGGGACGTACGATGAAAAGGCTATCCATAGCAGTTGTCATTTCGCTGGCACTCGTTGCGATCATGGCGACTCCAGCGTTTGCGCGGACGCTCAGTGTCTCCACATCAGTGAAGCAAAGCGCCGCGAACAAGGTTGTCTTCACGAGCAAGCTCTCACGTTCTGGCCATGTGCACGTCGTGGTGTATCAGGGGCGACATGCCGTCAAGTACGTCACAGCCAAGAAGCGTGGCAAGACGTACACGGCCACATGGACCGGCGGGACAGTCCAGGCTGGGACCTACACGTACAAGCTCACCGCAACCGCTCGTCACACTCGCACGAAAGTGAAGCAAGGCAAGGTCACGGTCAAAGCTCCGAGCACGACCGCTCCCACACCGGTTGTTGCGCCAGCGGCGGGCGGTGGCACGGACCCGGCAAGCAGCTCGGGACGCTGGATCGGACTCTACGTTCCCGGCAGTCCTCAAGACATGGCGCCACTCGAGGCAGCCGAGGCACTTGACGGCGTGCATACGCAAGTCGTGAACTTCTACATCTCCGATTCCGAGAGCTTCCCGAAGCCTCGGTGTCAAGCAGTCGCGGATCACGGATCGATCCCGCTGGTCACCTTGGAGTTCTGGTCGATTGGCACGACTGGTCTGACTGCGATCACGAACGGTTCCAAGGACGCCTACATCACGAAGTTCGCCGACGATGCGAAGGCATACGGTGGCGAAGTGTGGCTTCGCCCATTCCACGAGATGAACGGCAATTGGTATCCGTGGGGTGGTTCGGTTGGCAGCAACTCGGCGGCCAAGCTAGTCGCGGCGTGGAAGCACGTTCACGACATCTTCGTGGCCGAGGGTGCGACCAACGTGAAGTTCGTCTGGTGTGTCAACAACGACAGCGTGCCAAGCGGATCGGCGAACGCCATCTCAGCGTACTGGCCAGGAGACTCCTACATCGACTACGCGGCAATGGACGGCTACAACTCCGGTACGACTCAGAGCTGGTCCAGCTGGCGTCCATTCGCGAGCGTGTTTGGCTCGGCATACTCAACCGTCGTCAGCCTGACGAGCAAGCCTGTCATCGTTGCCGAGACGAGTTCGGTCGAGCAGGGCGGGAACAAGGCCAACTGGATCATCGACATGTTCTCGGTCATCCCGACTCAGTTCCCGCACATCGTTGGTGTGTGTTGGTTTGATGCGCATCAGACATATGACTGGCGCATCGATTCATCGACTACCTCAGCTGCAGCCTTCCGCGCTGGGGCAATGAAGGGCTTCTGACAGGGTCGCGTCTTCTCGTCGCCGGGCCAGGGGCTGGTGACCAGGCACGCGACGAGGGGAGGAGAGTCAGCCGAGAGGCGAGCCGCTAGCCAGCGGCTCGCCTCTCGTGTTCTCTAACACTCGGCTCGCGACAATTCACCGAGGCGCGAACCGCCCGAATCTGTTGCGGCCCGGCACCGACCCGATAGCCGAGTTGCCCGAGGAATCGCCTGTGACTGGAGGTGGAGCGCCCGTCGCTCCGTGACATGTGGAGGCTGTGCAGCCACTGCGGGGACACACAAGGGTCGAAGGTGAGCCGGCCGAACTCGCACCGGGGGGTGCGGCTGCGTGGCAGCTGGTGGCATCGCAACTGGTAGCTGGACATATGTAGGTCTGGCTTGACAGCACCAAAGCGGTTGAGATCTTCCCGGCCGTGGTCGAGCCCTGCGTGGTCTGAACTCCGAAATAGAGTCCCAGTGCGGTCAAGATGACCAGCACAAGCACCGCGAGTGTATGTTCGAAGTAGCGCATGAGTTCAGCGTTCTCCCCTGAGGAGTTGATCTACAGTCGGAGGTGCCGGTTGTTTGCAGGCAGTTGACTGCGAGGAATGCGCCGCACCTCGTGGTCTGTTCTCAACCAAACCTGGGGTCGTGGAGCGAACGCTTCGCGGATTGTCTTGAAGATCCAGTCGGTGTGCAGCACCGTATGGACGATCAAGAAGATGATTGTGAGGTTTGAACTCGCAAGGTGCAGCGTGAACCACACTGGAGTGATAGTCAGGCCCAGGTACGAGGCGAAGCCAGGGATTACCAACACGCCAGAGAGCGTCACCGCGACTGCCGACACGAACAGCGCCACATCTACGGCGAGATTGAGCCGAGAGGTCATTCGGATCCGGCGCAAGAACCTCATGAGGGTAGTCCACACCCAACCCCAGTTGAGCACCATGTGGAGGACGAAGAGTACGCCGACGATGCCGCCGACCCACTCATGCAACGTGATGCCGCTGATCACAGGATTCGCGGCCACGATCATGAGGATCAGAGCGATAACATCGAGTCCGAGTCTTTGCTGAGCTGCCACTGCCGTTCCAACTCCTCGCTGGCGATCCGACCACCGCCGAAATGCGCTGCGACAGCCGGTTTCACGAGGATATCCCGTTGCGGTGCAACGCGTGTGGGTGGGTCGTGGTGATTTCGTGGAATCCGCAGCACTAAACGTGCCACTGGTTTCGCATTCCGCTGGGGAGGGCGCCAGGATCATGAGTTCCGGCACGTGCGCACTGCGGGACGTCTCAGGTGGCTAGCGCTTCCGACCCGGCGGATCCACCAGCAGAGGCACATCGCCGCTCCGGATTGCGCCCTGGTACAGATCCTTGCCGAGCACCCCGAATCCCGCGATGCTCACGCGACCTTCGACCCGCTTCGCGATTCTCTTGAGGAGTTCCTCGGCGGGGACGTCAATGTCAGACCCGAAGACTACGATGTTGCCGCCAAATGCGAGGATGATCGGTCCGCTCTCATGCAGTCCGACCGGAAACATCCATACGCTGTGCCAGACGTTCGTGATCGTGCGATAGAAGCTGCGAAAGGGTTTGCTGTGGTCGCCATGGACCGAGCCGATGAGGTTGTACGCGACGACTCCATCGTTGGCGAGGTGATCACGACATTCGCGCAGGAACTCGTCTGTGAGGAGGTGAGGAGGAACGTGGTCGTCGTCGAACGCGTCGATCACGATGAGGTCGTAGAGAGCAGTGCTGTGTGACAAGAAGTGGCGGCCGTCGTCGACGATGACGCGGATGCGATCGTCGAGGGGGACCTCGAAGAGGTCATGCGCGATTTCCGCAACGTCGGGGTCGATCTCGAGCGCGTCGATGCTCATCTCGGGGTAGTCGCGCCACATGCGCTTGACGAGGGATCCTCCTCCAAGACCGACGATCAGCACGCGTTTGATGTCGGGCTGAATCGCCAGTGCGATGTGGAAGTAGCGCACGTACTCGATGTCGGTCTCGAACGGGTCGTCCAAGCGCATCGACGATTGCTGGTTGTGCTCGAACTTCAACAGGCGAACGCCACCAGTGTCAGCAACCTTGAGCTGGTGAAATGCCGAGGTGCGCTCGATCATGAGACCTCCGTGCACACGGGACGAGTCGGCGGCCGCAACGCGCCAACTGTCTTCCAGATGATACTCCGGGGGCGTGGGGCGGAGGCTACAGGCCGAGGGCTGCACGCTTCTGCGCGATTGCTTCTACGTGGGACTCGAGATGGTCAACGGCATGCTCCAGCAGGTCGCCAAGAGTTACCAGGCCCGTCTCGGAATGAACGGCGGTGCGCTCCCACGCATCGGCAGAGAGGCGGCGCAGATCGGTAGCCATTTGTTCGCGCTGGACCTCGAGAAGGCGCAGGTCGAGTTCGGGATCGCGATCGGCATAGTCCAGAGGCTTGACGTAGTCGATCGATTCAACACCGATGACGAGCGGCCGGTCGGTGCAGATGGTTCGCTTCATTCGATCGCACATGAACTGGTCGGAATCGACGATGTGCGCGACGACTTCGAGTGAACTCAACTTCCCTGGAATCGGTCGAGCGCTCAGTGCCATCGCGTCCAATCCACGTATCGCATCGCGGAGATGAGCGGGACCATGCGCGTACCGGGTGAGGAGCGCGTCAATGGCCGCGAGTGTATGAGACATGAGACCTCCCGAGCGTGGGCTCTTGCATGCAGCGATGATAGCGCTAGAGGTGCGCAACACGCAGGGCTTGCCACGTTGGACTTCGGCGGGAGGGTGACCACCTCGGCATTGTGCCACGTGCTCTGCTCGCCTAAGATGCGCTCACAACCGCATACGTCACGGGAGCTGCTGATCGGCGGCTGAGAGGAAGGGCGTGACCCTTCGACCGTTCGAACCTGTTCGGCGCGCACGCGCGCTCTGGGTAATGCCAGCGCAGGGATGTGGTGCTCGTTTGGCGAGCCGTCTTCTTCGCGAAGGCGGCTTTTCGTTTTCTGATGGAGGAGTTGCGATGAACACACGTCAGGTCCCGTCCCCCAGCTCTGTGGCTCAGAGGGTCAAGGAGATTCGTGCTTCGAAACCCCTGGTCCACAACATAACGAACTTCGTGGTGATGAATGAGACCGCCAACGCGATTCTCGCGCTTGGGGCTCTGCCAGTGATGGCCCACGCTCCCGAGGAGGTCGAGGAGTTCGCCCGCATGGCTGGCGCGGTCGTCTTGAACATCGGCACGCTCTCGCCCGAACTCATCGACGCGATGGTGCTTGCCGGGCGCGCAGCGAACAAGGCGGGAGTTCCGGTGGTTCTCGATCCGGTCGGGGCAGGTGCCACAACGCTGCGCAACGAATCGGCTCGCCGCATTCTCGGCGAAGTCGATGTTGCGCTCGTGCGCGGCAATGCCGCCGAGATCGCGTTTCTAGCGGGGGAGGCCGCCGAGATCTGCGGGGTGGAGTCGCTTGGCGCCGAAGGAGACGCCGCGGGGACGGCTCGCGCACTCGCGCGCGAGAACGACTGCGCGGTTGCGGTGACCGGCGTGATCGACTACGTCGCGGACGCACGCCGCACCTTCGCTGTGGCGAACGGGCATCCCCTCATGGGTCGCATCACCGGTTCCGGCTGCATGTCCACGGCGATCTGCGCTTCGTTCCTCGCTGTTGCCGAGGATCACGCCGCCGCCGCCGCTGAGGCGCTCGCGGCGTTCGGGGTTGCCGGTGAGCGTGCAGCGGGCAACGCATCCGGTCCCGGCACTTTTCACGCGGCGCTGTATGACGCCCTCGATGCCCTCAGCGCAGAGGCGCTGCGTGCAGCGAGAATCGAAGAGGTTCGCACATGAGTGCCGAAGACGCTGGCTCAGGCGCACGTCGCGACGAGTTGTTCGCGCCTCGGCGGATCGAAGGCCTGTACTTCGTGACTGCCGATGTGCCGCACCTTGGCCGCACACACGACGAACTCGCAGCAGCCGCAATCGCAGGTGGAGCGCGGGTTGTGCAATTCCGCCACAAGCTGACCGACGAGCGTCGTTTGCAGGCCGCATGTGCGGTTCGCGATGTCTGCAGGCAGGCCGGCGTGCTCTTCATCGTTAACGACGATGCGCGCCTTGCTGCCGAGATTGGCGCTGACGGGCTTCATCTCGGGCAGTCCGATCTGGACGAGCTCGCAGTCTGGCGGCGCCTATCGCCCGACGGGTTGCTCGGCATTTCGGTGCAGTGTGTGGCCGAGGCGCGAGAGGCGGAGGCGCTTGGTGCGGACTACCTCGGTGTAGGGCCGGTGTTCGCGACCGGCAGCAAGGATGACGCTGCTGAGCCGATCGGGCTCGCGGGCTTGCGAGCGGTACGCGACGCGGTCGATCTGCCGCTTGCGGCGATCGGGGGCATTTGCGTCGGCAATGCCGCTGACGTGCTCTCGGCCAGCGCCGACGCGATCTGCGTGATCTCGGCGATCTCGCATGC
>CAZIPN010000007.1:0-6807 GCA_964541225.1 uncultured Eubacteriales bacterium
AGTCGCCCTCGGCGATCAGACGCGCCGTGATGTAGCGGAGCTGGTACCACTCGGCGTGAGGGGCGACGGCGCCAAGCGCCTCAATGACGCTCTTGCCGATGAGCCTCTCGGCGGTCCTGATTCCGTCGGCTTTGCGCATGACCGCCTGGGTGACCAGGGGAATGTGCGCGGAGTCGTCGAGTACTCGCACGATGCGTCCCGCGTGCATCTCAAGCGATGGGTCCGCGATGATGGCGTCGAGAAGGGCGCCGAGTGCCTCCGATGAGACGGCTGACGACAGCAGCTCCTCTGCGTCCACGCGCTCGGAGCGCGCCGTGAGTTCGGCAACGACGTAGTCGGCGAGCATGACCTGGTGGCCGCCGAGCAGGTGGCCGACCAAGCTGGCGAGATTGACGGCGCATTCGTGCGCACGGTCCGGCTCAGTCTGCTGGTCCAGGAGCGTGAGCATGGTGCGCACGCCGGCCGCGTCAATCGCGGCACCTGACGCCTCAACGGCGAGACGCGCTTTGTCGAGATCGTCCTGACGGATGGCCCCAGCCTGTGCCACGGCGAGGTAGGTCTGACTGGAGGCGGCCAGAGAAGGCTCCGGCTGCGAACGCTTGCGCACTTCGATCATGTGATCGAGGAAGCGACCCTCGAGTTCGGAGTGTCCCGACTTGGGGAGCATCGCGTGGACTTGGGCGCGGACGGCCTCGTCGAGCCGGTCGAGCGGCAGCGACGCGATTGCATTTGAAAGCGAGAGCATGTTGCGTCCAAACGAGCCAGCAAGCATGCAGCTGGCGATTTCTCCAGCGCTCTGGTGTCGAAACATCTCGCCCATGAGGTCGCGGAAAGGACCGGGTTCCATGGCGAGTCCGAGCAGCGAGTCGCGTGCCTCAGTGGTTTGCGACGAGAATGCCTGCGCAAGCGAGCCGGCCAAACCGCTCTTGCCTTGCGGGCCGACAGCCTGGGTCAGCGAGACGAGACTGCCGAGAAGGGCGGGGCCGTCTTCTCGCGTCGCCTGCGAAAGCCACACGCCGAGCTTGGAGGGATCCCCCGCCAGTTCGTTCGCGTACTCGTCCCCGCCGCCGTCGCCACCGACACCGGCGCCTTGGCCTTCGAACCCCTCAGGCGTGGGAGCGTCCACGACGGTGAGCACAACCTCAGAGACCGTGACGCCCTGTACTCCGCGCGCGGCGAGGGCCGCACCAAAACCGCCGTTCGCGCGCACGTCCTCGGCAGGTCTGGATATCAAGAGCAGCATCCCGAGAATGTCTTCGGCGCTCGTGTGCTTCTCGAAGTGCAGCTCCGAGACGCCGTGGACGCGAAGCTCGGCGGAGAGTTCTTCTCCGCCGGGCACGCCGATGGCAACTGGCTTGCCGCCAGCTTCAAAGCCATTGCGCGCGATGACCAGGGACAGCGATTCCCCGCCGTCTAGGAAGAGGTCCGCGAGTGCGGTAGTCACGGCGTCGACGGACTGACGCGGGATGGGACTTGCGGGGGGATACAAACGCAACGACCGACTCGCTGTGGCTAGCGTTCTGAGCACGCGGTCGATCTTCGGCATGTCGTGGTCCACTGTGACCAAGTCCCCCCTGTCCGTTGCGGGCTACAACGTATGCATCTGGGCGCGACGTTCTACCTGCGGGAACGCGTTGCCCTTCTCTTATCGGGCGAAGAGGCGTACTGGTTGAGCATTCCAGCTCGCCTTCTTGATCGCGCGCCAAAGCTTGCGGGGCGACAGGCGTCTTTGCTGGTACTCTTAGCGCATGGTCAGCGTGTGGTTGCAGATCGTCGTGATTCTCGTGCTCATTGGCATCGAGGGGTATTTCGCCGCCTCAGAGATTGCGCTGATCAGCGCACGCAGAGCGTTGCTTCGGCAGCGTGCCGAGCAGGGTTCGAAAGGCGCATCGACCGCGATTGCGCTGATGGAAGACCCCACTCGGCTGCTCTCAACCATCCAGATCGGGATCACGGTGATCGGCTTCCTGGCCGCCTCGGCAGGTGCGGTATCGCTCGCGCGGCCGATCGAGACGTGGATGAAGTCGCTCGGCATGCCGGTGGTCGCACGCGTGGCGCCGGTGCTCTCGGTGGTGTTGGTGACGCTCGTGATCAGCTACGTCACGCTCGTCATCGGCGAGCTCGTGCCCAAGCGGGTTGGTCTGCAGCGGGCCGAGGGTGTGTCGATTGCAGTCGCCGGCCCGGTCTTGTGGCTGGAGCGTGTCGCAGCGCCAATCGTGTGGCTGCTTACCGTGTCGACGGAGGGTCTGTCTCGGCTCATAGGAGTCAAGAACTCCGGCGTCAGGCCAGGCGTCACCGAAGAGGAGATCAAGCTGCTCGTCACCGAGCAGGGCACGTTGCTCGAAGAAGAGAAGCGCATGATTCACGAGATCTTCGAGCTGGGTGACACCGTGGCGCGCGAGATCATGGTGCCGCGCGTCGATATGATGCTCGTCGAGGACACCGCGACCGTCGCACGCAGCGCCGAGATCCTGCAGGGCACGGGGTTCTCTCGGCTGCCGGTCTATCACGGCGATCCGGACAGCATCGTCGGCGTGGCTCTCTTCAGGGACCTGGTGGATCCGCTCACGCACGGCAGCAGTGACGATCTCATCTCGCAGTACATGCGCGAGCCGGTCTTCGTGCCCGAGACCAAAGCGATCCTGCCGCTTCTCTCTGAGATGCGCGTTCGGCACAACCAGCTCGCGATCGTCGTCGACGAGTACGGCGGGACTGCTGGGCTCGTGACACTCGAGGACATTGTTGAGGAGTTTGTCGGCGAAATCGCCGATGAATTCGACCGGGAGCACAAGTTCATCCAGCAGCTGTCGGAGCGCGAATGGGCGCTCGACGGACGACTTCCGATTCAAGAGGCGCTCGATCGTGGAATTCCGGTCGAAGAGTCTGACGAGTACGACACGGTAGCTGGCTGGATGCTCGCCAGGCTCGGCCACATTCCGTGTCCGGGTGAGTCGACGACGCGCGACGGGTACGAGTTTCGCGTGCAGGCGATGCGCCGTCGCCGAATCGCCCGTATCCGGGTGACCGCGCCTGAATCGCCGCCGGTCGAGGCGCCCGTCGCCGAGCCACCCGCATCGCACATGTAGTCTGCAGCACGATCCGCCCTCGACCTTGCGCAAGGAGCCGCTTCATGCCGAGGATCGTCCCCGCCGAGCCGACCAAACCGGGCGACGTCATCGACGCGCACGTCCACCTGTTCACGGTGGGGCTGCTCGAAGAGGCAATCTCGAAGATGGAGAACACGCCGAAGCGGTTCCGCGAGGGGCTGAAGACTCGCAAGTGGGGCCGACGCGGCGATCAGACGCTGCCGGACCTCAGTCCCGAGGAAACGGCGAGCTGGTACATCGATCGGCTGACAGCGGCGAATGTGGCCAAGGCGCTGGTGGTCTCGGTGATGCCGGACAACCAGTGGACGCGTGACTTCCTGGTGGCGGCGCAGGGGCACGTGCACGCGCTGTGCACGGTGGACCCGCGCGATTCTGGCGCGCCGGCCCTGCTTGAGCGTGAGATGGCAGCGGGCTTTCGAGGCGTGAAGCTCTACCCGGTCAATCGCTGCTATCGGCTGTCGGACCCAGCGTGTCGGCCCTTCTTCGAGAAGGCGGATGAGCTCGGCGCTAACCTCATCATCCACTACGGTGTGACGGTCGATCCGACGGGCGACCTTCGCTACGCAGACCCGCTCGATCTGTCGCCTGTGGCCCGCGACTTTCCGGACTTGCAGTTCGTGATCGCGCACTTCGGCGCCGGTTGGCTCGACTCGGTGCTGCGCCTTGGGTACCAATGCAAGAACGTCAGTGTGGACACAAGCGGAACCAACAATTGGATGGACTACTACGTGCCCAAGATGACGCTTGCCGAGGTGTTCGAGCGCGCGCTCACGGCTCTGGGACCCGAACGCGTCATGTTCGGCACGGACAGCGGCACGACTGCACCGTACCGCACGTGGATTCGATTCATGCAGCAACGGACGGTCGAAGAGATGGGGCTCTCGGCGAAGGACCGCGATCTTATCCTGCGCGGCAATGCGTCGCGCGTCTTCCGACTCGATGAGCCGCTTGCGCCGATGGGGAGTTGAGAGACTGTGTCTCATGGGGATGCGAAAGACTCGAGCGAGCACGTCGTGCGTGATCTGCACAAGGCGATCACGGGGGATTACGACACCTTCGTGAACTGGAACAAGCGGCTGGAGCGAGAGTTGCCGTTCTTCCGCAGCGTGTTCGACGAGGTACATGCGGCTCGCGTCGTTGATGTGGGTGCAGGGAGTGCTCGGCACGCGATCGCGTTTGCAGCCTGGGGGATGGATGTGACCGCAGTCGACCCGGATGAGTCGATGCGCGACCAAGCCAAACGCAACATCACAGAAGCTGCCGAGAAGACCGCGGACGCCGGCGGCAGCGTGCGGCTGGTCGCGGGCGGCTTTGGCCAGCTGCATGGGCTGGGTCTCGCCGGTGCGGACGCGCTCACGTGCACGGGCAACGCGCTGCCGCACGTGCGTGGACTCGCGGGCCTGCGCGAGGCGCTGGCGGACTTCGCGGCCGTGCTGCGGGAGGGCGGCGTGCTCGTGCTGCACCTGCTCAACCACGATCGGCTGCTCGCGACGAAGCAGCGCACGCTCGCGCCAGTGGTTCGCGAGATGCCGGAAGGCACGCGTGTCTTTCTTCGCGTGATCGACTACCCCTCAGATGGCGGGGAGTTTCTGGGCCTGGATTTCGCCACGCTCGTGCGTGACAACACCGGGACGTGGAAGGTGGCGTCGCACCGCTCGGCGCACACGATCATCACCGCCGGGACGCTTCAGCACGAACTCGCCGATGCGGGTTTCGAGCGCATCAAGATCTACGGCGGCCACGATCGCCGAGCGCTCTCCGATGCCGACGAAAGCATGCTCGTAGTGGCGAGGCGAGCGGCGGGCTGAGGGCGGGTACGACGACGGCGTCCTCGCGCCGCGGCCTAGCTGCGGCGGCTGCTGCGGCGCTCGGAAGATGACTCCGCTGACCACTGCGGTCAGGCCTCGGAAAGGGCTGGGTAAGCCCCCCTCTCTAGCGTGTGTCGTGCACCCGAATATCGGGTGGTCCCTGGCACACGCGACTTCTCTGGTCGCGTGACGATCAGGCATTGCCGCCGAACGTCATCCAAGTCGGGACTGGCTAGTCGAAAGAAGATTCTGGGGGGAATCACGATGAGGTTGTCACTGCCGCGTTCTGTCCGCCGCGCACTTTCCATCGCTATTGCAGTCGCTATGGTGGGATCCAATCTGCTTTCGGGCGCGTCCTTTGCTCTTGCCCGAGGTCGACTCCTGGGGGCTCCTGCTATCGGCGTTCCGCCAGGTGGCGTGCCGGTTGTGACTTCAACGGGACGAGCGGCACCGCCTCCGACCGACATCTCCGAAGGCCAGTTCGCTCAGCGAGCCAAGTCCCTGCGAGTCGTCCAGACTCCTCCGACCGTCGTGCGCGAGATCGAGTCATCACGCACGGCCGACTCCTCCAAGTTCTTGATGTCTGACGGGTCCTACTCCCGAGACATCTACACCGGGCCTGTCCACTACCAGGATCAGGCCGGGAAGTGGCAGAGCATCGACCCTTCGCTCGTGCCAACGGATACGCTGGGAGTCACACACACCAAGGCCTCGGACTACGACGAGACCATCGCTTCTCATAGCATCACGGCCACGCCTGTGAGTGTGCGTCACAAGACGTGGTCGTTTGGGATGAGGCTTGTCGGCGGCCAGCAATCAGACGTTCTCGCGCTGGGGAACACCGCCGTCTTTCCGCTTGCGATGAGCGACACCAAGCTTACCTACGAAACACTGTCCAACGGCACCAAAGACACCCTGACGCTTGCCTCGAAGAAGGCACCGGACTCCTTCACTTTCTTCATGCCGCTTGAAAACCTTGCCGTCTACACGGCTGTCGACGGCACCGGCTACAAGCTCTATGACGCGACCACGAACAAGCAGGTCGCATCCATCGCGCCGCTTTCGGTGTTTGACTCGGCGTGTGGCGATGGCGTGCCGGGTGCGATTTGCACCAGCGCCACGATGAGCGTGGTCTCGGCGCCGGGCGGTGCCTACCTCACCTACAAGGTTCCGCGAGATTGGCTTGATGACCCGGCGCGCGTCTTTCCCGTGCAGGTCGACCCGAGCATCACCTACGGCGGAAGCGACGTGTGGGTGGACACCTTCGTCGCCCAGGGCGCTCCCACGTCAGCGCACTACTCCGACACGAAGCTCGACGTCGGCTACGTGGGCAGCTACAAGATCTGCCGCACGCTGCTCAAGTTCAACATGGCGGCCATCGAGCCAGGCGCGTCAATCTCCGGCGCCACGCTTCAGCTCAACTGCTTCAAGAACACGTCAAGAGGTTCTCAGACCGTCATAGCCGATCCAGTCGTCGGGGACTACCAGTGGCCCTACAACGTGACCTGGAACACGCGGCCGACGTTCGAAGGAGTCGGGGACTACACCTCGGTTTCGGGCACTGGATACAAGAGCTGGACGAGATTGGCGCGTGCCGTACAGGGATGGTATGACGGCACCCGGCCAAACTACGGTCTGATGGTCTTCGACAACAACGACTTGAACCTGGGCTCGAGGGATTCCTACCGGCAGTTCAGACAGTCCGAGTACTCGGGTTCGAGTGCCCGGCCACACCTCACTGTCGCCTACACGAACCCTTCCATCGCACCGGCGACCTTTGACAAGACCAGCTACGCGCCCGGCGACGAAGTCAACGCCACGGTCAACATCAGCGCCAGGATGCACCCCACGAATGTGCAGATGAAGGTGATGAGCGGCTCAACGTGCCGAGG
>CAZIPN010000007.1:6907-42035 GCA_964541225.1 uncultured Eubacteriales bacterium
GTGACGGCAGCGAGCGCGGACTGGTTTGCCGAGGCCGACATCGACGGTGACGGGTTCAACGACGCGGCGAATGATGCCAACACGCTGGGCCGGGGATCGGTCGCGCTGAAGTGGGCGGCAGTGCCTTCAGCTTCCAGCTACGACATCTATCTGTTCGACGGATCAACCTACCGCAAGGTGGGCGTGACGACAGGCACATCGTGGACAAGTGCGGGCAAGGGACTGTATCCGTCCGACACTGCGATATCCAACCTTGCCGCTGGCACGACCGGCAATCCGTTCCTGGCTGGCACGGGACTCGACCTTCGCGACGATCCCCGGGGGTTGTACGCGAAGACGGCTGGCAGCTCATGGGACAACGTGCCCGCCTATGCCTTCAAGGTCGTTGCCCGCAACAGCGTGGGCTCGTCGGTCATCTCCGACGCCCCGACAGCGTCCGTGACGCTGGACTCTCGCACGCTGCATCTCAACGACGACCCCGCGCACACGACGTTTGATCTGGGAGGAATCGAAGACGACGGCAGCTCGGTCTTGCTCGATGCCAAGACGCTCAGGCTCTCCTCGACCGATCTGGATATCGAGAGCTTCGGTCCAGATACCGCGCTGTCCCGCACGTACAACTCGAACAGCACCACGACCGGCCTCTTTGGAGCTCCCGGCTGGATGTTTGGCTTCGAGCAGAGTATCTCGGCGGACGCGAGACACGCGGTCTACACCGACGAGGTGGGCGACAGGCATGTCTTCACGCGTTCGGACGCGGGAAGCTGGGTATCGCCGATGGGGCTCGACGCAGTGCTCACCGGTGGATCAGGCTCGGGCTACACGCTCGCGTACCACGACCGGACTGTCGATGAGTTTGACTCGAACGGCACCTTCGTCTCAGAAGCTGACAACAATGGTCTGAAGACGACCGTGGCGCGAGGCACAGACGGCAACGGACATAGCACGGTGACGCTCTCGGCGTCCAACGGTCACCAGATCGTGTTGACTACCGCAAGCGCGACGCACGCCAAAGCGACGTATTCAGCCGACGGCCAGACGCGCGAGGTTGACTACACCTGGGCCGGAAGTGGAAGCGGATCATCTGCAACGGGGACCGAAACCGTGTCGACGGTCTATTCCGATGACGGGGCCACGCCGACGAACACGACACGCTATGTGTACTCGGCTGGACGTCTCGTCTCGGTGCTCGTCTCGGCGTCAACGCCGATTGCGCACGTGAATGGCTCCGCCGACTGGGACTTCTCCTACACCGGTGACGCGCTGGCCAGTATTGTCACGCCAGCCTATGACGGTGCGGGTGACCGGGCTGTCACGCACATCGTGTATGGCGAAGACGCCAACGGGCTCGCGAAGGCCACAATCACACAAAGAGGCGAAGTCGGCGGGCAGGTCAGGGACGTCACTCGGACATATGGCATCAATCCGAGCAAGAGCATGGCGTACAAGACCAATCCGTACGTGGCCGGCGACCCGGTCAAGACCTGGGCCTACACCTATTCAGCGCAGGGGGATCAGGCTAGCGAGACCGATCCGGATTCAGAAGTCAGCAGAAGTGTGTTCGATACATCCAGCGACGAGATCGTCTCAGTTGACACGATGGGACGCACGACCTCGAACACCTACGATTCGCACGGTGACTTGCTGTCCTCGACCGATCCCGCGGGCTCGGTCGTCAGCAACGACTACGACGCCAATGGCAACCTGGTCCTGTCGACGAAGACACTTGATGCTTCGGGCAAGACGGCGTGCATGAAGTGCTCGTATGACACCGACGCCACGTGGCGAAAGACGTCCGACGTACAAGAACTCTCCGTGAGCGGATCCACGAGCCACTGGCTTGACGTCGAGTACTCCTACGACGAGAACAACGGAGCCGATCGGCCCTCGATCGTCACGCAGTGTGGACTGGCCGGGGACGCGAGCGGGCAGAACCTCGTTGCCGAAGACATCGATCTGGGCGGCGGTGCGTCGGTGCCATCGGTACGCACTTCGGCCCACTTCGACGGCTGGGGCAACCAAACCAGCTCGACGGACGCATCGGGGGCACTGACGACCGCGAGATTCGACTTGGCGGGCAACCAGACCAAGAGCACCGATTCGCTTGGCTTGGCAACCAATCACACCTACGACGGTCTTGGGCACGCTCTTTCCACCTGGCAGTCGCGTGACAATACCTCCGCGGTGATTGACTACACGCAATCAGACTTCGACGCATTCGGACACATGGTCGAAGAGCGTGACTACCTGACCTCTGGGGGTATTTCAACCGCGGTCTTGAACGCAACAACTCGGCACTTCTTTGACGCTATGGGCAAGGAGATCGGCTTGCATAATTCCGCCGTCTGCGGACTAGACGCACGAGACGATCATGACGCCATGGGCAATTGCACCAAGTCGTGGACGTCTGGGCTGGAGGCCGGGCAACACACGGACGCCTATGCCGTGCGATCGGTCTATGACGCCGAGGGCCGAGAAATCAGCAGTACCATGCCTGCGGCTGCAGTTGCCGACACCAAGACGTACAACGCGGATAGCTCCGTCGCGATGGAAAACAAGCCTGACGGCACCGCCGCCACCTACACCTATGATGCGGCGGGCAACCTCGCAAGCGAGTCCGTCAACTCCACCGCTGGCGTCACAACCACGAGAAGCGTCTACGACAAGGGCGGACGAATGGTGACGAGCGTCGATGGTGACGGGAGTGAGACGGACTACGACTACGACCTTGCGAGCCGCCGAGTCGCCGCGCATGGACCCGGCCAGCCTGCGGCGAGCACCACGACCTACAACGCGCTTGGCTGGACGACGAGAGCAATCGACGCTGACGGCATAGTCACGACCGATACCTACGACGTTTGTGGACGTGTGGTCGGCGAAACGGTGGGTACCGGACAAGGACCAACGAGGTCGTCCTTCGACGCGACTGGACGTCTTCTGAGGCAGATCGATCCCAACGGCCGACAGCTCGATGACGTATACGACGGCTTTGGACGCGTGGTCAGAGAGACGCAGGTCTCAACGGCGACTGCCTCGATTCCGCTGATGATGCGCACGGTCAAGGACGTATCCACGACCTATGACTCGGCGTCGAGGGAGGCTACAACTGCCGACTCCAAGAGCGGTGTGGTCACCACGTACCGGTATCCAGACCCAGGAACCGCCGGTCGAACGATTCAGACGATCTCGTGTGGAGGGCTGAGCACTACCGTCAATGTTGACAGCGCCGGAAACGAGGCCACTCGAGTAACATCGGGTGCAGGGGTGTCCTTCACCCGCTCCGTAGATGCCACAGACCAAGCGGGACGCATAACCGGTTGGCACGTCGGCGGATTCGCGCAGACACGAGCCTTTGACAGCGACGGTCATGTTGCGTCCCAGGCGGGCTCGGGCTTCTCGGGCCCAGCGACCTACGTCTACAACGGTATGATCGGCAAGAAGTCTGAAGACCACATCAGGCTTTCGTCTCAAGCTGGCGGGCCGATCGACTGGACGTATGGCTACAACAAGGACGGGCGGCTGGTCTCTGCTGCACCCACCGGCCAGACGGCTGAGATGTTTGGCTATAGCGAGGGCGGGAACGTCACGAGCTACCGTGCACTCGTCGATCGGGCGGGATCCACCGAGCCCGGGGTGTTTGGCTACGACGCGACTGGAAGGCTTGCCAAGAGGTTTGCCTCCAACGGCACGACATTGCTGGAATCATACGTCTATGATCCCGCGCAGGGCGCTCGCCGCAGTCAGACGCGATCCGGAGAGGCGGCGGTCACCTACACCTACACCGGTCAGCAGGGACTCGCCACCTACTCCAAGCCAGCCGGTGCGCAAGGCGGTGCGGCCGCAATCGGTGCCGACTACACCTACGACGCGACCGGTCAGCGCCTGCATTCGTCAGTCTCGAAGACTCTGGCTGGCGTGACTTCTAGCACTGAGACCACGTGGACGTACTCCGGAACGACACTGCTGTCCTTCGACACAACACAGAGCGGCGGCACAGCGTCGGCCTGGAAGATCACCTACCTCTATGACGATGAGAGTCGACCGTATGCTGGCGTCTATCGTTCCAACGGTGCCAGTCCGGTCGTCTTTGGCATCGTGACTACGGATCGCGGTGACGTCGTCGCACTGACAGACGCTCATGGGGACCCCTTCGCAAGCTACCGGTACGATCCGTGGGGAAGGCCTCTTGGAGCGCCCATTACTCAGGGCACCGGTTCGGTTTCCTCTGCACTCGCCGCCGAAATAGCGTGGAGACAAGTGCTCAGGTACGTCGGCTACGTCTATGACGCCGAAACCGGCTTCTACTACTGCTCCGCACGCACGTATGACCCCAATACGATGCAGTTCCTGCAGAAGGATCCCGCCAAGGCCGACGGAGAAGATAGCGCCTACCAGTACTGCGAAGACGACCCAATCTCGGGCACAGATCCGACAGGGATGGACAACCCGAGCCAAGGTGCCTACGGTCCGAGCTGGTCGGCGCCCAAGAAGACGAAGAAGTCATCGAAGACGAAGAAGAAGTCCGCCAAGAAGAAGTCTAGCAGCCGGTCGAGTCATTCGAATTCATCATCAAAGAGCGACCGCAAGCATGGCCACGTCTTCTTGTCGGTGCGTCTTGGACACGAGTATAACTCCATCAGGACGAAGATCGTGCACTACGCAAGACTCGTCGTGTCGTGGAAGGTCACGTATTCACACAGTGCTCTATACAGACGACATGGACACATGGACTGTTCTGAGGCGGCCGATTACGTCTTCAGTCACGCGGGGCTCGGGTTTGTCAAAGGGTGGACGACGGTTGGTTACTATCACGAGCCAAAGGTAGTGTCGTCACATTTCGGTACGTGGGGATTCGCGGTCGGGAGGCCATGGCAAATAGGAGACGTACTTGTCACTCCGAATGAGGGCAAATGGGCTGGCAAGAGCAACCACGTCGTGATTGTTGTTGAAGATGGGAAGTCACCGGACATCTTCGAGGTCACCGGGAGCAAGCCGGGCCTGCCGCACGGCGGCGGACGTATTGTTCCCATGACTGCTCGCCTCAAGGGGAGGTACGGGGGCAAGTACTACGGCTCGGGATGGAAGCCGGTACGAGCGGCTCGATTGTTCGACCTGAGTTGAGTCCAAGCGCGTGCAATGTTCGGCCCGGCGGAGTTTGGTCGTGTCTTGCGCCAGCTGGACTCCGCCGGGCATCTTGGCAGAGAGGACGAGTCGTCATGGGGATGAGGAAAGAGGGCGCTTGCAGGCGCCGAGTTCTTCGGTTTGCGGGGGCAGCTGGCTGCGTGGTACTGGCGTTGATAGCCAGCGGGTGCACGCAGCCAGCGTCCAAGTCGCCCAATGTGCACTCTGGAACTGAGACAGCCAGTGGCCCTCAGCTGTCCATTGCGGACGTGCGGCGAGCCATCAACAAGTTCCAGGCCTCCGCGGACGAGTCTGCCAGTCCCGACCAAGCAGCTGTGCAAGCAGACGATCAACTGCTCTCGTTTGTCGATGTCCCGTCGTTTTCGCGGTCTGTCCTTATCCAGGAAGTCGACAATATCGATTTCGGCCGTCCACTCACACACAAACAGAAACTCGCCGCCGTTGATGGGGCGGTTGCGGCCTATCGTCGCATTGAAGCACGCCGTGGTCAGCGGGCAACTCTCAGGCTACTGGAAGAGACCGAATTCACTGCCAGTGAGCCTGGGAGTCCCCAACCATCCTCCGAGGCGTCGAGCATCGCTGTGCTGCGAGATGGACTGGACGGTCTGTCGCTGATGTTCTTTGAGTCTGACGAGTTTCCTCTCTGGCGTTGCAGGGCCGATCATATGTCGGTCGTGGGCACTGACACGGTGCGCATGTCTTTCACGGCGACGCCCACAACAGACGTGTTCGACGGCAAGAACCCGCTCAGGTTCAAGAACCCGGCGATGCATTATGTGGAAGTACTGAAGTTCCGTCGGGCCGCGCAGGGGCAGTGGGTTCTTTCGGAATGGCCGAACTTCCACGAGTTCAAACAGAGCCTCGAGAGCAACATCGAGCCAAAGAGCATCGTGGAGTACGGTTGGGGTTGGTGGCTCAACTCATCACCATAGAGAATCCGTCGATCTGCGCGGCGCATGTGATGGCCGAGCTGTGAGGAGGTGACCAGCAGAAGACCAGGCGCGGATCGCGCCGGACTCTGCCGCTACGCCGTCACCCGCGGCCCCAGCTGACAGCTCCTGCCGAGCGTGTCGTCGCAAGCACTCACAGGACACGTCGGCGTGCTCGGCAACCACTCGGCAAGTACCGGGTCGTCTCGCAGCGCCGCATACAGATGGCAGAGCGGCAACCCCGCGACGTTCTGGTAGCACTCGTCGTCGAAGACCTCGGCGATCTGTGCTTCGATGTTGTAGGCGCCGGCGCACCCCATGAACGTCCCCGCGCCCATCCACTCTTCGATGCCGGCGTCCGTCATCTCGCGCATCTTCACGCTGGTGGTCACCGCGAACGTGCGTGGCTCGGCGAGGTCGGGCGCGAGCATCGCGACGCCGGTCACCACCTCGTGCACGCGACCGCTCAGCGCGCGTAGCATGCGCCACGCGTCCTCGACATCCTTCGGCTTGCCGAGCACTTCGCCGTCGAGCACGACGATCGTGTCGAAGCACAATGTGACTGCGTCGTCGCCCATGCCAGCATCGCGCGTGAAGTAAGCCTTCTCGGCGGCGAGGGAAGAAGCAAGTGCGGGTGGGCTTGCAGCTAGTGGGCTGTCAAGCGATTCTAGGGTGTCGGCTGCGGCGACCGAGAATGGCAGCCCGAGCCACTCGATGAGTCGTCGTCGCCGAGGTGAACGCGAGGCAAGTAGCAGGCGTCCCGCGTGGTCTGTGGTCTGCCGACGAGGTCCGTCGTCGGCGGCGCGGTCGGCTTGTGAAGTCGAGCTCATGCGGCGATGATACCGCAAGGACGTCACCGTCCGAGCCTGGCGGCATCGGTGTGGTTTGTGCGACCTCACTCAGACCGGAAGGCCGGAAGGAGAGGTAAGTGACTGCCAACAGCGACGCCCAGAAGACGCCGGCAGCAGTCGAGCGCTTCGTGCGGCAGCTTGTTGTAACCAACAAAGCCGTGCAGCTCTATCCGCCCTCCAGCGAGATTCCGCGCCAGAACGCCACCGAGGCGGTTGCGGCCCTTGACGAGGCCTTCAACGAGTCCCCCGAGCTGGTGTTCGCGGTCACCAAGAACGGACTCTACTTCGAAGACATCGCGGTGCTTCCCAAGCAGACCGCCTTCATCGCGTTCTCGCGGGAGCTGTACAACCGGCAGCTCGCAACGGTTCTCTTCCACTCCGGAGTGGAAGTCCGCGATGTTCTCGCCTTCCTCACGATACTCAAGTCCACTCCGGAAGAAGTGAGAGCCGGTGGTGGCTACGAGGCTTTGATGTGGGACAAGGGCATCACCACAATCACGGTGGTCGAGGCGCAGATCACGCTCGTAGATCAAGCTCCTGGCGAAGGATTCGAGGGAGAACCTCTGGAAGGTTCGTCTGCGCCGGAGAAGCCTCGACCAGAGCCGCGCCGAAGCCGAGAACACATCGAGATCACGCGCATCATGGCCGATCGCAACGCGCTACAGCAGTATCTGACGGACCGCGTCGATGCCGATGGACGCGAGCTCAGCCTGGAGGATCTCGGCAAGCGTTTCCTTGGATTCGCCGAGGCCGTCTCCGAGAATCCCGGCGGCTCCGGCGATGATCTCGCCGCTGTCCTGGCTCAGGCCCTGTGGGGTCTGAATCCGGATCTTCGTCGCGAACTCCTCGAGGAGCAGGTGTTGCCGCAAGCGCGCTCCTCAGAGGCTCTCGGCAGCGTGATTCGGCGCGTCGACTTCGCGGAGATGACGCGAATGCTCACCGAGGGGCAGCAGGATTTCGATGAGCACCGCGTCGGCTTGGTCCGTGCGCTAAAGAATCTGGTCCAGGTATCTCACGCGGATCGTCCGGCCTTGGCCAAGGCGGCCGCAGAAGCGATGTCGCAAGCCGGCGCACGTGAGGCGACTGTGCGTGATGTAGTTGCCGAAGCCGTGCCGACGCAGCTCACTGTGCGGGGGAATCCTCTCGCGCCACGCTCGACTGACAGCGAGGCGAGTCTTGCGCTGAAACTCCTGGACCACGTGCCGCTGTCCAAAGCCGCCGATCCCAGACGGGACCGAGAAGTCGCAGCACTCCAGAGGGAGGCCGCAAGCGGCGTCACTGAAAGCGATGTCATCGCCGCGCTCGTCGGAGTTGCGGCCCTCGAGTCACGGGAGACCGAGTTTGCGAACACGATGTCGGTGCTGGAGGATATGCTCAGCGCGCTCGTCGCCCGTGGCGAACTCGAGACAGCGGCGGAGGCGGCCATCACGCTTCTACATGCCGCGCAGAACACCGGACTCGGCGTCGAGCAGCGGCGTCGGCTCGGCAGAGCCGTGACGCGTTTCACTCGGCCGGAAGACATGCGCCGAATCACGCAGGCGCTGCGGGTCAGTCGGCCGGGCCAGTCTCAGTATGAGGCTGCCGAGAAACTGCTCGAGACACTCGGAGTGCTTGCTATCGCGCCATTGCTTGAGTTGCTCGCCGACGAGCCAGATCGCTCGGAACGAAAAGCGCTCGTCAATCTCATCTCGAAGTACGCGCCCAAGTACGTCAGCGAACTCTCCTCACACGTGGGCGACAATCGCTGGTTCTTCGTGCGCAATGTGGTTGGCATTCTTGGCTCGACGAGGTCCTCGGCTATTCTCGGCGCTCTCGAGCGCACGCTCCGGCATGGCGAGCCGCGTGTACGGCGCGAGACGATTCGGGCGCTGTCCATGGTGCAGGACCGCATGGCCGATGAGATGCTGATCGCAGCGCTTTCCGACGACGAAGCGAACAACGTGCAGCTTGCGGCGCGCTATCTCGGGGCGCGAGAAGTGCACAGCGCCGTGTTCGCGCTTGAGCAGGTCGCGAAGGGAGAGGGCCACGGCAATCGCGAAAACGGTCCGCGGATCGAAGCGATCCAGGCTCTCGGCAAGATTGGGGCCGCGCAGGCGCTGCCCACATTGAAGTCGCTCGCACGAAGGCGTGTGTTCAGGGGCGGCGCGCGCGTCCGCGAGCTGCGAGCGGCAGCTTCGGCCGCGATGGCCGCGATCAAGGCGAAGGGGGGCGGCCGGTCATGACAGATGCCGATCAGTCTCCAGGCACCGCTCGCCTGCCAGACACGCCGGGAGATCCCGCTTCTGCCGATGGGCAGCTCGGCGTTGGCACCATCCACTACTCGGCAGAGCAGGCTGGTCGTGCGAAGGAAGTCCTGACGCGACTGCAGGCGCTGCGCCGAGCGGTCCGTTTCTACCCGATGGAGCATCCAACGGTGAGGGAGAACGTAGCCGCGCTCGAGCAGGTTCTGCGCACGTACTTCGACGAAGGGGTCGAGCTGCAGCTGGCGTTCTTCGAGGGCGAGATCTTGCTCGGCGATCAACTTCTCGCCGAGGACAGCATCACATTCGACCAGTTCATTCGTGAGATGCAGGAGATTGGTGTGGGGTCGCTGGTGTTTCGGCCGGGCTTGGATGAAGCCGAACTCACGCGTGTCGCGAAGATCCTCGGCGTGGATGCGAAGGAAGCTGAAGCGGCTGGCGGCGTGACGCTGATGGCCGAGGAGGCCGAGCTGACCAACGTTCAGATCGGGCTCGTGTACTCGGCCGAACCGGAGTTCGTCGGCACAGAAAGGGAGAAGGCACTTCACGCGTTCTCTCAGGCTGTCGAGTTCGTGGAAGAGGCCGATGAGTCGCTGCACAAAGGCGCCCAGGTCAATCCGACCAAGGTACGCAGGGTCGTTCGATCTCTCATAGACGGAGTTCTGAGCAACCGCCATTCGATGCTGCAACTGACCGGTCTCAAGAGCTTCGACGAGTACACCTTCTATCACTCGGTGAACGTGGCGATTCTCTCGCTCGCGCTCGGATCGATCGTGACGCGCGATGACAAGTTCCTGTCACTGCTGGGAACAAGCGCGCTTCTGCACGACATCGGCAAGCTTGAGATCGGCCACGACATCATCAACAAACCCGGTCAACTCAGTCCAGAAGAGTGGGAAGCCATGCAGCGGCATCCCTTGCTTGGCGCCGAGATGGTTGCGATGATGCCCGGGCTCGATCCCTCGGCAATCGTGCCAGTGTTCGAGCATCACATGCGCTACGACGGATCGGGCTACCCGCCGCGTGTTCCGCCGCGCAGCCAGAACCTGATGAGTCGGATCGTGGCGGTGGCGGATGCTTACGACGCAATGACGTCGAAGCGCAGCTACTCGGCGGCTCGGGTTCAGGACCAGGCGATGAGCCAGCTGGACCGCTCGGCGGGAACATCGCTGGACCCGGTGCTTGTGCGGCTGTTCGTGAACATGCTCGGCGTCTTTCCGCCGAGAACGATCGTGCGATTGTCCAGCGGCGAGGTCGCCATTGTCGTCGAGCCGGTGGATGGCGAGCCGCTCAAGCCCGTCGTGCGCGTGATCTCCTCGCCCACCGGAGAGCTGGTGGACCCGTTCGACATCGTGCTTGCCCAGCGCGACGATCTTGAAGTCCAGAGCACGCTGGACCCTCGGCTGCTCAACATCGACGTGGACGACTACCTCTAGAGCTCCAGAAGGAGATCGAATGGCCTCTCCAAGCAGGCGTAACATCAGGACTCGCATCATCCCGATCGTGGTCGCGGTCCTCATCTTCATTGGAGCGCCGGTCGCGGTGTGGTTCGCGGGGGTGTGGATCGACTACCTGTGGTTTGCCGACGTGGGGCAAAGCGCGGTCTTCTTGACCCGCATAGGGTCCGAACTCGCGATTGGGGCCATCTTCGGAGTGGCCGCATTCGTGCTGCTCTATGTGAATATGCTGGTTGCTCGGCGCATGGCTCCGCGCGTGATGTCGGTGGGCCTGCCGAGCAGCATCCCCGAGCAATACGCGGTCGTGCTGGAACGGCTGCGAGGGGGGATGGGACCTGTGCTCGACCGGGTGATTCTGTGGGGGTCGGTCGTGCTCGCGTTCCTCAACGGGTTGAGCATGGCGGACCAATGGCAGACGTTTCGACTCGCGCTTGCCTCGGTACCGTTTGGCTACACGGATCCGCAGTATGGCAAGGATGTCGGGTTCTTCGTGTTCGATCTGCCGGCGCTTACCGTGATCGGAGAATGGGCGTTGGGGACGCTCGTGCTCGTGGCACTGCTCACGATTGCCGTGCATCTCCTGGACGGAGCCATTCAGCCCTGGGCACGCCTCAAAGGTTTCGCGCCGCATGTCAAAGCGCACCTCTCGGTGCTGGCCGCCCTCATCGTTGCGGTGCTGGGCTTCCAATACTGGCTCGACATCTACAAGCTGGACTACTCGCAGACCGGCCAGATCATAGGGGCCGGCTACACCGATGTTCACGCACAGATGCCCGCGTACTGGATCCTCATCGGCGTTTCAGTGCTCACGGTCATCACCCTGCTGCTCAACATTCGCTTCAAGGGCTGGAGGCTGCCGATTACGGCGGTCGGTGTGTGGGTCGGGGCGTCGATACTCCTCGGCGTGGCATGGCCAGCGCTCACGCAAGCGTTCATCGTGAACCCGAACGAGCAGGTAGTCGAGGCTCCCTACATCAAGCGCAACATCGCGATGACGCGCACAGCGTTCGGGCTCAACGACGTGCAAGGCAAGAGCTTTCCCGCCGACGAGAGCCTTACGGCAACCGGTGCCCTTGCCGATCAGCAGACGCTCCAAAACGTTCGGCTGTGGGATCCGAATATCGTCGGCCAGTCGTACTCCCAGCTTCAGTCGATTCGGCCGTACTACGATTTCGCGGATGTCGATGTGGACCGCTACGTCATCAACGGTGTCCAGAAACAAGTGCTGGTCTCGGCACGTGAGATGAACTCCAGCGCTCTGGCGGCTCAGTCGCAGACGTGGGTGAACAAGCACCTCATCTACACCCACGGCTTCGGGCTGGTCATGAGCCCTGTGAACACCGCTGACTCACGCGGCTATCCGCAGTTTCTGATCGGCAACATACCGCCGCAGACGAGCACCGACCTCAAGATCACGCAACCGCGCATCTACTTTGGCGAGACGACCAAAGACTACGTGATCGTCGACACCAAGTCCCAGGAGTTCGACTACCCTCTGGGCGAGCAGAATGCCTACAACACCTACAAGGGGACCGGCGGCATACCGATCGGGGGGCTCTTCCAGCGTCTCGCGTGGGCCGTCGACCTCGGCTCGACGGACCTGCTGCTATCGCCGTCGGTGCAGTCCAACAGCCGGGTTCTGATGCGCCGCGACTTGAAGACGCGCCTCGCGACCCTCGCGCCGTTCTTGTCCTTCGAAAATGACGCGTATCCGATTCTTGTGAAGGGCCGAATCCTTTGGGTCGTCGATGCCTACACGACCTCGAATGCGTTCCCGTATTCGGAGGGCCTGCCGAATGACCCGTCGACCACGTACATGCGCAACTCGGTGAAGGTGACGGTAGACGCTTTCGACGGCACGACCACGTTCTACGCGTTCGACAAGACCGATCCGGTGCTTCAGGCGTGGCGCAAAGTCTTCCCGTCGCTTGTGGTCGACGGTGACAAGATTCCGCAGGAGGTGCGCGACCACTTCCGCTATCCGCAAGGCATCTTCGAAGCGCAGGCTGAGGTGTATCGCACCTACCACATGACCGACCCGCGCGTCTTCTACAACAAAGAGGACCAGTGGGAGATTCCTGGTGAGCGCCAAGGCAAGAAGATGCAACCGTTCTACGTGCTCATGAAGTTGCCGGGCCAGAAGCAGGAGCACTTCTACCTCATGCAGCCATACACGCCGAGAAACCGCGACAACATGATTGGGTGGGTGGCCGCCAACTCAGATCCTGAAGACTACGGCGCCCGCACGGTCTACCTGTTCCCGAAGGAGCGCGTGGTCTTGGGCCCGCTGCAAGTGAGCGCGCAGATCGAACAGGATTCGGTGATCTCGCCGCAACTCTCGCTGTGGCGTCAGGGCGGGAGTCAGGTTCTGCTCGGCAACATGCTCGTGCTGCCGATCCAGAACTCCATCGTCTACATCCAGCCGCTCTACCTCCAAGCGCAGGAAACGGCGATTCCGGAATTGACTCGCGTGATCGTCGTGTACTCCGACAAGGTGGAGATGGAGAAGACGCTGCAAGACGCGCTGCTCAAGGTGTTCGGCGAACAGCCAACCTCGACAGCCGGTGGCGCTTCAGGCGCGGGCGCGAGCGCGAGCGGGGGTGGCTCGGCGGCTGCCACAGGCACGACGCTTTCGCCGTCGGCCGCAAACGATGCTGCGCTTGCCGAGCAACTGTACCAGCAGGCGCTTGCCGCGCAGAAGGCGGGAGACTGGGCGACGTACGGAGCGAAATTGGACGAGCTCGGCGCGGTGATCAAGCGCTTGTCGGCGGAGAGCACGAAGAAGTAGACGATGGCCAAGACCTCGTGCCTCGATGGCGGCGCGGAGCGAACGGTCGCGTCGCATCGGTGGTGTGATCTCGACGGGGCCGGCTCCGTTCGCGGCTCCGTCGCAACGTGCGTTTGGGGTATCTTCAGGGGGATGCGAAGCCTGCAATTCTGTGGAGGGCTCACTTGATGTCTGATGCAATCGGCAGCGAACCGGTCGTGCCGTCGGCCGAGCCGACGACAAGCTCGTCGCGCGCCTCAGCTGAGGCCGAAGGCGCGAGTGCGGAGCGCGATCCGAGAGGCGCGCAGCCTGACGACGCCGCAGCGAATCAGGATGCGGGCAACGCGCAGGGCGAGCCGAAGTCCGAGAGGCTCACCGATGCCCTTGCTGACTTGCTGCAGATGGCGGTGAACTACCTTCGGCAGGAAGCTGCCGGGCTCATGCGCGACAAAGTCGTGTTGCCGGGACAGAAGCTCGGCGCGATGGTCGCGTTTGCGCTGGCGGCCTCGTTCCTCTTCGCGTTAGGCGTCGCGTTCCTTGCGGTGGCACTGCTGCTTCTGCTCGCCAAGTACCTGACATGGCCGGGTGCTCTTGGTGCGATCGGAGGCGTCTTGGTTGTCGGCGCCGCGATCTTCACCTCTCTCAAAGTGAGGAGCACCCAGCGATGACGAAGGATCCGGCCAAGGGACAGCCACTCTACGTTCCACCCGAGGAACGAGTCACCATCGACGAACTCAAGCAGCGCGTCGGCCAGATCCAGGACTTGGCGCTCAGCCGCACCAAGCAGGTTGCCTACGAAGTCTACGAGCAGGACATCACGCGCGCGGCGCTCGTCGCCGTCGGAGCGGTGATCGTAGGCGCGTCGATCGCGTACCTTCTGGGATCTCGCGCGTGTCGGCGAGCTTTGACTCCTGACGACGCCGAGTAGGGCGTGGGCGTGGCGGCGCTGCGCATCGAGAGCATCGAGGTGGGTCCCGAGCGCGTCGAAGCGCTCGTGCACGCCGCTCCGTCGCTAGAGCGAACGTCGGCGGTGCCTGGGGTTGCCGCACGCGCGCTCGAGCTGTTGCCCGGACTCGCGCGCCACACCTGCGAGAACGGCACCGCGCACGGCATCGTCGCCGAACTCGCCAATACCGAGACCGCGCACCTTCTTGAGCACGTCGCGGTCGAGTGCATGGCGCTCGCTGGCTCGCCGAGAACCCTGCGCGCGGAAACGGTCTGGGACTTCGCGCGCGATGGTGCTCATGTCTACCGCATCCGCGCGGCCTACGATGTCGATCTTGTTGCCATCGGCGCGCTGCGCGCAGGGCTCGGGATCGTGGACTGGCTCATGGGCGAAGCTGCCGAGAAACCCGACGTCGAGTCCATCATCGCGATCCTGCGGGAAGCACGCGTGCAGTCGGACTGAGCCTCGACCATCACGCCGACGTCCGCCGCACTCGCCGAGGGACGGTTCCCTGCGATTCTCGGCGGGAGTGTTTGACCAGCTAGGCGCGCCGCTGCTAGAGTTCTCGGCACACCTCGGCTTGCAGATGCGGGGGATGGATAGCTCACCACGGACGTGAGGGAAGAGGGCGCGTTGTCGCCCGGCCACCCCTCCAATGTCTTCCGCCAGGGCCGCGCGAAAGCGCCAAGCCGGAAGCGGGTCGGCCCCGGACCGGTATCCCGGGAATGAGGTCTCGCGATGGCGGCACACCGGCCATTCGGCGAGACGAAGATTGGTGGTACCGCGAATGCCCCCTCGCCCAATCAGGCGGAGGGGGTGTTGTGTTTTCCGGTGAGGTGAAGACATGGGTACTGCCAGGATCGTGTTCGATCGTTGGTCCGATCGTTATGCAGACTGCATAAGCAGCGTCCGATCGAGTGCGGTACGCGACCTGTTCGCGGCGGCGTCCCGGCCCGACATGATCTCGCTTTCGGGCGGGATGCCAGCTGTCGGGCTCGTTCCGCTCGACCAAGTCGCGCAAGCCGCGCACGATGCCGTGCTGCACGAGGGCATCGCGGCGCTGCAGTACGGAGGCAGCGACGGCCGCGCTGAGACTCGCCAGCTCGTGACCGAGCTGATGGCCGAGATCGGCGTGCGCCTGCGCCCTGAAGACGTGCTGATCACAGCCGGTGCTCAGCAGGCGCTGGACTTGCTCGCCAAGACGTTCGTGAACCCGGGCGACGTCATCATCACCGAGGGTCCGACCTACGTCGGCGCGCTCCAGGCGTTCTCGGCGTATGAGCCCGACATTCGCTGCATCCCGATGGACGACGACGGAATGCGCATGGACCTGCTCGAAGCTGAGCTCCGCAGCCTGGGCCCGCGCGGCGCGAAGTTCATCTACACGATCCCGAACTTCCAGAATCCGGCGGGTGTCACCATGTCGCCCGAGCGCCGGCGTCGGCTGCTCGAACTTGCGCGCGAGTACGACATCCCGGTCGTAGAAGACGACCCGTACGGACGCCTTCGCTTCGACGGCGGGCACATGAAGCCGCTGCGTTCGCTTGACGACGAGGTGATCTACCTCGGCACGTTCTCCAAGATCTTCGCGCCGGGACTTCGTCTGGGCTGGATCACCGCGCCCAAGCCGATTCTAGCCAAGGTACTCCTGGTCAAGCAGGCGGCCGATTTGTGCGGCTCGAACTTCGCGCAGGTCACAGCCGAGCGCTACTTCCAAGGCACGCGCTGGCGTCGCACACTAGCCGAACTCACGCGCACGTACGCCCAGCGCCGAGACGCGATGCTGGCTGCGCTCGAGGAGCACTTCCCGCCGGAAGCGCGCTGGACGCGTCCCGACGGTGGCTTCTTCATCTGGGTCGAGCTGCCGGCCTATGTCGATTGCGCATCCATGCTCGCCGAGGCGGTCGAGCGGGGCGTCACGTACGCGCCGGGAGATGGCTTCTACCCCGACGGCGTGACGGGCAAGAACTGCATGCGACTGGCGTTCTGCTACGCTCAGCCCGACGCCATCGAAGAGGCGATCCGCCGACTCGCCGAGGTGATCGAAGATCGGCTTGAGCTCTACCGTGCGTTCATCGCGGCGGGCGCACTGCCGGCGCAACGAGAAGGGGCGGCATGAGAGAGAAGATCGCGGTTCTCATGGGCGGGCGCTCGCTCGAGCGCGAGGTCTCGCTCGCGAGTGGACGCCGCGTGAGTGACGCGCTCCAAGCCGCCGGCTACTACGTGCTCGCGCTCGACGTGACTGCCGATCTTGTCGGCACGCTGCGCTCGGAGCGCCCCGACGCCGCCTACATCGCGCTGCACGGCAAGTACGGCGAAGACGGCACGATCCAGGAGCTGCTCGAGTTTCTGGGCATTCCGTACACGGGGCCCGGCGTGGTGTCGTGTGCGCTGTCGTGGGACAAATCGGTGGCCAAGCATCTGTTCGCCGAGAAGAACATCCCGACGCCCGCGTGGGTGACGCTCACGGCCGACGCTTTCAAGGAGATGGGCGCGGCCACCGCGCTGGATCAGATCTCCGGGTCAGTTGGCGGCTTCCCGGTTGCGGTCAAGCCGGCTCGGCAGGGCTCGGCGCTCGGATTCCAGCGGATTGACTCCGCTGAGGGCCTCGCTGATGCGTTGCTCTCGGCGCTTTCCTACGACACGAGCGCGATGGTCGAGCGCTGGATCGATGGGACCGAGCTGGCCGTGTCGGTGCTCGGCGAGGGTGAGGACGCGGTCGTGCTGCCACCCGTCGAGATCGTGCCGACCCGCGGGTTCTACGACTTCTCGGCGAGAGTGACCCCTGGCGAGGCTGATTTCTTCGCGCCAGCGCGCATTTCGCCACAGGCAACGCGGGCGGTAAGTGACGTGGCGCGCAACGTACACGCGGCCTTGGGCAGTCGAGATGTGAGTCGTGTCGACATGATGCTCGACGCCGAGGGGATGCCGTTCGTGCTGGAAAGCAACTCGTCGCCGGGCATGACAGAAACATCGCTTCTGCCCATGGCCGCCGAGGCTGCCGACATGACCTTCCAAGATGTGGTATCAAGGGTGATAGAGGCCGCCATTGCTCGCGGGGAATCGGGGTAAGTAGCCAGTAGAGCCCGGCGTGCGCGCCGGGCGCCATTGTCGAAATGGAATGCATCGATTCGCGGAGGTGCTTGAAGATGTATGACAGGCGTGGGTACTCGGGATTCGGCACGTTTCTCCTGGGAGGTTTGTTCGGCGCAGTGCTCGCGCTGATTTTCGCGCCGCGAACTGGCAAGGAGACCCGAGAGATGCTTGCGGAAAGAGCCAATGAGTATTGGGGTCAAGCGGGCGATCTCTACTCAACCGGTGTCGGCAAGGTGAATGAGACGATCGACACCGGTACGACGACCGCAGGTGAGAAGAGCGAGCAGCTGCGCGCCAAGATCGACGAGGCTCGCACGCGGTTGCAGGATCAGGTCGCCAAGTCCGCACAAGCCGCCAAGGACAAAGTCGTCGACGCGACGCCAGTCGTCAAAGGCGCTGTGGACAAGGCCGCCGAGGGCACGAAGACGGGTGTCGATTTCGCCGCTGGCAAGGCAGCCGAGGGACTCGACTTCGTCGCCAAGAAGGCGGCGACTGAGGCCGCTGAGGCTGCTGCGGAGCAGGTTGCCGAGGCCCCAGCTCCAGCTTCGGCAGCTCCAGCTGCTGCCGCCAAGGCATCCGCCGGCAAGGCCGCCAAGGAGTAGTCAGTCCGGCTGCACGTGGTACGCTCACGGCCGGCCCTCCCAAGGGGGCCGGTTTGCGTTTTCCGCGAAAGAGGCACTTGTGCGATGAAGCTCACGCTGCACGATCTCGACCGACTCCCCGTGATGGGCGAGAAGAAGCGCTCTGGCGTGCGCAATCATGTTGGCAAAGTCGTCGACGTGATCTTCCACCCCGAGAAGAACGTGGCCATCGGCTACGTGGTCGCTCGTCCCAACGTGCTGCTGCTCTTTCGCCGCAAGGATGTGATCCTGGCCTTCGATCGCGCCACAGTGCTCGCCGACAAGATCGTCGTCGACGGAGCGCAGGCGTGGGGTGGCTCGGCGGCCAGACGACTGGGTGTGAACTGGGATACGGCGGTCATTTGGCGGGGTATGCCGGTGCGGACTGTTGGCGGCAAGGCGCTCGGCTACGTGCGGGATGCCGTGGTGGACGAGGATGACGGGCGGCTCAACGGCCTCGGTCTGACGAGTGGAGTCGCTGCCGATGTGGCAGTCGGCACTGTCGACATGCCGGCGCGACTCGTGAAGGGCTGGGACGGCTCGGCGATTCTTGTGGAAGAGGAAGTCCGGCAGATCGAGTCGGATGGCGGTGTGGCGACGGTGGCCGGTCGAACCGCGGCGGTCGCACAGGACCGCGCGGTCAAGGCATCGGCGGCGGCAGTCAAGGGCGCGAAGACCGCAGCCGCCTACACGAAGTCGGCCGCGAGGGTCGCCGCGAAGAGCGAGACGGGAAAGAAGGTTGGCGGCTTCTTGAAGTCGATGCGCGACCAGATCGTCGACGCGGCGGGCCCGCCCGATGACGACGAGGAAGAACGATCCCGGTGAGATGGCGCAGGTCGTACGCTTGGCCTGCGCACTTCTGCGAGAAGATTGACGGAGTATGAGCCGCAGACTGCGACCACTCAGAGAAAAGGACCTCGGCCGGCTGCCTTCCGGCTGTGGTGGCTGCGCCTTCTGGGAGAGCGGCGGCGAGCGAGAGCGTCGCTGCGGTGGCGTCTGCGACTCGGACTTCCAGCGCGCGTGGCTGCGACGGGTGACTGATGAGTGGGGCGAGTGCGGGCGCGTGGCCTACGAGGACGACGAGCTGCTCGGCTTCGTCAAGTACGCGCCGAGTCGCTACTTCCCGCAGGCGGCGACGTTCCCCGCCGCTCCGCAAGACCCTGCGGTTCCGCTGATCGCATGCCTGCATGTCTCGGCAGATGCACGCCACCACGGTCTCGGCACTGTGCTATTGCGCGCGTGTCTTCGCGATCTGGTCGGCCGAGGCGAGCGGCGCGTGGAGTCCTTCGCGTTTGCCGAGCCCGAAGCGGACGTGGATGGCATGCCGATGCTCGGCATGCCGTTTCTGCTGCGCAATGGCTTCACGGTGTCCAAGCCGGACTCCAAGTACCCGCTCATGCGACTCGATCTCAAGTCGCTCGTTGTGTGGCAGGACAACCTGGAGGCGGTGCTTGAGTCGCTGCGCTTCCCGCTGCGCGTTCCTCGACGCGCCCCGGCCTCATGGATGAAGGGGCGATAGCGAGCATGGCCGATGTTTTCCGCAAGGCAGGTTCGCGCGAGCGCGTGCGCGCGTACCTTGATGCTCACGGACTTGCCGAGGGGCTTTTCGAGTTCGAGC
Source organism: uncultured Eubacteriales bacterium (assembly GCA_964541225.1). Lineage (GTDB taxonomy): Bacteria > Actinomycetota > Coriobacteriia > Anaerosomatales > JAAXUF01 > CAZIPN01. Next base: position 26,574 of record CAZIPN010000007.1, read on the forward strand.
AGTCGACCAAGACCGCTCAGCAGGCCGCCGATGTGATGGGATGCGAACTCGGGCAGATCGTGAAGTCGCTCGTCTTCGTCGTGGGCGATCAGCCGGTTGTGGCGCTGGTCCCGGGCGACCGACGCGGCAACTCCGAAGCGCTTTCGGGGCTCTTTGGCGGTGCTGCTGTGCGTCTCGCCGACGCCGAGATGGTGCGCTCGGCAACTGGCTACGCCATCGGCGGCGTCTCGCCGTTCGATCTGCCGAGCGATCTGCCGGTCATTGCTGACGCGTCGTTCTCTCGCTTCGAGGTGGTGTACCCTGCTGCGGGAACACCGGCGTCGATGGTGCGCATGCAACTCACCGACTTGCTCAGGCTTTCCGACGCGCGCGTCGCTGATATCGCGGGTTAGCCGCGCGCACGGTACAATTGCCCGCAGAATTCGTGCGTCCTGTTCAAGCGATGCGTGTCATCTTCCGATCAAGCGCCGTGGGCAGTGCAGTCTCGGCGCTCCACTAAGGGGACCGAATGAGGGGTTTGAAGTCGGCGCGCACGGCGATTCTGGGCGTACTCGTTGCCTCGCTGGCCATTCTCGGGATGTCGGCGGCGGTCGCCACGTCCCGGCTGGGGGCGACGGAACTCCAAGCTGGGACGGACACTACGCCACCCACCACGTCGTTGATTGCGGACCCGCCTGCTAACTCAGCTGGGTGGAACGACACCCCTGTAGCCATCACCCTTGAAGCCACAGACGATATCTCCGGCGTGGCGAGCACTCGCTGTCTCGTGGATGGCGCGGCACGTTCGACTACGACCACCATCAACTTAGACTCCGACGGAGAGCATTTCGTCGAGTATTCCTCCGAGGACGCATCCGGCAATGTCGAAGCCACCAAGACGGCCGCATTCAACATCGACACGACGCCACCAGAACTCTCGCTCGATGCCCATCCAAGCTACACCACGGTCGGCACGATTCATGTGCAAGCTTCGGATGGGTGCTCCGGGTTGGCCAGGGTTGAGTCCCGGCTGGACAGTGGTCCTTGGACTGCGGGCACACAGCTTTCCACGAGAGTGCTGGGCACCCATACCTTCTTCGCGCGCGCCTTCGACATCGCAGGCAACGAGCGCGATGCGAGCGCGATCTTCACTGTCGCGGCCCCTCCGGCCGACGCGACGTTCGCTTCGCTCGCCAGGTACGGGCTGAGCAACGGCGCTCGAAGGGTCAGGGCTACCGAGAAGAAGCTGCACTCCTGGGCGTTCACCTACTACACCGCGGGACGGAAATGGGTCACGACGGGCACGGGTGGTTGGGCAAGCGGGTTCTTTCCCGGTGAGCTGTGGGCGGCCTACGCTGCGTGCGGAGATTCGTGGTTCAGGAAACACGCCATCTCGCGCGAGAAGCCTCTCGGCAAGACGGCAATCACGTCGACATCGACAGACATAGGCTTCCGATACTTCTACAGCTACGCGAAGGCATACGAACTCACGGGCAATTCCGGCTACCGCAACATGGCCCTGAAGGCCGCGAAAGGTGAAGCGAGGCGCTTCAATACCGCCGTCGGCGCCATCCGATCACGCAACGACGCGTCTCAGTGCCAGACCATCATCGACGAGATGATGAACGTGCAGATCCTGTACTGGGGTGCAGACCACGGTGGCCCGGCATCATGGCGCACGCTGGCTCACCAGCATGCGCTCACCACCGCCAGGGACTTCGTGCGCCCAGACGGCAGCGTCTATCACATTGTCGGCTACAATCCCAAGACCGGCGCCCTCGAGGACAGATACGCCGGTCAGGGGTATTCGCTCACGTCGATGTGGTCTCGCGGGCAAGCGTGGGCAATCTACGGGTTCACCACTGCGTACCGCGAGACGAAGGATCCGGCGATGCTTGCGACCGCTCGCAAGGTGGCCGACCGCTATCTCGCCGAGCTGCCACCTGACTTCGTGCCGTACTGGGACTTCCGCTCCCCGAGCATTCCCAACACCCCGCGAGACAGCTCGGCGGCGGCGATTGCCGCCTCGGCGTTGCTCGATCTCGCCACGCTCGACCCCAGTTCCGCGAATCGGGCGCGCTACGCAGGCTCGGCCAGGATCATGCTCACGTCGCTGATGTCGCCCAACTATCGTTCCACCGGGGGGAATCCGGCGATCCTGTTGCACGGAACGCAGTGCTACTCGATTCCGCAAACGCGCGACGAAGGGCAGTCGTTTGGCGACTACTTCCTGCTCGAAGCATTCCTGCGACTGCGTACATTGCCTGCCGATGGACCCGCACTGAGGCTGAAAAGGGTTAGGGCAAGTAGGGGCAAGCCGACGGCCGCGATCGACCACAAGATGAGCACGTCGTGGAAGGCCAGCAAGAAGCAGTGGATCGAGTTCGATCTCGGCAAGCGGGTGACCGTGCACTCGGTGTCGCTCGGCGTGCGGAGCGGTCAAACCCGCTCGGCGCTGTTCAAGATCTACACGTCGCGCGATCGACGCCACTGGAAGCTGTCCACGAAGGTGGTAAGCAGCGGCGAGACGGCGGCTGTCGAAACGTACGCGCTCAAGCCCGTCAACGCGCGCTACGTCCGCGTTGTGTGCAACGGTTCAAGCCGGAGCAAGACGCTCTACATCACCGAAGCGGCGGTACGTTAGGGCGATGCCGGGCAGGCCTCCGGCGCGGGATTGGTGGCCGTACGGTCCTGACAGCGGGGCTTTGAGTTCGCACTAACGTCCGGGCGAGAGCGCGACCAGAGATCACAACTCAAGGCACGTCACTTCGCCCTGATCGCCCGGGTCGGCGTGACAACTACGTCCATCGTCGCGTCGTGCTCCTCCACCGGGATGTGATGGACCATCTGCTCGTCGAAGGCGATGCCGATGCGCACGCAGTCGATGCGGCACATCGGCAGGAGCCGGTCGTAGTAGCCGCCGCCGTAGCCCAGCCGCATGCCCTGCGCGTCGAAGGCGACACCCGGGATGATGACGGCGTCGATGAGTTCGTGTGGTGTTCGAGGCGCATGCTCGCTGGGCTGCGCGAGGCCGAATGGACCAGGCACCAGCTCAAGCTCGTGGTCGACGTAGTGCAAGTCAAGCACTCCGGGCGCTTCGATGCGCGGATAGCAGATCCGAACGCCTCGGCTGCGCAAGCGCCAGATCGCAGGCGCGGGATCGAGTTCGTTTGGAAGCGCCGAGTAGGCGAGCACCGTCTTTGCCTCGGCAAGCTCGGGCAGCTCGAGCAGGAGCCGCGCGAGATTGTCGGCAGATGCGCCACGCACGCCGTGCTCGACCCCGTCACGCGCACGTCGGGCGCGAACCCTCGCGGCGTGCTTCGCCTGCGCGATCTCGCGGTCGTCGTCGATGTCGTCAGATGCACACATACCTACGTCATTCCTACTGCTTGCATCACCAGAAGCGCAACCGTGAGTGCGATTACCACGGTGACCGTCGTCCATCCAAGGACGTTGTAGATCGGGCCGTTCACGAACTTGCCCATGATTCGGCGGTCGTTGACGATCACCATCATATAGACGAGCAGGAAGGGGAGGAGCACGCCGTTGACCGCCTGCGAGAGCACCATGATCGAGATGAGCGGGGCGTTGGGGATGAGCACGCATGCCGCGCCGAAGACGATCACGAACGTGTAGATGCCGTTAAAGACCGGCGCCTCGGCCCAGCTGCGGTCGATGCCGCGCTCGAAGCCGAACGCTTCGCAGATGGCGTAGGCCGCCGTTAGCGGAAGCACGCATGCCGCCAGAAGCGATGCGCCGAAGAGTCCGATCGCGAACAGCGCGCTCGCGTAGTGCCCAGCAACGGGGGCCAGCGCGTGCGCGGCGTTCTCGGCAGATGTGGCGCGGATGCCGCGCGGGAAGAGCACGGCTCCGGTGGTCACGATGATGAACCAGGCCACGATATTCGCCGAGACGGCTCCGCCGATCACGTCGATGCGCTGCGGGAGCATGTCGCGCACGTCGGCGCCCTTGTCCACGATGTTGCTCTGCACGAAGAACTGCATCCACGGTGCGATCGTCGTTCCGATGGTGGCGATGACGATGAGCACGAAGCCGCTCGTCGGTATGAAGCGCGGCACAACCGTCGCGGTGAGCACCTGGCCCCAATCCGGCTTGGCCATGAATGCGGCCACGACGTAGGCGAAGAAGACCGCCGAGAGCACCAGCAGGAGCTTCTCGACTCGGCGGTAGCTGCCGCGCACGACCAGGAACCATACGGCGACTGCAGCCACTGGTACCGAGATGTACTTCGACACGCCGAAGAGTTCGAGCGCGGCCGCGATTCCGGCGAACTCGGCGACGCTCGTGGCAGCGTTGCTCGCGAGCAACGCCAGCATCGCGAAGAGCGTGGAGCGCACGCCAAAGCGCTCGCGGATGAGCGCGGCGAATCCTTTGCCGCTCACGATGCCCATGCGCGCGGCCATTTCTTGCACGATCACCAGCGAAAACGTCATCAGGAAGATCATCCACAGCGTCGCGTAGCCGTAGCTCGCGCCGTCCTGCGAGTACGTTGCGATGCCGCCCGCATCGTTTCCTGCCGAGGCAGCAATGACGCCCGGTCCCAGCGCGGCGAGCAACACGAGCGACCGCTTCCAGCGGCGGGGCGGCTTCGCGGTGTTGGCGTTCGCGGCGTCAGCCATGATCCGCTCAGACTCCTGCGGCACTGACGCTGATGACCGCTGCTGCGATCAGCAAGACGACGGTGGAGATGACGCCAGTCGCCATGAGCGGAACTGCGACGCTGAAGTGTGAGACGCGCTTGCCGGAGCGCGCGCGGTTCTCGGCAAGCCATCCGATGAGCGTGCCGGCGAGTGTGACGATCAGCGCCGAGAGCCCGAGTGCAGCGCCGACGGCGACGCCGAGCGATGCGGTGCCCGCCACAGTGCCAAGCGCGAGGTCGATCACCCCGAAGGTTAGCAGGCCAAGGACGACTGCGAGTCCCAGGCCGGACAGCCCGTCGAATGCGATGCGACGCAGGAGGGACGGGCGCTCCTCGTTTTCGTCCTCGATAACGCGGGCCATCGCGTGGCTTGCGACGTCTTCAGCGATTCGCAGCACGATTGGCGAGATGGTGACTGCGAAGAGGGGCAGCAACCCAAACGACGCGGCCTCGACTCCCAGATCCGTTGTCGACGTGACCCAGCGCGCGAAGCCTGCCGCCGCCAGGAACGCAATCGCCCATACGGCCAGCCAGCCGTCGCGGCTCACCCAGCGCCATAGCCCGGTGACCGCGAACCCGACTGGACGGCCGGTTGCCAGCTCGAGGTCCTCGGCCGACTCTTCTTCGAGCACGTCGAGCGCGTCGTCGACGGTGACGATGCCCACGAGGCCGCCATTCTCGTCCACGACAGGCAGCGCGAGCAGGTCGTACTTGCTCATTTGCTCGGCAACATCTTCTTGGTCGTCGTCCACATGCGCGGTGAACAGATCGCGCTCGGCAATGTCGCTCACGCGCGTGTCGGGTGACGCCATCAGCAGATCGCGAAGAGAGACAACGCCCACGAGCCGACGGTCGGCTTCGACGACGTAGACGTAGTAGACGCTTTCGTGTTCGGCCGACTCGGCGCGCATCTTGTCGATGACTTCCTGCACTGTCATCTCCAGCGTCACCGTCGTGACCTCCGGCGTCATGATGCCGCCGGCCGTTTTCTCGCGATAGCCGAGCAAAGAGCGGATGGCGCTCGCGCCCTTCACACCCATGAGACGCAAGAGGCGCTCGGCCTTGTCGTAGGGCAGGTCGCCGATGATGTCGGCGGCGTCGTCCGGGTCCATCTCGGCAAGCACGTCAGATGCTCGCCGCTCCGACAGGTCGTCGATGACGCCAGCCTGCAGTTCGTCTTCGAGTTCGGAGATCGTGTCGGCGGCCGACTCGTTGTCGAGGTGTGCAAAGACCGCCGCGCGTTGCGATGGCGACAGTTTCTCGAGGATGTCGGCGACGTCAGCCGGGTGCAGTTCGTCGAGGCGCTTGTGTGTGACCGAGAGCTTGACCTGCGAGAGGTCGCGCTCAAGCAGATCCATGTAGTTCCACGCGATCAGGTTCTCTGGCAGCGAGCCGCCAAAGAGCCGGGTAGTCCAGTCCACCGCAGACTCCAGCGCTGGCGCGATGCCCCGCAAGATGCCGCGAACACCGACCTCGGCGCCGAGAAGGCGCAGCTGGTTACGGGATTCGGAGAGCTTGAGGTCGTTGACGCGCACGACCTTCATCCCCTGCGTGTCGACGATCTGCTTGTTCATCAAGTCGCGCGCGAGCAAGACCTCATCCGGCTGCAGGTAGCTGAAGCGCAGGTCGGCCTGGGGCGCGTTGAGTGTGATGTGCTCGGGATCGAATTCGGCTACGTACTTGCGCCACGAGAGCATGAACGGCGTCTTGTCCGGTCCTTTGAACGCCAACGACGTGATGCGAGGGAACACCTCGCCGGTGGCGATAGCGATGTCGCTGATGAGTCCGATCTCGTTGCCCCGGGCATCGAGAACCGGCTTGCCCAGCATTCTGGACAGGTAGATCATGGCGCACTCCCTCCGTCCGGGTTCTCGGCGCATCGGGCAGATGCGCGAGACGTTTGCAGGCCCGGTGGATCACGTGGCGGGAACTCCCCTCGGAGCCCGCCGAGATGATCGGAGGGTTGCCGAGGGGTCTACGGACTGTGAGGCTTCACAAAGACCCTTGTCTTCCGGGGGCAGGTCACGACAACAAGAAAGCCCCTGCGTCCGATGCGGACGAGGGGCGGCGGCTAGCACGCGCCTATCGCACGTGCGTCCGGCATGCGCGCCACAAGTGAGGCGCACACGCTGGGCGTTTCCGCTCACATCCCTCGTCGTGGGATTTGGCACTGTCCGACGTAGGGCGCACGACGCGTGGTGTCGTCGACGCAGCGGGGTCGCGCCCCGCCTGCGGGCCGGCGCTTGGCACCGATCCGCGTAGCCCAGCCACCTTAGCCTTCGCCTTAAGCCGGCGAGGGCTGTTCTACCCATTGGCGTCTCTCGACATTTCCGGGCAGTGGCCTGTGTTCGAACAGGAGCCGCACCGTAACGGACGGAGCTGACTTCCTTGATGTCAATGCTTGGAACAGCGTTGCCGCTGGTACCGAGCACACGAAAGGGTACACTTGTGCGTGGGGAAGGGCAAGCCGACGAGTTGGACGACATTCCCAGATGAGGCAGCAAGGCCGAACCCCATGGGAACCGACCGGCAAGGGGCCTGGCGAGATTGTTGTGCGATGTTCTTTCAGATCGGAGAGGAGACCAGCATGAGCACGACGCACCGCATCGAGATCGAGTGCGACGACCGCTGCTATGAGGGGCTGGTTGCTGAGGCCGAGCGACTCAACGTCGAGGTTCAAGACGTGATCGGACGCGCAGCCGCCGCATGGCTCATCGACCTCGCCGAGAACGCGCCGGGAACCGGACCCGCGCTGGCGCGCTAACAGCCGGGCGAGGTGCACGGTTCTTCGATGGGCCCGTGCACTGGTGACCGGGAATGCCCGATGCCACGCGCGCTAGCGTCCTTTGGCGGTGCGCCACAAGTTCGCGAATTCGGCCCATCCATCGCCGCGTTCTCCCGCAGTCGAGTACACGTTCGGCCGTTCGCGCGCAGTGCTCAGTACCCTCGGGTCGGCAAGCGCGTTGGCGACAACCGCGCCCAGCGCGCACTCGTCGGCCATCCGCACGTCGGTTACGGCATCGCCTATTGAGGCCGCCTGGTGGCGTGCAAGCCCTCGCAGCTCGAGATCGCGAACGATCGCGCCTGACTTGGTGACTCCGGGGGCCATCAGGTGGTATGCGCGGATCTCGGCGACGCCGACAAGGCCGGTGGACACCGGTTTGACGATGCCGTTGTCGACGATGTCGATGGGCACATCGAGCTCGCCGAGCACCGAACGCGCTTCTTCCATGTCGAGCGACCCGCGTAGCAGTACCGTGGCTTCCCGGTTCATGTGGTAGGGGGCGTGTGGCTCGAGCCGCCCAGGAAAAGCGCGCATGAGAATGTCGACCGCACCCGTGCGCTCGATGCGCTGATACGGGGTCTCTCCCTTGCCCAGGACGCCGGCCGGCCAGTCGCCCGTGTTGAAGATGGGGTCGGCTCCTCGATCCGGTACGATCACGCCGCCGAGTTCCGCGATAAATGCGCGCCACCCGAGCAGTCGCGTGATCTCGGTGCACTGCACGCGATTGCGCCCAGTGGCAACCACGACCGGCAGGTTGGCCTGGTTGATTCGTACGACGGCGTCGGCGACGGTCGTCGATGGACGACTCTGGCCATCGATGAGCAATGATCCGCCGAAGCCCAGAAGCGTTCCGTCGAGGTCGGAATAGGTGACCTCGACGTGGGAGAGCGCATCAAGTGCTTCCGGGTTCTCGGCAAGCAGTGGAATCGTCATGTGTCGATGATAGCGCGAGAGGCCGATCGTGGTGTGGGCGCTTGGTGAGCCTGCCGAGAAAACAGTACCGCTCACCAAGCGCGTCTGCTGCTATCCTCTGCTCGCGGAATATAGCGTATGGAGCTGGTCGCGGTGTCCTGGGATTTCCGCCGCGTCAAACAAGGAGCAGATACTGATGCCGGACGACTTCGAACTTCCCTTTCCCCAGTACCGCTGTTCGGTATGCGGCAAAGACCTGCCGCTGGGCGAGGCGCGGGTGACTGTCACCGGCCCCGATCACATGAGCACGGATCGTCCGGAGGCCGAGGTTCGGCTTGCAACCGATGCCGACGACAGCGCCATCGAGCTTCTGTGCGAGCGTGCGTTGGGTGAGACTGATGTCGACGTCTTCGACTCAACGTTCGACGTGCTAGCGGGAGTGAACTTGGTGGCCCTGGTCGGCGGGGAAGTGATCGGGCTGCTGTCGCTGGCGGTTGTGGGCGGCGAGGCGACGATCATCATGCTTTCGGTGTATCCGGAGTATCAGGGCAGAGGAGTAGCCACGACACTCCTCGCGGCGGTTGACGCGCTTGCGGTCAAGCGAGGGCTGCAGTTCGTCCGTGCAGCCGTGACCAACGACGATATTCCGCAGCTGTACTTCTACCAACGGCACGGGTTCGCACTCTACGAAGCGCGTATTGGCGATGTCGCCGATCGCTTCGGCTCCGCATCTTCCGGGTTCTCGGCGATCCCGGTTCGCGATGAGCTCCGGCTGCGTCGGGCGGTGTGCTCGCAGTAGCGCGGGCGACTCTTCCTAGCTTTCGACGTCACTTGCAACGGGAAACACGTCGTCGAGGATTGACGCGGTCTCTTCCGCGATCGACGCCGGGTCGCCATCTGCCGAGAATGCGTCATCGCCGTCGTCTGCGGCGTCGGAGGGGAGTTCGAGCACCTCGTTCGCCTCTCCTGCAGGAAGGCTCTCGACGCTGCGTAGTCTGCGCTCCATCGCGCGCGTGCGAACTCCAGTCTCGTCGATAGTGCGCGAGGCCGTGTTCAGCTGCCTCTTGACCTTCTCGAGCACGCCTCCGAACTTGCCGAACTCCGTCTTCACAGCTGCAAGCACCTTCCAGACCTCGGCGGACTGCTGCTCGATCGCCAGCGTCTGGAAGCCCATTCGCAGGCTGTTGAGGAACGCGGCAAGCGTCGTGGGGCCGGTGACATTGACGTGGTATCGGGTCTGCAGCTCATCGAAGAGCGATGGGTGGCGCAACACTTCGGCGTAGAGGCCCTCGGTAGGCAGGAACATGATCGCGAAGTCAGTTGTGCGCGGTGGGCAGAGGTACTTCGAGCTGATGATCTCAGCTTGGACTCGGATGGAGCGGGCCAGCGCATCCGAAGCTTTCTGCACGGCGTCCGCGTCGCCGTGATCGGCGGCGTCTTGCAGCCGCATGTAATCCTCCTGCGGGAACTTCGAGTCGATCGGCAGCCAAACGCAGCTGTCGGGGTCATCCTTCTGGCCAGGCAGACGCACCGCAAACTCGACGACTTCGCGTGAGTCTTCTTTGGTTTGGACGTTTCGATCGAACTGCCCGGGAGCGAGAATCTGCTCGAGAAGCGCCCCCAGCTGCACTTCCGCCCAGGTGCCGCGAGCCTTCACGTTTGTCAGGACTCGCTTCAAGTCGCCGACGCCAGTGGCCAGAGTGCGCATTTCGCCGAGTCCGTGCTGTACGGCCTCAAGCCGCTCGCTCACCAGCTTGAAGGACTCGCCCAGCCGCTTCTCCAGAGTGTCGTGCAGCTTCTCGTCGACGGTCTTTCGCATCTCGTCGAGCTTCTTCTCGTTGCCGTCCTGCAGTTCTTTGACGCGCGCGTCAACGGTCGTCCTGATCTTCTCAAGTGACTGCGAGTTGGACTCACTCAGCTCCTTGAGCTGCTTCGTCATGCCGTCGAGCTGTCCGCGCTGCACGTCGCTCAGAGCGCTCAGGTTCGCCGAGAGGGTCTCGTTTCCCGATCGCAGCGCCTGCGACAGCTCCTCACGCGATTCCCTCGCTGCCCTCGCCGCCTCTTCGCGTCCTGTGCGCAGTTCGTCGCGCAGCGCTACGTCGCCTCGGCTGCCAGCGGTCGATCTCGCGATGAGCGTGATCACCAGCCCCGCGTTGGCAACGCCGAGCACTACCAGCACCCACAAGATGACGCCATCCATTAGTCGCTCCAGTCAAAGCACGCGCGAACGCCACGGCGGCACCCGCGCTTGCGGGACAGGTCGAGTGTACGGCAACTTCGCGTGCAGTCCCCAACTTGCACACCCACGCTATCGCATGGGTCTGACATCGTCCCGGCCGCGCATGAAGCGGGTAGGGAATCGTGTAGACACCGTTCGCAGGAGGCACCGATGTTCGCCGATCGATCCGACGCCGGCCGTCAGCTTGCCAGCAAGCTCAGCGCCTATGCCGACCAGCCCAACACCGTCGTTCTCGGCATCCCGCGCGGCGGCGTGGTGGTGGCTGCCGAGGTTGCGCGCGCGCTGCGGCTGCCGCTCGACATCGTGCTTGCCGCCAAAGTCGGCGCGCCAGGCAATCCCGAGTTCGCGGCTGGCGCGCTCACTGCCGACGGCGAACTGCTGCCCAACCCCGCCGCCGGATTCAGCGCCGCGGATCTCGATGAAATCGCCGACGGCGCTCGTGCGAAGATTGCTCGGCAGATCGAGTCGCTCAGAGGCGATCGTGAACCCGTTGCGCTTGCGGGTCGCACGGCCATCGTCGTCGATGACGGCCTCGCCACCGGCCTTACCGCTCGGGCGGCGATCCGGTTCTTGCGGCGCCAAGGTGCTGCTCGAGTCGTGCTTGCCGTGCCCGTTGCCGCGGCGGACGCGGCCAGAACGCTTGGGGCCGAAGCCGACGATCTCGTCACTGTCCAAACTCGCGACGATTTCTTCGCGGTCGGCCAGTTCTACGGCTTCTTTGACCAGACCGAGGACTCCGAAGTCCGGAGTCTGCTGACCGAGCTGTCAATCGCGCCGGATTCTGGGAAATGACGCAAGGCCCGTCCGCTACCAGGCCGCGGAGCCGCGCCGCAGCACCGTCTTGACCTTCCAGCCGTGGCGTGCGGCCACGTCTTCGACGATTCGCCGAGTTGCTGCGTAGTCCCAGCTGTAGTCGACTTCCACGCCGCCGGGGCCGATCACGGTCTCGCTCTTGGTGCCCCACCGCTTGGCGCCGGAGGTGGTGGTCACTTCCGAGTCGAATCCGCCAAAGCTCACGCCGCCGCCGGACTCCTTGAGCATCTCCCAGTAGTAGATGGTGTGCTCAGGTTCGACCGCTTTCATGATCGCCGAGAACTCGACCTTCTTCTTGCCGACGCCCCAGTTTGCGTTCGCGATCTCGTTGTTGATGACGATGTCGGTGTCCGTGCCGTACTGCGAGGTGTAGTTCGGGTACTGGCCCAGCGTCGCGAGCATGTCGGCGAGCATCGCCAAGCGCTCGCTGGGTGCGGCAGGAGCCGGGGCGGGAGTTGGGGCCGGTTCTGGGGCGGGAGCGGGGGCCGGCTCTGGGGCCGGCTCTGGGGTCGGTTCTGGGGCGGGAGCGGGGGCTGGCGGGGGCACTGGCGCGGGCACTGGTGCGGGCACTGGCGCGGGTTGGGGCGTCGGAGCGGGCTGAGGTGCCGCAGGTTGCGGGGCGGGTTGGGGAGCCGCCATAGGCTGCGGCATCGCTGCTGGTTGCGGCGTCGGCGCTGCTGTCGGACCTGGCGCAGCCTGCAGCCAATACGGCGTCACTGCTGTTCCCGCCTGCGGGTCGTACCAGTTGCTGATCTCGGTCCACGGATGTCCGTTGACGCAGCCCCACTGTTCGTTCAGCCAGACGTACTGTCCGCATACTCGGCAGAAACCAGCCAGCGCCATGAGACGCTCCTCTCGCAGTTGACCGTCCCGCGAGGCGGTTCGGTAGGGTACGCTCTTGCAGATGGTAGCACCGGGTTGGTTCCGACGGACCACCAGCCAGCGCTCTTCGCGCGGGCACGTAGGGGAAGGGACTCGCATGACCGATCAAAACGGCCAGCAGCCGCCAGCTCCGTATCCACCTTCACAGCCCAGCCAAACGAGCTCGCCACCACCACCACCTCCGCCACCTGGGATGTTTCCGCAGCCGGGGGCTCCCGGTCCGGGGGCTCCCGCTCCAGGAATGCCGCCGGTTATCGCACGCAAGAAACGCAATCCACTGCTCTACATACTCGGCGTCGTTGCGCTCGTGATCATCCTCTTGGTCGGCTCGTGCGTGGCCATTGTCGGCGTCTTCTCGGGCGCTCGGGCCGACTTGAAGCACATCGAGCTTGCCGAGACGCACTTTCAAGCGGCCAAGAACGACGTCGAGAAAGCGTCTGCCAGTCTCGACAAGGTGTCGGGCGACAACCCCGCGTCAGTGTCGACAGGCGTTGCTGCGGCTACCAAGAACTTGCGCGATGGCCGTGACGAGATCGCGAAGGCGACGGCCGCAGTCGAGCAGATGAAGGAGTCGCAGGGCCGCACCGACTACCTGAACAGCTTGAAAGCGGCGACGGTGACGCTCGACGCGTTGCAGGATCTGGTCGACTACGTCGATACCGCAAGCAGCATGGCCTCGAAAGCAACAGAGGCCGGGAACCTCACGAGCTCGGCGAACAAGGCGCTCAACGACGCGGTCGACTCGGGCAACGCTGGGAAGTACACCGCCATGCGGAAGCAGGCCGTGTCGGCCGGGACGGACTACACGAAGGCGGCCCTTCTCTTCAGGCAAGCCGTCGCGCTGGATCCGAGCGCGGGTTTGGACAAGGCCGCAGTCTACTGCGAGAAGCGCAAGCAGCAGGCCGACATCGTCGTGCGCATGGCCGAGGAGGGCAAAGCGGGACGCACCTCGGCGTACAACGCCGACATCAAGAAGCAAGCTGCGCTGTCCAAGCAGGCGCAGGCAGTCGGTATGCCGGCGATCGTGTCCGACCCGAACTGGGCGGAGAACCGTCTCGCCGATCTGAAGAAGAAGATCGAAGAGGCCAGCAAGCAGGCTGACGAGCTGCGGGCCAAGGCGCTCAAAGAGGTAGGCTTCTCGAAGAACTAGGGCGACGGGCGCGAGAAGCGCTGCAACCCTCAGTACAAACGCAGGCCCGGGTACTCGCCGAGAGACCCGGGCCTGTGTGTTGCGGGATAGGAAGCCCCTAGCCGACGTTCGCTTGCTCCGCCCCTGCTGCCTTGTGGGCCAATGCGGCGACCACTGAATTTCGGAGGTCCGCATCGATGGGGCCATCTCCTGACGTGTCCACTGCCAGCGAGAATATCGCCGCGACTCGGCGGACCAACTCGATAGTGCCAGCATACGACCGGCTCCGACCGCCGCCTTGCGCGGCCAACAGCCCCGAGGTCTGCAGCTGCTTCAAGTCGTGCGAGGCCGTGACCTGCGGCACCTCGGCGATTCCACGGTAGTAGCGATTGGTCACCTCTCTGCCGAAGAACGCGTCCCACAAGGCGTTGGCCGCACGGCTGTCCATGCCAAGCCCGTGGACGACGATGTCTTCCAGCGCTGCCCAGAGCAGTCGCTCGGTGGCCTCCTTGAGGGACAGTGCGTCCGCTTGCCGGCGCTGGGCGCCGACGTGGGCTGCGACAAACGGAGTCACATCGGCGTCTGGATCCCAGGACTTTCCCAGACAGTCGAATGCAGCGTAGTAGTCGGCGGGGTGAGTTCCCCACCACTCCTCAAGACTCGTGAACTGGGGGAGCCGGTAGCCGGACCTGTACATCACGAGGGACGAGGCGATCCGGGCGGTACGACCGTTCCCGTCCCGAAACGGGTGGACCGCGGCGAGCCATACGTGCGTGAGCGCGGACCTCACCAACGGGGACACCGCCTCGCCGGGTCCGTTCAGCCAGTCCGCGATCTCGTCCATGAGCGCTGGCACGTCATCGTTGTCCGGTGGCAAGTAGACCTGTTCGCCCGTGCTCGAGTTGGTGAGCCAGACCTGACGGTCGCGGTAGAGCCCAGCTCTGGCGGCGTAAGAACGCGCCATCACGCTCGCGTGCATGGTTCGAAAGATCTCGGAGGACCAGACGAACGCCGAGTCGTCTGCCCGCGACAACACGAACTGCATAGCCTCGCGATATCCGCGCACCAGCGAAGCGTCCTCGTCGCTTACGGTGCGCGGCTGGTCGCCCGCCAAGATGCGGCGTACTTCGTCGACGGTGACGGGCACGCCTTCGAGCGCAACGGAGGCGCCGATCGCTTCGGCCTGCAGGTCACGGCGGACTCGGCCTGACCATGTCCGAGGGAGCGTCGAGACGACGTCAAGCCGTCGCGCGACCTCGGCGAACCGGGCGACGTCGGCTTGGATCTCAGATGTCAGGCTGTAGTTGAACATGACACAATTATATATACGATTATAAGAATGTCAAACGAGGGGAATCGTGTGTGGAGTCGGACGGGGCGCAGATCATGTCAGCCGACAGATTGCCCACCTTGGCCATCTACCGGCGAGTATGTGGTGCCCCCGGGAGGATTCGAACCTCCGGCACCAGGTTTAGGAAACCTGTGCTCTATCCCCTGAGCTACGAGGGCGCGGATTGAAATACTACCACCGCCCGCCATCGCAGACGACGGGTGCCACGACGTCGCCCTCCCTCGGCATTCCTCCAAACTGGTACCCTCTTTCCGAAACCCAGAGATCGCTTGCTGACGTCCCGGAGAGGGGTCGCCATGCAGTGCCCGAGATGTGGCTCGGCAATCACAACGAACGACGCGTTCTGCCCGAAGTGCGGCGCCGATGTGCGTGAGGTGACGCAGGCGCCACCTCCACCTCCGCCCCCAGGCGCGTTCGAACAGCAGGCGCCACAGCCCGCTCCCACTCCGGACGCGGCGAAGACGATGCCGCTGTCGCAGGAGCCGCCGCCTTTCCGAAGCGATCAGGTGCAGCCCACTCGGCCGTTCCCGGCCCAGGCGGGCGTCGAGCCGCCTCCACTACCTGGAGGCAAGAAGCCGGGTCTGTCGGGAGGCGCGATTGCCGCGATCATCATCGGCGTGGTCGTGGTGCTGGCGTTGATCGGCGTTGGCGGGTACCTGGCCTTCGCCAGCTTCTTCAAGTACACCTCCGATCCGGGCACGATCGTCTCGGC